>JACRAT010000018.1 GCA_016234685.1 Nitrosomonadales bacterium
CCACCTTGGCCTTGAATCCCGGTGCGTGATTCCTTCTCGTCCTTTTCATGTGCTTGCTCCTCTGGTTGCCGTGCTGTTCACGGCTTGGGTTAAGCAAGGCTATCACTTATCGGACTGTCCGAAATTACGGCGCCACCTCTGGGATCAAGATCGAGCCAATCACCAATGCCACCATGGTTCCGGGGCTCCATTGTTCATCAACTGCTTTCATTGGTTTAACTGGACATCCACATCCGACACATACAACCGCTTCGTCAAAAATTTCTTTCCCGCATTTATTACAAAACATAGACCTCCCCTAAAAAATTGCCGGGATAAAAAAAGAGCCACTCTCCACCGGCATGGAAAATGGCTCGGGACATACCTGCTTACTCAACAAAAATATTAAGTTGCTACCTTAGCTACCTTCTGAAGCCCTTGCCGACAACAAAGATGCGCAATCTACGATATTCGTAGAGCCAATACAAGCGCACTCTACGACTATCGGAGAATGGTTGATAAGCCCTCTCAGTCAAGAACTCTATTTGGTCGTCGTTTGCGCGATGCACGTCTTCGCGCCGGTATTGCGCAGGACAAGCTGGGAGTGATGATTGGACTGGATGAGGGATGCAGCAGCGCCCGAATGAGCCGCTATGAAAACGGCATACATGAGCCGCCTTTTGAGATTGCAGAACAACTTGCAAAGGTTCTTGGCCTGTCTGCCAGCTACTTCTATTGCGGCGATGACCGTCTGGCGGAAATTATCTTGGAATACTCAAAACTGTCTGAGGAAGAACGGGCGACCTGCCAACTGACGTTGTCTGCGTAACCCGAAAAATCCAGTTGATCCCTGTGCCGCCTCGCTCTTTGTCGGCAGTGCCATTCCATGTATGCTGACGGCAATTATCCAGATTGCGTATATCGGCAACCATGACCATCGAATCCCTTCCGAAATTCACACCTCCAGCCGCCAAGCTGTACGCCGCCATACCTGCCGATGTCAGAAAGCAACTGCTCTCAAATGTCTGGTGCGGTGCATGTCGCCATGAGGTGACCATCACCAACTTTTCCGGTGCCGTTCGATCTGGAAATTTACTGCTGGTTGGGAAATGTTCAGAGTGCCACGGGGATGTGGCGAGGGTGATTGAAAAAAGCTGAGGCGAACACTCGGCGCATTCGACGACTCGACACCGCAGCCATCCCCCCAAGCTCTCGCCCGAGGCATTACAATGCCCCCATGACGAGCACCACAATACCCACCCACGGACTATTCATACCCACCATCGGATTTTTTTGCCTCTGGAGCCATTGCGCTGCATGGGTTTCAATGCCGACCTGCGGACTTTTCCTGATGCCGAATCCCGGAATAAGAAAAAGCCCCAAGTCATTTCTGACTAAGGGCTTGAATTTCTTGGCTCCCCGACCTGGACTCGAACCAGGGACCTGCGGATTAACAGTCCGTCGCTCTACCGACTGAGCTATCAGGGAATTGATGAGGCCGCTATACTAACGACAGTCTGCCCTTTGGTCAATACCTGATAAGAAAAATGAGTAAGTGGTTTAAGAGATTTTTTGTTGTTTTGTTGTTTTTTGTGGCATCGCTGGTACTTGCTGCACTGCTGATTCCGCTTGATAAATATCAGTCTGGAGTCGAGGCTGAGCTATCTTCTTTGTTTCATGAGCCTGTAAAAATCAAGCGATTGAAGGTGTTGTTGTGGCCTGTGCCGCATTTGGGGGTGGAGGGCTTGGTGATTGGTGAGCAGGCGGGGATTGCGGTGGATTTGATCTCTGCGCGGATCAGTCTTGCGGCATTGTTGCGAGGTCAATGTGTCATTCCTCGGGTGGAGATCGAGGGAGGGCGCGTGGCGCAATCCAAGGTCGAAGCCATTTTGAGTTGGATCACTGAGAGTCATGTTTCCTCGCCTAAGCTGTTCTGTCAGATTGGTGAGTTGCGATTCAGTGATATAGCGCTGGAGTTGCCGCGCATTGGGGTGGAGCGAGCGAGTGGCAGTGTCGTCATTGACGATGGCGAGGTGCTGAAAAGTGTCTCGGTGTCGATTCCGGGACGACATTTGTTTGCTGAGCTGACGCCTCGTGCGGATGGTGCGCTGGCGATCAAGGCTGATATGCCGGAGTTGTTGTTGCCGGGGAAGAATCCTGTGAGACTGGAGCGCTTGCAGTTGAATGGGGTGTTTCGCGCGCCAGTGCTCGAGCTTCAGTCCTTGTCGCTGGGCGTGATGGGGGGGGGATTGAAGGCGAAAGCTAGGGTGGAGTGGGGTGGGGGGCTTAGTCTCGTTGGTGGCTGGGGATTCGTGGGCGACAGGTTCGCCTTCATGTTGCCTTCAATCGCGGGGCGACTGACTGCCGATAGGTTGAATGTTCAGGGGGAGTTTTCTGCCAAAGGAGCGGAGATGAAGGTCTTGCTGGGCAATCTGAAGCTGGCTGCCGATGTCGAAGTGGCGGGGGGGGCGATAGAGTGGGCGCATGATCCGGTGAAGAGATTGAGCGTCAACGAAGCTAAGGCACACCTCGGAGTGGAGCGAAAGATCTGCGAGATGTCTGGCCTGCATCTCAAGCTATATGGCGGCGAGTTGGATGGTTCGGGGCGATTCGGTCTGGCAGATAGGCAGATTCAGGCGGATGCAGTCGTGACTGGTTTGGAGTTGGGCGAGATTGTCGATGTGTTGACTGACTCCGCTAGGCTCACCGGCAAGTTGGATGGGCAGGGGCGCTTGTCCATCTCCTTGGCTGACTTGGCGCAGTTTCCACATAAAGGGCGGCTTGATGCTGCCTTTTTGATGAAGGATGGCGTACTGGGTGGGGGCAAATTGGTACGGGCGGTGAACACTTCGGTGAGGCAGGCAGACAAGGACGAGCTTAATTTTCAGGAGATGTCGGGTGCGTTGGTGGTCAGCAATGGCGCGATCCAAGTCGCCAATTTGAAATTGGCGGCGGATTTGTACGATGCCGAGGGCGAGGTTCGCGTCTCGCCGGAAAGGCAGTTGGAGGGGGTGTTGGATGCCGATGTGAAGATGACGGCGAGTCTGGTCAGCTTGCCGTTGTATATTTCCGGGACGCTGGATGCGCCCGTGGTGCGTCCAGCAGGTTCGACGGTGGCGGGAGCGGCGCTAGGGACGGCGATCTTGGGGCCGTGGATAGGGACGGCCATCGGCATTCGAGTCGGCGGGGCGCTGGATCGAGTGTTCCGGCACAAGCAAGAGTTGGATGAGGGCGTTGCGCCGAAAGCTCCGGCGGGCAAGGCTGCGCCGAAACCTGCGACGAGAAAAACGCCAGATACGTCGCCCGTGGTGCGTCCCGTAAAATGAGCCAGATGTCTGCCTTGCTAAGGAATTGCCATTAAGAAATTGATGCCGATACCGCCCTCGGGTATAATCTGCACCAATCCAGAGCGGGATGAACGAACGGTTCGTCCCGCTTCTTTGTATCCACTGTTTGGGAGTTTCCGGTGCCGCAAATCCAGCCTGCCATTTTAGTTTTAGCCGACGGGACGGTATTTCGCGGGGTTTCCATAGGTGCCGAAGGCAGCAGCGTCGGTGAGGTGGTGTTCAATACCTCGATCACCGGCTATCAGGAAATCCTCACTGATCCGTCTTACTGCAAGCAGATCGTTACGCTGACGTACCCGCATATCGGCAATGTCGGCACCAATCCAGAAGATATCGAGTCGCGTCAGGTGTTTGCCAGCGGGTTGGTGATACGCGACCTGTCCATGGTGGCGAGCAACTTCCGCAGTACGCAATCGCTGTCCGATTATCTCAAGGTCAACAATGTCGTCGCCATCGCCGACATCGACACCCGCAAGCTGACTCGCATTCTGCGTTCCAAGGGTGCGCAGAGCGGTTGTATCGCCACCGGCGACAACATCGAGGCAGCGCTGGCGGCGGCGCGTGGCTTCGCGGGATTGGCGGGGATGGACTTGGCGCAAGTCGTCACCGTCGATGCGCCCTATGAGTGGACGCAGCGCGAGTGGGTGCTGGGTGTCGGCTACCGCGATGTGACTGAGGCCAGATTCAAGGTCGTGGCCTACGATTTTGGCGTGAAGCGCAACATTCTGCGTATGCTGGCGGAGCGCGGCTGTGACATAACCGTGGTTCCGGCCAAGACTTCGGCGGCGGAAGTGCTGGCGATGAATCCCGATGGCGTGTTTTTGTCCAACGGCCCCGGCGATCCCGAGCCTTGCGACTATGCCATCGAGGCGGTGCAGACCTTCATCGACAAGAGTGTGCCGCTGTTCGGCATCTGTCTGGGGCACCAGATTATGGGCTTGGCCGCTGGTGCCAGGACGATGAAGATGAAGTTCGGCCATCGTGGCGCGAACCATCCGGTGCAAAACGTGCAAACCAAGCAGGTGATGATCACCAGCCAGAACCACGGTTTTGCGGTAGATGCGGCGACGCTGCCCGCGAATGCGCGCGTGACGCACATCTCGCTGTTCGACGGCACGTTGCAAGGATTTGAGTTGACCGATAAACCCGCCTTCTGTTTCCAGGGACATCCCGAGGCCAGTCCTGGGCCGCATGATGTGGATGGGTTGTTCGATAAATTTATTGGATTGATGGAGAAGAGGAAGTAAGAGGGATTTTGGAGAAGGGAGAGGAGGGAAGGGAGAAGGGTAAAACCGCGCTCTCCGACCCTTCCCCCTTCCCTCTTCCCCCTTCCCGCAAAAAAATGGCAAAGCGTACTGACATTAAAAGCATTCTGATTATCGGCGCTGGTCCCATCGTCATCGGGCAGGCGTGCGAGTTCGACTACTCCGGCGCGCAGGCTTGCAAGGCGCTCAAGGAAGAGGGCTACCGCGTCATCCTAGTGAACTCGAATCCGGCCACCATCATGACCGACCCGAACATGGCCGATGCGACCTACATCGAGCCCATCACCTGGCAGATGGTCGAGAAGATCATCGCCAAGGAGCGCCCGGACGCGATTTTGCCGACTATGGGCGGGCAGACTGCGCTGAACTGCGCGCTGGATCTGGCCAAGCACGGCGTGCTGGAAAAATACAAGGTCGAGATGATCGGCGCTTCGCGCGACGCCATCGATATGGCGGAAGACCGCGAGAAGTTCAAGCAGGCGATGACGCGCATCGGGCTGGCTTCGGCGCGTTCCGCCATCGCGCACAGCATGGAAGAAGCGCTGCAAGTGCAGCAGGTGATGGGCTATCCGACCATCATCCGCCCGTCTTTCACCATGGGCGGCTCCGGCGGTGGTATCGCTTACAACCGCGAAGAGTTTATGGAGATTTGCGAGCGCGGCTTGGAAGCATCGCCGACCAAGGAGTTGTTGATCGAAGAGTCCTTGCTTGGCTGGAAAGAATACGAGATGGAGGTCGTGCGCGACCGCGCCGACAACTGCATCATCATCTGTTCGATCGAGAATCTGGACCCGATGGGCGTGCACACCGGCGACTCGATCACCGTCGCGCCCGCGCAGACGCTGACCGACAAGGAATACCAGATCCTGCGCGACGCTTCACTGGCCGTGCTGCGTGAGATCGGTGTGGAAACCGGCGGATCCAACGTGCAGTTCTCCATCAACCCGGACGACGGGCGCATGGTGGTGATCGAGATGAATCCGCGCGTGTCGCGTTCCTCGGCGCTGGCCTCCAAAGCCACGGGTTTTCCCATCGCCAAAATTGCAGCCAAGCTGGCAGTCGGTTTTACGCTGGACGAGTTGAAGAATGACATCACCGGCGGCGCGACCCCGGCTTCGTTCGAGCCGACCATCGACTACGTGGTTACCAAAATTCCGCGTTTCGCCTTTGAGAAGTTCCCGCAAGCCAATGATAGGCTGACTACGCAAATGAAGTCGGTAGGCGAGGTGATGGCCATCGGTCGCACCTTCCAAGAGTCGTTCCAGAAAGCCTTGCGCGGGCTGGAAGTGGGCGTGGATGGGCTGGACGAAAAATACAGCGATCTCGACGCGATCACGGCGGAATTGCGCAATCCGGGGCCGGAGCGTATCTGGGCGGTGAGCGATGCGTTCCGTTTCGGCTTGAGCGTGGACGAAGTGTTTGCGCACAGCAAGATCGATCCGTGGTTCCTAGTGCAGATCGAAGACCTCATCAAGCGCGAAGCGGCGTTGGCTGGACGTACGCTGGAAAGTCTGGATTTTGCCGAGTTACGTGCGTTGAAGCGCGTCGGCTTCGCCGACCGTCGTCTGGCCAAGCTGCTGGGTGTCGATGCGGATGCGGTGCGCGCGCGCCGCGTGGCGCTGGGCGTGCGTCCGGTGTTCAAGCGCGTGGATACCTGCGCTGCCGAGTTCGCCACCAACACCGCCTACATGTACTCGACCTACGAGGAAGAGTGCGAGTCGCAGCCGACCAACAACAAGAAGATCATGGTGCTGGGCGGCGGGCCGAACCGTATCGGTCAGGGCATCGAGTTCGACTACTGCTGCGTACACGCCGCGCTGGCGATGCGCGAAGACGGCTACGAGACCATCATGGTCAACTGCAATCCCGAGACGGTCTCCACCGACTACGATACTTCTGATCGTTTGTACTTCGAGCCGCTGACGCTGGAAGACGTGCTGGAAGTGGTTGATGTCGAACAGCCCATCGGCGTGATCGTGCAATACGGCGGGCAGACGCCGCTGAAGCTGGCGCACGGCCTGCACGCGGCGGGTGTGCCTATCATCGGCACTACGCCGGACATGATCGACATGGCGGAAGACCGCGCGCGCTTCCAGACGATGCTGCGTGAATTGAACCTGAAGCAGCCGCCCAATCGTACCGCCAGCACGGTGGTCGAAGCTATTGCTGGCGCGGCGGACATCGGCTATCCGCTGGTGATGCGGCCTTCCAACGTGCTGGGTGGCCGTGCGATGGAGATCATCCATGCGCAGCCCGACCTCGAACGCTATATGCGCGATGCCGAGGAAATGTCCAAGACCTACCCTGAGCGTCTGCCCATCCTGCTGGATCGTTTCCTCAATGATGCCATCGAGGTGGACGTGGACGCGGTGTCCGACGGCACGCAAGTCATCATCGGCGGCATCATGGAACACATCGAACAGGCGGGCGTGCACTCTGGCGACTCGGCTTGTTCGCTGCCGCCGTACTCTTTGTCCGTTGCGATGCAAGACGAGCTACGTCGCCAGACCAAGGCGATGGCCGGCGCGCTGAATGTGGTCGGTCTGATGAACGTGCAGTTCGCCATTCAAGGTGAAACCGTCTATGTGTTGGAAGTGAATCCGCGCGCTTCGCGTACCGTGCCATATGTTTCCAAGGCGACTGGTGTGCCGCTGGCCAAGATCGCGGCGCGCTGCATGGCGGGTCAGACATTGGCTGCGCAGGGCGTGACTCGCGAGATCATTCCGCCGTATTTCTCGGTGAAGGAAGCGGTGTTCCCGTTCATCAAGTTCCCCGGCGTGGATGTAATCCTCGGCCCGGAAATGAAGTCCACCGGCGAAGTGATGGGGGTGGGCGAGACGTTCGCCGAAGCTTTCGTCAAGTCGCAACTGGCCGCCAGCGTCAAGCTGCCGTCATCCGGCAAGGCATTCATCAGCGTGCGCGAGGCGGACAAGCATGGCGTGGTGGAAGTGGCGCGCACCCTGAACGAACTGGGATTTACCGTGCTGGCGACACGCGGCACAGCTGCTGTCATCAATGCGGCGGGTGTGGCGGTGACTACGGTGAACAAGGTCGCCGAAGGTCGTCCGCATATCGTGGACATGATAAAGAATGGTGAAGTCAGCTTCATCGTCAATACGGTGGATTCCAAACCGTCGGTGATGCGCGACTCCTACTCCATCCGCCATGCGGCCTTGCAAGGCCGTGTGACTTACTACACGACTTTGGCCGGGGCGCGTGCTGCCTGTATGGGGATGCAGCATCTGGCTGAGTTGCAGGTATACGACGTGCAGACTCTGCACACCCGTTTGGTCGACTGACCGAACGGCGACTTAATCAGATTTAAGGAAACACATGATCAAGATCCCATTGACCGTGATCGGCGCGGAGCTTTTGCGTCAGGAATTGCACCATCTCAAAACGATAGAACGCCCCTCGGTGATCAATGCGATCTCCGAGGCGCGCGCCCAAGGCGATCTGTCGGAAAATGCCGAATACGATGCCGCCAAGGAGCGTCAGGGTTTTGTCGAGGGGCGCATCCAGGAATTGGAGAGCAAGCTGGGTACGGCGCAGATCATTGATCCGAGAACGATCAATGCTGACGGACGCTGCGTATTCGGTGCGACCGTGATCCTAGAGGACACCAATAACGGTGACGTGGTGACCTACCAGATCGTCGGCGACGACGAGGCAGACATCAAGCAGCGCAAGGTCTCCATCAGCTCGCCCATCGCTCGTGCGCTGATCGGAAAATATTCCGGCGACATCGCCGAAGTGCAGGCGCCAGGCGGTATTCGTGAATATGAAGTGGTGGACGTTCAGTACATCTAGTCGGCAGCGGAGTCGCTAGTCGTTGGCTGTCTTTGTCCGATCCGCTGCGCGAGCTGATCGGCTGATGACTAGCGGCGGGACTTAGCGAGCTGCAAGCCGCTTTTTGGTCAGCGGTTTTCCGGTGCGGCGAGGGGCTTTCTTGATCGGCATCGTGATATCAAGATTCGGTTGATAGATGACCAGAATCTTGCCAATGTGTTGCACTGGGGCGGCTTCCAGCTTCTCGCAGATCTCTTGCATGATGGCGGTGCGCGCATCACGATCATCGCCCATCACGCGAATCTTGATGAGTTCATGGCTTTTTAGGTTGCGCGCGATCTCTGCCAGCACGGAGTCGGTCAGGCCAGCATTGCCTATCATGACGACCGGATTGAGAGCGTGGGCGCGGGCCTTGAGTTCAAGACGTTGGGATACAGTGATATTTAACATGGGCTTCCTTAAAGTGAGGCCGGATTCTAAACGATGAAGCGTTCCAAAACCAGCAAGCAATGGATGACCGAGCATGTCAATGATCCTTATGTGCAATTAGCGCAGAAGGAAGGCTATCGTTCGCGTGCTGCCTATAAGTTGTTGGAGATCGACGAGAAGGATCATTTGCTGCGTCCCGGCATGACCGTGGTCGATTTGGGGGCGACGCCGGGAGGCTGGTCGCAGATCGCAGCGCGCAAGGTGGGCGACTCGGGAAAAGTGATCGCGCTCGACTTGCTGCCGCTGCACCCTATCCACGGCGTCGAGTTCATTCAGGGCGACTTCCGCGAAGATGATGTGCTGGCGCAACTGGAAGAACGTCTGGCCGGACGCAAGATCGGGCTTGTAATCTCGGATATGGCCCCCAATATCAGCGGCGTGGGTATCTCGGATCAGGCGCGGGCGATGTATCTATGTGAGTTGGCGCTGGAATTTTCTGCGCAACATTTGCAACCTAACGGCAGCTTTCTCGTCAAAGTGTTTCAGGGCGAGGGCTTCGAAGCCTTTCTCAAACAGATGCGGGGGCATTTCGCCAAAGTGGCGACGCGCAAGCCCAAAGCGTCAAGAGATAGAAGTAGTGAGTTGTATCTGCTGGGAACGGGAAAGCTTGAGTAATCCGCCTAGTCGTAGTCTAATTGAGCGTGGCAGGCCTTCTGCCAATAAGGAGCAGTCTTGAATAATTTGTTCAAAAGTATCGGGATTTGGATGGTTGTGGCCTTGGTGCTGATGACTGTTTTCAACCAATTCAATGGTCGGCAACCCGTTGGCGGGCAAGGCCCGATGGATTACTCCCAGTTCCTGGAAGAGGTCAAGCAGGGGCACATCGCCAAAGTGACTATCGAAGGGCGCACGTTGCGTGCGACCACTGCCGATGGCAAACATATTACGAGCTACGCGCCGACCGATCTGTGGATGGTGTCCGATCTGCTCAAGAATGGCGTCAAGATTGAAGCTAGGCCCGAAGAAGAGCCTTCTTTGTTGATGAATGTATTCGTCTCTTGGTTCCCGATGCTGTTGTTGATCGGTGTGTGGGTGTTTTTCATGCGTCAGATGCAGGGCGGCGGCAAGGGCGGCGCTTTCTCGTTCGGCAAGAGCAAGGCGCGTTTGCTGGATGAGGCCAAGGAGCGCGTGACCTTCGCTGATGTCGCAGGTTGTGACGAAGCCAAGGAAGAAGTGTCCGAACTGGTCGATTTTCTGCGCGACCCTTCCAAGTTTCAGAGTCTGGGCGGGCGTATCCCGCGTGGCGTGCTGATGGTCGGTAGCCCCGGTACCGGTAAGACTTTGCTGGCCAAGGCCATCGCTGGCGAAGCCAAGGTGCCGTTCTTCTCTATTTCCGGTTCCGATTTCGTCGAGATGTTCGTCGGCGTGGGCGCAGCCCGTGTACGCGACATGTTCGAGCAGGCCAAGAAGCAATCGCCTTGCATCATCTTCATCGACGAGATCGACGCGGTCGGTCGTCAGCGCGGGGCTGGCCTTGGTGGCGGTAACGATGAGCGCGAGCAAACACTGAATGCTTTGCTGGTGGAAATGGATGGCTTCGAGGGCGCTAGCGGTGTGATTGTGATCGCTGCGACCAACCGTCCTGACGTGCTGGATGCGGCCTTGTTGCGTCCCGGTCGTTTCGACCGTCAAGTGGTCGTTCCGTTGCCTGACATTCGTGGCCGTGAGCAGATTCTGGCCGTACATATGCGTAAAGTCCCCTGTGCGCCTGACGTGAATGCCAACATCTTGGCGCGCGGTACTCCCGGCATGTCCGGTGCGGACATCGCCAATCTGGTCAACGAGGCAGCGCTGTTTGCGGCACGTCGCGGCAAGCGTTTCGTCGATATGGATGACTTCGAGTCGGCCAAAGATAAGATCTTCATGGGCGCGGAGCGCAAGTCCATGGTCATCACACCGGAAGATAAGAAAAAAACCGCTTACCATGAGTCCGGCCATGCCGTTATCGGCATGACGCTGGCGGGGTGCGACCCGGTACATAAAGTGACCGTGATTCCGCGTGGTCGTGCGCTGGGGGTGACTTGGTCGTTGCCGGAGATAGATCGCTTCAGCATGTACCGCGACCAGATGCTGGCTAATATCGCCATGCTGTTCGGTGGTCGTGTGGCGGAAGAGTTGTTCGTGGGTAATGTCTCCACGGGCGCATCGAACGACTTCGAGCGCGCGACTCAGACCGCGCGTGACATGGTGACACGTTATGGCATGTCGGAGGCCTTGGGGCCGATGGTCTACGGCGAGAATGAGGGCGAAGTGTTCTTGGGGCGCTCGGTGACGACGCACAAGAACCTGTCCGAGAACACCATGCAGAAGATCGACGCCGAGATCCGCCGCATTCTGGATGAACAATATGCCGTGGCGACGAAGATCCTGACCGAAGGCCGAGATAAGGTTGAAGCGATGACCGCAGCCTTGCTGGAATGGGAAACCATCGACGCCGACCAGATCGCCGACATCATGGCAGGCAAACCACCTCGTCCACCCAAGCCGGCTCAGAGCAGCAAGACCCCTGAGCCACCGCAAGACACCACGCCAACCGCACCAGCGACACCTGCGGCGGCACCTAGTCAGCCTGCTCAGGAAACCTGAAAGCAGTCGTTAGTCGCTAGCCCTTGGTTGCTGGTGACTAGCAGCTAACGACTAGCGACTGTCTTATGATTCTCCAGTGCGGAAAATTCCAGTTCGACTGCCCTCGCCCGCTGGTCATGGGCATCGTCAATGTCACACCTGATTCGTTCTCCGATGGCGGGCATCATGCTTCCGCCGCAGCGGCTATCGCCCATGCTCGTCTATTGATCGCGCAAGGTGCGGACATCCTTGATGTGGGGGGCGAATCTACTCGCCCGGGAGCAGCTCCGGTGAGCCAACAGGAGGAACTTGATCGCGTGCTGCCCGTCATCGAGGGCTTGCGCGATGCGGCATTTCCTATCTCCATCGACACTTATAAGCCTGCGGTGATGCGTGCCGCGCTGGATGCTGGCGCGTGCATGGTCAACGACGTGAACGCCTTGCAGGCCGAGGGGGCCCTAGAGATTGTGGCGCAGAGCGATGCTGCTGTGTGTTTGATGCACAAGCGTGGCGATCCGCAGAATATGCAGCAGCGCCCTGACTATGCGGAGGTGACCAGCGAGGTGCTGGATTTTCTGCGGTCGCGTTTGCAGGCGGCAGAGGCGGCAGGGATAGCTCGGTCGCGTTTGCTGGTCGATCCGGGTTTCGGTTTTGGCAAGAGTCTGGAGCACAACCTCGCTTTGTTGCGGGAATTGTCCCGGTTTGCCGACTTGGGTGTGCCGGTGTTGGCCGGGCTGTCGCGCAAAAGCATGTTGGGGGCGATCACTGGGCAGTCGGTCGAGCATCGTGGCGCGGCCAGCGTCGCTGCTGCCTTGATCGCCGTGCAGCGTGGGGCGAGTATCGTGCGGGTGCATGATGTGTCGGTGACTGTGGATGCGCTGAAGGTTTGGCGTGCGGTGCAAGGGACAAATCAGTAAGTGAGGCGAATGTGAGCAGAAAGTATTTTGGGACGGATGGTGTGCGTGGCAAGGTCGGTGACTATCCGATCACACCTGAATTCGTGATGCACTTGGGCTATGCGGCGGGCAAGGTATTGGCTGCCGCAGACTGGCATCTGGGCAAGGGCGAACACCCAGCTGTGCTGATCGGCAAGGACACACGCATCTCTGGTTATATGCTGGAGTCGGCGCTGCAAGCCGGCTTGATCGCTGCCGGAGTGGATGTCTATTTGGCTGGCCCGGTGCCGACCCCGGCGGTGGCCTATCTCACGCGCGCGCTACGTTTACAGGCTGGCATTGTCATCTCTGCTTCGCACAATCCTTTCGAGGACAACGGCATCAAGTTCTTTTCGCGGCATGGCACTAAGCTGCCAGATGAGATCGAGCTGGCGATTGAGGCCGGGCTGGATGCGCCCATCGTCACCATGTCGTCCGCCGATCTGGGCAAGGCCAAGCGCTTGGACGATGCCGCAGGGCGCTACATCGAATTTTGCAAGAGCACCTTTCCCAGCGATCTCGACCTGCGAGGGCTGAAGCTGGTGGTGGATTGCGCCAATGGCGCGGCCTATCACATCGCCCGTCATGTGTTCCACGAGTTGGGCGCAGACGTCGTCGCCATCGGCGTGCAGCCGGATGGCAAGAACATCAACGATGGCTGCGGGGCAACGTCTCCGGCGGCGCTGTGCAAGCGAGTGGTCGAGGAGGGCGCTGACCTAGGTATCGCTCTGGATGGCGATGGCGACCGGTTGGTGATGGCGGATGCGGCTGGGCGCTTGTATGACGGCGACCAGTTGCTTTACGTATTGGCCAGGCATCGTAAACAGCAGGGAGCCCTGAAGGGCGGCGTAGTTGGCACGCTGATGACCAATCTGGCCCTAGAGCTGGTGCTCAAGGAGATGGGCGTGCCGTTCGTACGCGCCAAGGTCGGTGATCGCTACGTGATGGAGTTGCTGCAACAGAACGATTGGCAGCTGGGAGGCGAGAACTCCGGTCACATCTTGTGTCTGGATAAGCACTCCACGGGCGACGGCATCATCTCGGCTTTGCAGGTGCTCCATGCTTTGCGGGTCAGCGAACAGACTTTGGTGCAGGCGATGGACAAGCTGATCCTCTATCCGCAGGTGCTGGTCAATGTGCGTGTCGCCAAAAAACTGGATTTTGCGACGGATGCACATGTCAGTGCCGCTATCCTTCAAGCGGAATCGGCACTGGCAGGCAAAGGGCGCGTGTTGCTACGTGCCTCGGGGACTGAGCCTTTGCTGCGGGTGATGGTCGAGGGTGAAGATGGAAAACTGGTGCGCCAGTGGGCAGAGACTATCGCCGACGTGGTGCGCAATGTGGCCTCGGCTGCGGCCTGATGTAAACGATTTTCCGTGTTTGGCCGTTCAGGCTGCACGGCCAAACGATTGGCGACTATGGAGGTGCAGACAATGAAAAGAAGCATTCTGACAATGCTGTTGATGGCGGCTTTCGGCTCCGCTTGGGCGGCTGATTTTGTGGATGATGCACGAGTGATCGCCAGTGTGCCCGTGTATGATCGAGTTTCCGAACCTCGGCAGGAATGCTGGACGGAGACTGTGGGCGCGCCCGCGCCGCAACGCTCGATGGGTGGCGCGGTGATCGGTGGTGTGGTGGGCGGTCTGCTGGGGAGTCAGGTTGGCGGTGGTCATGGCAATACGGCGGCTACGGCAGCAGGCGCTATCGCGGGCACGGTGATCGGCGATAAGGTCGCCAATCCGAACAGTGATCGTCCGGTGGGCGGGGCGGTGGTCGGCGGCGTGGCAGGTGGTTTGCTCGGTAGTCAAGTCGGTGGCGGAAGCGGCAATAAGGCGGCGACCGCCGCCGGTGCGATCGCCGGAACGGTGGTCGGCGACCGAGTGCAGAACCCAGATTCTTCGAGCGGCGCTCGCCAAGTGCAGCGCTGTCGCCAAGTAGAAGATGGGCGTGATGTGGTGAGCGGTTATGATGTGACTTATCGCTACAAAGGGCAGGACATCACGACGCGCTTGCCTTACTCCCTTCAGCCGGGTGCTACCATCAGGGTGGGGGTGAATGTGACGGTGCTGGACGAGAATAGTGCTGGACGTGACTCGCGTGAATATCGCGGGCGCAATGCGGATGAGCGTTATCGCAATGATCGCCGTTACGACGATGAGCGTCGTTATCGGGATGAGTAGAGCGTGATCGGCATAACAAAACAGCCCGGCTTGCCGGGCTGTTTTGTTATCTGCATGAGTCGTGCCGTTAAGGGGCGGGGGAGCTGATGGGTGTGGGCGCGGCTCCCGTGCTGTCGTCCTCATCATCCTCTTCTTCGTGCGGCGGGCTGCCGTCGTAGACCAGCGATTGGCGATGCAGCAAGTAAGCGTCGCGGATGAAGGCGTAGCGGTCGACGATAGCATCGTCCAACACCTTTTCCTGATCCAGCAGTTGCGCGCGGCGATTCACCAGCTTGGTGGCGTAGAGCTGATTTCGGCTGCGCACATGTCCGATCTTTTTGATTTGGCTGGGCTGGGCATCGACATACAGCGCGATGCTGTCGCGGAACGAGTTCGGGCCGAAGAAGGGCAGCATCAGATACGGGCCGCTCTGTACGCCCCAATGGCCCAGCGTCTGACCGAAGTCCTCGTTGTGTTTTTCAAAGCCCACTTGCGAGGCGACATCGACCAAACCTGCCACGCCTACCGTGGAATTGATGAGGATGCGACCGCTGTCGGAGAACGCTTGCCTCAGTTTGAATTGCAGCAGGTCGTTCATGGTGACGATGATGTCGTCCAGATTCGAGAAGAAGTTGCCGACCAAGGTTTTGGCGGTGTTCGGCATGACATAGTTGTAGCCTTGAGCCGCCGGCTTGAATACTGCGCGGTCTATGGTGTCGTTGAATTTGTAGACGCTACGGTTGAGCGGTTCAAGAGGGTCTTGCGGATTGTGGTAGCCGGACGTGGAGGCACAGCCCCCGAGCGACAGGGCGATGGTGAGTAATAGTAGGGTGGAGCGAATCGGGTTCATAAAGCGGGAAGCAGACTAAGTGGCCCCATTATAGGAGGGAAAACAGATGCTCTCAAACGGTTGTTACTTAGGTGCGAGCGGAGTCAGGTCGGTCACGGAGAAGTGGAAGTCGCCCTTCTTGCGCTCGGCAAAGTAGTGCTGCAAGGTGCCGCGTACGGTGCGAAAGGCCAGTTCATCCCAAGGGATGTCGGCTTCTTCGAACAGGTGTACCTCCAGACTTTCGACGCCTGGGCTGAAGTCTAGGTCCAATAATTGGGCGCGGAAAAACAGGTGGACTTGGTTCATGTAAGCGACGTTATACAGCGAATACAATTCGTCGAGTTTGACGCGGGCATTGGCCTCTTCCAGCGTTTCACGCGCAGCGGCTTCGGCGGTGGTCTCGCCATTCTCCATAAATCCGGCAGGCAAGGTCCAAAGGCCGTAACGCGGTTCGATGGCGCGACGGCACAGCAGGATGCGTCCATCTTGCCAGACCGGGATAGCGCCGACGATCAGCTTGGGGTTCTGGTAGTGGATGGTCTCGCACTCGGTGCAGACATGACGGAAGCGGTGGTCGTCAGGCGGTTGGCGCAACGCCGTGGGAGCTCCGCAATCCGGGCAGAATCTCATGCGCTCAACGCTTCCAGAACTGCCACCATGCAGCTTCGCTGGCGATCGTGCCCGCTTTCCCGGTGTTTTTGACCAGCACGCGCTGTGTGTCGTCACGCAGATCGGTCATGCCGAGCGCATCGTAAGCCTTGACCATAATCTGCAAGGCTTCGACGGCTTGTGGTGTTTGCGGATAAGTGGTCAGCACCGTCTTGGCACGATTCAGCGCAGCCATGTGTGCGCCGCGCCGCAAGTAATAGTTGGCGGCATATATCTCGGAGCGGGCCAGCGCATTGATGAGATACTGCATCCGCACCTTGGCATCCGGCGTGTAACGGCTATCCGGGAAGCGTGTGACCAGTTCGCGGAATGCTTCGAACGACTCCTGCGCCGACTTGGGGTCGCGTTCGGAAAGGTCTTGCAGGAACAAGTCGCCGAAGATGCCCAAGTCAGAGTTGAAGGTGATGAGTCCCTTCAAGTAATAGACGTAGTCCACATTCGGGTTGTTCGGATACTGCTTGATGAAGCGGTCTGCGGCGGCTAGTGCCGGGTCGGGCTCGCGTTGTTTGTAATGGGCGTAGGCAATCTCCATCTGCGCCTGTTGGGCATAGCGACCATAGGGATAGCGCGCTTGCAGTCTTTCGAGCAACTTGACGGCTTTTTCGTAATTGCCGTCCTTTATCTCGCTCTGAGCGTCAGCGTAAAGCTGCTCGACGGGAACGGATGGCCCGGCGGCTGCGGCGGAGTTCTCGTCCGGCAACGGGGTGAATAATTGGCAGGCAGTGAGCGAAAGCAACAGGATTAAGGCTAAACTACGGCGCATGACGGAACCCAAGAAAATTTTCCCGCAGATTATACCTGAAAGCCTATGAGCCACTCCCAGCTAAACTTCCAAGTGCCAGATGCCTACGCCGGGCTCAGGCTCGATCAGGCTCTGGCCAAATTGTTGCCCGAATACTCGCGCAGTCGCTTGCAATCGTGGGTCGAAGCCGAACAGGTGACGCTCAACGGCGTGCCTGCGGCTGTCCGGCAAAAAGTGTGGGGCGGCGAACAGATCATCGTGTTGCCGCAAGCCCATCCCTCCGAGCAGGTGCATCAAGCCGAAGACATTGCGCTCGACATCGTTTACGAAGACGACAGTCTGCTGGTCATCAATAAGCCGGTCGGGCTGGTGGTGCATCCCGGCAGCGGCAACTGGGAGGGGACGCTGCTCAACGCTCTGTTGCATCACTCGCCCCAGCTTGCCGAAGTGCCGCGTGCGGGCATCGTCCATCGGCTGGACAAAGACACCAGCGGTCTGCTCGTGGTGGCCAAGACGCTGATCGCGCAGACTGCGCTGGTGCGTCAGATGCAGGAGCGCAGCGTGAAACGCGAGTACCTCGCGCTGGCTTGGGGTGAGTTTCCGCGCGGGGGCATGGTCGATGCGCCCATCGGTCGCCATCCCTCGCAGCGGGTCAAGATGGCGGTGGTCGAGGATGGCAAGCCAGCGGTGACGCACTATAGCGTCGAGATCGCCTATCCCGCCTGTACGTTGATCCGCTGTCGGCTGGAAACCGGACGCACCCATCAGATCCGCGTCCACATGGCGCACATCGGTCATCCGCTGGTGGGCGATACCATCTACATCAAGGGCGTGCAGAAATGTCCGGTCGAATTGCGCGCCTTGCTGAATGGCTTTTCGCGTCAGGCTTTGCACGCCACCCGGCTGGCGCTCGATCATCCTGAAACCGGCGAACGCATGGAATGGCACGTCTCCATGCCGCAAGATATGCTGACTTTGCTTGAGGCCATAGGCCGGGCGGTCGCCGCTCAAACCGAGAATTAAGTGTCAGCCGTGAGTCTGTTGCAATCTAGCTTTACTCCCGACTGGCCTGCGCCGGCTAACGTCCGCGCCTTGCAAACCACACGTTTGGGTGGTGTCAGCGTAGCGCCATATTGCAGTTTTAATTTGGGCGATCACGTCGGCGATGCGCCGCTGGCGGTGGCGCGCAATCGCCAGTCTCTCTCATCCTTGCTGCCGAGCGAGCCGTTATGGCTGAAGCAGGTTCATGGCGTCGTGGTCGTCGATGCGGCGCGCTCGGGCTGCTTGCCGCAGGCGGATGCCAGCTTTTCGGCTAGGCCCGGTGCGGTGTGCGTGGTGATGACGGCGGACTGTCTGCCTGTTCTGCTGTGCGATGCGGCTGGGACGGTGGTCGGTGCAGTCCATGCGGGTTGGCGCGGGCTGTGCGATGGCGTGATCGAGGCGACGGTGGCGAGGATGGGGGTGCCGCCGGGTTCGTTGATGGCTTGGTTGGGCCCGGCCATCAGTCAGGCGGCTTTCGAAGTGGGTGATGAGGTGCGGGCGGCTTTCCTTGCCAAGCGGCCGGAGGCGGCAACAGCGTTCGTGCCGGGCGCTTCGGGTAAATGGTTTGCCGATATTTGGCAGCTTGCCCGTCTGCGCTTGAATGCGCTGGAGGTGGCGAATGTCTATGGCGGCGGGCTGTGTACTTATCAGGATGTCGAACGGTTCTATTCCTATCGCCGCGATGGTGTCACCGGGCGGATGGGGAGTTTCATCTGGCTGGAATCGTAGTTGTGAAAATTTCACTGTGGTCGGGTCTTTCCCGGGGCCGCGAATTCCAGTAGAGTGGCAAGGTCTTCAATAACAACAAGAGCCGGCAAATCATGAGTGCAAAAGGACAACAACTGCAAGACCCATTTTTGAACGTCTTGCGCAAGGAGCACGTGCAAGTCGCCATCTATCTGGTGAATGGTATCAAGCTGCAAGGCCAGATTGAATCGTTCGACCAATATGTGGTGCTGCTGAAGAATACCGTGACGCAGATGGTTTACAAGCACGCCATTTCTACCATTGTGCCCGCCCGCGCAGTGAGCATCCCTTACGACGCTGCGGACTGATGCCGGTTTTTCCAGCCACCGCTGAGGTGGCAGTGCTGGTCAGTCTTGATTTCGGTGCGTCGGATTACGCCGAAAGTCTGGAAGAGTTGCGCCTGCTGGCAGAGAGTGCCGGGGTGCGCACTTGCGCAGTCGTTGAAGGTCGCAGGCAGCGTCCCGATGCCTCTCTGTTTGCTGGCAGCGGCAAAGTCGATGAGATCGCCGCCATCGCAGAGCAGCACGAAGCCTCCGTCGTCATCTTCAATCACGACCTGTCCCCTGCGCAGATGCGCAACCTCACCGCGAGACTCCAGACGCGGGTGATCGACCGTACCATGTTGATTCTAGACATCTTTGCGCTGCGTGCGCAAAGTCACGAGGGCAAGGTGCAGGTCGAGTTGGCGCAACTCAAGTATCTTTCCACTCGCTTGGTCGGTCTGAATCAGGACATGGGCCAGCAAAAGTTCGCCGTGGGTGCGCGTGGTCCCGGCGAGACCCAGCTTGAGTTGGACAGGCGCAAGCTGGCGCGTCGGGTCGAACTGCTCAATGATAGGCTGGTCAAGCTGCGTCGCCATCGTCAGGTGCAGCGGCGTGCGCGCAATCGCAGCGATGTGATGTCGGTATCCATCGTCGGCTACACCAATGCGGGCAAATCCACCTTGTTCAACCGGATGACGCACGCCAACGTCTATGTGGCGAATCAGCTGTTCGCCACGCTGGACACCACCGCGCGCCGTGTCTTCATCGAAGGGCCTGAGTTGCCGGAAGGCGAGGAGGGGACGGCGCGTGCGCGGAATCAGGTGGTGATGTCCGATACCGTGGGTTTCATCCGTCATCTGCCGCACGGACTGGTCGCGGCTTTCCGCAGTACCTTGGAAGAAACCACGCAGGCCGACCTATTGTTGCATGTGGTCGATGCCAATAGTTCTGAGCGGGACGATCAGATCACCGAAGTGAACAAGGTGCTGAAAGAGATCGGTGCACATGATATTCGGCAGGTTCTGGTTTTCAATAAGATCGACCTTGCCGGGTTGCCGCCCGCTGTGGAGCGGGACGAGTATGGTAAAATCTGCCGCGTTTTCCTGAGCGCTAGGACGGGCGAGGGCGTGGATGGCTTGCGTCAGACCTTGGCGGAGTACGACGCCATGAATCGTGCAGGGCAACTGCATCAAATCGAACATATTGAGCAAACGGAAGAATCATGGGATTGAACGACCCTCAGTGGGGGAAAAAGAACAGTGGCGGTCCGCCCGATCTGGAAGAGTTGCTGCGCAAGCTGAACGGCAAGCTGGAAGCGCTGCTGGGCAGTAAGCGCCCCGGCGGTACAGGTTCGTCTGGCGGTGGCGACAACAAGGGCAAACCCCAAGTCGGCGGTGTCGGCGTGGGCTTAGTCGCGCTGATCGGCGTGCTGATCTGGGCTTCTACCGGTTTCTACATCGTTGATGCCAGCCAGCGTGGTTTGGTGTTGCGCTTCGGTAAATATGTCGATGAGACTCAGGCTGGGCCGCGTTGGCACTTGCCGTACCCCATCGAGACCGTGGAGATCGTCAACCTGAGTCAGGTGCGCACGGTCGAGATCGGCTACCGCGAGAACGTCAAGAACAAGATGCTGAGCGAATCGCTGATGCTGACCGATGACGAGAACATCATCGACATCCAGTTTGCCGTGCAATACTTCCTGAAAGACCCCGCCGAATATCTGTTCAACAACCGCTCGCCGGACGAGAACGTGCGTCAGGCCGCCGAGACCGCC
The DNA here is from genome assembly GCA_016234685.1 of Nitrosomonadales bacterium. Classification (GTDB taxonomy): domain Bacteria; phylum Pseudomonadota; class Gammaproteobacteria; order Burkholderiales; family Gallionellaceae; genus Ferriphaselus. Next base: position 20,594 of record JACRAT010000018.1, read on the forward strand.
ATCCGCGAGATCGTCGGCAAGAACAAGATGGATTTCGTGCTGTACGAAGGACGTGAGCAAGTCGCAGCGTCTACCACCAAGCTGATCCAGGAGATCCTTGATCGCTACAAATCCGGCATTCTGGTCAGCAAGGTGACCATGCAGAACGCTCAGCCGCCCGAGCAGGTGCAGGCCGCGTTCGACGATGCAGTGAAGGCCGGGCAGGATCGTGAGCGCCAAAAGAACGAAGGCCAGGCTTATGCCAATGACGTGGTGCCGCGCGCCAAGGGCGCGGCGGCGCGTCTGATGCAAGAGGCCGATGGTTACAAGCAGGCGATGATCGCTAACGCCGAGGGTGATGCCAGCCGCTTCAAGCAGATTCTGGTCGAGTACGAAAAAGCACCGCAAGTCACGCGCGAACGTATGTACATCGACATGATGCAGCAGGTGATGACGAATACCAGCAAGGTCATGGTGGATCAGAAGAATGGCAGCAATTTGCTGTATTTGCCACTGGATAAGTTGATCCAGAGCACGGCGGCTCCGGCTGCGGCGACGGTAGATGTGGGGCAGGTGGTCAAGCCTGCTGCTGAGACGGCTGCTCCAGCCAATGGTGACAACGGAGTTCTGCAACGGGCGCGTGAGTTGTTGGGACGTGAGCGGGGGGCGCGCTAAATGAAAGATAATTTCGGAAATCTATTGATCGGCGCAGTGCTTACGCTGGTCGTGCTCAGTCTGAGCATCTTTGTGGTCGATCAGCGTCAGAGCGCCCTCGTGTTCCAGTTGGGCGAAGTGGTCAGCGTGAAGACCCAGCCGGGTTTGTACTTCAAGATTCCGCTGGTGCAGAACGTGCGTTATTTCGAATCGCGCATCCTCACTATGGATACGCCCGAGCCTGAGCGTTTTATCACCGCCGAGAAGAAGAACGTGCTGGTGGACTCCTTCGTGAAGTGGCGCATCGCCGATGTGAAACAGTATTACATCAGCGTCAGCGGTGACGAGATGCGGGCACAGACGCGCTTGATGCAGACCGTCAACGCCGCCATGCGCGAAGAGTTCGGCAAGCGCACCATCCACGAAGTCGTCTCCGGTGAGCGCAGCGAGATCATGAAGGTGTTGCGCGAGAAGGCCAGTGCCGATGCCGCCAAGATCGGCGTGGAAGTGCTGGATGTGCGCGTCAAGCGTGTCGATTTCCCCTCCGAGATCAGCGGTTCGGTCTATAGCCGGATGGATGCCGAGCGTAAGCGCGTCGCCAACGAACTGCGCGCCACGGGTAACGCCGAGAGCGAAAAGATCCGTGCCGATGCGGATCGTCAGCGCGAAGTGATTCTGGCCGAAGCCTACCGCGAGGCGCAGAAGATCAAGGGCGAGGGCGATGCCAAGGCGGCGGCGATCTATGCTGGTGCGTTCGGACGCAACCCCGAGTTCTATTCGTTTTACCGCAGCCTTGAAGCTTACAAGCAGAGCTTCAAGAGCAAGAGCGATGTCATGGTGGTCGATCCCAGTTCTGCCTTCTTCAAGTATCTGAAGGGAACGGGGGCTCCGGCCAAGGCGGCGACTAAGTAGGATGGCCGATTACTGGTTGGTGGCGCTGGCCCTGATGCTGGTGTTGGAAGGGATGATGCCCTTCCTTTTTCCGGCCGCTTGGCGAGAGACCTTCCTGAAGATAATCCGTTTTTCCGATGCGCAACTGCGTTTTATGGGCATGACTGCCATGCTGAGTGGTCTGCTGCTGCTTTATTGGGCGAAATAATGTCGAATTGGTTACTTCCTGAGTGCATACAAGATGTCCTGCCGGACGAGGCTTGGTGCATCGAACAGATGCGTGCGCGCATCCTTGAACAACTGCGTCTGTCCGGCTATCAGTTGATCGCGCCACCGCTGCTGGAATACGCAGAGTCGCTGCTCATCAACGACAGCCGCGACATGGATCTGCGCACCTTCAAGCTGGTCGATCAGTTGAGTGGCCGCACACTGGCGCTGCGCGCGGACATCACGCCGCAAGCCGCCCGCATCGACGCACACCTGCTCAATCGTCAGGGCGTGACTCGCTTGTGCTACGCCGGTAGCGTGCTGCACACCCAGCCGGTAGGGCTGACGCGCAGCCGCGAACTGTTGCAGATCGGCGCTGAGTTGTTCGGCGAACACGGCCTGCAAGCTGATCTGGAGATCCAGCGCCTGCTGCTGGAATCGCTGGCGCTGATCGGCATCTCCGGTGTGCATCTCGACCTCGGCCATGTCGGCGTGTTCCGCGCGTTGGTGCGCCACAGCGGCATCGACAAAGCACTGGAAGCTGAGCTGTTCAGCGTGTTGCAGCAGAAGGACGTGGCGACGCTGCGCCAACTGGTGGCGAATCTGCCCGAAGTGGTGTGCACGCCGCTACTGGCGCTGACCGAACTTTACGGCGCGGCGGACGACGTGCTGGCGCGTGCGCGCCAACAACTGCCGCATCTGCCCGAGATCGCCATCGCGCTGGACGACCTGCAAGCCGCATCCCGGCAGTTGCAGCCGCTGGCCCAGAATGTCGGCATCGACTTGGCCGAGCTGCGCGGCTACAACTATCACAGCGGCATGGTGTTCGCCGCCTATCACGCGGGCAGCCACGACGCCATCGCGCTGGGCGGACGTTATGACGACCTCGGCAAGTGTTTCGGTCGCGCCCGTGCTGCGACCGGTTTCAGCATGGACTTGCGCCAGCTCTATCGACTGTCTGCGCCGGTGGCGACGCCCCAAGGCATCGTCGCGCCGCAAGGCAACAATGCCGCCTTGACTGAAAAGATCGCCGCCCTGCGTGCGCAAGGCGAGATCGTCGTGGTCGATCTGCTGGGCGACGCCTCGCTGTATGACGAGCTGGGCTGCGACCGTGAGCTGGTGCTGTGCGACGGTGCTTGGGTGGTAAAATCGTTAAGCTTGTAGCAGGTGGCTGCTTGCCTGTGGCCAACCCGGTTTCGCTACCTGCCACAAGCTATCAGCTACCAGCTTTAAATTAGGAAAAAAAATGTCAAAAAACGTAGTGGTGATCGGCACCCAGTGGGGCGATGAAGGCAAGGGAAAGGTGGTGGACTGGTTGACGGATCACGCGCAAGGCGTGGTGCGCTTCCAAGGTGGTCACAATGCAGGGCATACGCTGGTGATCGGCGGCGAGAAGACCGTGTTGCACCTGATCCCGTCCGGCATCCTGCGCAGCCATGTGATGTGCTACATCGGCAACGGCGTGGTGTTGTCGCCGTCCGCGCTGCTGAAGGAAATGGACAAGCTGGCCGAGGCTGGCATCAATGTCTACGACCGCCTACGCGTCTCCGAAGCCTGCCCGCTGATCCTGCCGTACCACGAAGCGGTGGACCGTGCGCGCGAGATCGCCAAGGGTGCAGCCAAGATCGGCACGACCGGGCGCGGCATCGGCCCAGCCTACGAAGACAAGGTCGCACGTCGCGCCATCCGCTTGCAAGACTTGTTCTTCCGTGAGCGTTTCGCTGCCAAACTGGGCGAAGTGCTGGACTACCACAACTTCGTGCTGAAGAACTATTTCAACGTCGCTACCGTCGATTTTCAACAAACTTTGGACGGCGCACTGGCTCTGGCAGATCGTCTGAAACCGCTGGTGATGGACGTGCCGCGCGCACTCTACGAAGCCAACAAGGCCGGGCAGAATTTGCTGTTCGAGGGTGCGCAGGGCACGCTGCTCGACATCGACCACGGCACTTATCCCTACGTTACTTCCAGCAACTGTATCGCCGGCGCTGCGTCAGCCGGTGCTGGCGTCGGCCCGCAGCAACTGCATTATGTGCTGGGCATCACCAAGGCCTACACCACACGCGTCGGTTCCGGCCCTTTCCCCACCGAGCTGTATGACGCAGAAGATAAGCGCGACCCGATCGGCGAAGGTTTGGCCCGTCGCGGCCACGAATTCGGCTCGACCACCGGGCGCGCGCGTCGCTGCGGCTGGTTCGACGCGGCTGCGCTGAAGCGCTCCATCCAGATCAACGGCGTGTCCGGCCTGTGCATCACCAAGCTGGACGTGATGGACGGCATGGAGACTGTGCGCATCGGCGTCGGCTACAACATCAACGGCCAGTTCAGTGACATCCTGCCTGCGGGCGCGGATGCCTTGGAGGGTTGCGAGCCGGTCTACGAAGAGATGCCCGGCTGGAGCGAAAGCACCGTCGGCGTGCAACACTACGATGCACTACCCGCCGCCGCCCGCGCCTATCTGGAACGCATCGCCACCATCTGCGAAGTCCCGGTAGACATGGTCTCCACCGGCCCAGACCGCGACGAGACCATCGTCCTGCGTCACCCGTTCGAAGCCTGAAACCAGGCTGGACTAGCTGAGATGATAAGGGCTGCCGAGAGGCAGCTCTTTTTGCTTGCTGGGTTTTTATTTGCTTTTCTTAGGGAAACTCTGCGTAAGTCGTCATCCCCGCAAATCGACTGGTACAGCAGGAAAGCTTGCGCTGGAGAATCAGCAATACGATGGACTCGGCGTTTTGCGTGGAATGTTTGGAAGAGGTCAGCGGCGTGGACGGACGCAGGCGTGCGCTGGATAACATCTTTGCTGATCGCTTATGGCGGAGCGTCAAATACGAAGACGTGTATTTGAAGGATATTGCTAACCCTACGTCGCTCCTGCGCGTAGCAACACCCATACCGCGCCGCCTCCGCCGTGCATCGCTGCCGGTTCGCAGAAGGCCAGCACCTGCGGGTGTTGCGTCAGCCAGTGGCGGGTGTGGCGTTTCAGCAGGCCGTCGCTGCCGTCGGGGGTGCGGCCTTTGCCGTGGATGATGTTGACGCAGCGGAATCGGTTTTGGGCGGCTGCGGCGAGGAAGGTCTGTAGCAGGCTGCGGGCGGATTCGCTGGTGAGGCCGTGTAGGTCGAGCTCGTCTTGCACAGGGAATTGGCCGCGACGCAGTTTGCGTAGCGTCATGCGTGATAGGCCGTTGCGCAGGAATTCTTCGGGCGCGTAAGCGTGTTCATGCGGATCGCGCAGTACGTCAGGAGTAGGGGCGGGCGGGGGCGTTGGGCGACGCAGCGGGCGCGTCTTGGCGGGAGTCGGGGCGATGCGACCATCGGGTGTCAGCGGGGTGACACCCTGTATGGTTAGCCGGAATAGTTCCGTGTCGGTCTCGTGCGTCACTCAGCCGTGCTGTGCCAGATATTTGTCCGCGTCCAGCGCGGCCATGCAGCCGGTGGCGGCGGAGGTGCAGGCTTGGCGGTAGATCTGGTCTTGCACGTCACCAGCGGCGAACACGCCGTTGATGCTGGTGGCGGTGGCATTGCCCTGGCGACCGCCACGGGTGACGAGGTAGCCGTTATCCATCTCCAGTTGTCCAGCGAACAGCTCGGTGTTGGGCTTGTGGCCGATGGCGATGAACACGCCGTCCACGGTGATGTCTTGCGTCGCGCCGCCTTGCACTTGTTTGAGGCGCGCGCCAGTCACACCGGAAGCATCGCCCAGCACTTCGTCCAGCGTCTGGTTGAGTTGCAGGGTGATCTTGCCTTCCTTCACCTTCTCGTACAGGTGGTCGATCATAATCCGTTCGGCACGGAAGCTGTCGCGGCGGTGGATAATGGTGACGTGGCTGGCGATGTTGGCCAGATATAGCGCTTCCTCGACGGCGGTGTTGCCGCCTCCGACCACGGCCACTGGCTTGTTGCGGTAGAAGAAGCCGTCGCAGGTGGCGCAGCCGGAAACGCCGCGCCCCATGAACGCCTCTTCCGACGGCAAGCCGAGGTATTGCGCCGATGCGCCGGTGCAGATGATGAGCGCGTCGCAGGTGTAATGGCCTTCGTCACCGATCAGCTCGAACGGCTGCTGTTGCAGTTTCGCAGTATGGATGTGATCGAAGATCATCTGCGTGTTGAAGCGCTCGGCGTGTTGCTGGAAGCGTTGCATCAACTCCGGCCCCTGCACGCCGTTCGGGTCAGCTGGCCAGTTGTCCACCTCGGTGGTGGTCATCAGCTGGCCGCCCTGCGCCAGACCGGTGATCAGCACGGGATTCAGGTTGGCGCGCGCGGCATACACGGCGGCAGTGTAGCCCGCCGGGCCGGAGCCGAGGATGACGAGGCGGTGGTGCTGGACGGTTTTTTCCATGATCTGAGAGTCCGGGGAAAGTGAGGATGGCGAAATTTAACAGTAGGGCAGGGGAGCTGTCGAGTAAAATACTCGAATGATTTTTTCGTACCGAATCGCCCTTCTTTCCCTGTTGCTGACGCTGCCCGGCGTGAGCGCCGCGCAATTCTCCGGTGTGCCCGAGTTCATCGACGAGATGGTCGCCAAGCACCATTTCAAGCGCGCCGAGCTGGAACAAGTGTTCGCCCGTGCGCGCTATCGCCAGCCCATCATCGACGCCATCTCCGTGCCGAACATGGCTAGGCCGTGGCCGGAATATCGCGCCTCCTTCGTCAATGCACGGCGCATCAGCGCTGGCAAGAAGTTCTGGCAGCAGCATCGTCTTGCCCTGAGACGGGCCGAGCGGCGCTATGGCGTCCCGGCCGAGATCATTGCCGCCGTCATCGGCGTGGAGACGATCTACGGTGGCAACACCGGCAACTTTCGCACACTGGACGCTCTCACCACGCTGGCCTTTGAATATCCCCGTCGCGCCAGCTTCTTCCGGGGCGAACTGGAGCAATATCTGCTGCTGGCGCGCGAGCAGGATTTCAACCTGCTGGCAGTGCAGGGTTCTTACGCAGGCGCGCTCGGCATCCCGCAATTCATGCCCGGCAGCTACCGAAAATACGCCGTCGATTTCAACGGGGACGGCAAGATAGACCTGTTGCGTACGCCGGAAGACGCCATCGGCAGCGTCGCCCATTACCTGAAGGAATACGGATGGAAAAAAGGCGAACCCATCGCCGTGCGCGCCCGCGTGAGCGATGAGCAATGTCCGGGCGAGATCGAATCGGCACGTTCGCTATCGGAATGGCGCGAGATCGGGGTTGAGCCGGTCGCCCATCAGACGCTGCACGGGGACAAGAGCGCGCTGCTGCTCGACTTCACCGTGCCCGACGGCAAGGAATTCTGGCTGGGCTTCGACAACTTCTACGCCATCACCCGCTACAACAACAGCTATTACTACGCCATGTCTGTCTATCAGCTGGCCGAGGCGCTGCGCGTGACCAAAGTACCACGGTAAAACCTCACCGGTGATGCCCAGTTGACGCCAATTGAGTGATTGGAAAATCGGTTTGTGCCGGACTAGAGCAAAATAACCCCCTCTCCCTTACGAAGACACATATAAGCCAGATCTGCATTTGTGTAGTCGGCCTTATTAAGACGAATCCAGCTTAATTCTACTGACTCAATCAAAGTATCAAACTGATCACAAGTGAGAATCGCAGGGAAATCGACACCGATGTATAAAGATGGGATTGTCAAATCAATCCACTTTAGCTTCTCGGTGGCCCTGAGTATTGCTTCGAATTCGTTTTTTCCCGTAGTCAAGTTTTCTAACGTCGTCCCCCCAGCAACGATCCCAATACGCCGCGAATGATCTGTCGTCCTACCTCCGAGCCTATCGTCCGCGCGGCACTCTTCAGGATGGCTTCGCCTACGCTTTGATTGCGTGATGGGCTGCGGCGGCTAGAGTTACTTCCGCCCAACACGCTACCCAGCATGTCACCGAGTCCACCACCCGAGGCGGGGGATTCCTGTTGTCTGCTGGGTTCGGCTTGGCGCTGGGTGGTTCGGCCCTTGAGGATCTCGTAGGCGGATTCGCGGTCGATGGCGGCTTCGTAGTGGCCGGCGAGCAGCGAGGACTGGATGATGCGCTGGCGTTCGGCGGCGGTGATCGGGCCGATCTGGGCTTGCGGCGGGACGATGTAGCCGCGCTGGACGACAGTGGGGCGGCCTTTCTCGTCGAGCAGCGAAACCAGTGCTTCGCCGACGCCGAGTTCGGTGATGGCGGCTTGTTCGTCGAGTTCGGGGTTGTCGCGCATGGTCTCGGCGGCGGCGCGCACCGCTTTCTGGTCGCGCACCGAGAAGGCGCGCAGGGCGTGCTGGACGCGGTTGCCGAGTTGCGACAGTACCTTGTCCGGCACGTCGGTCGGATTCTGGGTGACGAAATACACGCCCACGCCCTTGGAGCGGATCAAACGCACCACTTGCTCGACCTTGTCGATCAAGGCGGGCGGTGCGTCGCTGAACAGCAGGTGGGCTTCGTCGAAGAAGAACACCAGACGCGGTTTGTCGAGGTCGCCCGCTTCCGGCAGGTTCTCGAACAGTTCGGAGAGCAGCCACAGCAGCAGGGTAGAGTACACCTTGGGCGAGTTCATCAGCTTGTCGGCAGCGAGGATGTTGATCGTGCCGAATCCCTGACGGTCGGTCTGCATCAGGTCGTCTATGTTCAGCATCGGCTCGCCGAACAGCGGTTCCGCGCCTTGTTGTTCCAGCTCCAACAGGCCGCGCTGGATGGCACCGATGCTGGCGGTGGAGATGTTGCCGTACTCGCTGGTGAACGATTTTGCGTTTTCGCCCACATGTTGAACCATCGCGCGCAAGTCCTTGAAATCAAGCAGCAGCAGCCCGCTGTCATCGGCGATCTTGAATACCAGCGAGAGCACGCCTTGTTGCACGTCATTTAGATTCAACATGCGTCCCAGCAGCAGCGGGCCGACATCGGTGACCGTGGCGCGCACCGGGTGACCTTGCGAACCTTCGATATCCCAGAAGGTCACCGGGTAAGCGCGATGCGCGAAATTTTCCAGTTGTAACTGTTCGACGCGCGCCTCGACTTTGGCGTTGCCGCCGCCGATCTTGGCCATGCCGGACAGGTCGCCCTTGATGTCGGACAGGAACACCGGCACGCCAATGCGTGAGAACGATTCCGCCAGCGATTGCAGGGTGACGCTCTTGCCGGTGCCGGTAGCGCCGGTGATGAGGCCGTGGCGGTTGGCCATCTGCGGTAGCAGGACGAGTTCGTGGTCGGCGTTCTTGGCGATCAGCAGCGGTTCGGTCATGGTGGTTCCTGTTAGTTTCTATGGGCTCGGGAATTCTGCCCGTTCGTCCTGAGCTTGTCGAAGGATGAACGGCTTGAGCGTTACTCTTGTTCCCAGTTCGATAAGCTCACCACGAACGAAGCTAAGTAGGGCGCCCGTTGGGTTGGGATGCTGAAAATGATACCATTGCGCGCAATTATTGAACGGAGAGCATCATGGCAGGACACAGCAAATGGGCCAACATCCAGCACCGCAAAGGGCGTCAGGATGCCAAGCGCGGGCAGATCTTCACCCGGCTCATCAAGGAGATCACCGTTGCTGCCAAGCTGGGCGGTAGCGATGCCGATACCAATCCGCGCCTGCGTCTGGCGATGGAAAAGGCCTACGACAACAACATGCCCAAGGATAACGTCGAGCGCGCCATCAAGCGCGGTGCGGGCGAGCTGGAGGGCGTGGACTATATGGAACTGCGCTACGAAGGCTACGGCATCAATGGCGCGGCCGTGATGGTCGATTGCATGACGGACAACAAGACCCGCACCGTGGCCGATGTGCGCCATGCTTTCACCAAGTATGGCGGCAATCTGGGTACGGACGGCTCGGTGGCGTTCCTGTTCAAGCATTGCGGCTACTTGGTGTTCGCTCCCGGAGTGGATGAGGATGCGCTGATGGAAGTGGCGCTGGACGCAGGTGCGGAAGACATCGTCAATCACGACGACGGCAGCATCGAAGTCATCACTGCGCCGCACGACTTCGTGGCGGTCAAGCAACGTCTGGAAGCAGCGGGTTTCAAGGCAGAGATGGGCGAAGTCACCATGAAGCCTGAGAACGAAGTGGTATTCAGCGGTGACGATGCCGTGCGTATGCAGAAGCTGCTGGATGCGCTGGAAGACGTGGGCGACGTGCAGGAAGTCTATACGACGGCGGTGATTGAAGAGTGAAATCGGAGAAGGGAGAAGGGAGAAGGGAGAAGGGTAACAGCGGAGCCGAGGGTTTTACCCTTTCCCCTTCTCCCTTCTCACTTACCTCAAGCCCTCCTTCTCACATAAGGATTCTTGGCATCGACCCCGGCCTGCGTATCACCGGGTTCGGCATCTTAGACAAGCAAGGTCAGCATCTCCACTACGTCGCCAGCGGCTGCATCAAGACACCGGCGGGCGAGTTGCCGGAGCGTCTGAAGGTCATCCTCCAGTCTTTGAGCGAAGTCATCGCCCAGCACCAGCCGCAGCAGTGTGCGGTGGAGAAGGTCTTCGTCAACGTGAATCCGCAATCCACGTTGTTGCTCGGACAGGCGCGCGGCGCGGCGATTTGCGCGGCGGTGCTGGCGGATCTGCCGGTGGCGGAATACACCGCTTTGCAGGTGAAGCAGGCGGTGGTGGGCAACGGTCATGCCGCCAAGGAGCAGGTGCAGGAGATGGTGAAACGGCTGCTCAACTTGTCTGGCACACCCAGCCCGGATGCGGCGGATGCGCTGGCCTGCGCCATCTGTCACGCCCACGGCGGCATGGGCTTGGGGGCATTGGCGACCAAGGGATTACGCGTCAAAGGCGGGCGTCTGGTGTGAAGATTTTGCGTGTGCAGGACGATTCCCCAGCCCTCGCGGGCGGTATCATGCGCACCTGTTACATTAACTCGAAACTCGCGCAGCGATTCGTTTGCCCCCTCGCCCTCCGGGAGCGGGTCGGGGTGAGGGGAATGGCGAGTTTCATCACTGAGTAGGGCATTTCCTATGCCCGCTAGGATTGAGGAATATCGTGATCGGTCGTCTCACCGGCAATCTGCTGGAAAAGAATCCCCCGCAAATCTTGCTTGACGTGCAGGGCGTGGGCTACGAGGTGGAAGTGCCGATGAGCACTTTTTACAACCTGCCAGCCTTGGGTGAGCGCGTGATGCTGCACACCCAACTCATCGTGCGCGAAGACGCGCATCTGCTATACGGCTTCGGCACGGACGACGAGCGCGTGGCGTTCCGCCAGTTGCTCAAGATCAGCGGTGTCGGCCCTAAGCTCGCGCTGTCGGTGTTGTCCGGTTTGAGTCTGGTCGATCTGGCCGATGCGGTGGCACGCAAAGAGACTGGGCGCTTGGTCAAGATCCCTGGTGTAGGTAAAAAGACCGCCGAACGCCTGATCCTCGAACTGCAAGGCAAGTTCGCTACCGCGCCCGTCGCGGCAGGAAAAGCCAGTCATACCGCTGCCAGCAGCGACATCACTAATGCGCTGCAAGCACTTGGCTATACAGAGAGAGAAGCCAGCTGGGCGGCGCAGCAACTGGCCGCTGAAGTCAGCGTTTCGGATGGTATCCGGCAGGCGCTTAAGCTGCTCTCCAAAGCCTAGCCTCTTGTCATTGCGCTAACTGACGGTTATCATTTGAAGCATGTTTACCGTCCGTTACAGCAAACAGTCCGTCAAGGTCTTGCGCAAAATGCCAGCGGGCATCGCAGCCCGGTTGCAGGCGGAATTGTTGGTGATCGCGGACAATCCATTCGGCTATGTGGGCGACTGGAAGCGGTTGGAGGGGGCAGAATCTTGGCGTTTGCGTGTCGGCGCATGGCGCGCCATCTGTGATGTGCAGAATGGCGAATTGGTGATACTGGTGTTGAAAGTCGCTCCACGGGGAGATGTCTACAAATGAACGTGCAAACCATAGAGCAGAACGGCGCTTCCTTCGTTGTCGTCCCTTTGGCTGAGTGGGACGAGTTGATGGCGCGGCTGGAAGAGCGCGAAGACGGTATGGATGCCAACCGGCAACTGGCCGCGATCCGCGCCGGGGAAGAAACGATGTCCGCCGAAATGGTGGCCCGGCTCACCTCCGGCGAATCGCCGCTCAAGGTCTGGCGCGAATATCGCGGCTATACCCTGCGTGTGCTGGCGGCGGAGATCGGCATCAGCTCCGCCGCCGTTTCCAAGATCGAAACCGGCAAAAGCCATCCCACCGTCGCCACCCTGAGCAAACTCGCCGCCGCGCTGGGCTGCGACATGGAAGACCTTACCTGACATGCCGTTTCTCGTAAATTCCTCAACCCCGTGGCAACGCGCTGGCGGCTGGCTGCGCTGGGCGATTACGCCCCTCATGCTGGCGGGGGCGCTGGCTTTGGTGTTGGCCCACGCAGCCCCCGTCGAAACCAGCCATGTGATGCTCAGCACGAAGCCCGCCAGCAGTGACATCACCAATGCGCTGCAAGCACTTGGCTATACAGAAAAAGAAACGAGCTGGCCGCTGAGGTCAGCTGGCATTCGGCAGTCATTGAAACTGTTATCTAAGGGGTAGACGGTGGCTAAATTTACATTTTTGGATTTAGCTGAAACTGTACTGAAGCAAGCAGGAAATCCTTTAACAAGTGACGAAATTTGGGAGTTCGCAAAAAAAAGCTCTCTTCATACGCAGCTGACAAGCCAAGGACAGACCCCTTGGGCAACTATAGGCGCTAGGTTGTACATGGACTCTAAGGAGTCCAAATCAAAATTTGAAAGAGTTGGGAAAAGGCCGGTTAGGTTTTGGCTAAAAGGTGTAACCGCTGTTTGCAACACGATGCCAATGGTGCGAGATACCTCACCCTCCAAAATGGGATTCAAAGAGCGGCAACTTCACCCTTTTCTAACCTATTTTGCCAACACATATTTTCGAGGAGTACTTTGCAAAACCATTTTCCACGAAGGCTCGTCAAAGAAGAGTTTTTCGGAGTGGCTTCATCCTGACATGGTGGGGTTCTATTTACCAATTAATGATTGGGAATTGGAATCAATTGAGTTAGCAAAAAGAAGTGGCGCTAATATTCTCACGCTCTACTCTTTTGAGCTTAAGCGAGAGCTAAACTTCTCTAACTTAAGAGAGGCATTTTTTCAGGCCGTATCAAACTCATCATGGGCGAATGAGGGGTATTTGGTTGCCGCAAACATCAATCGAGATGATGAGTTCCGCTCGGAATTGGAAAGACTGTCTGCCAGTTTTGGAATAGGTGTAATTGCTTTGGAAGTTGACGACCCTGACTCGTCTGGCGTGATATTTCCAGCTAAACATAAAACCGAACTTGACTGGGATTCCATTAACAAACTATCGGCGATAAACCCAGATTTTAGGAAGTTCTTGGCAGACGTTGGCGCGGCATTGCAGACTAGTCGTGTGTATGAAAGGGAGTTCGACGAAGTGTTCAAAGACCCAGAAGAGCTTAAAAAGACATTGGCATGATCCACACCGACGATCTCACTTCCGGTTCTCGCATCATCTCGCCCGCGCCCGTTTCGGCTAAGGAAGAGGCGCTGGAGCGCGCGCTACGTCCCAAGCAGCTTGACGAGTACGTCGGGCAGGAGAAGGTGCGCGGGCAGCTTTCTTTGTTCATCGAGGCGGCGAAGATGCGGCAGGAGCCGTTGGATCACGTGCTGCTATTTGGCCCGCCGGGGCTGGGCAAGACCACGCTGGCGCACATCATCGCGCGCGAGATGGGGGTGAATCTGCGCCAGACTTCCGGGCCGGTGCTGGAGCGGGCGGGGGACTTGGCGGCGTTGCTGACCAATCTGGAGCCGAACGATGTGTTGTTCATCGACGAGATCCATCGTCTGTCGCCAGTGGTGGAGGAGATCCTCTATCCCGCGCTGGAGGATTACCAGATTGACATCATGATAGGCGAAGGGCCGGCGGCGCGTTCGGTGAAGCTGGATCTGCCGCCGTTCACGCTGGTGGGGGCGACGACTCGCGCCGGGATGCTGACCAATCCACTACGCGATCGTTTCGGGATCATCGGGCGGTTGGAGTTCTACTCGCCGCAGGAGTTGCAGCGCATCGTGATGCGCTCGTCCGGGCTGCTGGAGATGAATCTGTCGGACGATGGCGCGCTGGAAGTGGCGCGCCGTTCGCGCGGTACGCCGCGTATCGCGAATCGGTTGCTGCGCCGGGTGCGCGACTACGCCGATGTGCGCGCCGGTGGTGACGCCAGTCGCGCCGTGGCGGATGCGGCGCTGACCATGCTGGATGTGGATGCGCAAGGATTGGACTTGATGGATCGCAAGCTGCTGCTGACGGTGATCGAGAAATTCGCCGGTGGGCCGGTGGGGGTGGATAACCTTGCAGCGGCCATCGGCGAGGAGCGCGATACCATCGAGGATGTGCTGGAGCCGTATCTGATCCAGCAGGGTTATCTGCAACGCACGCCGCGCGGACGCATGGCGACGGCCAATGCTTGGCTGCATTTCGGTCTGCCGCAGCCGCGTCCGGCGGGTAACAAGGAGTTGTGGGATGAGTGAAACGGAACTGTATTCCTTTCCTGTTAGAGTGTACTTTCAGGACACCGACGCCGGGGGCGTGGTGTATCACGCCAACTATGCCAATTTCATGGAGCGCGCCCGCACCGAGTGGCTGCGCGAGGTCTATGGTTACAATCACGCCGGGATGATGCGGGAGTTGGGCGTGGCCTTCGTGGTGCGTTCGATGAAGCTGGATTATCTGCGGCCCGCCGTGCTGGACGATCTGTTGGCGGTGACGGTGACGCTCAAGGAGGTCGGCCGCAGCCGGGTGACGATCCATCAGACAGTTTGGCGGGGCGAGGAGCGTTTGGTGGAGGGTGAGCTGCACTTGGTTTGCGTGGCGATGGCGAATTTCAGACCGGTGACGGTGCCGGACGTGTTGCGTAGTCAATGGAAGGATTGAAGGGATAAGCATGGAAGTGACCAAGGATTTGTCGTTCGTTCACCTCATCACCAACGCCAGCTTGCTGGTGCAGATCGTGATGGGGATGCTGTTACTGGTTTCGCTGATGTCTTGGTGGTACATCTTCCAGAAGATGTTCGTGGTGCGGCTGGCGGGCAAGCAGAGTGTGATCTTCGAACAGGCTTTCTGGGCGAATGGCGATCTGACCCAACTCTATCAGAACGCGGTCAGTTCGCGGGAAGCTGCGGGCAGTATGGAACGCATCTTCGCGGCGGGTTACGCCGAGTTCATCAAGCTGAAAAAGAATGGCAGCAAAGATAGCGGTGCGGTGATGGATGGCGTGCGCCGGGCGATGAATGCGACCTATCAGCGTGAGATGGATCAGCTCGAATCGCATCTTTCCTTTTTGGCGACGGTCGGTTCGGTCAGCCCGTATGTCGGCCTGTTCGGTACGGTGTGGGGGATTATGAACGCTTTCCGTGGGCTGGCGAACGTCGGTCAGGCGACGCTGGCACATGTCGCACCCGGTATCGCTGAAGCGCTGGTGGCGACGGCGATGGGCTTGTTTGCGGCGATCCCGGCGGTGGTGGCATATAACCGCTACTCACATGAGGTGGGTCGCTTGTCTTCGCGCTTCGAGAGCTTCATGGAGGAGTTCTCCAACGTGCTGCAACGCCAGCTATGAGAAGCCGCCGTTCCGCTATGGGGCCGATGAGCCAGATCAACGTCGTGCCTTACATCGACGTGATGCTGGTGCTGCTGGTCATCTTCATGGTTACTGCGCCGTTGATGAATCCCGGTCAGGTCGATCTGCCCAGCGTGGGCAAGTCGCTTGCGCCGCCGGTCGCGCCGCTGGAGGTCGTCATCAAGAAGGATTCCGTGCTGGCGCTGCGCGATCACAATGCTGGAGCTTCCGAGCAGCTGGTGTCGCGCGATGAGCTGGTCTCGCTGATTCAGCAGAAGCAGGCAGAGAACGCAGATCAGCCGGTGGTGATCTCGGCTGACAAGGATGTGCGCTACGAAGAAGTCATCAATGTGATGGATGTGTTGCAGCGGCAACAGGTCAAGAAGGTCGGGCTGTTGGTGCAGAGCAAGGGTCAATGAACCAGAGTCGCCACGCACCGTATCGGCTGACCGCCGCTGCTCTTGCACTGCTGGTGCATGGGGCGTTCTTCGCTTTTTTGTATCTCGGCATAGACTGGCATACCGACCAGCCGCAGGGTATGGTGGTCGATATTTGGGACAATCTGCCGGTGGCCGATAAGACACCGCCGCCAGCTGCACCGGCGGAACCGCCGCCGCCCCCGCCCCCGCCTTCGGTAGTGGAAAAAGTCGCGCCGCCTAAGCCCGTGCCGCAGCCGACGAAGGCGGAGATCGAGTTCAAGGACAAAAAGAAGCCAACCAAAGAGCAGCCTGTCAAACAGCCGCCAGTGAAGGAAAAGACGCCTCCGCCACCGAAGAAAGTGGTCGAGCCACCGAAGGTGACAGCAGAGATGAGGGCTGAGCAGGCTGCCAAAGCGGCGCAAGAGAAGTTGCAGGCCGAGCGGGATCGGTTGAATGCCGAGCAGGCGGTGGCGGCCGGGCGGGTGCTGGATGAGTACGCCGCCAAGATTCGTTCCAAGATCAAGCACAATGTCGTGATGCCGCCGGATGTGGCGGATGAGGCGAAGGCGGAGTTCGATGTGACGCTGTTGCCGGGCGGGATGGTGTTGGGCGCGCGGCTGACCAAGTCCAGCGGCAATGCGGCGTATGACAGCGCGGTGGAGCGAGCCATTTTGAAATCGCAGCCACTTCCGTTGGCGCCGGATGTTACGTTGTTCAATCGATTTAGTAATTTACATTTGAAATTCAGTCCAGTGGAATGAGGAAAGAAGTATGTTGCGTTTAATCGGATGGATGGCTCTGTTATGTCTGGCGTTGCCCGTGCAGGCGGCTTTGAATATCGAGATCGTCGGCGCAGGGGAACGGCAGATACCTATCGTCATTCCGGCTTTTGAGGGCGAGGATAAGCTGAAGCAGGGTCTCACCAGCGTGGTGGCGGCAGATCTGGTGCGTACCGGTTTATTCAAGCTGGTCGATCCTGCTGGTAAGTCGCCGCATACCCCGCAAGAGGTGAATTACGCGCAATGGGCGGGCGTCGAGGCGCTGGTGGTGGGGCGGACGCGGCAGCAGGCCAATGGTCGTACCGAGGTCGAGTTCTATCTGGTGGATGGCGTGAAACAGATTCAGTTGCTGGGGCAATTGGTGTCTGGGCACGAGGAGCAGTTGCGCGGTATCGCGCATCGTATCTCGGATATGGTGTACGAGAAGCTGACGGGCGTACCCGGTGTGTTCAGCACGCGCATCACTTACGTCAATCGCGATCAGGGCAAGTTCAGGCTGGTGGTGGCGGACTGCGATGGCTATGGTGAGCAGACGGTTTTTGCCAGCGATGAGCCCATTATGTCGCCGGCTTGGTCGCCGGATGGCAGCCACCTAGCCTATGTCAGCTTCGAACCGGGTCACGCGGTGGTGTACGTGCAATCCTTGGTGACGGGGCAACGCATGGTGGTTGCCAAATTCAAGGGGACGAACAGTGCGCCAGCTTGGTCGCCAGATGGGCAGCAGTTGGCGGTGGTCTTGTCGCGGGATGGCAGTTCGCAGATATACCTTGGGCGTGCAGACGGAAGCGGGTTTCGCCGTCTGTCATTCAGTGACGCGATTGATACCGAGCCCAGCTTCTCGCCAGATGGACAGTCGTTGTTGTTCACCTCGGATCGGGGCGGTAGCCCGCAGATCTATCGTATGTCGGTGGATGGAGGAGTGGCAGAGCGCTTGACGTTCGATGGTGGCAATAACTTCTCTCCCCGTTACAGCCCGGATGGAAAGGGCTTTGTTTTCGCTCATCTCAGCGGTGGCCGTTTCTATATCGCAACGCAGGACTTTGAGAGCAAACAGATGCAGTTTCTGACTGAGGGCGGCTGGGAAAAACACCCGAGTTTTGCTCCTAACGGCAAGCTGGTTCTGTTCGCCACCGAGGGGCAAGGTCGTGGTATATTGTCGACTGTTTCCAGCGATGGCCGGGTTAAGCAGCGCATGTCCGCACAGACTGGCGACATTAGAGAGCCGGTTTGGGGTCCGTTTTTGAAATAGTAATTACGATTGAAAGGAAAATAAGAGATGAAGAAGATCGCTCTGAGTGCTTTGTTGGTGAGCTTGCTGTCAGCCTGTGGCACCGTAAAAAATGGTCCGACTACGACGACCTTTACAGGATTGGATTCAGCTAATGCCACGGCGGCGCCTGCGTCGGCAGCGGCGTCGACGCCTTCAAGTGCGGTAAAGCAGGTTGAAGCTGATGCACTGGATGATCCCAAGGGTGCTCTGGCCAGCCGCAGCGTGTATTACCCGTTCGACGTGGATGTGGTGCAAGCAGCTGACCGTCCTTTGGTCGCCGCTCATGCCAAATACCTGAGCGAGCATCCTGCTCGCCAAGTCAAGCTGGAAGGCAATGCAGACGAACGCGGCAGCAATGAGTACAACTTGGCGTTGGGTCAACGTCGCGCAGATGGCGTGAAGAAGTTGCTGGTGGTTGGCGGCGCTAAAGATGGGCAGCTTTCTACAGCGAGCTATGGTGAAGAGAAGCCTAAGGCAGCTGGTCATAATGAAGCCGCCTGGCAGCAAAATCGTCGCACCGATATCAAATATCAAGGCAAGTAAGTATGAAGTTGCGCGCTTGGTTGTTCGCCGGGTTGTGCTGTGTGGCTTTCAATGCCCAAGCCGGTCTGTTTTCGGATGACGAAGCGCGCAAACGTATTCAAGATGTCGAAACGCGGATTCCGAAGCTGGAAGAAGCGTTAGCTGTACTGGATGAAGCGGTCAAGCAACAGACTAGGTCTTTGCTTGACTTGCAGACCCAGATCGAGTCCGTGACTCAAGAATTACGCAAGTTGCGGGGGCAGAACGAGGAGTTCGCTCACAACCTGCAAGATGCCGAAAAGCGCCAAAAAGACTTCTACGTCGATCTCGATACGCGTTTGCGCCATTTCGAGGCCGAGCCGACAGAAACACCTAGTGCCAACGTTCCTGCCGACAAGAGCGTGGCGGCACAGGATGATCCCGCTGTTGAAAATCGCACCTTGGAAGCAGCGTATGCGCTTTACAAAACCAAGAGCTATCCTAGCGCGATCAATGCATTCTTGGATTTTCTGAAGAAGTATCCCGAATCGGTGCAAGTGCCTAATGTGCGTCTGTGGCTGGGTAATGCTTATCTTGCCATCAAAGATTATCCGAGTGCACTCACCAGTCTTCAGGCTTATCTGGAGTTGGCTCCCAATTCAGCGAAAGCGCCCGAGGCGATGCTCAGCGTAGCTATCGCAGAGCAGGAGTCCAAGCAGCTTGCCGCCGCCAAGAAAACGCTCAAGAAGCTCATTGCTCAATATCCGGCAAGTGAAGCGGCTGGAAAAGCCAAGGGACGCTTGGCTGCGATCAAGTAGTTCTCCGCATGTCTGCATCTGTCGATAGCGCATCGTTGCGCATTTCCGAGATTTTCTATTCACTGCAAGGCGAGACCAGTCGAGTCGGCCTGCCGACCGTCTTTATTCGCTTGACCGGTTGCCCCTTGCGTTGCAGCTATTGCGACACCAGCTATGCCTTTACCGGTGGTAGCAGCATGGCCTTGGTCGCCATCTTGGCGGAGGTGGCGCGCCATGCTCCTCGTTACGTCACGGTGACGGGTGGGGAGCCGTTGGCGCAGAAGAATTGCTTGCTTTTGTTACGGGCGCTGTGTGATGCGGGCTATGAGGTTTCGCTGGAGACTGGGGGCGCATTGGATGTGCGTGGCGTAGATCCGCGCGTGCTGAAAGTACTGGACATCAAGACGCCGGGTTCTGGCGAGGAGTCGCGCAATCTGTGGGGGAATCTGGCATTTCTGAACCCGCAGGACGAGATCAAGTTCGTGCTGTGCGATGAGGGCGACTACCACTGGGCGAAGCAGGTGCTGTCCGAACATCGACTGGACTCACGCTGCTCGGTATTGTTCTCGCCGACGCAGGGACAGCTTGAGCCGGTGACGCTGGCTGACTGGATATTGCGTGATCATCTGCCTGTGCGCTTGCAGGTTCAGTTGCATAAACTTTTATGGGGCAATCAGCAGGGGAAATGAAGCACGCAGTCGTTCTGTTGTCCGGCGGTCTGGATTCCGCCACTGTGCTGGCCATTGCGCGCGAGCAGGGCTATGTCTGTCACGCACTGAGCGTGGATTACGGTCAGCGTCATCACGCTGAACTGGCGGCTTCCGTGCGGGTGTCTCAGGCATTGGGCGCGGTCGAGCATCGCGTCATCAATATCGATCTGACGGCTTTCGGCGGGTCGGCGCTGACTGATTCGGCTATTGCCGTACCGGAGTCGCCCACCACAGGCATTCCGCTCACTTACGTGCCTGCACGCAATACCATCATGTTGTCCTTGGCGCTGGCTTGGGCTGAGGTGTTGCAGGCTCAGGATATTTTCCTAGGTGTGAATGCGGTGGACTATTCCGGCTACCCGGATTGTCGTCCGGAATATATCGAAGCATTCGAGCGGATGGCGAATCTGGCGACCAAGGCCGCAGTCGAGGGTAAGCCGCTCAAATTGCACGCACCGCTGATGCACTTGTCCAAGGGTGAGATCATTCGTCGCGGGGTGGAGTTGGGGGTGGATTACTGCATGACGGTCTCTTGCTATCAGGCCGATGCAGAGGGCAGGGCTTGCGGTGTGTGTGATTCATGTCGACTGCGTCGTGAGGGATTCTCTGCGGCACAGGTGGCTGATCCCACGCCTTATCGAAACTAACGCCACCAAACGGAACAAGCCACAGAGCGTGGCTTGTTTTCTTTTATACATCAGTAATGGCGATCAGCGGGCCATCTGCTTTTCGCGAATCTCTTCCAGCGTTTTGCAGTCGATGCACAGCGTGGCTGTGGGGCGAGCTTCCAAGCGATTCAGGCCGATCTCGATGCCGCACTTGTCGCAATAGCCATAATCGCCACTTTCGATCTTGCCGAGCATCTCGTCGATCTTCTTGATGAGTTTGCGTTCGCGGTCACGATTGCGCAGCTCCAAGCTCATGTCTGATTCTTGGCTGGCACGATCGTTGGGATCGGCGAAGGCGGTCGCCTCATCCTGCATGGTATGTACGGTGCGATCAATATCCTGACTCAGGCCGAGCTTGATGTCGTTCAAAATGGTGCGGAAGTGATCCAGTTGACCTGCGCTCATATAGGCTTCGCCTTTTTTGAGCTTGTAGGGGGCAACGGATTTGTTAGTTTGTACAGGCATCAGACCTCTCCGAAATCAGGCAAAAATTACGAAACGCGCTTTATTAACAGAAACAGATTGCTGGTGCAACATCATTCAAATTTTTTCGCTACAAGGGAAGCATCCGGCGACCCTTCAAGTTTACGATAAGTCTTGAAGTTGTAGTTCAGTCTTTGCGGCGATTCTTGTTGTTCGGCGCGGTTTTCAGTTTCGACCCATTCGTTCTTATTCAACTCAGGGAAGTGGGCATCGCCCTCAATTTCTAAGGCCATCTCTGTGATGAATAGCGTATCTACCAGCGGCAGGGCCTGTGCATATAGCTCGGCTCCGCCCACGATGAAGATAGGCTCATCCTGGCCGCAGGCAGCGATAGCCGCTTCCAGCGAGTGGGCGACGATGCAGCCTTCGATCACCAACTCATGATTGCGGCTCACCACGACGGTCGTGCGCCCGGGCAGTGGTCTGCCGATGGAATCGAAAGTCTTGCGTCCCATGATGATGTGATGCCCCATCGTGAGCGCTTTGAAGTGTTTCAGGTCCTCGGGGCAGTGCCAAGGCAAGGCGTTGTCGATGCCGATGGTGCGGTTTTGCGCCATCGCCACGACGATGGCCAAGCTAGGGCGGGCTGCCTGAGGCATGGCTTGCAATCAACGGCGCATCGAGTCGAAAAAGTCGGCGTTATTCTTGGTGGCCTTGATTTTGTCGAGCAGGAATTCCATCGCGTCCAGTTCGTCCATCGGATAGAGTAGTTTGCGCAGCACCCAGATTTTTTGCAGCACGTCGGCCTTGATGAGCAACTCTTCCTTGCGCGTGCCGGAGCGATTGACGTTGATCGCTGGGTAGATGCGCTTCTCGGCCATGCGGCGGTCGAGATGGATCTCCATGTTGCCGGTGCCCTTGAACTCTTCGTAGATCACATCGTCCATGCGGCTGCCGGTATCGACCAGTGCGGTGGCGATGATGGTGAGCGAACCGCCTTCCTCGATGTTGCGTGCTGCTCCGAAGAAACGTTTTGGCTTTTGCAATGCATTGGCATCCACGCCGCCGGTCAGTACCTTGCCGGAGGAGGGAACGACGGTGTTGTAGGCGCGCGCCAGACGGGTGATGGAGTCGAGCAGGATGATCACGTCCTTCTTGTGCTCGACCAAGCGCTTGGCCTTTTCCAGCACCATCTCGGCAACTTGTACGTGGCGGGTGGCCGGTTCGTCGAAAGTAGAGGCGACGACCTCGCCGCGCACGGTGCGGGTCATTTCGGTGACTTCTTCCGGGCGCTCGTCGATCAGTAGCACGATCAATATCGCATCGGGATTAT
This sequence comes from Nitrosomonadales bacterium, assembly GCA_016234685.1. Taxonomy (GTDB): domain Bacteria; phylum Pseudomonadota; class Gammaproteobacteria; order Burkholderiales; family Gallionellaceae; genus Ferriphaselus. Next base: position 42,735 of record JACRAT010000018.1, read on the forward strand.
TCGATGCGATGGAGTGCGCGATGTGTTGCAGCATAACCGTCTTGCCTGACTTGGGCGAGGCGACCAGCAGGCCGCGCTGACCTTTGCCTATGGGCGCGACGATGTCGATGATGCGGCCAGTGATGTTCTCTTCAGCGCGAATGTCGCGCTCCAGCATCAACTGTTTGCTTGGGAATAAGGGAGTCAGATTCTCGAACAGAATCTTATTCTTGGCATTTTCAGGCGCTTCGGAATTGACCTTGTCCACCTTCACCAGCGCCACATAGCGTTCGCCATCCTTGGGGGTGCGGATCTCGCCTTCGACCGAGTCGCCGGTGTGCAGATTGAAGCGGCGGATCTGGCTGGGGCTGACGTAGATGTCGTCCGGGCCGGACAGGTAAGAGGTGTCGGGCGAGCGCAAAAAGCCGAATCCATCCGGCAAGATCTCCAGCGTGCCGTCGCCGAAGATGCTTTCGCCTTTCTTGGCCTGATTTTTCAGCAGGGCAAAGATCAGGTCTTGCTTGCGCATACGGTTGGCGTTGTCGATCTGATTGGCAACGGCCATCTCGACGAGTTCGGTTACGTGTTTGGTCTTGAGGTCGGATAAATGCATGGTGTGGGTGGCTTTGAAACTAAGTGGGAGGTGTGGGTCAGACGGGGGACGCCTGCACTGCTCGATTGTTCGCTGTTATTATGGCGGGGCAGTTGCAGGCGCGGAGGTTAAACGCTTCAGATGTGACTGTCAATGAATGCTGTCAATTGCGACTTGGATAGGGCGCCGACCTTGGTGGCTTCGATGTTGCCGTTCTTGAACAGCATCAGGGTGGGAATGCCACGGACGCCGTATTTCTGTGGCGTAGCCTGATTTTCATCCACATTCAGCTTGGCGACAGTCAGGCGTCCAGCATAGTCTTTGGCGACTTCATCCAGAATGGGGGCGATCATACGGCAGGGGCCGCACCACTCAGCCCAGTAATCTACCAAAACTGGCACCGGGGATTGCAATACGTCGGATGCAAAAGTTTGGTCGGTCACGTAACGGATGTGTTCGCTCATGTTGGGGTCTCGCTCTGTTAATTAAATACTTGCGGTTGGAGGTTGATGCTAGTGAGGGTGAATCGTTGGATCCGAGCGCGCATCCTAACCAAAAATATGCGGCGTGTGAAGCGCGTTATCGAGATCATTTTGGTTGAAGCACGGACATTCCCTGATTGGATAGCATGGAAATCAAACTTATTAGCGGCAGACCGATCAGTGCATTGGGATCGTCACCCCCCATGCGGCTGATGAGTGCAATGCCGAGTCCCTCGGATTTTGCGCTGCCTGCGCAATTGTAGGGCTGCTCTTTGTATAGGTAGGCCTCGATCTCGGCGTCACTAAGGTCGCGGAAGCTGACATGGTTTTCGGCTACTTCGCTTTGTAGGTTGTCGTTGCGTGCGTTGAGCAGCGTGATGGCGGTATAAAAAGTCACGGTTTTTCCGCGCATGGCGCGCAGTTGGCGCACGGCATTCTCATGGGTGTAGGGCTTGCCTAGCTGTGTTCCGTCTAGGAGGGCGACTTGGTCTGAGCCGATGATGAGTGCGTCTGGATGATCGTGCGCTACGGCGCGGGCTTTTTCCTGAGCTAGTCGCAACGAGGTCTGCTTGGCGGATTCGCTGGGAAGCGGGGTCTCATCCACGTGTGGGGCGGCTGTGGTGAAGGGGATTTGCAGGCGGGAAAGCAGTTCGCTACGATAGATCGAAGTTGAGGCTAGGACAAGCGGCTGAGAATTCAAGATATTCCTGAGTCTTTTTTGACAGTGATGGGCGAAATATATATCATGCGCGCCTCATGTTTGCACGGCCTTTCATAGATAGCCTCGACTTTGCCTTGAATGGCAAAGAGTTGCGCGGCGAAATTCCAGTGACCGAGATGCCGCGATTGCAAGATATGCTGGCTACTCCGGTTGGACGGGTGTCTTATGTCGTGCAGGGTTTCACTGGCGGGGATGGCAAGCCCATGCTGGATTTGATGCTGGAAGGCTCATGTCAGCTGCGCTGCCAGCGTTGCTTGGAAGTCATGGATTTCCCGTTCATGCAACATACCTCCCTGCGTTTGCAGGAGGGCGAGTTGGATGAATTCGCTGTTGAAGAAGATGAGATAGATAGCATCGCAGCCTCCCGTCGTCTTGATGTGCTGGGGTTGTTGGAAGAAGAGATACTGTTGGCTTTGCCATTCGCTCCCAAGCACCCCGAGGGTGAATGCAAGTCGGCATTAGAAGGATTGAACTCGGCAGATCAGAACCCTTTCGCGGTACTGGCCGGTTTGAAAAGTTCGTAGGTTTAACGGTTTTTGTAAGGAGCAATTAACATGGCAGTTCAGCAGAATAAAAAATCCCCATCCAAGCGTGGTATGCACCGTGCTCACGATTTCTTGACCAATCCCCCGCTGGCAGTTGAGCCATCTACTGGCGAAGCGCACCTGCGTCACCACATCAGCCCAGCTGGCTTCTATCGCGGCAAGAAAGTCGTCAAGACCAAGGGCGAGTAATTCGCTTGTTGTCTACTTCAGTCCGGTTTGGTTTGGTAGCCGGACTGTCCAAATTTTTCGTTCCGGGAGCGCTGTAGAGTGGGGGTTACGTTAGCCATTGATGCCATGGGCGGCGATCATGGTACTAAAGTCACCGTGCCTGCCGCAGTTGAATATCTGCATCGTTTTCCTGAAGACACCATCATTCTGGTTGGTCTGCCTGACGAGATTCAGTCTGAGTTGCATACGCTCAACGTCTCGCAGAGTTCCCGTCTGATGATCCATCCGGCCAGCGAAGTGGTCGGCATGGATGAATCTCCTCAGCTTGCCCTGCGCAACAAGAAGCAATCCTCCATGCGGGTGGCGATCAATCTGGTGAAGAGTCATGAAGCGGGGGCTTGTGTTAGTGCAGGCAATACTGGCGCGCTGATGGCGACTGCCCGCTATGTTCTCAAGACTTTGCCCGGCATTGATCGTCCCGCCATCGCGTCTTTCCTGCCTACCGTCAAGGGCGAGGTCTGCATGTTGGATCTTGGTGCCAACACCGATTGCAATGCAGAGCATCTGTTGCAGTTCGCGCTGATGGGCTCGACTCTGGTCAGTGCGGTTGACCACATTCCCAATCCTAGTGTCGGTCTGTTGAATATTGGCAGTGAAGACATCAAAGGCAACGAGGTGGTCAAGCAGGCGGCCAAATTGCTGCATGCTAGCGACCTCAATTTTTACGGCAACGTAGAGGGCAACGACATCTTCAAGGGCGTCACCGATGTCGTGGTGTGCGACGGCTTCGTCGGCAACGTGGCGCTGAAGACTACCGAAGGATTGGCGCAGATGCTGGGCGGCTTCCTGCGTGAGGAATTCAGTCGCAATATTTTCACCAAGGCGATGGCAGTGCTGGCGCTGCCGGTGCTGAAGGCGTTCAAGCATCGCGTGGATCACCGTCGTTATAACGGTGCCAGCTTCCTTGGTTTGCGCGGCATCGTGGTAAAGAGTCACGGTTCGGCTGATGTCTACGCTTTCGGTTGTGCCATTGAGCGTGCAGCAGAAGAAGCGCGCGGTGGTATGTTGCAACATATCAGCGAGCACGTCGAAAAGTGGCATTTGGCGCGCCAACAAAACAAAGAGGCAGCTTCCTGATGTATTCCAAGATCATCGGTACGGGCAGCTATCTGCCCGCCAAAGTATTGACTAACTACGATCTGGAAAAGATCGTCGACACTACTCACGACTGGATCTTCTCCCGCAGTGGTATCGCTGAGCGTCATGTGGCGGCTGAGGGCGAGCTGACCAGCGACTTGGCGCTGCAAGCCAGTCTGCGTGCGATGGAGATGGCTGGTGTCAAGGTTGAAGACATCGACCTCATCATCGTCGCCACCACCACCCCGGATCAAGTGTTTCCCAGCACCGCCTGCATCCTGCAGGATAAGCTGGGCGTGCGGCAGGGCACGGCCTTCGACATGCAGGCAGTGTGCGGCGGTTTCGTCTTCGCGTTGAACACGGCTGACCTCTATATACGCGGCGGACAGGCACGCACTGCGCTGGTGGTCGGCGCGGAAGCACTGACCCGCTTGCTGGACTGGACCGATCGCAGCACCTGCGTATTGTTCGGTGACGGCGCAGGGGCGGTGATTCTGCAAGCCTCAGAGACGCCCGGCATCTTGGGTGCGAAGCTGCATGCCGATGGTCGCCATCGCGGCATGTTGGAAGCGGATGCCCGCATCGCCAACGGCAAGATCGAAGGCACACCGTTCATGTTCATGGATGGACAGGCGGTGTTCAAGTTCGCCGTTAAGGTGTTGGCTGAAGTGGTGGACGAACTGCTGGCCGACCTCAAGTTGCAATATTCCGACATCGACTGGCTGGTGCCGCATCAGGCCAATATCCGCATCATCGAAGCCACCGCTAGGAAACTGGGGCTGAGCATGGACAAGGTCGTGCTGACCGTCGGCCAGCACGGCAATACCTCCGCAGCCTCCATCCCGCTGGCGCTTGACACCGCCGCCCGCGCCGGACAGATCAAGCCCGGTCAGAAGGTGCTGCTGGAGGCAGTGGGCGGTGGTTTCGTGTGGGGCGCGGTGCTGCTGAACTGGTAAAAATCAGCCGGTAGCCAGTAGCTTGTAGCGAGTAGCTGAAAAGCCTTTGCTACCCGCTACAAGCTGCCGGCTACAAGCTAAAGGTTTCCAATCATGACTAATTTCGCTTTCGTATTCCCCGGACAGGGTTCCCAATCGCGCGGCATGATGAACGGCTATGCCGATTTTGCCGTGGTGCGCGAGACGTTCGCCGAAGCCTCGGAAGTTCTCAATCAGGACCTCTGGCAGTTGGTGAATGAAGGGGCTGACGCTGACCTGAACTCCACCGTGAACACCCAGCCGCTGATGTTGACCGCCGGTGTCGCGGTCTGGCGCGCTTGGTGTTCGCTGAACGCGCCGCAGCCGCTGGTGTTGGCGGGTCACAGTCTGGGCGAATACACCGCGCTGGTAGCGGGCGGGGCGATCAGCTTCCGCGATGCACTGCCGCTGGTGCGCTATCGCGCCGAATGTATGCAGCAAGCCGTGCCGGAAGGCGTGGGCGGCATCGCCGCCATTCTGGGGCTGGACGACGACAATGTGCGTGCCGTGTGTGCCGAGGGTGCGCAGGGCGAAGTGCTGGAGGCGGTGAACTTCAACTCACCGGGGCAGGTGGTGATTGCTGGCAATCGCGCCGCCGTTGAGCGCGGCATGGAGCTGGCCAAGGCGCGCGGCGCGAAGCGCGCCATCATGTTGCCGATGAGCGTGCCGTCGCATTGCGCGCTGCTCAAGGGCGCAGCGGAGCGCCTGCGTGCCTATCTCGAAAATGTAACGGTGCAAGTCCCCAGCATTCCCGTGCTGCACAACGCCGATGTGGCAAGCTACAGCGATACCGCCAGCATCCGCGACGCGCTGGTGCGTCAACTGTATTCGCCGGTGCGCTGGGTCGAGACCGTGCAAGCCTTTGGCGGCATGGACGTGACGATCAACGCGGAATGCGCGCCGGGCAAGGTGCTGGCAGGGCTGAACAAGCGTATCGACACTAATCAACAAGCGCTGGCGCTCAACGATGGTGCGGCGATACAGGCAGCGTTGGCTGCGCTGGCCTGATTTCCTCTCCTTCAAGCCTGTCTTGAGCATGGTCGAAAGGGGCGGGGTAATGTGGGGATGGGGTAACACATAAGGAGACGAAGATGAGTTTGCAAGGACAGATCGCATTGGTGACGGGCGCTTCGCGCGGCATCGGACAAGCCATCGCGCTTGAATTGGGTCGCCTCGGCGCGACCGTGGTCGGCACCGCCACCACCGAAAAAGGCGCAGCCGCCATCGGTGAATATCTGGCTGCGGCCAACGTCAAGGGCGCCGGCATGGCGCTCAACGTCAACGACGTGGCGCAGACCGAAGCCGTGCTGGCCGCCATCCGCGCCCAGTTCGGCGAGATCGGCATTCTGGTCAACAACGCGGGCATCACCCGCGACAACCTGCTGGCGCGCATGTCCGACGAAGAGTGGGACGACATCATCGCCACCAACCTGACCTCGGTGTTCCGCCTGTCGCGCGCCGTGCTGCGCGCCATGATGAAGGCGCGCACCGGTCGCATCATCAATATCTCGTCGGTGGTAGGTAGCATGGGCAACGCCGGGCAAGCTAACTACGCCGCCTCCAAGGCTGGCATGATCGGCTTCTCCAAGTCGCTGGCGCGCGAAGTCGGCAGCCGCAACATCACCGTCAAGTGCATCGCCCCCGGCTTCATCGCCACCGACATGACCGAGGCGCTGGGCGAAGAACAACGCGCCAAACTGGTCGAGCACGTGCCGTTGAAGCGTCTGGGGCAAGTGGGCGACATCGCGGCGGCGGTGGCTTTTCTGGCCGGGCCGGGAGCGTCTTACATCACTGGCGTGACGCTGCATGTTAACGGTGGGATGTACATGGAATAAGGGCAGTTTGGAAATTTCAGCAAGTTTGGTAGAATGCCGAACGCTTTTTGAGTTGGTAAATTTTAGTTAGGGAGAATTGCATGTCTAGTATTGAACAGCGCGTTAAGAAGATCGTTGCAGAACAACTGGGTGTAAGTGATGCAGAAGTAAAGAACGAGTCCTCTTTCGTCAATGACTTGGGCGCAGATTCTTTGGATACCGTCGAACTGGTGATGGCACTGGAAGAAGAGTTCGAAACTGAGATCCCGGACGATCAAGCAGAGAAGATCACCTCCGTGCAACAAGCGATTGACTACATCAACGCTAACCAGAAGTAATCAACTTTTCATTCGGTTGCACAAGAACGGAGTCTGGATTGGCAAGACGCAGAGTGGTCATTACCGGCTTGGGGGCAGTCACCCCGGTCGGTGTCGGGGTTGCTGAAACTTGGCAAAACATCATCAATGGCAAGTCTGGCATCAGCCGGATCGAGCACTTCGATCCGACGGCCTTTGCCTGTCAGGTGGCGGGCGAGGTCAAGAACTTCGACGTTACCCAGTTTCTGCCAGCCAAGGACGCCCGTCGCATGGGCCGCTTCATCCATTTTGGGTTGGTGGCCGGCATGGAGGCGTTCAAGGATTCCGGCCTTGAGGTGACCGAGCAGAACGCCGAGCGTATCGGTGTGAACATCGGCTCCGGCATCGGCGGTTTGCCGATGATCGAAGAGACCCACGACGATTATCTCGAAGCGGGTCCTCGCAAGATTTCTCCGTTTTTCATTCCTGGTACCATCATCAACATGATCTCGGGCAACCTTTCCATCATGTATGGATTGAAGGGGCCGAATCTGGCGGTGGTGACTGCCTGTACCACGGGAACGCACTGCATCGGCGAATCCGCTCGCATCATCGAGTACGGCGATGCTGATGTGATGATCGCCGGTGGTGCTGAAGCCACGATCTCCGCACTGGCAGTGGGAGGTTTCTCTTCCGCCCGCGCGCTGTCTACCCGCAACGACGATCCCGCCACGGCCAGCCGTCCTTGGGACAAGGGCCGTGATGGCTTCGTCATGGGCGAGGGCGCGGGCGTGCTGGTGCTGGAAGAGTATGAACACGCCAAGGCGCGCGGCGCACGTATCTATGCCGAACTTTCGGGTTATGGCATGAGCGCCGATGCTTACCACATGACCGCACCAAGCACCGACGGCCCTAAGCGCAGTATGTTGAACGCGCTGCGCAACGCCGGGATTACCCCGGGTCAGGTGCAGTACGTCAATGCGCACGGTACATCCACTCCTCTGGGCGACAAGAACGAGACCGAGGCTATCAAACTGGCTTTTGGCGATCACGCCGGCAAGCTGGTGGTGAACTCGACCAAGTCCATGATCGGTCACTTGCTGGGCGGTGCGGGCGGTATCGAGTCTCTGTTCTGTGCGTTGGCCGTGCATCATCAGGTTTCGCCACCGACCATCAACATCTTCGAGCAAGATCCAGACTGCGATCTGGATTATTGCGCCAATACCGCACGTGACATGAAGATTGACGTGGCGGTCAATAACAACTTCGGCTTCGGCGGTACCAACGGCTCGCTGGTGTTCCGCAGAGTCTGACCCTCTGCCTCTATGCTGGTCAACGGAATTCAGACCGACTCGATCAGCATAGAGGATCGCGGCCTGCTTTACGGCGATGGTGTGTTTCGCACCATGTGCTTTTCTGGTGGCCGCCTGCGACATTGGCAGCGCCACTTGGGCAAGCTTGCAAGTGATTGCGCAGCACTCGGCATCCCATTCCCCAGCATCCATCAGCTAGAAGATGAACTGGCTCAGTTGTTGCGTGGTCATGCCGAAGGTGTCGTCAAACTCATCATCACGCGCGGTGTCGGGCTGAGGGGCTATGCACCTGCCTTATCGTCGCACCCCGGTCGCATCTTTTCCATCGCTCCCATGCCGCACTACGCAAAGCCTTATGGCGTTGATGGCATCCATCTCGCCGTGTGCAAGTTGCGTCTGGCACGACAGCCCGCATTGGCTGGTATCAAACATCTGAACCGTCTGGAGAACGTCCTTGCTGCCGCAGAGTTGCAGGGGATGAACGCCGCCGAAGGTTTGTTGCTGGATGAGCAGGGCGAAGTGATCGAGGGTACGCGCAGCAACTTGTTCATGGTGCTGAACGGTGAACTGCATACCCCCGATCTGTCTCGTTGCGGGGTGGCGGGTGTCCAGCGTGAGCGGGTGCTGGACTGGGCGGCAGCGAATGCCATCCGGGTAAACATCCGTGCCATCACCCTGTCTGAACTCACTCAGGCGGACGAGCTCTTTATGACCAACAGTGTGATCGGGCTGTGGCCGGTGCGCAGCCTGCTTGAACGGGTGTGGACAGACTTCCCTCTGGCGCGGCAGATTCAGCAAGCCTTGGAGGAGGGGAATGATTAAGCGTCTTTTCGTATTGTTACTGCTGCTCGCCGTAGCGGTCGGCTACTACGCGCTGACTCCGCTCAACTTGCCTGCCACGCCTTTCGAATTCACCCTCAAGTCCGGCAGCAGTCTGAAAGGTGCGGCTCGGCAGATGCAGCAGGTCGGTTTGTTGCAACAGGGCTGGGCCTTCGCTTGGATGGGGCGTGCGCTGGGTAAATCCGGTCAGATCAAGGCGGGCAGTTATGAATTGTCCGAGCCGGTCACGCCCCTGCGCCTGCTGGAGATCATCAGCAAGGGCGAAGTCAGCATGATGCAATTAAGCGTGATAGAAGGTTGGTCATTCAGTCAGTTACGCGCTGCTCTGAATGCTCATCCAGATGTGATGCACGACACTGCGACGCTGAGCGAGGTCGAGATCTTGCAGCGCATCGGCGCGACCGAGTTGCAGGCCGAAGGTCTGTTCTTTCCCGATACCTATTATTTCAACAAGGGCGATAGCGATCTGGCGATCCTGAGGCGGGCCTATCGCACTATGCAGAATGCACTAAGCGAGCAATGGCAGGCGCGCGACGAAGGGCTGCCGCTGCGCGACATCTATCAGGCGTTGACGCTGGCCTCCATCGTTGAAAAAGAGACGGGTGCCGAGGCGGATCGCGGCATGATCGCCGCCGTGTTCGAGAACCGTCTGCGGCGTGGCATGTTGCTGCAAACCGACCCGACCGTCATCTACGGGCTGGGCGAACGCTTCGACGGCAATCTGCGCAAGAGCGACTTGCTCACCGATACACCGTACAATACCTACACGCGAGGCGGCTTGCCACCCACGCCGATCGCCTTGCCGGGCAAGGCTGCCTTGCAGGCCGTGTTGCATCCACCCAAGACTCAGGCTTTGTATTTCGTCGCACGCGGCGATGGCTCTTCCGTTTTTTCCAGCACGCTGGAAGAACACAACCGGGCGGTCTATCGCTACCAGAAATCGCACCGATAATCTTTTGAGTTAAAACAGCATGACGATCAGACTAGGGAAATTCATTTCGTTCGAAGGCGTGGATGGGGCAGGGAAGAGCACCCACCTGAACTGGTTCGCCGAGGCTTTGCGCCAGCGCGGCATCGAGATCGTGATGACGCGTGAACCGGGCGGGACGCCAGTCGGCGAGCAGTTGCGCGAGTTGGTGCTGCATCAGTCGATGCAGATCGACACCGAAGCGCTACTGATGTTCGCAGCGCGCTTGGAGCATGTCGAGCAAGTCATCAAACCCGCGCTGGCGCGCGGTGCTTGGGTCATTTCGGATCGCTTCAGCGACGCCAGCTTCGCCTATCAGGGCGGCGGGCGCGGCATGAACATAGCGCGTCTAGAGCAGCTTGAGCGCTGGGTCTGTGGCGATTTTCAGCCGGACCTGACCTTGTTGTTCGACATCCCGGTCGAGATCGCCCAGCAGCGTCTGGCTGATGCGCGTACGCCTGACCGCTTCGAACGTGAGCAAGCCGCCTTCTTCGAACGGGTGCGAGCCGCCTACCAACAGCGCGCAACCCGCTATGCCCAGCGCTTCGCCGTCATCGACGCTGCGCAGACGATGGAGCAGGTGCGGGCGCGTTTACAGGGTATCGTCGATAAGCTATGAATCCCTTCTATCCTTGGCAACAGAGCGACTGGGCCAGATTGCTGGAGCTACGCCGGCGGCTGCCCAATGCCTTGTTGCTCAAGGGTGGGCAGGGCATAGGCAAGTTCGATCTGGCGCTGAATTTCGCCCAAAGCCTGCTGTGCAAACAGCCGCAAGCGTCCGGCCACGCCTGCGGGCGCTGCGATTCCTGCCACTGGTTTGAGCAGGGATCGCATCCCGACTTCAAACTGCTACAAGCTGAGGCTGCCAGCGCAGAGGCCGAATCCGGCGATGCCGAGTCGGATAAAAAGAAAGCCTCCAAAGTCATCAAGATCGAGCAACTGCGCGCGCTGGAGGATTTCTTCAACCTCTCCTCGCATCAGGGGCATCATCGCGTCGTGGTGATTTCGCCCGCCGAAACCCTGCATACAGCAGCGGCGAACGCCCTGCTGAAGACACTGGAGGAGCCGACGGCGGGGCTGGTGTTCATCCTTGTCTCGCACAAGCCACAACAGCTGCTACCCACCATTTTGAGTCGCTGCCTCGCAGTCTCGCTAACTATGCCGCCATCCGAGATCGCACAGCTCTGGCTAGAACAGCAGGGCGTAGCCGACGCCGCTTCGGTGTTGGCGCAGGCGGGATTTGCGCCTTTGGTGGCGCGCGATCTAGCCGGGCAGGAAAAAAGTGCGGCTTACGAAGCGTTGCTCACCGCGCTGAGTCAGCCAGCCACGCTGGATGCGCTGGCCTTGGCCGAACAGTTGCAGCGCGCCGAACTTCCGCAACTGGTGCACTGGATACAGCAATGGAGCTACGATCTGGCCGCCATGAAGATGGGCGGGCGGGTGCGCTTTCACGCTGGGCGGGCTGTGTTGATCGGCAAGCTGGCTGACAAGATAGATCCGCTGAATCTGATGAATTTCCAGCGCGACATGCTGACGGCCCGGCGTGAGTCGCAACATACGCTCAATCCTAGGCTGTTCCTTGAGTCTATCTTCCTCTCTTATAAACAACTGCTTCCCGCTGCAAGGTAACAAGATGTACGCCGATTCGCATTGCCATCTAAATTTTCCCGAACTCGCTGCTGATCTCGACAACGTATTGGAAACCATGCGCCAGAACGAGGTCGGCTACGCCCTTTGCGTCGGTGTCAACTTGGAGGATTTTCCGCAGATACTGTCCTTGGTGGCGCAACATGACAACATCTACGCTTCGGTCGGCGTCCACCCCGATTACGAGGGTGTCGAGGAGCCGGATGTGGCGCACTTAGTAAGACTTGCCGCACATCCCAAGCTCGTCGCCATCGGCGAGACCGGCCTCGACTACTTCCGCCTCAAGGGCGATCTGGAATGGCAGCGTGAGCGCTTTCGCACCCACATCCGCGCCGCGCGTCAAGCTGGCAAGCCGCTCATCATCCACACCCGCGAGGCGGCTGCGGACACCTTGCGTCTGATGGCTGAGGAGCAGGCAGCAGAGGCGGGTGGTGTGATGCACTGCTTTACCGAGAGTCTGGATGTCGCCCGCGCCGCGCTCGATCTCAACTTCCACATCTCGTTCTCCGGTATCGTCACTTTCAAGAATGCGCTGACCATCAAGGAAGTTGCCAAGTTCGTGCCGCTCGACCGCCTGCTGATCGAGACGGACTCGCCGTATCTCGCGCCCGCACCGCATCGCGGCAAACTCAATCAGCCCGGCTATGTGCGCCACGTCGCCGAAGAGATCGCCCGCCTGCGCGGCGTGCAGCCGGAGATCATCGCCGCCAGTTCGACGAAGAATTTTCGGCGGCTGTTCAATATCGCCTGATTCAGCAGGTAGTTCCACTAGCTCCAGAACATGAGGGAGACCAGCATTGACCAGTCGGACGGCTCGATCGTCGTATCGGAAATCAGGGGCGAGGTGGGGATATAACGGCGGGAGCCGAGAGCTACTGGATTGAATTCGTTGGTGCGAAAGACAGGAATCGAACCTGCACGCCTTGCGGCGCTGGAACCTAAATCCAGTGCGTCTACCAATTCCGCCACTTTCGCAATCCGCGCGGATTGTACCATGATTGAGACGTTTTCAGAGGGCTGCGGAGCGGAGAGACTACCGTCGGAGTGGGCTTTGCCCCGCACCAAGCTTTTTAGAGTTGGGAGTCTGTCTCTTAGTGTTCCGCCCAAAGATCATGCTCGTCAGAATCTACTATGCGCACGTTGGCGAATTCCCCTACCTTTAGCGCCTGCCCATTCTCGATATAGACCAAGCCGTCGATCTCGGGCGCATCGGCGCTGCTGCGGGCGATTGCGCCATCTTCATCTACCGCATCCACCAGCACTTGCAGGGTCTGGCCGACTTTGCGGGCGAGTTTCTCGGCGCTGATCTCGGCTTGCAGCATCATCAGGCGTGCCAAGCGCTCTTCCTGTACTTCCGGCGGGATATGGTCGGGCAGGGCGTTGGCGGCAGCACCTTGCACCGGGGAGTAGGCAAAAGCGCCGACACGGTCGAGCTGGGCTTCTTCGACAAAATCCAGTAGCTCTTCGAACTCTTCTTCGGTCTCGCCGGGGAAGCCGACGATGAAGGTGCTGCGCAGCGTGATGTCCGGGCAGATCTCACGCCAGCCTTGGATGCGCTCCAGCACGTTGCCGCTGCTGGCCGGGCGTTTCATTAGCTTCAGAATGCGCGAGTTGGCGTGCTGAAAAGGGATGTCGAGGTAGGGCAGAATGACGCCTTCCGCCATCAGTGGAATCACCTCATCCACGTGCGGATAAGGGTAGACGTAGTGCAGCCGCACCCAAGCACCGAGATCGCCCATCGCTCGGGACAATTCCGTCATGCGCGTTTTCAATGGTCGCCCGCCCCAGAATCCGGTGCGGTACTTCACATCCAGCCCGTAGGCCGAGGTGTCTTGCGAGATGACCAGTAGCTCTTTCACGCCGGACTCCACCAGTTTTTCCGCCTCGGCCATCACATCGCCGACCGGGCGACTGACTAGCCCACCACGCAAACTAGGGATGATACAAAAGGTGCAACTATGGTTGCAACCTTCTGAAATCTTTACATAAGCGAAATGGCGCGGGGTGAGACGGATGCCTTGCGGCGGGACGAGATCGGAATAAGGGTCGTGCGGCTTGGGAATGTGCTGATGCACGGCGTCCATCACTTCGTCGGTCGCATGAGGGCCGGTCACGGCCAGCACCTTGGGGTGGGTCTGGCGCACGATGTCGCCTTTTGCGCCCAGACAGCCGGTGACGATGACTTTGCCGTTCTCCGCCAAGGCTTCGCCGATGGCGTCCAGCGATTCTTCCACGGCGCTGTCGATGAATCCACAGGTATTGACCACCACCAGATCAGAATCCTGATAGCTGGGCGAAATCTGGTATCCCTCGGCCCGCAGGCGGGTGAGGATGAGTTCGGAGTCCGAGGTTGCCTTGGGGCAGCCCAGCGAGACGAAGCCGACGCGCGGCGGAGTGTTTTGTGTGCCCATTATCTATTCCTTGAGGTTGACTCAGCCCGTAACCAGCGCACCCACCAGCACCACGGTGCCTACACCTAGTGCGATGAGTGTGACTTGTTTCAGTGTTTCATGTAGTTCCGTGCGTTTGTGCAAACCGGGGATCAGGTCGGCGACGGCGACGTAGATCATGCTTGCTGCTGCCAGAGCCAGCAGGGAAGGGACCCAGGACTGCATGGTCTGCAAGGCGAAATAGCCGAGGATGCCGCCGACCAGTGTGGCTAAGCTGGAAATCAGATTGACCTGAAATGCGCGCAATTTGCTGTAGCCAGAATGCAGCAGGATGACGAAGTCGCCGACTTCCTGCGGGATCTCATGGGCGATGATGGCCAGCGCGGTGATGATGCCTAGCTCGGTGTCGGCCAGAAAGGCTGCGGCGATGATGATGCCATCGACGAAGTTGTGGAAGGTGTCGCCGACGATAATCATCGTGCCGCTACGGCCATGATCGTGAGTGCCGTGCTGGTGCGGCTCGTGCGCTTCGCAGTGGTCGTGGTGACAGTGCCGCCACAGCACCAGTTTCTCCAATACGAAGAACAGCAGGATGCCGAACAGCAAGGTGGCGCTGACCGTGGCGATGCTGGAAGTCATGGCGAACGCTTCCGGCAGAATATCGAGGAACACCGCACCCAGCAGTGCGCCTATGGCATAGCTCACCAGTGCGCCAACGTAATGTTGCGCACGCGAATTCAGCGCGAATAGCGCAGCACAGGAAACGCTGAGTACGCCGCCCAGAATGCTGGCGAGGACGATCCAGCCTAAAGTGCTCATGGTGGGCTCGAAAAAAGACAAGGCGCGGATTATAGCAAAGGCAGGGGGACAATCTTTCGCGAGGTTTTTCGCTGTCGACCCTTGCTGAAATCAACTGGCGGGCCGATTCGCGTGGGTCGGGTGGTGTTCGAGGCTCATTCGCTCTATAATCCCGGCCCATTGAATTCGCTAAATCCCTCTCGCTTCGATATGCAGCTGTTCGCTTTCGGCATCAATCACCAAACTGCGCCGCTTTCTGTGCGTGAACAGCTGTCGTTCAATGTGGACGCGGTGGAGTCGGCTTTGCGCGACATGGTCGATCATGGCGCGGCCAAGGAAGCGACCATCCTTTCGACCTGCAATCGCACCGAGATCTACTGCAACACGCCTGAGCCTGCGCGCGCCATCGACTGGATGGCTGGTTTCCACAAGATGCCGCAGCGCGAGATCGAACCCTATCTTTACACTTTGCCGCGCGATCTGGCTGTGAAACACGCTTTCCGCGTCGCCAGCGGGCTGGATTCCATGGTGCTGGGCGAGCCGCAGATCTTGGGGCAGATGAAGCAGGCGGTGCGCTACGCCGAGCAGGCGGGCACGCTGGGCTTTGTGCTGCACAAGCTGTTCCATCGCACCTTCTCTGTCGCCAAGGATGTGCGCACGCAGACCGAGATCGGCGCGAACCTGATTTCGATGGCGGCGGCGGCGGTCAAGCTGGCCGAGCGCATCTTCCCGTCCATCGAAGGCCAGCGTGTGCTGTTCATCGGTGCTGGCGAGATGATCGAACTGAATGCGGTGCATTTCGCTGCACGCAACCCCGCCCACATCACCGTCGCCAATCGCACGCTGGAGCGCGCACAGGTGCTGGCCCGCCGCATCAACGGTCACGCCATCACACTGAATGAACTGCCGGAGCAACTGGCGCAACCCGACCTCGTCGTCACCTGTACCGCCAGCCCGCTGCCTATCCTAGGTAAGGGGCTGGTCGAGCGCGCTTTGAAGGCGCGCCGTCATCGTCCGTTGTTCATCGTCGATCTGGCTGTGCCGCGCGATGTAGAGGCGGAAGTTGCCGAACTGAACGATGTGTTCCTCTACACAGTGGATGACCTCGCCGAAGTGGTGAAGGACGGTCAGGATGCACGTCAGGGCGCGGTGAAAGAGGCCGAGGTTATCATCAATTCCGGCGTAGCCGATTTCATCAACTGGATGGAGTCGCGCGAAGTCGTGCCGAGCATCCGTGCGCTGCGCGATCATGCCGAGCGGCATCGTCGCCACGAGCTCGACAAGGCTCTGCGTCTGCTGGCCAAGGGCGAAGACCCCGCCCGCGTCGTCGAACTGATGGGCAGCGCGCTGACCAATAAATTCCTCCATGCGCCTACCCATGCGCTGAACCACGCTGCTCCCGAGCAGCGCGCCGCCTTGCTGGACGCCGTACATCACCTCCACCACTTGCACGATCCAGAATGAAGGAAAGCATCGCAGGCAAACTCCAGCAACTGGTTTCCAGGCTGGATGAGGTCAATCAACTGTTGAGCAGCGAAGAGGCGACGCGCGACATGGAGGGCTTTCGCAAGCTTAACCGTGAACGTGCCGAGCTGGAGCCGGTGGTGAGCAACTATCAGGCCTACCAATCCTGCGAGGCGGACATCGCCACGGCGCAAGAGATGGCGAGCGACCCGGACATGCGCGAGTTTGCCGAGGAAGAGGTCAGGGCTGGGCGCGAGCGGCTGGAGCAGCTTGAGCTCGATCTGCAAAAACTGCTGTTGCCGAAAGACCCCAACGACGAACGCAACGTGTTCCTTGAAGTGCGTGCCGGTACTGGCGGCGACGAGGCGGCATTGTTCGCGGGCGATCTGTTCCGCATGTATACCCGTTTTGCCGAGCGCAACCGCTGGCAGGTCGAAGTGGTGTCCGAGAGCGAGGGCGAGAAGGGCGGCTACAAGGAAGTCATCGCGCGTATCGTGGGGCAGGGCGCTTATTCGGTGTTGAAATTCGAGTCCGGTGCGCATCGCGTGCAGCGCGTGCCCGCCACTGAGACGCAAGGGCGTATCCACACCTCAGCCTGCACCGTGGCGGTGCTGCCCGAGGCAGACGAGGTGAGCGATGTGGTGCTGAATCCTGCCGATCTGCGCATCGACACTTTTCGTGCAAGCGGTGCGGGTGGTCAGCACATCAACAAGACTGATTCCGCCGTGCGCATCACCCATATTCCTACCGGTACGGTGGTGGAGTGTCAGGACGGGCGTTCGCAACACCAGAACAAAGCACAGGCGCTGCGCGTGCTGGCGGCGCGCATCAAGGACAAGGAAGAGCGCGAAGCGCATAGCAAGTTGGCCGCCGAGCGCAAGTCGCTGGTGGGCAGCGGCGACCGCTCCGAGCGCATCCGCACCTACAACTTCCCGCAGGGACGCGTCACCGATCACCGCATCAACCTCACCCTGTACAAGATGGATGCCATCATGGATGGCGACATCGCCGAACTCACTGGCGCGTTGATGGCCGAGCATCAGGCCGAGCAACTGGCGGCGCTGGCAGACGAGAACTGATCCTTGCGCAGCATCGGGCAGATTCTGAGCGAAGATGCCGTCCGGCTGGGGCAAGTGCTATCACTGGAACGCAGTACGGCGCGCATCGAAGTGCAAGCGTTGCTGCAACATATTTTGCAATGCCCCCGGTCTTTTCTGCTGAGTCATCCCGAACAGATGTTGAGTGCCGACCAGCAGGCCGCTTATGTCGCCCTGTTTGAGCGCCGCTTGCGTGGAGAGCCCATCGCCTACCTTTTGGGTGAACGCGAATTCTTTGGGCTGACTTTCAAAGTCACGCCCGCCGCACTGATCCCGCGTCCCGATACCGAGTTGCTGGTGGAAACGGCGCTGGAGAAGCTCCCCGCCGGTGCGGAGGGAGTGTCTCTCCGCATCTTGGATATGGGTACCGGCTCCGGCGCGATCGCCTTGTCCATCGCTCATGCGCGTCCCGATGCCGAGGTGGTGGCGCTGGATGCGTCGCCTGCTGCATTGGCGGTGGCACGCGAGAATACCGAGCGGCTGGGGCTTGCCAATGTGAATTTTATGCTCAGCGATTGGTTCGCTGCGCTAGCAGGGATGCGATTTCAACTCATCGTCTCCAATCCGCCTTATGTCGCCGCTGGCGACCCGCATCTGGCTGATCTCAGCTTCGAGCCGATGAGCGCCTTGGCTTCCGGGGCTGATGGACTGGACGACATTCGGCGCATTCTGGCGGAAGCTCAAAATCATCTGCATCCCGGCGGCTGGCTGCTGCTGGAACATGGCTACGATCAAGCAGGCGAGATACGGAAAATGTTGTGCGGCGCTGGGTTCGAAGCGGTTTTCTCAGCTTGTGATCTGGCAGGCATCGAGCGCATCAGCGGCGGCCACGCTTGACCGCATCACCGTACACTCCTACAATTCCGACCCAATCACTCAACTAAATATCTGACATGAGCATCCAAGAAGCGATACATCAGCAGGTCACGACCCATCCCGTGGTGCTTTACATGAAGGGGACGCCGCAATTTCCGCAATGTGGTTTTTCAGGCAATGCAGTGCGCATCCTGAATGCGCTGGGTGTGAAGACTTTTTTCAGCGTGGACGTTCTGCGTGATGCCGAGATTCGTCAGGGCATCAAGGACTACGCCAACTGGCCGACCATTCCTCAGCTCTATATCAACGGTGAGTTCGTCGGCGGATCGGACATCATGGGCGAAATGTATCAAAGCGGCGAGCTTCAGCAGTTGCTGGCGAAAGTCGCTGCTTCCAATTGATCTGTCATTAAATTTCGCCGTAATCGGATTCCATCTGGTGTCGCTCCTTGCATTGCGCGCTACGCTTTGCATACGGCTTTGAGATTGACTGCTCAGGCTTTCACAGGTAGCATTCGCGGCCTTTGATGAAGTGCTTGAGATAAGGGTGCAAATGCGACGCAAACTGGTTGCCGGTAATTGGAAGATGCACGGCTCGCTAGAGCAGAACAAGGCTTTGCTGGATGCCTTGGTGAGCGGGGTGACGCAGTCTGAAATGTCGGAATGTGCCGTCTGCGTGCCATTTCCCTATCTGTGTCAGGCTCAGATGGAGCTGGTCGGAAGTCCGATTAAGTGGGGTGCACAAGACGTGCATCCACTGCATCAAGGGGCTTACACCGGTGAGGTCTCGGCGAAGATGCTGCTGGATTTCGGCTGCCAGTACGTCATTGTCGGGCACTCCGAACGCCGTACGCTGTATGGCGAGAGCAACGAGCTGGTGGCTGAGAAATTCGCTGCTGCACATGCATCTGGTCTGATTCCCATCTTGTGTGTGGGTGAGACGTTGGAGCAACGCGAGAACGGTGTAACCGAGCAGATCATCTCCAAGCAGTTGGATGCGGTGCTGTCTTTGGTTGGCGAACACTCTTTGGATAATGCGGTCATCGCTTACGAGCCAGTATGGGCGATCGGTACGGGCAAGACGGCTTCACCAGAGCAGGCTCAGCATGTGCATCTGTTCATCCGTCAGCGTCTTGCCGAGCGAGATGCTCAATTGGCGAACAAGATGCGCATCTTGTACGGCGGTAGCGTGAAGGCGGCGAATGCGGTGGAATTGTTCGGTATGCCCGATATCGACGGCGGACTGATCGGTGGCGCATCGCTGATAGCAGAAGACTTCTTGGCCATCTGTCGCGCAGCTAAGTAAATAATTTTTGGAGTAGTGTGTGGAATCGTTGATTTGGGTTGTGCATGTTTTGACTGCGATCATCTTGATCGGCCTCGTGCTGGTGCAGCACGGCAAGGGCGCTGACATGGGCGCAGCGTTCGGATCTGGCTCCGCCGGTAGTTTGTTCGGCTCCACTGGCTCCGCCAACTTCTTGAGCCGCAGCACCGCAGTCGCCGCCACTATCTTCTTCATCACCAGTTTGGCGCTCACTTACTTTTACTCGCGCCCAGCGCAAGATCAAGGCGTGATGTCCAAGCATGAAAACATCTTGGATACCAAGAAAGAAGAAAAGGGATTGAATACTCTGATCCCGGGTCAAGCAGCCATCGCACCTGCGGCGACGACCGCTTCTCAGCCAGTTGCAGCACAGACCGGAACTGCCGAGCAGAAATCCGGGGCAGTACCGAAGTAAACAGTTTTAGCCGATGTGGTGAAATTGGTAGACACGCTATCTTGAGGGGGTAGTGGCGAAAGCCGTAGCAGTTCGAGTCTGCTCATCGGCACCAGAATAAGTGGTGTAATTAGTTGAAAAAGCCGCGAATCCTAAGATTCGCGGCTTTTTTCTTAGCAGGCCTTTAATACTCAGCGCAGAAGGGTTTTTCCCTGGGAAGGAATAATGCTTTCCATTTCGGGTGGCTTACTCTCTTCCTCACGTCGGACTAAAATTCGTCGCCTAGCGGCTAGGCATGAATGGCCGGCATGACGGTTTTCGGCTCGATGGATTTTGTATGATTTTCAAACTCAAGGAGACTTGCTCATGATCTTTCTGAAACTCTTCCATCTGCTGTCCGTGGTGCTGTGGGTGGGCGGCATGTTCTTTGCCTACGTGGTGTTGCGACCGGCTGCGGTTGAGACGCTGCAACCGCCGGAGCGCTTGCGTTTGTGGGACGCCGTGTTCCGTCGCTTTTTGCATTGGGTGTGGGGCGCGGTCGTGGTGCTGTTGGTCAGCGGCATGGTGATGATCCGTTTCTTCGGTGGTGTCGCCAACTCGCCCACCTTCGTTCAGGCCATGCTGGTGTTGGGCACCTTGATGGTCGCTGTGTTCGCGCTGGTCTATTTCACCGGCTACCGCAAACTCAAGGCACTGGTCGCAGCGCAACAATGGCCGGAAGCAGGCAAAGTGCTGGGCAAGATACGCCAACTGGTGGCGCTCAATCTGGCGCTGAGTATCGTCACACTGTGCGCCGTGGCGCTGGGGCGGGCAGGGTACTTTTAGGGAAGGGAGCAGTCAGGCTACTCGCCCAGTCGCATCCGACGCAGCAGATGGCAGGTATAGCCGTTGGGATGCTTGACCAGATACTTCTGGTGATAGTCCTCGGCGCGCCAGAATTCCCGGAACGGCATCACCTCCGTCACCACCTTCGCCCCCCATTCCCCTGAAGTATCCACCGTGCGGATCACCTCGGTAGCGGTGGTCTGCTGTTCGGCGCTGGCGGTGAAGATGACCGAGCGGTATTGCGTGCCGAGGTCATTGCCCTGCCGGTTGGCGGTGGTCGGGTTGTGCATACGGAAGAACTCGAACAGCAGATGGCGGTAAGTCAGCCGCTTAGCGTCGAACACGATCTTCAGCGACTCCGCATGGCCAGTACGCCCCGTTTTCACCTGCTCGTAAGTCGCCTTCGGCGTGCCGCCGCCGGTGTAGCCGACCTCGGTTTCCAGCACGCCGGGAATCTGGCGCACCAGTTCCTCCATGCCCCAGAAGCAGCCTCCGGCGAGATAGGCGGTTTGGGTTAAGGAGGGCATGGTGGTTCTTTCGGGGTGGCGAAGCTTGTTAGGGAGAGGAGGGTGAGTAGGATTCTGAGGGGGAGGAGCATTGCGGGTAGCCGTTCGTTTTTCTCGAATGATACGCATTGGCAAGAGTCTCGCGGATGGTATGCACGACAACAGTGGGCTCCGACAACTGAGGAAAGTGTCCACTCCTTTCAGCAATGATTTGCTTCGCTCTCGGCGATATCGAAGCGAGGCGGCGTTGATGTTCTGCGCGCGCGGATAAGATTGACGCGGGCATTAGCCACGACATCGCAGGCTTGCCACCGGTAACCACCGCGACGGGAATATCGGGAAATGAAGGAGCAAGACTGACTAGGTCGCTGGTACGGGAGACATGGACTATCTCACCAAAGCCGTCGTTGCCAAAAATGGCATCGAGGGTCTTGCGGAGAAGTTTGGGGGCTCTCCCTTCATGTGCAGCAAATACTGCGAAGTCTTCAGGAGCGGTTGCATCGAGAAAGACGACGGCCAACACTTCGCTGGGGTGGCAACGTGCAAAGAGGTTTGCGATCAAGCCGCCGAGCGAGTGGCCAATCAGCACGTAAGGTGGTGGAAGCCCGACTTCGAGCAACAGAGCGCGAAGTGTCTGCACCATTAGATCGCCGGTTTGTGGTTCTGTCGGTTTGCTACTGCAACCGACATTCAGGCGGTTATAGGCGAATACGGTACCGATCTTCTCTAACTCGGAAAAGACGCGATTCCAGCCTTCAATTGGGCCACCCGCGCCGTTGATCAGAACGAGCGTGGGGGAGCTAGTTCCAGAGGCGACGTACTCCAAGATGGAGCCTGCGACAGTGATGGTCTTCTTGGTCGGAATAGATTTCATGGGCATGAAGGCAGGCGTGGCGCTCTGGACGGCTAACGTTAAGTTGAGGGGCTGACGCAGGCTGCTTCGCGGCAGTCCCACTCAAACGTTAGGTTGGGCATCGGACTACACCTAGACCCAGCCATGTTCAACAAATTCGTCGATTGCATACACGCGGTTTTCGAGTGGGCGAGTGGCGACTGCAGACACGATTTTTGAAACACCGTCGGCATATGGCGATGAGCCGTACACTCTTGTTTCGAGCAAAACGCGGCAAGTGCCGTCGCCAATGATAATGGAATGCAAAGCGTGGCGATCTAAGTGTTCTGACGGAATACGTAATGCCGTCAATTGTTCCTCTCGATTACGCACGGAAATCACGTCTTCGGCAGGAAGCCCCAACGATTGCGCAATCGCAACTGCGGTTCCCGGAGTAGATTGTTTTTCTGCCTGATGGGATTCAGTCAGTTCGATGCGGTAGCCCTCAAACAGCCTTCCGCTTTTCGCCAACATGTTCATGAACTTCAGCATGAGAATGTTGGTATTTGGGCACAAGACGACAGGAAAGGTAGGTGACGCAACTTCGATCTTCGATCCAGTTGCAAGCTCAACCAGAACGGAGTTGGTTTCTCGGCTATAGGCGATTACATCGTTAAGCTCTCTGCCGGAGCCTGCGTGAACGACGACTGAACGACCTTGCACCTCCGGTGCACTCGACCAACTGCGAACTGTGAAAGGAGCAGAGAGCGAAAGCTCGTTAAGCAGCTCCGAAGCCAATTTTCCCGAACCAACTATTAGCACCCGCATTGTTCTCTATACCCTGTGGCGTGACGGATCATAAGATGCCCAACGTTGAGGTGAGGGACTGCGCGAGGGTGTATTCGCGCAGTCCCTCTCGACCGTAAGGTTAGGCTTTTCAGCACAATACTACGACTCATTATTTTTGATTGCTCATAACCCAAACCTGCCGTTCGCACGGTATGCGCCGATGACCTTGTTTCGACTCACTTATCAGCGATAAGCGTGCCGCCCTTCGCCCAATTTTCACGTAACACTTCAGTGATCACCACATCCACGCTCTCCGGTGGACAGGTCAGAGTTTCAACGGTGACGCGGGTCACTTCGCGCACGAAGGCGCGCTTTTGCTCCGGCGTGCGGCCGGGATGCATTTCCAAACGTAATATAGGCACGATAGCTCCTTGGTATGTGGCACCCTGAATAGGTGTCAACGCCCTCAGTATTGCGCAGTTTGAATCAGGAATAAATATGTGATACGTTGAATCATTCAAAACCATTTGGTTCTTAATCATGGACAAGTTGGCTGGCATGGCGATGTTTGTTCGTGTTGTGGAGAGCGGCAACTTCACTGCCGCAGCCGTAGTCAGCGGTGTCTCTTCCACCATGGTCGCCAAACATATCCGTACCATCGAACAACGGCTCGGCGCACGTTTGTTACACCGCACCACGCGCCGACAACAACTGACCGAAGTGGGGCGGCTCTATTACGAGCGTTGCAAACGCGTGTTGTCCGAAGTGGAGCTGGCCGAGGCCAGCGCTTCCGAGCTGCAGGCCAGCCCGCGCGGATTGGTCAGATTGGTGGCTCCCGTCAGCTTCGGTAGCCAGGGCCTTGCCCCTGTATTGGCCGACTATCTGGCGCGCCATCCTGAGGTCGATGTGGAGCTTACATTGGACAATCGCGCACCAGACCTGATCAATGAAGGTTACGAACTAGGCATCCAAATCGGCGACATCGACGCCGTCGGTCTGGTCGCGCGGCCGCTACGTCCCTATCGCAGGATGCTAGCAGCCGCGCCACGCTATCTGGCCCAGCATGGGCAGCCTGAACACCCGGAACAACTGATCGCGCATAGTTGCCTCGGCTTGTCTTACTGGCGTCACCATGATCGCTGGCACTTGCTCGGACCCAACGATGAGCTTTGCATCGTGTCAGTAAGGGGGCGATTCAGCTCAAACCAAGGCAGCGCGTTGCGCATTGCCGCCCTGCATGGAGCCGGTATCGTGCTGCAACCAGAAGTGCTGCTGACTGCCGATATTGCAGCAGGCCGCTTAGTGCCGGTATTGCCGACTTGGTCATATAAGCCGACGCCAATGTATCTGATTTACGCGCTGGATAGCCGACCGACGGCAAAGCTGCGCAGCGTTATCGATCTACTGCTACAGTGCTTCGGTCTCGAAGAGTAGCCTGGTTCATCGAGGACATCCAACGGCCGCCCCATAAAGCAAACGGCAAGAAACAGGCATGGCGCAAAAAATTGGGCAAGAATTTATCATGCAAATAGCGCTGGATTTGCAGGGTAGAATTTCGATTGGGCATCCAACGCCAACAATGAGAACTGCCAAAAAACTTGGGTTACGTGGAGTTCGCCAATGGCGGGAATAGCCGAAAATTGCCAGCCGCCAAACAAAAGGTTACGACATGCCTCACCATATATTTTGAGAAGCCTAACGTAAAAGTGAGGGGCTGCGCGCTTTTGCGCAGTCCCTCTCGACTGACGGGTTGGGCTGGTTACTTGCTGACATTTTCAATGCGCTTGATTTCAATTAAGACCTGAGTGTGATGGTGCCCGGTATGTGCATGGTACAGCGTACCCTGAACCGCAATTTGTTTTCCCTCGTGGCTCTTCAAATTTTCCTTCTTAAGAGGAACAAGCGTCACCTCTAACTGGTTTTGTTCTGCTTCTTCATACTCGGCAGGATTCGCCTCCATGCAAATAGGCTTTGCCAGCAGCAAGATTGCTTGAGTTTCACGAGAATCGGTATCCGGGTTTTCGCCATAATTAGGTGGCCCGAAAAATGTTTGCAGTTTAACTTTTCCAGTTAGGGTGACAGGACTTCCGCTGTAGTGGAGGCACGGCTCCGCTGCCCACGATAGCTGTGCAGTAAACAATAGCATCAAGAAAATTATGAAACGAAACTTCATGGGGATGCCCAACGTGGAGCTAAGGGGCTGCGCGCTTTTGCGCAGTCCCGCTTGAGCGTAGGGTTGGGCGGCATGTGGAGCCAACGGTGGGCTAATCGGACTTGACGACGCGACCGACTATGAAGACAGAGACAAGACCGATGACTGTAGTGCCGCCAATAACTCCGGCAACAGCAGGAGAACCCATAGCCAACGCCAACATTGAGGCTCCAAGGGCGGTGAGGCCGATTACAAAACCAAAAAACTGGCCTCTCCTTATTTCGGCCTCGGCTGCACGCAAGGCTGCGAATTCAATTTCTTGTTGGTGCTTCGCGTCAGACTCGGCCATCACCAAGATGCGTTCAGCGGCACCTTGGACGAGACGTTCATACCCTTCAAGAACTGAAGGGGGCGGCATAGGGCCAGAAAATGTGGATTGCTGGAACTGTGCAACTGGCTTGCTATTGACGTTTGCGCCGGGCGTAGTAACCGCACCGTTGGCGGCACTGACGGCGTTCTTAGGCTGCTTTGGCTTTTGTGGTTGGGGTCGAGCCATTATCAGCGAATGAACCGCAAGCACGGCTAACAGACTCGCCGACGTGGGTGAAATGACTAGCCATGCGTTCAGCGGCGCTACGACGTGGAGCCAACTGACGCAGATTGCGCGCAGGAGCCAAGTCCATCACGCTCCCTGCGCCACGAAGAAAACTTTTTGTTTTGGTATTCATGGTCGAATGATAGCCGCAAGCGGATTGACAATCAAGTCGTTAAGCGTAACGGGAGCGTCACATTCTCATCATGCGAGTTCTTGCCGCCCAACGTGGAGCTAAGGGGCTGCGCGCTTTTGCGCAGTCCCGCTTGAGCGTAGGGTTAGAGGCAACGCTTCGAGACGCTCGGCAAGCCACACCTTAATAATGGACTGCCGGGTTACGCCAAGCTTTCTAGCTTCACGATCTAATGATTCGATCATCCATGTAGGGAAATCAACATTAACGCGCTTTTGCTCTTGCAGCACACGCTTCGATTTGGATAAGTCCAGTGAACCGGTGATGTCAACGCCCTTGTCAAACTGCTGGTCAAAAATTTTAGCTTTCATATAAGGCAACCTCCTCAGGCCGTGAACGACGAACAGAAATTAGTCGGACACTTTTATTTCTATATGTGATTACGGCTGACCAGTGTTTCCCGTTAATCAGACCTATCAGTAAGTACCGGGGTTCGTCCTCTGTTTTTGCGGGAATTTCCAATAACCTTGGGTCATCCCACAAAGCCTGCGCATCAATAAAATTGATGCCGTGCTTCAGAAGATTAGCTTGGCTTTTCTGTTCATTAAATTCAAAAGTAATCACGGTATAGAAAATATACCATTATTGGTGAGAGTGCAAGTGCCGGGGGTTGCCTCTAACGTGTAGCTAAGGGGCTCCGCGCTTTTGCGGAGTCCCGCTTGAGCGTAGGGTTAGGCATTTTTAAATCATTCAGGCGCATAGCTAACTTGTGGCTCACCTCGGTGCCCAGTTGGTGTTTGTGACTTACAAATTGGACAGGAGTAAACAACATGGCGATCAGCAAGATAGAGTGGATTGAGGATAGATTTGCGCCCATCCTCGTAGCATTTTGTACATATCAAATGAGGTGGCTCGCCGTTTGCTACATATTTTTTAAGTGCATAGGCAACGCTGGCTGGGCCGCAAGACTCAAGCTTATAGCGTTGCTTTTGAGCTTCCCATGCTTTTACGCGCACGATTTCTTCTTTAAGTGCGCGTACCTCCTCAATCATCGCCGCTTGATCCGCATAAGCATTAAGTGTGGCGGATTGGGCTGCGACAATAATTTGCCCAAGTTCGACGGATTTTTCCTGAACCTGGGCAAGCGTATTCAGCTTGCCAATGCCTATAGCAATATCGCTTGCAGTCTTGAGGCCAGCAATCGCGCTTTGAATAATTGTCATATCCATCATGATGAACCTCTGGTTGTGGGTGAAATGCCTAACGTGGAGTTGAGCCGCACCCAACAGCGGCCATAAAATAATGATAAAAACTAAAACACCAAGCCCGCTGTTGGGTGTCGGTCTCGAACGTAGGGTTAGGGGTGAGACGCTGCACCTGCACCTTCGGTTTGAGTATTTCGATGACGTAGCTACAGGCCGCAAGCCCAAGGAATATCGCGATGCGGCGAAATGGAAAAAGAAGCTGGACAGCGGCAAATATAAATGGATCAGGCTTTACCGGGGATTTGAAAAAGTGGCCGTTGATACGATTATTGACATTCCGTACCGAGGCTACGATCTCGAAACTATCGTGCATCCGCATTTCGGGAACGTGGCGAAATTGGTATGCGCTATACATGTAACCCCTAACGTAGAGCTGAGGGGCGCGGCGCGCAAAACGTGGAAGAGAAAACCACGCCGTTCACCGCGTCCCTCTCGAGCGCCGGGTTATGCATGAACACTTTCCCTGAGCGCAGCCAGCTTGGGTTCTAACTCCTTTACCCACTTTGGCCCCACTGTGTGAAATTCGTGAACAAACACGTTGGCCGCCCCTCTGTCGAACAACCCTCTTGGTGCGACACCTTTGTGAAGCATCATTAGGGTGGGTCTGTTCAGCATGATGGATATTGCTGCCTCAATTTGATTCCACTCAGTTGGAAGGGAGAAAGCTTTTTCGATCTCTTTCCCTTTTAGCGTTCCGGCATTAACCCTGATCTGTGGAAGACCTAGAACAATTGTGCATTGACACTGGTTCATTAAATTTACGACATGCTGAAATGGCGAGGATATGGGCACAACATCCTTTCCAATTGTTCTTGGTCGGAACCCGTGTTCTTCCAGAAGCGGGTAAAACATTGAAAACTGTTTTTCAACGTGCTCATGAACCCAATTAGGTCTCGATAAAAAAACATCAATTATTTTCATAGGACTCCAATTTAGGAAATTGCATAACGTAAAGCTAAGGGGCTGCGCGCTTTTGCGCAGTCCCGCTTGAGCGATGGGTTCGGCATTTCACCATGGCCCACCAGAAACTTGCACTTCAAAGGTTGCTTCGCTGGGCTGAACAAATGTGTTGTTTTGCATTCGGACGTTGCCGCCACCAGTGATTCGGATTCCGCGTCCCTGCGAACCAACAAGACTGCGGTAATACTGCTCGATGACACTTTGGAAGGCATCGTGATTGAAGGCACCTTTATACCCAACCGGCTTGGATACTTCCAGTGGCGCGGTCTCGAAAGAACTGCCCACCATTTGCTTGACATCGCAATACAGGTTTTTATGCAGCGAACCGTCGATCTCTAGATCGAAGAACACGCGTGACACCATGTGCTCATCGTTGCTTCCGTACTCCTGCGAGTCTTGAACGAGCCGCTGCAAATGAATTTTTGCTTGTGTCACTTCAACTCTCCTTGAAAGATGCCGAACGTAAAAGTGAGGGGCTGCGCGCTTTTGCGCAGTCCCGCTTGACTGCCGGGTTAGCCCTTAGCTTGACCCAGCAACTCTCGAAACTCATCTTCAAGAAGCTCAAGAACTGGTGGAATTTCTTCATTTACTGAAGAGAATGCCTTCATCCAGTCATCGGAACTAGCAGTTGTTTCCTGCCCTTCAATTTTCATAGCGAAATGCTGAGCCGACTTAAACAATTTTTCGTCTAGCTCACGAACTCGTCTCGCAGTTTCTTTTGGGAGAAATATTTGACGTTTCACAAAATAACTGCGGAACTCCTGTAGAGCAGTATTTACGGCCTCTCTCCGCTCGGCTTTTGGTTTTTCTCCAGCCATCTCTAACACTTTCACATAATCGGCAACAGCATGAAGATAGCTTCGCAATAACGAATACGTTTCCGCTATGGTTTCCGCCGATTTTTCGTGAAGGCGGGAAAAGCGAATTTGGTGCTCAATGGTCTTTAGTTGCAACTCATTTTTTAATCGCTCGACTGTTGCGTCGGCCTGCGCCTTGATTTCTGACTCAAAGCGTTTTGTGTCACGAGCGATGACTTTTTCAAGCAGTGACTTGCCAGCAAAGCCAAGAACAGCCAAAAGGGCAGCATTGCCGCCGAATGCCAAGAGAATTGTTTGCCAAGCGTCCATAATTTGTAAGGGCTAACGTGGAAGTAAGGGGCTGCGCGCTTTTGCGCAGTCCCGCTTGACTGTAGGGTTAGGGCTTGGACTCATGGAAAGCAACAACATAAACGCCCCCGCAAATGCAACCAGAAATGACCGCAGTGAAAGGCAACCGCTCAACGCCCACTGCACCCAGAAAACCGCCGCACAAAAAAACATGTGGCGAACCACTACTCTCGGTTACAACCCCGGCTTGCACCACGCCGCGAACTCTGGACGAAGCTGCAAAAACACGGCACTGCAAAAAAGAAACTGACGTGGTGCAAACGGATGCGCAGAATCAACGAAGCGCTTCACGTCCAGATTACCGCCGCACCAAAACCGCAACTACGGAGCATCACACTCGCAGACTACCGCAACACCAGCACACAACTTAACCGACACACGACACGTAATGTTTACGACCCCTAACGTGCTAGCTCAGGGGCGACCGGAGGCCGAAGGCCGGAGGGAACCGGCAAGCGCAGCTTGCCGGGCGTCCCTTGGAGCGGCGGGTTAGACCACGCATTGGTTAGCGCAACTTCCGCGCATAGCCTTTGCGAACGACGCGGCTGATAAAACTGTTGAGCCCCCTCCCTGCGGTTGCCAAGCGCTGCATCTCGGCGAGGTTGCCTGTTCCTGCACTTTGAGCAGTGTAAAGATACGTGGCGCCATCGCTGAATTGAACAGTTATGGAGCCTTCGGCAATCTCGTAGCCAACGACACCAGAATCACCACCGAGGTTCTTGTAGCGTTCCATTTCTGTGCTCCCTAGTAGTTATCTACTCCAATGCCCCAGCACCCACTCCCATTTGTGGGTGTTGTAGTCCCACCGCCAATGAGCGCGAACCCATTTTGTTTTTCCGAGCGGCCGCAGCGTTTGCATGTTCTGCAATCTGTCTGGCGGCTTCGGTGGTTTGGGTGGATGGATTTTCTTCATGACCATAGGACACCTCCTCAGTGGTCTAACGTTCAAATTGAGGGGCTGGCCGCCACGAAACTACGCCGGAGCCCCGGAAGTTCAAGAAACCACAGGCCGCAAAGCGAATGTATATCGGCCAGTCCCTCTCGAATGCAGGGTTAGGCATTGGACTCGAAAGAGTAGGCAAATGAAACCTGAGCCGGCTCACCATGACCTGCGACATAGCTCCCTTTGCCGCGAAGACTCGCCAGTCCGCCAGTGCCAGAGCCCGGAACGATAGACCACGAACTGCGTGCCTTGCCTTCCGAAAAAGCCCCCGTGTGTTGAAGGACGAACGTTCCGGTCTTTCCGTCGACAGTACCGGAAACGAGCTCCAGGCCGACAAAGGTGGCTGTGCCGTGAACGGTGTAAGACATGAGGTATTCGATGCTGCTGGTGCCGTCAATGGCTCCAGAGTAAGCCTGTGTGACCTTTGCGTTACTGAGCTTCGCACTACCCTCGATTTCATGGTACGTTTTTTCGTCCCAGCCGGTGATCTGGAATGTGCACTTGGTATCTGTAGTCATTGGTAATTCTCCGACGTGAAAAGTGGATGGCCTAACGTGGAGCTAAGGGGCTGCGCGCTTTTGCGCAGTCCCGCTTGAGCGTAGGGTTAGCCGTCGTTATCATTTGTCGGGGTTTTTCTTGTGACCTAAATGAGCGCCAATTATACCGCCGACAATAGCGCCGACAGGGCCAGCAAGCGCCCCAATTGCAGCACCGGCAGCACCGCCAACCAATGCATTTGAAGTCTTTGCTTCCTTCCGCTTTTCAGTGGAGAGAGGCGCACGAGATTTACCATTTTTTACTCGGGCGCTCGCTGTGCTCGAAGCGCCCTTAGAGCGGTTGCAGCTAATACATGCAGGATAGAGATTATTCAGCCGATGAGTGCCGCCATTCGCTTGTGGGTTTGAGTGCTCAACTTCCCACGCTCCACGAGCGCCAAGAACACCATAGTTTTTGAACGCGACCTTCTTGTGGCAGATGTGACAGTAGCCAGAAGCGCGGTCGTAGATTTGTTTGAGTTGCTCAGACGAGAAGGCCATAGAGTGCTCCGAATTTAAGACGGCTAACGTAAAAGTGAGGGGCTGCGCGCTTTTGCGCAGTCCCTCTCGACTGCCGGGTTGGGCATAGCGCTAATAAATTGCGTCATAACCTTTTTGTGTCAGCGCATAATTATCGCCCTGTTTCTCCATAAGACCTTCAGTACAGAGTTGTTCGACAGTTGGCTCTAATGCCGATTTTTGCTTTGGGTTCCAGTTCATACTTTTATGGAGAAGCGGTCTCACGTTAAGTACGTGACCAACTCGGGACTGACTTTCAGAAAAAGCAGAAAGGATTGCATCCCGAACAAAACTACCAACCGGCGGGTAAAGCTTATCAACGCCTTTTTGTGTTAACGCCAGCCCACCATTTTTCTCTTCGATTACCCCATCAGAAACCAATTCTTCTGCGGCGAGTGTCAATGCATCCTTTTGCTTTGGGTTCCACTTAATCATCATCTGGAACAGCATTCGTTCATTCAGTACGTGACCAACGTCTGAATTGGATTTGAAAAAATTACCGAGAATTTCATTCTTTACAAAATCTGTTTCATTTGACATGAAGAACTACCTCCTTGTGATGATATGCCCAACGTTTGAATTAAGGGGCTGGCGTTAGCCAGTCCCGCTTGAATGATGGGTTAGGCACGCGCACTCGCTGCCCTCAGGACTGCGAGTCAAACTATGACGCGCAGCTCTTGGCTGCAACGACAGGCTTTAGCGAAGCGTGCGGCCCAAGCTGCCGCCTCCTCGTGTGAGGGCAACTCAAGCACGGTGAAACCGCCGTTAAGCGGGGGTGCCCAAGGGTAGCCGCCCTCGACGACTGCGCCGTCTGCTGAGACGAGCATGGCTGGAACGTCTTCGTTGATGCCGCCTGCGAAGACGTAGATGCCAGCGGCCTTTGCCTCTTCAACTACGTCGTTCGCGTCGCGCCCCACTGCCGCCAATTCACCAGCGGGCACAATCATCGCGGCGCTGGGAAAGGAGATTAGATACTTGGACATGGTGTTCCTTCTTTGTAGAGCCTAACGTGGAGCTAAGGGGCTGCGCGCTTTTGCGCAGTCCCGCTTGAGCGTAGGGTTAGGCTATACCCACGAAGCCACCATGCTGCCGACACCACACGTTCCAGTTTTGTTTGCAAAATGTCTCCGATCAGAAAATACCAAAGCCGGACAAGCCGACTTTGGTAGGCGTTGTAGCTCGGGCAAAGATGCCACTCATTGCCTTGAGAACTTCACAACATCATAACTAGTGTTACGACTATTCCGGCAAGAGTCACCAAAATAGAGATAACACCGACGATGGTGTTCAGGTTCAGCGCTTTCAACACATCGTTTGACATGCTTTCCTCCAATTAAGGAGGGGCATACCAGAAGCATCCATCCATGTACCGGCATACACCCAAATTGAGAGCCGACATTTCATCATGGCTGGATGCTTCCCGATGACCCCGATTAAGGGGCGGGTGTATTCATAAAGCCTAACTTAAAGTAGCCATCCTATTTGACGCAAAATATTGCATCAAGACGATGGCTATATGGTTTTTGTTCGTACATAATTTGCTTTGGTTCAATCTGTTATAACTTTTTAGGCTGTCCTAAAAATGACTGAAGATCCATCATCGGCTCAGCCGCCTAAGTTGCTCGATCAGGTGCGCGGAAAGATTCGTTTGAAGCATTACAGCATCCGCACTGAGCAGGCTTACGTGGACTGGATTAAACGATATATTTTCTTTCACGACAAGCGTCATCCGCAGGAGATGGGCGCTCGCGAAGTCGAGGCGTTTCTTACGCATTTGGCGGTGGCGGGGAGGGTGGCGGCTTCGACGCAGAATCAGGCGAAATCGGCCTTGTTGTTCCTTTATCGCGAGGTGCTGGGTGTCGAGTTGGCTTGGCTGGATAATGTGGAGCAGGCCAAAGCGCCCAAGCGTTTGCCGGTGGTGTTGACGCGCGAGGAGGTGCAGGCGGTGCTGGCGCGGTTGGAGGGGACGCATTGGTTGATCGCCAGTCTGCTTTACGGGGCGGGGCTGCGCATTATGGAGTGCGTGCGTTTGCGGGTGAAAGATGTGGATTTTTCCCGCCGCGAGATTTTGATCCGCGATGGCAAGGGCTTCAAAGATCGGGTGACGATGCTGCCTGCGGCGGTGGCCACGCCGCTCAAGGCTCATCTGGAGCGGGTGCGCGAGTTGCATCAGCAGGATTTGGCGGCGGGGCTGGGTGAGGCGGCTTTGCCCTATGCCTTGGATCGCAAGTATCCCAACGCCGGGCGCGATTGGGCTTGGCAGTTCATCTTTCCATCGGCGAATCTTTCGCAAGATCCGCGTGATGGCAAGACGCGCCGACATCATCTTCAGGATCAGGCGGTGCAGCGTGCAGTCAAGCAGGCGGTGCGCGCGGCGGGTGTCGCCAAGCCTGCCACGCCGCACACTTTCCGCCACTCGTTCGCTACGCATTTGCTGGAGTCCGGCTACGACATCCGCACCGTGCAAGAATTGCTCGGTCATTCCGATGTTTCGACCACGATGATTTACACTCACGTCCTCAATAAAGGTGGCAAGGGCGTGGTCAGCCCTTTGGATAGGTGATCGAGCGTTCGGCTTGAGAGGGATTAAGGGGGAAGTATGGGCTTAGGGCCAGTGATGCTGGATGTGTTGGGTAAGGTGTTAACGGCGGAGGATGAGGCGCGGTTGCGGCATCCTTTGGTGGGCGGGGTGATTCTGTTCGCACGCAATTATGAGTCGCCAGCGCAGTTGTGCGAGTTGACCGCTGCGATACGCGCGGTGCGCACGCCGCCGCTGTTGATCGCGGTGGATCACGAGGGCGGTCGGGTGCAGCGTTTCCGTGATGGTTTTACCAAGATTCCGCCGATGCGCGAATTGGGCAAGATATGGGACGAGCATCCCAAGCGGGCGCGCCATCTGGCGCAGCAGGTGGGCTATGTGTTAGGTGCGGAGTTGCGCGCCTGCAATATCGACTTTAGCTTTACGCCGGTGTTGGATATGGATTACGGCGTGAGTTCGGTGATCGGTAATCGCGCTTTTCATTCCGAGCCGCAGGCCATCGCCGAGTTGGCGCACAGTCTGTTGCAGGGCTTGCGGCAGGCGGGGATGCACACGGTGGGCAAGCATTTCCCCGGTCACGGCTTTGTGGCGGCAGATTCGCATCTGGATATTCCGGTGGACGAGCGCAGCTATACCGACATTGAGCTGGCCGATTTGGTGCCGTTCCGCCAGATGGTGAATTACGGGCTGACGGCGGTGATGCCGGCGCATGTGATCTACCCCAAGGTGGACGCGCGCCCGGCAGGATTTTCGCCGGTGTGGTTGAAGCAGATCTTGCGCGGCGAGCTGGGTTTCGAGGGCTGTATCTTCAGCGATGACCTGTCGATGGAGGGCGCGACGGTAGCGGGCGGCATCGTGCAACGAGCCGAAGCGGCGCTGAGTGCGGGGGCAGATATGGTGCTGGTGTGCAACAAACCAGCCTCGGCTGATGCCTTGCTGGCGGGTTTGAAGTGGGAGATGCCTGCTGCCAGCAAAGCGCGGCTGGCGCACATGCGCGGCTTGCCGCATCCGCCGAATCTGGTGCAACTGCATGAGCAAGCAGACTTTGTCGCCGCCTTGCATGAGGTGGGCGACATCGGTCAGAGCAACCAGAATCTGCCGCTGGCTTAGAGCGTGTTAATACGCCCTAATGGGTTTTGCCATTTCCGGTAGCGCCTGAGATAATCCGGCCATAATGATTTCCCTGATTGAACGGTCCATATATGAGTGAATTACAGTTTGGTCTGCTGGGTATCGGGATCGCCGTGGTTTTGGCGGTGTACGGTTATAGCTGGTGGCAGCAGCGCCAGTATCAACAGCGCTTCGGCGAGGCACTGGAAAAGCAGCGCCCGGACGTGCTGGATGAGCCTGCGCCCGTCGAGGAAAAGACGGTGGACGAGCTGCTGGAAGAGCCTGCCGCCGAGCCTTTGGCTGATGAAGTGGAGCAGGTGCTGGCCGAAGATGCAGTGCGGCAGAACACGGTGGACGAGACCTGCTCTCTGCTCGACGCGGCGACCGATTACCTCGTGGCGATCTATCCCTCCGCGCCCACCAGCCCGGCGGCATTGGCCCCCTTGTGGCTGCGCCGTTTCGATTTTGGCAAGAAGGTTCACGCTTGCGGGCTGAATTCGAACACCGGCATCTGGGAAAAGGTCATCGCGGAAAGTCTTCAGTCTTACACCGCGTTCAAGCTGGCTTTGCAGTTGGTCGATCGTTCTGGTGCGGTGTCCGAGACGCGGCTGAACGACTTTTGCGATCTGGCGCGCGAGATCGCCGAGGCTATCCCGGCGCAAGTCGAAGCGCCCGATGCAGCGCACAGCGCCGAACTGGCCCGCAAGCTGGATGCAGTCTGCGCCGAGGTCGATCAGATGATAGGTTTGAACCTGCTGCCGCGTGGCGAACGCCAGTTCACCGGTTCGCAGGTGGCTCAAGCGGTGCGGCAACATGGCCTGAGTCTGCAAGCCGATGGCGCGTTCCACCTGCTCGATAGCGATGGACGCACCTTGTTCACCCTGAGCAATATGGACAATGTGACGTTCCAGCATCATTTGCTGGATCAGATCAACACCAGCGGCCTGACGCTTTTGCTGGAGGTGCCGCGCGTGGAGAATCCCGCCGGGCGCTTTGCCGAGATGCTGGAGTTGGCGCGCGCGCTGGCTACCGAACTGCGGGCCAGTGTGGTGGATGATCGCCGTGCCGTGTTGGGCGACGCGGGCATCCGCCTGATTCGCGGCCAGATCGACGAGATCGAGCAGACCATGCGCGCCCATCAGATCGTCCCCGGCGGCCCGCTGGCTTTGCGTCTGTTTGCATGATGCAGTCTGTCGCAGCGCAACGTGCTGCGCAGTTACGCGCGGAGATCGAGCGACATAGCCATCAGTATTATGTCCTTGATGCGCCGCTCATCCCCGATGCCGAATACGACCGCCTGTTTCGCGAGCTACAGGCGCTCGAAGCCGAGCATCCCGAATTATCTTCCCTGGATACCCCCACTCTCCGCGTCGGCGGCAAGATCCTCGACGGCTTTGCGCCGGTGCGTCACGCCGTGGCTATGCTCTCCATCCGCACCGAGACTGACATCAGCGACGGCGGCGCACTGGCTTTCGATGGTCGCGTCAAGCGCGAGTTGGAACAGCCGGGTGCCGAGATCGAATACATCTGCGAACTGAAATTCGACGGACTCGCCATCAACCTGCGTTACGAAAAGGGCCTGCTGGTGCAGGCCGCCACGCGTGGCGACGGCGAGAGCGGCGAAGACGTGACCCAGAACATCCGCACCATCCGCCAGATCCCGTTGCGTCTGAAGGATTGCGCAGCGCCCGTGCTGGAAGTGCGCGGCGAGGCTTACATGGCGCGGCGCGACTTCGAGCGTTACAACGAAAAGCAGCGCGAGCTGGGCTTGCCAACATTGGTGAATCCGCGCAACGGCGCGGCAGGCAGCATCCGCCAGCTCGACCCGGCGCTGGCGGCGCGCCGTCCGCTGTCGTTCTTTGCCTACGGTTTGGGCGAAGTGCAGGGCTGGGCGCTGCCCGCCACCCATAGCGGGATACTGGATGCGCTGGCCGCCTTCGGCGTGCCGGTATGCGCGGAGCGCGCGGTGGTGCGCGGAGCGGCGGGG
Organism: Nitrosomonadales bacterium; assembly: GCA_016234685.1. Lineage (GTDB taxonomy): Bacteria > Pseudomonadota > Gammaproteobacteria > Burkholderiales > Gallionellaceae > Ferriphaselus. The sequence goes on from JACRAT010000018.1 coordinate 79,346, forward strand.
TTGGTGGCCTTTCACCAGCGCGTCGCCGAAAAGCGCGATGCACTGCCGTTCGACATCGACGGCGTGGTGTACAAGGTCAACAGCCTCGCCTTGCAGGCGCAGCTCGGCTTCATCACCCGTGAGCCGCGCTGGGCAGTGGCGCACAAGTTCCCGGCGGAAGAACAGCTCACTGTGGTGCGCGACATCGACATCCAGGTGGGACGCACCGGCAAGCTCACGCCGGTGGCCAAGCTGGAGCCGGTGTTCGTCGGCGGCACGACGGTCAGCAATGCCACCTTGCACAACGAGGATGAGACGCGCCGCAAGGACGTACGCATCGGCGATACGGTGATCGTGCGCCGCGCGGGCGACGTGATCCCGGAGGTGGTGGGCGTGGTGCTGGACCCTTCGATACCTCAGGGTGAACGGAAGGAAGAGTATCGTTTCGATCTATTCAAACGGCTGGGCGGCAAGTGCCCGGTGTGCGGTAGCCATATCGTGCGCGAGGCAGGCGAGGCGGACTGGCGCTGCGCTGGTGGGCTATTTTGTCCGGCGCAGCGCAAGCAGGCGCTGCTGCACTTCGCCAGCCGCCGCGCGATGGACGTGGAAGGCTTGGGCGACAAACTGGTCGAGCAACTGGTGGATGGCGGCCTCATCCGCACCCTGCCCGATCTCTATCGGCTGGACTTGGCGACGCTGGCAGGGCTGGAACGCATGGCGGAAAAGAGTGCGCAGAATATCCTGAATGCGCTGGAAAAGAGCAAGCAGGCCACGCTCAACCGCTTCCTGTTTGCGCTCGGCATCCGCCATGTCGGCGAAACCACGGCCAAGGATCTGGCGTGCTACTTCGGCAAGCTGGATGCCATCATGCAGGCGACGCCTGAGCAGTTATTGAATGTGCCGGATGTCGGCCCGGTGGTGGCGCAGAGTCTCGTCGATTTCTTTGCCGAGCCGCACAACCGCGAGGTGGTGCAGCAGTTGCGTGCCTTGGGGGTGAGCTGGCAAGAGCACGAAGGCACGAGCGGGCAGGTCTTGCCGCTGACCGGCAAGACTTTTGTGCTGACCGGCACGTTGCCGTCAATGAGCCGCGACGAAGCACGTGCCAAGCTCGAAGCCTTGGGGGCGAAGGTCGCTGGCAGCGTGTCTAAGAAGACCGATTTCGTGGTGGCTGGGGCGGAAGCGGGCAGCAAATTGAGCCGTGCGCAGGAGTTGGGCGTGCCGGTGTTGGATGAAGCAGGGTTGGTGGATCTTTTGAGCGAGTTACTATGAGAAAAATAACGAAAGCGGTGTTTCCGGTCGCCGGGATGGGTACGCGTTTTCTGCCTGCGACCAAGGCCAACCCGAAAGAGATGATGCCGGTGGTGGACAAGCCGCTCATCCAGTATGCGGTGGAAGAGGCGGTGGAGGCGGGCATCACCGACATGGTGTTCATCATCGGGCGCAACAAGCGCGCGATTCCCGACCATTTCGACAAGGCTTACGAACTGGAGGCCGAGCTGGCCGCCAAGGGCAAGACCGAGTTGCTGCGCACCGTGCAGGAAGTCATCCCCAAGCACATCAACTGTATCTACATCCGTCAGAGCGAGGCGCTGGGGCTGGGCCACGCGGTGCTGTGCGCCAAACCGGTGGTGCAGGATGAGCCGTTCGCTGTGTTGCTGGCCGACGATCTGCTGGATGGGAATCCGCCCATCGTCAAGCAGATGGTGGATGTGTTCGATCAGCAACAGTGCTCCGTGCTGGGGGTGGAGAACGTGCCACGCGAGCAAACGGGCAGCTATGGCATCGTCAGTAGCGAGGTCATCGGGCACAATCTGGAACTAGTCAACGGCATCGTCGAGAAGCCCGCGCCCGCAGTCGCTCCTTCTACGCTGGCGGTGGTTGGGCGCTATATCCTGACGCCGCGCATCTTCCATCATCTGGAGCAGGTCAGGCCGGGAGCCGGTGGTGAGATCCAGCTTACCGATGGCATCGCGGCTTTGCTCCATGAGGAGCGGCTGCTGGCTTATCGCTTCGATGGCATCCGTTACGATTGCGGCGACAAGCTGGGCTATCTCAAAGCCATCGTGGCCTTGGGGCTGAAGCGCCCCGAGTTCCACGACGAATTCGCCGCGTTCCTGAAAACGGTGGTGTGATGCTGTCGGTCGGGCAGGCGCGTGCCACGCTGCAACAGTCCGAAGTGCTCTTCTCGGCGGACGAGGTGCAAGCTGCCGTCGCCAGAGTGGCGGCCGAGATCAATGCGAAGCTGGCCGACGCGCATCCGCTGGTGTTGTCGGTGATGGGCGGCGCGGTGGTGTTCACCGGGCAGTTGCTGCCGCAACTCGATTTCCCGCTCGACTTTGACTATGTGCATGTCTCTCGTTACGGCAGCGCGCAGCAGGGGGGGGCGCTCCACTGGAAAGTGGAGCCGCGCGAGAACGTGCAGGGCAGGGTGGTGCTGGTGGTGGACGACATCCTGGACGAGGGCGAGACGCTGAAAGCGATCCGCGAACGGGTGTTGGCGCTCGGTGCGACGGCCTGCTACAGCGCGGTGTTCGCCGATAAACGTCACGGCAGACCCAAGCCGTTGCGCGCGGATTTCATAGGGATCGACGTGCCGGATCGTTTCATATTCGGCTATGGTATGGATATACATGGCGCATGGCGCAATCTGCCTGCCATCTACGCACTGAAGGAGTAACGATGCTTGCGATCATTGGTGGAAGTGGACTGACTCAATTGGCGAATCTGCGCATCACGCACCGTCAGGTGATGCGCACACCTTACGGCGAGCCTTCTGGCGCGCTGACGTTCGGCATTCTGGGCGAACTTGAAGTGATCTTTCTGGCCCGTCACGGCTACGGTCACACCATCCCGCCGCACGAGGTGAATTATCGCGCCAATCTCTGGGCCTTGAACGATCAGGGCGTCAAGCAAGTGGTATCGGTGGCTTCGGTCGGAGGTATCCGCGCCGACCTCGTGCCGGGAACCATCGTGCTGCCCAACCAGATCATCGACTACACACATGGTCGCGGATTTACCTATTTCGACGGGCGCGACCGTCCGGTCACGCACATCGACTTCACTCATCCCTACACGGAAAGTCTGCGCAGGAAGATCCTCGACGCCGCCGTGTGCGGCGGGGAGATATGTCTGGATGGTGGCGTGTATGCCGCCACCCAAGGGCCTCGGCTGGAAACAGCTGCCGAGATCGACCGGCTGGAACGCGACGGGGCGGACATGACCGGAATGACGGGAATGCCGGAAGCGGCGTTGGCGCGCGAACTCGGGCTGGACTACGCCGCCATCGGCGTAGTGGTGAACTATGCAGCAGGCCGGGGAACTAGCCGCGACGCGATCAATCTGGAGCAAGTCAATCTGGTGGCCCAGCCAGCGATGGCGCGCGTGCGCCACATTTTGGAATGTCTGGTGCAGCAGAATGGCGCGTAGACCGGTGCTGCGCATGGGCGACTCACGCTTGTTGCGGCAGGCCGAGCCGGTGACGCATTTCGATACCCCCGAATTGCACACCTTGCTGGCCGACATGCGCGACACTATGCAGGCATTGAACGGTGCAGGGCTGGCTGCACCGCAGATCGGCGTCAACCTGCGGGTGGTGATCTTTGGGATGCGGGCTGCGCCGACGGAGGGGACTGCGCCCAATCCGCGTTATCCCGACGCTGCCTCCGTGCCGGAGACGGTGCTCATCAATCCGGTGCTGACCTTGCTGGGCGACGAGCAACAAGAGGATTGGGAGGGGTGTCTGAGCGTGCCCGGTCTGCGCGGCAAGGTACACCGCCACAATGGCCTGCGTTATCAAGGCTACGACGAGTTCGGCGCGCTGATAGACCGCACCGTGAGCGGCTTCCATGCCCGCGTGGTGCAGCACGAGTGCGATCATCTGGATGGCATCCTGTATCCGCAACGGATGCGTGATCTGAAACAATTTGGCTTCGTCGATGTGCTGTTTCCGGATCTCGCCAGAAACGAAGCGACCGACAGCACCGACTGAATCTTTCCGGTTTACCTGAATGAGTGAATTTCCCGATAACTGGCGGCGCTATTCAGGGCTGTCTGACGCCGACGTCCCGATCATCCCAGAGCCGGCCTATCCGCCCCCCGAATTGCGCTATCGTGCGCTGGAGTCGCTTGCGCCCGACGAGGTGCGCGTCGTCATTTTGGGGCAAGATCCGTATCACGGTACGGGCGAAGCGCACGGGCTGGCGTTCTCTGTGCCGGAAGGTGTCAGGATGCCGCCTTCTTTGCGCAACATCTACGCTGAGCTGGTGAGCGACCTCGGCGTGCCGCCACCGCGCAGTACCGATCTCACCCGCTGGGCAGAGCAGGGCGTGCTGTTGCTGAATACCGCACTGACCGTCGCTCCGGATAGCCCGGCTTCGCACGCCAACTTGGGCTGGACTCGCGTCACCGATGGGCTCATCCGCTCACTGGCCGAATCGGAGACGCCGCGTGTCTTCGTGCTGTGGGGCAAACACGCGCAGGCTCGACGCGGGCTGATTGCCGATGACGGGCGGCATCTAGTGATCGAGTCGCCGCATCCATCGCCTTTCGCTGCCCGCAAGGGGTTCTTCGGCAGCCGTCCGTTCTCGCGCATCAATCTCTGGTTGAAAGAACAGGGCCGGGGCGAGATAGACTGGCGTTGATTCAGTCTTGATAGCTGAGGGCGATGTTGTGGAACTCGTCCTGAATACGGAGGAAAGTATCGACGATGTCCGGGTCGAAATGTTTGCCGCGACCTTCCTTGATGATGGCGACTGCCTGCTCATGGCCGAATGCGGGTTTGTAAGGGCGTTGGGTGATGAGTGCGTCATACACATCGGCGATGGCCATCAAACGCGCTTCGGTCGGGATGTCATCCCCGGCGAGTCCGTTGGGGTAGCCGCTGCCATCCCACTTTTCATGGTGGGCGATGGCGATCAGTCTGGCCATTTGCAGAAAGTCGTTATGCATTCCCAGTTTGGCTTCGGCGGCCGAGATGGTGCTCGCCCCCAGCGTGGTGTGGGTCTTCATGATCTCGAATTCTTCCGGCGTCAGCTTGCCGGGTTTGAGCAGGATGCTGTCCGGGATGCCGACTTTGCCGATGTCGTGCAAGGGCGCGACCTTGAAGAGCAGGTCGATGTTGTTCTCCGATAGGAAATCCTTGAAACGGGGATGATCGTGTAGCTGCTGGGCCAGTGCGACGATGTAGTTCTGCGTACGCCGGATGTGGTTGCCGGTCTCGTTGTCGCGTGTTTCCGCCAGTGAAGAGAGGGCGAGGATGGAAGCCTCGCGGACGAGGCCGAGCTCTTCCGCCTTGCTGAATAACTCGGCAGTGCGCTCCTGAACCTTTTGCGCCAGCATCTGGGCATTCTCCCGCAGTTGCTCGTTGGCATGTTCAAGCTGTTGCTGGGCCTGACTCAGCATCTCTTTCTGCTGGAGTAGCTGTTCGACCAAGGACAGATTCTCGAAATTCTGTTTCAAGGAAGTCCAGACCGCCAGCCCCAGCTTGCGTCCACCATCCAGTACGATGACCATGAAGAACAACAGCATGGTCGCAAGGATGAGATGGATCTTGTCGCCCTCCAGTGCGATGCGGACGATGAGCGGCGTGAGCGTCATCAGCGGAAAAGCGAAGAGCGAGGGCGGATGCACCGGGTTGCCGTTCGCCGAGCCTGCGACCAGCCCCAGCATCACGCAGATCAGCAAGATTTGATAGATCAGGTCGGGGGAAAAGAACACCACCGAGGCGATGCCCCACATCGCGCCGACCAGTAAGGCGAACTGCGTGAACCGGGTGCTGATGTGTCGGCAGATTTCGACTGTGAGCGTGATACGGCGATAGCGCCACCAGAAGATGATCTCGCAACTGTGTAGAACATAGAACGCCGCCAACCACAGCAACAACTGGGTGTGCGGAAACTCGTTCCATAACAGCCAGACCAGCAGCGGCTGCAAGGCCATCTGGCTGAAGATCATCGCCGGATAGACCGTAAGTCGGGAGTGCAGTTGCTCCGCGCGCACCCGAAGATAATCCCCGTCGATACGAAACTTCAGTTCGCCCAGCAGTTTATAGAGGAATTCCGAGTACATTTCATTCACCATGGCGCTGTATTCAACGCGGAGCAGCTTTGCGTAGTAGAGCCTCATCGCGTTTTTGCGTCAAGCACTAATGCGAATATCTTAGATGATTACTCAAGATTTTTGGCGTTGCCGGATCGAGCGGTGTCCGGGAGACTTTGCGGTGATGGGTAGCTCTCCTTCGAGAATGCGCCTGCCCGCCGCTTTCCGGCGGGACGCTGTGGTAAATTGCACGCTGTTTTCCTTGAGTCTAGCCATCCCTGATGAATTCCATCCTCAAAGTCGAATCTCTGGTCACGCAGTTGCGCAATGGTGCGCGCATCGTCGATGGGATCTCGCTCGCCATTGGGCGGGGCGAGACCTTCGCCTTGCTGGGTGAGTCCGGTTGCGGCAAGTCGATGACGGCACTCTCTTTGTTGCGTCTGATGCCGGATGGGGTGGCGCTGGCGGCGGGTTCGGTGCGTTTGGAGGGGGACGAGTTGACCGGCCTGCCGGAAAGCGCGATGTGTCGGGTGCGTGGCGGTCGCATGGCGATGATCTTTCAGGAGCCGGGGCTGAGTCTGAATCCGGTACTGACGGTAGGGCAGCAGATCGGCGAGGTGCTGGCGTTGCACCACGAACAGATAGGCGCGGCGGCACAGGCGCGCATCGTCGAGTTGTTACAACAGGTGGGCATCCCCGATCCTCAGCGGCGCAGCGGCGAATATCCCTTCCAACTTTCCGGCGGCATGAAGCAGCGCGTGATGATCGCGATGGCGCTGGCGGGCAGCCCGAAGCTGCTCATCGCAGACGAGCCGACCACAGCGCTGGACGTGACGATACAGGCGCAAGTGCTGCAACTGCTGCGCGACACGCAAACGGCCAGCGGCATGGCGATGCTGCTCATTACCCACGACCTCGGCGTGGTGGCGGAGATGGCGCATCAAGTGGCGGTGATGTACGCCGGGCAGATCGTCGAAGCGTCGTCGCGCCAGCAATTGTTCGCCCGCCCTTTGCATCCCTACACCCAGAAACTCTTCGCTGCCTTGCCGGATGCGCGTCACGGCAACGTTCCGCTGGCCGCCATCCCTGGCAGCGTGCCCGCGCTGGACGCGATGCCGTCCGGCTGTCGCTTCGCTCCGCGCTGCGATCACGCTTGGGAGCTGTGCCGCGAACAGACTCCGGGCTGGACCGAGCTGGAAGGGCAGGGCGTGCGCTGCCATCTCTATTCTGAGCGGGTAGCTGGTAGCTTGCGGCCGGTAGCTGAAACCGCCGCTCAAACGCTAGGCTACCCGCTACCCGCTACCGGCAACAAGCTCCTACAAGTCTTCGACTTGCAGGTTCACTTTCCCATCCGGCGCGGTATCTTGCAGCGCACTGTCGGCCATGTCCGGGCGGTGGATGGCGTGTCGCTGGAGATCGCTGCCGGGCGCACGCTGGCGCTGGTGGGGGAGTCCGGCTGCGGCAAGACCACCTTCGGCAAAGCCCTGCTGCAACTGATCGCGCCCACGGCAGGCAGCGTGCGTTTTGGCGGCAACGAGCTGATCGGGCTGTCGGCAGACGGGCTACGCCAGCAGCGCGCCGGGATGCAGATGGTGTTTCAAGATCCTTATGCCTCCCTCAACCCGCGTTTGCGGGTGGCGGAGATCCTCGACGAAGGCATGGCAGCGCTGGGCGTGGGCGGCGATGCAGCCTCGCGCCAGCGGCTGATGGATGCCTTGCTGGAACAGGTCGGGCTGAATGCGGCGGCGAAATGGCGCTATCCGCATGAATTCTCCGGCGGTCAGCGCCAACGCATCGCCATCGCCCGCGCACTGGCGGTCAATCCGAAACTGCTGATCTGCGACGAGCCGACCAGCGCGCTGGATGTCTCGGTGCAAGCGCAGATACTCAATCTGCTCAAGTCTTTGCAGCAGGAGTTAGAACTGAGTTACCTGTTCATCACCCACAACCTAGCGGTGGTGGAGTATCTAGCCCACGAGGTCTGCGTGATGTATCTGGGCCGCATCGTCGAGCGCGGGGCGACGGCAGACGTGCTGCGTGCGCCGCGCCATCCCTACACGCAAGCGCTGCTTTCCGCCGTGCCGCGCGTGGACGGGCCGGTGCGCGAAGTCATCCGGCTGACTGGCGAGATGCCGTCACCCGCCAAGCCGCCACAAGGCTGCCACTTCCATCCGCGTTGCCCGCAGGCGATGAGGATTTGCCGAGAAAACTATCCGGCGGCAGTCGAGGTCGGGGCGGGGCAGCGGGTGGCTTGCCACCTTTACGATGGCAAGCCAGTTGTCCGGCTCGCATGAACCCAATGTTGTTAACTTTGGAAAAATTTCGTTCGCCCTGAGCCTGTCGAATGGCTCTGGTTGCGAAGCTGGTGGTTCGACAAGCTCGCTACGAACGGTTAAGCCCAGATCATCGTTAGGCGAAACGCTACCCACGTCCTCATTTGTAAACGGGGGAGCAGCTTCCCAATTCAGCTTGGTTCCAATCTATCCTAGACGAGAGAGCAGGCATCTTAGATTTAGAGTTTTGAAGTTAAGATTTACAATGCTGCCCACTCCGCAGTGCTACGTCGGTTTCTGAACATCCGCCGTCCACGCGCGGGAAAATTCACACAGGTTCGTTGCCCCATGAATGCAGTAGAAATCGAACAAGCCATATCGGAGCTATCTCTTCAGCCTTTCGACGCGGCGGAGTTTCCGTTCGCGTTTCTGGCCGCTTTCGGCAATAAAGAAACGGCGCTCAAGCGCCTGCGCGCGGGCAATAGCAACAAGTCGGATGTGCCCGGCGGAGTTCTCCAGACCAAAGACATCCATATTGCCGTGTGCGGAGCGGGTGAGGTGGGCGAGACGCTCAACGCCTTGCGCGCCAGCCCCGCCACGACAAAAGCCCGCGCCAAATTTATCCTCGCCACCGACGGGCAAACTCTCGAAGCCGAAGAGCTGACCAATGGCGAAACCATCGCCTGCGCCTATCCAGATTTCCCCGACCATTTCGGCTTCTTCCTGCCGCTGGCCGGCATCTCCACCATCAAGGAAATCCGGGACAACCCCATCGACGTGCGCGCCACCGCGCGGCTGAACAAACTCTACGTCGAGTTGCTGAATGAGAACCCCGAGTGGGCGCAGGCTGAGCGCCGCGCCGACATGAACCACTTCATGGCGCGGCTGGTGTTCTGCTTCTTTGCCGAAGATACCGACATCTTCAACGGCGAAGGACTGTTCACCCAAACCGTGGAGCAAATGGGCGAACGCGATGCCAACAACACCCACGAAGTGCTGTCCGAAATCTTCCGCGCCATGAACATCAAGGTGGACGAACGCGCCACCGCCCAACCGCGTTTGCCGGGCTGGGCGAACGGCTTCCCTTATGTGAACGGCGGGCTATTTTCCGGCAGCACCGAAGCGCCGCGCTTCACCCGCATGGCGCGCACCTACCTGATCCACGCAGGCCACCTGAACTGGCAACAAATCAACCCCGACATCTTCGGCAGCATGATCCAAGCCGTGGCCGATGACGAAGAGCGCGGCGCATTGGGCATGCACTACACCAGCGTGCCCAACATCCTCAAAGTGTTGAACCCCTTATTTTTGGACGACCTGCGCGCCGCGTTAAATGAGGCGGGCGACAACAAAATCAAACTGCTGAATTTGCGCAAACGCATGGCGCGCATCCGCGTGTTCGATCCGGCCTGCGGCTCGGGCAACTTCCTCGTCATCGCCTACAAACAGATGCGCGAAATCGAAGCCGAAATCAACCGCCGCCGGGGCGAGACGCACCTGCGCAGCGAAATCCCGCTGACCAACTTCCGGGGCATCGAGCTGCGCGACTTCCCGGCGGAAATCGCGCGGCTAGCACTCATCATCGCCGAGTTCCAATGCGACGTGCTGTATCGCGGGCAGAAGGACGCGCTACTGGAATTTCTTCCCTTGGACGCAGAGAACTGGATTCGTTGCGACAATGCACTACGGCTGGATTGGCTGAGTGTGTGTCCATCTACAGGCACGGGTGTGAAGGTGGTCGGTGATGACTTATTTAGCACGCCGCTGGATCAGGCGGAAATCGACTTCAAGAACGAAGGCGGTGAGACGTATATCTGTGGCAACCCGCCGTATGTTTGGAGCAATGACCAAACACAGGAACAAAAAAATGATCTAAAAAACCTGTTTGAAAAACATCTTAAATCATGGAAAACGCTTAACTATGTTTCTGGATGGCTAATTAAATCGGCGGATTACATATCGATCACTGGCGCGAGAAGCGCGCTCGTTAGTACCAATACAATTTGTCAGGGGCAACAGGTTTCGCTGCTGTGGCCTTTGATATTCCAGAAATACTGCGAGATTGGATTTGCGCACACGTCTTTTAAATGGAGAAATCTCGCGGCAAAAAACGCTGGAGTAACTGTTGTCGTGATCGGGCTGCGAAAAGTTTCCAACGCTCCGTGCAAAATTTATTCACAAGAGCAAGATGGCAGCGATTTTGTAAAAGAAGTTTCCGAAATCGGCCCTTACTTGGTTCTTGGCAAAGCGATAATTGTAAGTAAGCTTAGTAACCCGATGGCTAGTCTTCCCAGCATGAGCTTTGGGAATAAACCAGTAGATGGCGGGAATCTTCTACTGTCTAAAACTGATTTTCAAGAGCTTGGCCTCGATCAAGAATTACAATTTAAGCTGACGCGACGAATTTATGGCTCTGCCGAAGTTATCGATGGGTTAGACCGGCGATGTCTTTGGATAGAAGAAGAAAATCTTCAATTGGCGATGAGAAATTCGGCAATTGAAGAAAGAATTGAGCGCGTTAGAGAGCTGCGAAAAACGAGTTCGGATTTTGGCATGCAGGCTAGAGACTTGCGTCCGCATCAGTTTCGCGAAATGAGGTCGTCCAAGAGCTTGACTATTGTCATGCCAGCCATCTCGTCTGAAAATCGCGACTACTTACCGGCGACTGCATTGCCAAACGATTGCGTAATTTCAAATCGGTGTTACGGAATTTACGATGGGCCATTGTGGAGTCTTGCCCTATTAACTTCCCGCATTCATTGGGTATGGATTAGCACCGTCTGCGGGCGTCTTGAAATGCGGTTCTCTTATACAAACACCCTCGGCTGGAACACCTTCCCCGTCCCGCTACTCACCGAGCAAAACAAAGCCGACCTGACCGCCTGCGCCGAGGCCATCCTGCTGGCGCGCGAAGCGCATTTCCCCGCCACCATCGCCGAGCTGTACGACCCGGATAACATGCCGGAGAACCTGCGCCACGCCCACGAGCGCAACGACGAAGTGCTGGAGCGCATCTACATCGGTCGCCGTTTCAGGAACGACACCGAGCGGTTGGAAAAACTGTTTGAGCTTTATACCAAGATGACGGCGGCGGCCAAGCCCGCAATGAAAGCAACGAGGGGGAAGAGGGCATGAGCGACCTAATCATTTATACCTCCGACGATGGCCAGACCCGGATCAATCTGCGGGTAGAGGCCGACAGTATCTGGCTGAGCCAACTGGAAATCGCCGAGCTGTTCCAGACCACCAAGCAAAACGTCTCGCTCCACGCCAAAAATATCTTTTCCGATGGGGAGTTGCAGCCGGATTCAGTTGTCAAGGATTCCTTGACAACTGCCGCCGATGGCAAGAACTACTGCACGCAGCTCTACCATCTGGATCTGATTTTGGCCATCGGCTACCGCATCCGTTCGCCACGCGGCACACAGTTTCGCCAGTGGGCGACCCGACACCTCAAGGAGTTTCTGGTGAAGGGTTTCGTCATGGACGATGAGCGGCTGAAGAACCCGGGGGCTTGGGATTATTTCGACGAACTGCTGGAGCGCATCCGCGAGATACGGGCCTCGGAGAAGCGTTTTTATCAAAAGGTCCGCGACCTCTTCGCCCTGAGCTCGGATTACCGCATCACGGAAAAAGAGACCCAGGTTTTTTTCGCCGAGGTGCAGAACAAGCTGCTTTTTGCGGCCACCGGCCACACCGCCGCCGAGCTGATCGTGAAACGCGCAGACCCGGAAAGTCCGAATATGTCGCTCACCCACTGGAGCGGCTCTCGCGTCCGCAAGCAGGATGTCGTTATCGCCAAGAATTACCTCTCGGAAGACGAGATAGATACCCTCAATCGACTGGTGGTGATTTTTCTGGAACAGGCAGAGCTGAGAGTGAAGCAGCGGCATGACCTCACGCTGGATTTTTGGCGCAACCATGTGGACGGCATGCTGGCGTTCAACGGGCAGGCAGTTTTGCAAAATTCCGGCACGATCCGCCATGATGATATGGTGGGCATCGCCCACGCACGTTACGAGACCTTCGATCACCATCGCCGCGCCACCGAGGCGCTGGAAGCCGATGCGGCAGATTTGCAGGAAATCGAGCAACTGGAAAAACGTGTGGAGCGGCAGACGAAGATGACTGCGGCAGTCAAGGCCACATCTGCTGCACAGACGAGGAAAGAAATATGAGCCCCTACACACCCAACGCACTGCCCCTGTCCGACCTGGATTTTCGCCGCCTGCTGCCCTTGGTGGGGCAGGCCAACGCGGCATTGGCGCGCTACGACGGCCTGCTGCAAGGCATCCCCAATCCGGCGGTTATGCTTTCGCCGCTGACCACGCAGGAAGCTGTCTTGTCATCCAAGATCGAGGGTACACAGGCCACTGTGGATGAGGTGCTGGAACAGGAAGCCGGGCTCCTCAAGCAAGGCGAAAAATACGAGGATATTCAGGAAATATCCAACTATCGCCGCGCCTTGTATTCGGCACGCGAGCACTTGAAGGATTACCCTATTCGCCTGGGGTTTGTGCGAGAGTTGCACCGTATTTTGATGAGCAGCGTGCGCGGGCAAGACAAGACACCGGGCGAGTTTAGGCTGGAACAGAATTGGATCGGCAAGCACGGCTGTACGATGGAGCAGGCGAGTTTTGTGCCACCCAACCCGCATCAACTGCTCGACCACTTGCAGGCGTGGGAGAGTTATCTGGACAGCGATGATGTGGATTTTCTGCTGCAAACGGCTGTGGTGCACGCGCAGTTTGAGTTGCTGCATCCATTCAAGGATGGCAATGGCCGGATTGGCCGTATTTTGATTCCGCTGTTTTTGTACCAGAAGCGTGCGTTATCTCAGCCTATGTTCTACCTGTCCGAGTATCTGGAGGGTCATCGGGAGGAGTATTACCAGCGGCTCAAGACCATTTCGGCTGAGGGGGACTGGAACGGCTGGATCGCTTTTTTCCTGCAAGCTATCATTACCCAGGCAGGTCAGAACAGCATCCGCGTGACGGCCATTCAGGCGTTGTACGAAGAAATGAAGTTGGCCATTCAGGCGGCCACACACTCGCAGTACACCGTGCATGTGCTGGATGCCATTTTCAGTAAGCCTGTCTTCCGCTCGTCCGATCTGGCGCAACAGCTTTTCAAGGAGTTTGGCATCCATGAGAAGACGACGCCCGGCTTGTTGCGGCAGATGAAAGACGCGGGCATCTTGCGTGAATTGCAGCCCGGCAGCGGCAGACGCCCGGCCACGATGTGCTTCCCTCGGCTAATCAACTTGGCGGAAGGCCGAGAGGTGCTATGAGTCGCTTATGGAGCTTGAATACTCCGAAACCTATTTATTGGAGTGCAAAAACAATAATAGACTCCATTGCTTGTTTTGTGGCGCACACATGCTCCACAAAATTTCCGATATGAAGAGAGCATATTCGAGCGGTTATGAGTGCATCGGCGTATGTCGAGTTTGCCCGTCCTGCCCAAGCGTGATGCTAAAAAACGGATGGAATCGGATGGGATTTTGATTGGCTTCCCCATCGCCGTGTATTTCTGACATAAAAACTTATGAACCCAATGACCTCGCAAACCAACCCCACCAATGCCTACACCGTGCCGTCGGTGTCCATCACCACGGCGCGCACCGGCGCTTCCAGCAAGGCCAACGCGCTGGGGATGCGCGCCATGCAGGAGTGCGCCTATTCCAAGCGCGGCGAGCAGTATCTGCTGATCAAGTCGCCACCAGCATCGGGGAAATCCCGCGCACTGATGTTCATCGCGCTGGACAAGCTCAACAATCAGGGCTTGCAACAGGCCATCATTGTGGTGCCGGAGCGCTCCATTGGCGGCAGCTTTGCAGACGAACCGCTGAGCCAGTACGGCTTCTATTGGGATTGGCAGGTGGCTCCGCAGTGGAACCTGTGCAACGCGCCCGGTGTGGACGATGTGAAGGTCGCCAAGTCCAAGGTCAAGGCCGTTGGGGAGTTCCTTGCCAGTGACGACAAGACGCTGGTCTGCACGCACGCCACCTTCCGCTTTGCGGTGGAAGAGCTGGGCATCGCAGCGTTCGATAATCGTTTGATCGCTATTGACGAGTTTCATCACGTCTCCAGCAACCCAGGCAACGTGCTGGGCAATCAGTTGGCGGCGTTCATCGTGCGCGACAAAGTGCATCTGGTGGCCATGACCGGCTCTTATTTCCGGGGCGACAGTGTGGCGGTGCTGTCCCCCGCAGACGAAGCAAAGTTCGAGAGTGTCACGTATACCTACTACCAACAACTCAACGGCTATAACTGGCTCAAGACGTTGGACATCGGCTATTTCTTTTACACGGGGCGCTATGTGGAAGCCGTTGAAAAAGTGCTCGACCCGGCCCTGAAAACCATCGTCCATATTCCCAATGTGAATGCCCGCGAAAGCCTGAAAGACAAGGAGCGCGAGGTAAACGAAATCATGGAGACACTTGGCGACTGGTCGCACGTTGATCCGGCCACGGGTTTCCATCTGCTTAAAACCAAGGATGGCCGCACGCTGAGGGTGGCAGATTTGGTGGATGACAGTGATCCGGCCAGACGATCCCGCGTGCTCGCTGCGCTGAAAGACCCAGCACAGAAAAATAATCGCGACTATGTGGACATCATCATCGCACTGGGCATGGCGAAGGAAGGCTTCGATTGGATATGGTGCGAACATGCGTTGACCATTGGTTACCGCAGCAGTCTCACTGAAATTGTGCAAATCATCGGTCGCGCTACCCGTGATGCCGAGGGCAAGGAGCGTGCGCGTTTCACCAACCTGATCGCCGAACCCTCAGCCGAACAAGCCGCCGTGGCCGAGGCGGTGAACGACATGCTCAAGGCCATTTCCGCCAGCTTGCTGATGGAACAGGTGCTGGCCCCGCGCTATGAATTCACCCCCAAGAACAATGGCCCGAAGGATGGCTTTGATTACGGCGAGGAAGGCTACAAGGACGGCGGCTACAACATCGGGGTCAACAAGGACACCGGCCAGATTCATGTGGAGATCAACGGGCTGACGACACTGCAAAGCCCGGAAGCTACGCGCATCTGCAAAGAAGATTTGAACGAAGTCGTCACCAGTTTCTTGCAGGACAAGATCGCGCTGGAGCAGGGTTTGTTCAACCAGGAAAATACGCTGCCCGAAGAGTTGACCCAGTTGCGCATGGGCAAAATCGTGCGCGAGCGTTACCCGGACTTGAGCGATACTGACCAGGAGGCCATCCGCCAACACGCCATTGCTGCCATGAACATTACCCAACAGGCCAAGTTGGCGTTGGCTCAGGCCGATGCGAATGTTGGAGGTACGGGCGATAGCACAGTGCAAGGCAATACGGCCTTGATAGATGGAGTGCGCAAGTTTGTTAACGTGCGCGATCTGGATATTGATCTGATCGACCGCATCAACCCCTTCGATGCCGCCTATGCGGTGCTGGCAAAAGCGATGGATGAGAAATCGCTGCGCCAAGTGCAAGCCAGCATTGCGGCCAAGAAGGTGAACATCCCCGTAGATGAAGCCCGCGAATTGGCAAAGCGTGCTTTGCAATTCAAGAACGAGCGTGGTCGCCTGCCAGACATCAACTCAGCCGATGCGTGGGAAAAGAAAATGGCTGAAGGCGTGGCTGCTTTCGCACGTTACAAGGCTCAAGAGTTGGCGGCCAAGCAGGGCGAGGCACGCAATGGCTGAAATGGACGACGACGAACTGCTGGACGCGCTGGGTGTGGAAGTTGCCCCGCTCAAGGTTTCCAGCCGAACCCCGCGCGAAGAACGCATCATCGCTGGATTTGAGGATATCCTGCGCTTCCATCAAGCGCATGGTCGCGCCCCGTTGCACGGCGAGGGACGCGACATCTTCGAGCGCCTGTATGCCGTGCGCTTGGACCAACTTCGTAAGTTGCCGGAAGCCCAAATGCTGCTGGCCGAATTGGATCTCCCCGGTCTCTTGTCTGGCACGGCAGCGGTTCAGACCGATGTGGGAGACTTGAGCGAAGATGCCTTGCTGGCCGAATTAGGGATTGGTGCTGATACGGCAGACCAAAGCGACATCACCGTGCTGCGGCATGTGCGCTCTAGTGTTGAAAAACGAGCTGCGGAAGAAATCGCTGACCATACTCCGTGCGCAGATTTTGATAAGTTTCAACCGCTGTTTGAGCGGGTGGAACAAGAGATAAAAGCAGGACTACGTAAAACACTGCGCTTCGGACGTGATGCCAGCATCACCACGGGGAATTACTTTATCGTTGGCGGGCAACTTGCGTATGTGGCTGAAATGGGTGAAGTGCTCAAAACCCAGAGTGGGCACGACGATGCGCGCTTGCGAGTGATTTACAGCAATGGCACGGAAAGCAATTTGCTACTCCGCTCGCTACAGCGTGCACTCTACAGGGATGATACTGGCCGCCGTTTAACCGATACGGACATGGGGCCGCTGTTTGGCGATGCGCCTGAGCCGGACGATATTGCTTCTGGAACCATCTATGTTCTGCGCAGCTTGTCCAGCCATCCCTTCGTCGCCGAGCACCGCGAGCTGATTCACAAGATTGGCGTGACGGGAGGCAACGTGGAAACGCGCATCGCAGGCGCAGACAAAGATGCTACCTATCTGTTGGCCGACGTGGAGGTGGTGGCCACCTACAAGCTCCACAACCTAAACCGCACCAAGCTGGAAAATATTTTTCACCGCTTGTTTGGTGCAGCACAACTCGACTTGACTATCGAAGATCGCTTCGGCCATCCAGTGAAGCCAAGAGAATGGTTTCTAGTGCCACTTCATGTGATTGACGAAGCGGTTCAGCGCATTCGGGATGGGTCGATTACCGAAGTGGTCTATGACCCGAAGATGGCACGGCTGGTAGGTTGAACAACTGCGCCACCCTCTATTGCGATATGGGCGGGGATTATTGTCTATGGTCTAGCGGTTGAGTGCTACGTGCGCACGGCTGGCGGGTTTGGCTTCGGGTTTGTTGGATTTCACCAGCTTGGCTGGGCTTCCGGGGTTGTGCGCGCTGACCTTGGTCGATTTTGCAGCGGCAGGTTTATGGGCTGCGAGCTTGGCGGGTGTGCCTTTGCTGGTTTTGCCTTTTTGCGCTACGACTGAGGTTTTCGATGACTTGGCGGTGCTGGCGGCGACGGGCTTGCCGCTCTTGCTTTGAGTGGCGAGTTTGCTCTGGGCGGCAGGTGCGATGCGCGGCGTGACCGGAGCCAAGTGCATGTTGAAGGCTTCGAACTCGCTGTCAGCCGTCTCTCCGTTCAGCGGCACGAGCAGGGTCTGGCCGCCGCTCACCAGCGTTTGCGAAGACAGTCCATTGACCGATCTCAGTTTCTCGACGGACAGCCCATAACGCGGCGCGAGCTTGTCCAGCCGTTCGCCCTTTTTGCTCTGATAGGCTTGCCAGTTGACCAGTGGCTGTTTTGAGTGCTCCAGATTGGCGCGGAAAGTCTCGATCTTTTGCACTGGCAGCAAGATGATGTTGGAGTTGCTTTGCAGGATCACCGGGCGGCTGTGGGCTGGGTTGAGCGCCATGAATTCATCCAGCGGGATGTCGGCCAGTTGCGCGGCGACCTTCACGTCGATGTGTTCGGCGGTGGAGACGGCGGTGAAGTAGGGTTGGTTCGACACTGCTTGCAGGTTCAGGCCGAAGCTGGCCGGATTGCTGACGATGTTCTTGACAGCGATCAGCTTAGGAACGTAGTTCCTTGTTTCGTCAGGCATACGCAGGCTGGCATAGTCGGTGGGTAGACCTTGCCTGCGGTTGCGTTCCTGAGCGCGTTGCACTGCGCCTTCGCCCCAGTTGTAGGCCGCCAGCGCCAGTTCCCAGTCGCCGAACTGGTCATGCAGTTTTTGCAGATAGTCGAGTGCGCCGCGCGTGGCGCTGATGATGTCGCGCCGGCCGTCGTACCACCAGTTCTGTTGCAAGCCGAAATCCTTGCCGGTGGAGGGGATGAACTGCCAGATGCCGGAGGCGTGGCCGATGGAGTAGGCGGAGGGGTTGAATGCGCTTTCGATCATCGGCAGCAGAGCGATCTCGGTCGGCATTCCGCGCCGTTCGACTTCTTCCACGATGAAATAGAGGTAGCGCCCGGCGCGCTCGGTCATGCGCGCGACGTAATCCGGGCGGTTGGCGTACCACTGCTCATGGCGGGCGATCAGCGGGCTGTCGACATCGTTCATGGCAAAGCCCTCGCGGATGCGTTGCCAGAGATCGTTCTGCATCTTGTATTGCTGGGGCACGACGGTCTGGGTGAGGCCGGTTTCGCCGGAGGTGTGTGTCGGGGCGGGGGCGGTCTTCTCGGTCTCGGGCGTATCGCCGAACGAGAATGCACCTTCCGCGTGTGCGGAAGCCGCCGCTCCGAACGCAAGAGTTACTATAAATGAGATAAAAAACAAACGGTTGTGAGGCACTGGCGGCATCCGGGGAATCAAGACCTGCGCGATTGTAGCCGAGGAAGCCAAATCGCGCCAAACGCTTTCCCGACATTCGTGCATAGCGGGTATGTGAGCGGCGTTTTTTCGTTACAATTTGCGGGCCGTTGCCATGGATAGTGGATGGGGTTTCTATTCGTTGTCGGGGTGGCGATGAGATTTTTCGAACTGTGTCTTTGAGGACAAGTGACAACAAGGGGCGAGGCGGAATGGAAGCCAAGGAACAACATCACAATAAAGACATATTGCCCTTGGATCAGATCAAGCTGCACATCGGGGACATGATGCAGTTGCAGATCCAATCCGAACATGATGGCTCACGCCATTACGTGACGCTGGTCGGCTATCTGAAAGGGCAGGGCGTGATCGTTACCACGCCGCAGGAGGATGGCAAAGTGATGATGGTGCGCGAGGGGCAGGCCTTTGTGGTGCGCTTCTTCAGCGGCAAGAACGCCTACGCTTTCAGCGCGATCGCCAAGCGCGTGACCAATGTGCCGTTCCCGCATCTGCACCTGACTTATCCCAAGGAGGTGCGCGGGATGGTGGTGAGGCGCAGTTCGCGGGCGCGGGTGAATATCATCGGCTCGGTTTCGTCGCCCGCTGGCAAAAAGATCGCTTGCGCGGTGCGTGACATCAGCGCTGGCGGGGCTTCGATTGCGACCAAGGAAGCCGTCGGTGCTCTGGGAGAGCATCTGGTGCTGAGTCTGCTGGTGAAAGTGAGCGACGAGGCCGAGCATGTGTTGAATCTGGAAGGGCAGATCCGCTCGGTACACGAGGGTTTGCAGCCGGACGAAAAGACCAAGGCAACCTTCCATGGCGTCTCTTTCGAAAACCTCAGTGCGCAGGATTCGCTGGTGCTGACGGCCTTGCTTTACAACAGTATGCTGGGGACGGTCGAAGAGCCTTGAGGGGGCCGCCTACATAAAAAAGCCCGCGCTCTGGTGGAACAGAGGGCGGGCTTTGTTTACTTGGAGATGGCTTACTCGGCGTTGATCCAGTCTGCGGCTTCGGCGTAATCGGCGAATACGCAGATGTCCGCGTCGACGAACAAGCGCGACAGCCAAGCCGCCCAAGTTTGCCATTGATCGTTGGTGACGACGGCGACTTTGCTGAAGTCATGCGGATGTTCGCGGCTGAAGAATTTGATCTCTTCCCATGCCACGTCTACGGTGTAGCTCACCATGTCGCGCAGGTCGAACAGCAGGTTCAATTCGCCCGGGGATTTGAGTTTGTAGAGCGCTTGTTCTTCGAAATGTTTGAAATCAGCCAAGGTGAATTCGCCCAGAACGGCGACGTTGACCAAGGTTGCGCTTTGTTGGATGGTAATCATGTTTATTCCGCTTCAGTGCTTGGGGGACAGTTTCAATGCTAACACACCACTGCTGATTATGAGCGCCATCCCCAGCCAGCCGCTCAGTGTCAGAGCCTCGTTCCACAACAGCAGGTCGAACAGGGCGGCGAATACGATGGTGCTGTAAGACAGGGTGCTGACCACCAGCGTCGTCCCCGAGCGATGGGCGCGGGTCATGGCGAGTTGGGCGAATGTGGCTGTGCCGCCGATACCAATCAACAGCGATAAATCATGCCAAGTGAGTGGGTGCAGTTCGCCGCGCATCATCCACAGACCGGACAGCAGGGTGGAGATCAGGCTGAAATAGAACACGATGCGGCTGGCTGATTCGCCTTGTTCGCCCAGCAGGCGGACGTTGAGCAGGGCGATGCCTGCCAGTGCGCCTGATAGCAAGCCGAGCAGGGCGATGGCGATCTGCTCGCGTTCCAGCGTGGGATGCAGTACCAGTGCGATGCCGGAGAATCCGAGCAGCAATATGCCGGTCAGTGGCAAGTGAAAACGGTCGCCTAAGGCCAGCACGGTGAGGGCGGCAAGGAAGAGCCCCGAGGTGTAGTTCAGGGTGATGGCGGTGGATAGCGGCAGATGGACGATGCAGTAAAAGAACAGCATCATCGCTATCGTGCCGGAAAGTCCGCGCCACAGATGTCCTTGCCAGAATGGCGTGGCGAGGCGCTGGCCGCGACCATACAGCAAGGCCAGCACGATCAACAAGCCGATCAGTGAGCGATAGAACACCAGCTCATCACTGGAGAATCGCGCCCCGCCTAGCTTGACCAGAACACCCATGCCGCCGAACGAGAGTCCGGCTGCCAGCATCCACATTGCACCCATCGTTGCGGGGCTGTCAGTGACTAAGCGTCTCCCCTGGCGAGGGGAGGTTGGGAGGGGTTTAAATGAGGATCGAGCTTGCGCCGCAGGAACTCCTGGAAGTGCAGCAGCCCGTCTTCGGTCGGAGACTGATACGGCCCGACCTCTTCGATGCCCTGTTTGTACAAGGCGCGGCGGCCTTGGTGCATCCGCAGGCAGATGATGTCGTCCTCCACCGCCGTCTCGCGGTAGGCCTGCTTCTCGGCCTCGATGTAGTCGCGCTCGAACAGCACGATGTCTTCGGGATAGTAGAACTCGATGATGTTGCTGCAAGCGTCCGGGCCGCGCGGGACTATCGTGCTGACCACCAACGTGTTCGGATACCACTCGACCATGATGTTGGGGTAGTAGGTCAGCCAGATCGCGCCGTATTTCGGCAGCTCGCCGTTGTTGTAGCGCAGCACCTGCTCGGCCCACTTCTGATAGACCGGGCTGCCAGCGCGGCGCAACGCCTGATTGATGCCCACGGTCTGCACGCTGTATTGCTCGCCGAACTCCCACTTGAGGTCGTCGCAATCGACGAACTGCCCCAATCCGGGGTGGAACGGCACAACGTGATAATCCTCTTGGTAGACTTCGATGAAGGTCTTCCAGTTGAAGGCGTATTCGTCCACTTCGACGCGATCCAGCATGTAGCCGGAGAAGTCGATCTCCTTGAAGGCCGGCACGGTGGCGAGATCTTTGGCGATGTCGCGCTGACCAGCGAACAGCAAGCCGTTCCAGCTTTGCAGCGGCGTCTTGTTCAGGTGCAGGCACGGGTTCTGCGGAAAATGCGGTGCGCCGATGAGCTGGCCGTCGGTCTGGTAAGTCCAGCGATGCAGCGGGCAGACGATGTTCTTGGCGCTGCCGCGTCCGGTCAGCATGGTGGCTTGGCGGTGACGGCAGATGTTGGAGAGCAGCTCGACGCCGCCCTCGTTGCGTACCAGCATTTTGGCACTGTCCATCCAGTCCAGCACATGGTAATCACCCAGATTGGGCACGAGCAACTCATGGCCGACGTAGCCCGGCCCGGCCTCGAACAGCACGCGTTGTTCCACCTCCAAAACCTTGGGGTCGAAGTACCAGCGTAGCGGTGGCTGGGGAGAAGTCTGGTTCAGTTGATTGGCTTTTGCTATGTCGGA
This sequence comes from Nitrosomonadales bacterium, assembly GCA_016234685.1. GTDB lineage: Bacteria > Pseudomonadota > Gammaproteobacteria > Burkholderiales > Gallionellaceae > Ferriphaselus. The sequence continues at coordinate 101,393 of JACRAT010000018.1, forward strand.
CATACCCACATCCTCTTGCGAAAAATCGTGAATACGGTTCGTAGAAAGGCCGCGATTGTCCCCGAAAATACTAGGGGCGGCAACAAAAAATTGTCCCGTGCGGGGGGGTTCGGTAGAATGCGCGTCTTTCGCGAACGGACATACCGATGGCTGGGAAATCTCACAAGACGCAGAGTTTCGAGACGGCGCTGACCGAGCTGGAACAGGTCGTCGCCGACATGGAATCAGGCAAGCTCACGCTGGAAGCGTCGTTGGCCGCCTATCAGCGCGGGGCGGAGTTGTTGCAGTTCTGCCGGGGGCGCCTAGACGATGCGCAGCAGCAGGTGCGCGTGCTGGAAGACGGTGCGCTCAAGCCTTACGCGGTGACAGAGGAAGCAGGGCGGACGCAATGACGGTGGCTTTTCAGAGTTGGGCGAGCGCGCATCAGCAGCGTTTCGAAGAGGTATTGAGGCACTTGTTGCCGCAGCCGGACACGGTGCCGCAGCGCTTGCACCAGGCGATGCGCTACGCCGTGCTGGATGGCGGCAAGCGGGTGCGACCCTTGTTGGCATTTGCCGCAGGTGAGTTGGTCGGGGCGGATCTGGCGCGACTCAACTATGCCGCAGCAGCAGTTGAACTGATCCACGCCTATTCGCTGGTACACGACGACATGCCGTGCATGGACGACGACGTGCTGCGGCGCGGCAAGCCGACCTGCCATGTGCAATATGACGAAGCGACGGCGCTGCTGGTGGGCGACAGCCTGCAAACCCTGGCTTTCCACTTGCTGACCGACTCTGCGCTGAGCGTTCGGCCAGCCCAGCAGGTCGAGATGGTGCGCTTGCTGGCTCAGGCCTCCGGTTCGCGCGGCATGGCGGGCGGCCAGGCCATCGACCTTGCCAGCGTGGGCAAGCAGCTTTCCCTGCCTGAACTCGAATTCATGCACATCCACAAGACCGGCGCGCTGATTCGTGCCGCCATTTTGTTGGGCGTGCAGTGCGCAGAGCCTTTGGCGGCGGCGCAGCTGGCGCGACTGGATCATTATGGCAAGTGTGTCGGTTTGGCTTTTCAGGTGGTAGACGACGTGCTGGATGCCGAGGCCGATACCGCTACGCTGGGCAAGACCGCTGGCAAGGATGCCGACAACGACAAACCCACTTATGTAACGCTGCTCGGTTTGCAGGCCGCCAAGACCATGGCGGCGGAATTGCACGACGAGGCCTTGCGGTCTTTGGCCGAATTCGGTGAGCGCGCCCAGCGTCTGCGCGAGCTTGCCGACTTTATCGTACTCAGAAAGTTTTGATGTCCCCTCTGCTCGACTCCGTCAACACCCCGCACGATTTGCGCCGTCTTGAGCGCAAACAGCTGCCCCGGCTGGCTGACGAGATACGCAGTTTTCTGGTGGAATCGGTCAGCAAAACCGGCGGCCACCTGTCGTCCAATCTGGGCACGGTGGAACTGACCATCGCGCTGCACTACGTGTTCAACACCCCGCACGACAAGCTGGTGTGGGATGTCGGCCACCAGACTTACACCCACAAGATCCTCACCGGACGCCGCGCTGCGATGAGCGGACTGCGCATGGCGGGCGGCATCTCCGGCTTTCCCAAGCGCTGCGAGAGCGAATACGACGCCTTCGGCACTGGACATTCCAGCACCTCGATCTCGGCGGCGCTGGGCATGGCGGTGGCGGCGAAACTGTCCGGCTCGGACAGCCGCGCGGTGGCCATCATCGGCGACGGCGCGATGACCGGCGGCATGGCGTTCGAGGCGCTCAACAACGCGGGTGCGATGGACGCCAACCTGCTGGTGATCCTCAACGACAACGACATGTCGATCTCGCAACCGGTCGGCGCGCTCAACAATTATCTGGCCAAGCTGATGTCGGGGCGCTTCTACGCGGCGGTGCGCAGCGGCGGCGAGAAGATCCTCAAGGGGATGCCGCCGGTGCTGGAATTCGCCAAGCGCGCCGAAGAGCATGTCAAAGGCATGGTCACGCCGGGTACGCTGTTCGAGGAGTTCGGCTTCAACTACCTCGGCCCCATCGACGGCCACGATCTGGACACGCTGGTGACCACGCTCAGCAACATCCGCCACCTGCAAGGCCCACAGTTCCTGCACATCGTCACCCAGAAGGGACGCGGCTATGCTCATGCCGAGCAGGATTGCACGCTGTATCACGGTGTCGGCAAGTTCGATCCGGTCAATGGCATCCAGCCCAAGCGGGCGCATCGGCCCAGCTACACGCAGATCTTTGGCGACTGGCTGTGCGACATGGCCGCTGCGGACGATAAGTTGGTCGGCATCACGCCTGCGATGTGCGAAGGCTCGGGCATGGTCGAGTTCGCCGCAAAGTTCCCTGCACGCTACTTCGACGTCGGCATCGCCGAGCAACACGCGCTGACCTTTGCCGCCGGGCTGGCTTGTGACGGTTACAAGCCGGTGGTGGCGATCTACTCCACTTTTTTGCAACGCGCCTACGACCAACTCATCCACGACATCGCCATCCAGAATCTGCCGGTGCTGTTGGCGATCGATCGCGGCGGACTGGTCGGCGCGGACGGCGCGACCCACGCAGGTAGCTTTGACCTCTCCTTCCTGCGCTGCATCCCCAATCTGACGGTGATGACGCCTGCCGACGAGAACGAGTGCCGCCAGTTGCTCTCCACAGCCTACCGGATGGGTACACCCACCGCCGTGCGCTACCCGCGCGGAACCGGCCCCGGCTTGGCGATCGCCCCGGCGTTGCAAGCGCTGCCGGTCGGCAAGGGTGAAATCCGCCGCAGCGGCAGCAAGGTCGCCATTCTGGCCTTTGGCTCGATGCTGACACCCGCCCTGCACGCGGCGGAGGTGCTGGATGCGAGCGTCGCCAACATGCGTTTCGTCAAACCGCTGGACGAGGAGCTGGTGTTGCAACTGGCGCGCGACCACGGCCTGCTGGTGACAGTGGAGGAGAACGTGGTGCAGGGCGGGGCAGGCAGCGCGGTGGCCGAATGCCTTGCCCGCCACGGTGTGTCCGTGAAGCTGCTGCATCTGGGGTTGCCCGACGTGTTCCTAGAGCAGGGCGACCCGGCGAGGATGCTGGCCGACTGCGGACTGGATGCCGCCGGGCTGATCGCCTCCATCTCGCATACCAGAGTAATTTAATCGGAATATAATATCCGCCCGTTTCGATCCCGAAGAGAGCCTGACCATGACTTCCGCCACCGCCTGCCCCATCCCTGATGTACAGAACAGCGCTGACACGCGCCAACTGGCGATCAACAAGGTCGGCATCAAGGGCATCCGCCATCCCGTCGTCGTGCGCGACAAAAGCGTGGGCGTGCAGCACACCGTGGCCACGTTCAACATGTACGTGCACCTGCCGCACAATTTCAAGGGCACACACATGTCGCGCTTCGTCGAGATCCTCAACCAGCACGGGCGCGAGATCTCGGTCGAGTCGTTCGAGAGCATCCTGCGCGAGATGGTGGAAAAGCTGGAGGCCAAGTCCGGCTACATCGAGATGAGTTTTCCCTATTTCGTCAACAAGACCGCGCCAGTGTCCGGCGTGCAGAGCCTGCTCGACTACGACGTGCAATTCACCGGCGAAATCGTCAACGGCGACTACCGCTTCAACATGAAGGTGCTGGTGCCGGTGACCAGCCTGTGTCCGTGTTCAAAGAAGATCTCCGAGCGCGGCGCACACAACCAGCGTTCGCACGTGACCATCACGGTGCGCACTGCCAGCCCGGTGTGGATAGAGGAAGTGGTACGCGTTGCGGAAGAGCAGGCTTCCTGCGAACTGTTCGGCCTGCTGAAACGCCCGGACGAGAAGTTCGTCACCGAACGCGCCTATGACAATCCCAAGTTCGTCGAAGACATGGTGCGCGACGTGGCGGCGGTGCTGAACGCCGACGAGCGCATCGAAGCCTATGTGGTCGAGTCGGAGAACTTCGAGTCCATCCACAACCACTCGGCCTACGCCCTGATCGAGCGCGACAAGCTGCAAGAGCGGCAAGCTGTTTAATCTGCTGTACCGCCCCAAGAGAAAAGCCGCTTTCGCGGCTTTTCTCATTTCAGAGCATCCTTGATGTCCCGCTAAATTCGAATCGTGCGGGGCAGGGGGCATCAGATCCTGAACTGTTGAGTCAGTTCGTTCAGTTCCTGCGCGGTCTTGTCCAGATCGTTTGCCGCCATCGCTGCGCTACGCGAGGCTTCGGTATTCTCATGCGTCAAGGAAGAGATGCGCTGGATGTTATCGGCGATCTCGGCGCTGGACGTGGCTTGCTCATGGATAGCCTCGGCGATGCTCTGGGCCATGGTCACGGTGTGCTGGGCGCGCTGGGAGATGTTCTCCAGAATCTGGCTGCCTGCGCCCATTCGTCCCATATTCGCCTCCACTTCGCTGGAGGCGCGCTCCATATTTTTGACCGCATCCTGAGTGATGCCAGAAATATCCTTGATGCGGTCTTCAATGTCGGCGGTGCTTTGCTGGGTCTTTTCCGCGAGCTTGCGCACTTCGTCGGCGACCACCGCGAAGCCACGACCATGTTCGCCCGCCCGTGCCGCTTCGATGGCGGCATTCAGTGCCAGCAGGTTGGTCTGCTCGGCTACTTCGCGGATGACGCTGGTGATACCGTTGATCTTGTTGACGGCATCTTCCAGTTTTTCGATGGACTGGGCGGACTCAAGCACGGCCCCCGCTGCCTTTTCAGAGGCCGCAAGGCTTTCCCTCATTTGGGTGCTGCCTTCCACGGTCTTTTGGGAAGACTGGCTGGCCGACTCCGAAGCATCCATGGCGTGACGGGAGATGTCGTTGGCACGAATCGAGGCCTCTTCCATCGAGCTTGCCACCTGCATCGCACTGGAAGATTGCGATTCCGAGTTGTTCACCACTCTGGAGACGATGCCGGTAAGCGTAGTCGATTTACTCTTCAGCGTCTCGGAGGTGGAGGTGATCTGGTCGATCATCGAGCCGAGCAGAATCTTGCTGGACTGCACATTGCACAGGATACGGCCCACTTCGTCACGTCCGTCGATGTCCACCGGGTCGGAAAGATCGCCGCTGACCATGGCTTGCAAATGCGTCTCGATGTACTTGGCGGGTTTGACGACGAATTGCTTTACCACCCAGCCGATGAAAACGAACAGCGCCAGTTGCAGGAGTAGCTGGCCGACGATCATCTCGATCCGCAAGCGGTTCAGCGCGCTGAAATCTTCGCTCATGTCGATGATGAGATCGGATGCGCCGCTGACGCTGCCTTCAGTCGTGGTGTGGCAGCTCAGGCAGTTCGTGCCGTGGAAATCGGAGCTGAGCGCATAGGGTGTGACTAGGCGGAAGACGGGGACGCCATTTCTCTCTTCTTGGGCGAAATAGGGCGTCTTGTGATCCATCGCCTCTTGGACAACAGGGTCGCTGGTCTGCTCGGAAGTCAGCCCCGGCCCGAACTGCTCAGTCACCTGTTTGGAACGGATCAACTGCAACTCTTGGATATATCCGCTTTCCGAGATTTTCTTGAGCAGGGTGGTACGGTTGGCCGGGTCGGTGAAATTGCCGGTGATCATCAGCATATTCGCGCTGTCGATGACTTCCATGGCGATGCCGTTGGCGCGTTGTTTGACGGAATCGACCATGCGCTCCTTGATCTGCTGGGAGACGGTCAGATTCGCAGCGATCAGCGCCACCAGCAGGAACGGCTGGATCAGCAGTTGCAGCTTGTACTGAAGTTGCAGATTCTTGAAGCGGCGCGCCAGCGAGAGACCGAAAGGCGCGTGAGAGCGGTATTGCGTCTCGGCTTGCTGTATCTCGCGGCGGCTGGGCTTTTTGCGCAGAGACAGATAGCCGACGAGTTGGTTGTCCTTGATGATAGGGGAGACGGTCGCCTTCACCCAGTAATGGTCGCCATTCTTGGCGCGATTCTTGACGATGCCGCGCCAGGGCAGCCCGCTCTTGACCGTGTCCCACAGGCTTTTGAATGCCCATTCCGGCATGTCGGGGTGGCGCACTACGTTGTGGCTCTTGCCCAGCAACTCGTCTTTGGAAAAACCGCTGATTTTGATAAAGGAATCGTTGGCATAAGTGATGACGCCGCGTGTGTCGGTGCGGGTGACAAAAACGGCATCAGCCGAATAGTCGATTTCGACTTGAGTTACTGGCAGATTTTTTTTCAACGCTCGCTCCCTAATGACCGGTTTGTACTTTTCTGCACTCTACTTGGTTCTTTCGGACGACTTTGAATAATCTTTAATGGCGGGAATTGATGCGTAGCTAAAAATACGGTTTTCGGCTAGGATTGCCCCCGGTTTTTGTCGACTTTATCTGGACGTAGAATGGGCCATAAGCTGGTTGATCATAAGCAAAGCAAGGGTGGGTGCAGCTACGTGGATCTGGGCTGGAGCGGTGGGGTGATCGACTTCGGTGTGCTGCGACTACGTAGTGTGCTGGTTCCTTAAATTTAAAAATGAATAAGTTAAATAAAACAATCTCAGCGGCAGGCGTAGCCATCTCGACGCTGCTGCTTTCGGGCTGCCTGGCCGGCAGTGGTTCCTCGGCATCGGTAGTGGCGTCGACACCAGTGGTTCCGCCTGTCGCACCTGTTACGCCGGTTTCACCGGTGATTCCTGCCTCGCCTGCCGCACAGCTGGCTGCCAATACTCTGGTGGCGCTCGATTCAGCGGGCCTCTCGGTTACGGAAACCAAGAATGCACTGGGCACAGCGAGTTTCATCACCGGGCCGGGCGTGTTGCTGGCAGCGACCACGCTGACCATCCCGCAGACGATCGTGGTTGCGCCAGTTCTACCCGCAATGGCCAGCGCGACGTTCACTGGTGGCATCAACACCTCGGTGGCGGCATTGGCGGCGAATCCGGCTGTGGCAGGGGCTTACACGGGAGCGGCACTGAATGGGAAGTCGTTCAGCATCAACTCGCAGCAATCCAACGTATTGGCGACGCTAGCCAGCCCGCAGGCAGGTTTGACCTATGCAGACTTCGGCGATTGGCAGTTGAGCAGCAATATCCCCGCCGGAGCCAGCGGCTTGGTCACCATGGCCTCTTGGGCGGGCGGGACGCAGGTGACGCAGACCATGCCGGTGGTGGGGAATGCGACCTACGCGGGGGTGACGAGTGCTAGTTCGCTGACCACGGTCGGGGGGGGGACGAGCTTGTATCAGCTGTCCGGCAACATCAGCCTGACCGCGAATTTTGCTAGCGGCACGATAGCCGGGAATATCACCAATATCAGTGCGGTGAACAACGCAGGGGCAGCCCCGGTCGCGGCTGGGGCATTCAATAATGTGACTTTGTCTGGCACGATCAGCGGCAATGCCTTTAACGGCACGACAACCGCCGGTGCGCTCCCTGTAGGAGTCAATCCCGCCAGTATCGCAGCGGGTACGACGGGTACGGTAGCCGGGCATTTCTACGGGCCAACAGCCAATGAGGTCTCCGGGGTGTGGGGAATGGCGACCTCCACGGTGCAGGCTCAGGGTTCGTTCGGGGCCAAGAAATAGTTCGCCATGCTTCAGTTGTGTTCGCCTCAACTATTCAATCTGATAAACGAGCCATTCGGCGCATTTTCTTCTTGCGGCAGAGCCGACGGAAGGGTGCTCAAGATGAGGGAAGTCATGCTCCAATCTAGAATTAAGGCCGCGTGTTGTGCGGCTTCATTTATCGCGCTTACCGCCTGTACCAGCGGCGGAGCGAATTCTCCAGCCAATACCTTGGTGTTGTTGCCAGTCCCCGCCGCAGCCCCCGTGCTGACTCAGACGGCGTTGCCGGTGTTGGTGCAACCGGCTATGTTCACCGCTTCCGATACAGTCACATTCTCTGTGCCCGTCACCCGGGATGCCTTCGGCAAAGTCACGGCGGTCACCGGGCATGGGACGTTGCAAGCCGCGACTACGCTGACCATCATGCCGGCGGCGGCAGTGGGCAATCCCCCGGCGAGTCTGGCAGTCGCTGGGGGTGTCGCCGCGACGGTGTTGCCGCTCAGTACTATCGCCGGTACGACGGGGGCTTACACCGGTACGACGGCTGTAGCGGGCGAGACGTTCGACATCTACACCCGGCAAGCCAGCGTGCTGGCGACGGTCGCCAGTCCGCAAGCCGGGCTGACTTACGCTGACTTTGGCGACTGGCAGTCGCATCCTGTCGCGGTAGGCGCAAGTACGGTGAGCTTGTCGCACTGGGCAGGCGGCACGCAATACACACTCGCCATGCCCGTGGTGGGGACGGCAAGCTATACCGGGAAATCCAGTGGTAGTGTGATCGCGATAACGGGTGCTACGGCGACGCAATATGCGCTGTCGGGCAACATCAGCCTGACTGCGGATTTTGCGGCCAGTACGGTCGCCGGAAACATCACCAATATCTCGGCGGTGAACAACACGACCGGCGTCGCGGTCGCGGCGGGTTCCTTCAACAACGTGGCTTTGTCAGGCACGATCAGTGGCAATGCCTTCAATGGCACGGCGACGGCGGGAGCAGCGCCGGTCGGCGTCAACCCGGCTAGTATCACAGCGGGTGCATCGGGCACGGTGGCGGGCCACTTCTATGGCCCGGCAGCGAACGAGGCGGCCGGCGTCTGGGGAATGTCGACCTCCACGGTGCAGGCGGCAGGTTCTTTCGGGGCGAAACAGTGACCTTGGTTACACCCAAAGGGCGGGGTTTCCCGCCCTTTTTATTTCAGGGTGCGAAACCTCTGCGCGACGATTTCTGCGGCGAGGTGGCGGGGAAGTGCGATGCCCACCACCAATTCCTGATGCGGTTAAGTTCGCATCGCGCTCTGGTGGTGCTGGTGTGTCTGCTGAGCTTGGCCCGCCCGCTTGCAGCCCAGCCGTTCTACGTCGAGCCGGAACTGAGTTTCGATCCTTTCGCTGCGGTGCGTCAGCTCATGTTGCAAAAACAATGGGAAGCGGCTGAGGTCGAGATCAAGAAGATCGCGCTGGAGCCGGGTGTCGATCCTATCGAGACCTTGTTCTTGGCGGGGATGATCGCGGCGGGCAGCCAGAACTATCCGACGGCGATCTCCCTGTTTCAGACGGTGCTGAATAATCGCCCCGAGTTGATCCGAGTGCGCCTTGAATTGGCGCGGGCCTATCTGCTGTCGGGCAACGACGAAGGGGCGCAGTATCATTTCGAGCGCGTATTGGCGGGCGATCTGCCGGACGCCGTCATCGCCAAGGTGCAGGACTATCTGGTGCAGATCCGCTCTAGGCGCACTTGGCAGGCGGGTTTCGGCATCGCCCTTCTGCCCGATAGCAATGTCAATCAGGCGACCAGTGCGCAGACGGTGTCCGTCGCGGGTTTGCCGTTCACCTTGTCCAGCGATGCGCGCGAAACCAGCGGGGTGGGCGTGCTCTGGCAACTGTATGGCGAGAAGCGCTGGAGTCTGGCAGATCGTTGGCGCATTGCGGCGAGTGCTCATCTGTTGCGCAAGGATTACAGCAAGAACCGATTCAACGACACCACCGTCACAGCCCGGCTAGGCCCGCGCTATCTGTACGAGCAGGGCGAGGTGGGTTTCGGCGTGAGCTTGAGCAAACGCTTGCTGGGAGATCGCTCATACAATGAGGCTCAAGGCCTGTTCGTGGACATGAATCGTCAACTGGGCGAACGATGGCTGTTGCGCGCCGGGCTGGATGTGCAGTGGTTCGATTTTGCGGCGGGCAAGGGCTCGCCCGGCACGTTGACCTCGACCAGCGCTGGCCTGCGCTACATGCTCAGCCCTAGCAGTTTGCTGGAAGGCGGGCTGGATTTCGGCCAGGATACGACGATCAGCGATCAGATGCAGCACCAGACGCTGGGTGCTTCGCTGGCCTATCGGGCGGAGGTCGCTTGGGGCTTGCTATATGGCGTCAATGCGCGGATCGCGCGCAGTGACTATCCGGTATTCCAGCAGTTCTTCAATCAGTATCGCCATGATGCGATGAGCTCATTCAGTATGGATGCGACCAAGCGCGACTGGCAGCTGTTCGGTTTTTCGCCGGTCGTTTCACTGACTGTGATAAAGAATGATTCGACGATTCCGCTCTATAGTTTTCAACGAGCGCTCGGGCAATTTGGTCTAAACAAACAATTCTGAGCGAGGCAGCTTGAGTTACCCATCGGCTATCGGGTATTCTCGCCGCATTCGAAATGCCGCACTGCATGAGCGGTGACTACAAGGGGAGTGGATAAATGGTAACTAAAGGATTATTCGTGGCTGCGCTGATCGGGCTGGCGACTTCGGGCGTGGCGCGTGCGGAAGAGAGCGACGCCGCTGACGAAACCGGTTTCTATGCTGCTGCCGATCTGGGTATGGCGACGGCAGGCGATGCCTGTGTCGGCCTGCCTGCCGGCACGACTTGTCAGGATACTGATATAGGCTTCCGTCTGGGCGCGGGCTATCAACTGACCAAGCGTATCGCCATCGAGGCTGGCTATGCCGATTATGGCGTCGTCAAATATGCCAATGCGGCGGCCTCGGCTTCTGTTGCCAGTAGCGGTTTTCAACTGGCGGCTGTGGGAGAGCTGCCTTTGAGTCCGAGTTGGGCGCTGACTGGACGGCTGGGCGTGGCGTACACCACGCAGAAGTCGACCGGGGTGAATACCGGCGGGATCACGCCGGGGATGACGGCGACCAGCATCACACCGCTGTTCGGGGTGGGCGTCAAGTACAAAATGTCTCGCTCTATCGTCTTGCGTGCGCAGTATGATGACCTCGGGCGAGTGGGTGACCCGGCTACGCTCGGTCAGCACAAGCTGAATCTGTTGAGCGCGGGTGTCATCGCCGGTTTCTGACGCAGCGGTCAGTGCAACCCAAAGGGCAACTTGGTTGCCCTTTTTTTTTGGCGATTCAGCAATGCTGCCCTGCGGCGTAGCCCGAGGCCCATGCCCAGTGCAGGTTGTAGCCGCCTAGTTGACCGGTCACATCGACCACTTCGCCGATGAAATACAAGCCGGGAACGGTATTGACCTGCATGGTCTTGGATGACAGCGCGCGGGTGTCGACACCGCCGCAGGTGACTTCGGCCTTGGTGTAGCCCAATGTGCCGGAGGGGGTGATCTGCCAGTTGTGCAGTCGTTCGGCTAGGGTGCGCAGTTGCTTGTGGCTGAGCTGGTTGAGTGGTTTGTTCTCGACGAATTGCGCACTCCAGGTCTGGGCGAAGTTCTTGGGCAGATATTGCGACAGGAAATTGACCAGTTGCTTTTGGCTGCCGTGGTTCTCCTCCAGCAATTGCGCCATGTCATGGTCGGGCAAAAGATTGATGGAGATGGGCTGACCGTGCTCCCAGTAGGTGGAGATTTGCAGGATGGCCGGGCCGCTCAAGCCGCGATGGGTGAACAGCAGACTCTCGCGGAAGGAGCGCCCGCCGTAGCTGACCTCGGCATCCAGCGTGACGCCGGTCAGATCGGCATAAGGCGCCCAGTCTTGCGGAGTGAAAGACAGCGGAACCAGCCCCGGCTTGAGTTTCACGATGGGTAGGCCGAACTGCTCGGCCAATTTGTAGCCGAACGGCGTCGCCCCGATCTTGGGGATGGACAGACCGCCGGTGGCGACCACCAGTGAGCGGCTCTTGAAGATGCCGCGATTGGTGGTGACGGTGAATTCAGTCGCTGCTGCGTCTTCAGCCGAGGCGGGGCGCACGCTTTTGGCGGCCACACTTTGGATCTCGCAGGGCGTAGACCAGCGCACGCCAGCCGTCTCACATTCTGCGCGCAGCATGGCGATGATGGCTTCCGAACCCGCATCGCAGAACAATTGTCCCGTCGTTTTTTCGTGATAGCCGATGCGGTAGCGGTCGAGCAGGGAGGTGAAATGGCGCGGGGTGTAGCGCGCCAGCGCCGAGCGCACGAAGTGCGGATTGGCCGAGACGAAGCAGTCGGGCCGCATGTCCAGATTGGTGAAGTTGCAGTTGCCGCCGCCCGAGATGCGGATCTTCTCGGCCAGTTTGGAGTAGTGGTCGAGCAGCATCACCGAGCGGCCACGCTGGGCGGCAGTCAGAGCGCACATCAGGCCGGAAGCGCCAGAGCCCAAGATCAGGCAATCATAAGTAGACATCAGAAGTTACCGGCGCATTGTGCGCCTGAAAGGTGGAGTTACAAGGGAGGCCGCCGTTTAGCCGGGAAGCGGAGGTCTCCGTGATCGGTTGGGCGTGGGCGTCAAATTCGGTCGTCCCGCATCTCTAGCCCTTCTGCCAGCAGGAGCGGTACTGGCAAGGACACGCTGATTTATTCAAACTGTTCGCCCTGAGGTATCGAAGGGCTTGCCACGAAAGGGTAGTCAGCGTGTCCCCAAGTTGTGTGCTTGAGCTACGACCTCAAGCCAGAGCCTTGGCGATACGTTCCAGCGCCGCTTTGAGGTTGTTCATCGAGGTGGCGAAGGAGATACGGAAATAGCCTTCAGAGCCGAAGGCCGAGCCCGGCACCACCGCCACACCGGCCTCTGCCAGCAGATATTCGGACAGGGCGATGTCGGTGGCGGTCTGGAGCTTGCCTTGCTGATGCAGGCGGGCAATGGCCTCGCGCGCATCGGGGAAAGCGTAGAACGCGCCGCCCGCCTTGATGCATTTCAGTCCAGAGATCTGGTTGAAGGCATCGACCACGAATTCGTGGCGCTCACGGAACGCGGCGATCATCGGGGCGAGGCAATCCTGATCGCCATTCAGCGCGGCTTCGGCGGCGACTTGCGAGATCGAGGTCGGATTGGAGGTGCTTTGCGATTGCACGTTCTCCATCGCGGTGATGATGTTTTCCGGCCCGGCGGCATAGCCGATGCGCCAGCCGGTCATCGCGTAAGCCTTGGATACGCCGTTCAGCACCATGGTGCGCGGATACAGGTCGGGGCAGGCGTTGAGGATGTTGTAAAACTTATCGGAGCCTAACTGGATATGTTCGTACATGTCGTCGGTGGCGATGAGGATGTTCGGGTGTTTGCGCAACACCTCGCCCAGCGCCTTCAGGTCATCCAGCGAGTACATCGCGCCGGACGGGTTGCTCGGGCTGTTGATGACGATCATTCTGGTCTTCGGCGTGATCGCCGCTTCCAGTTGTGACGGCGTCAGCTTGAAGCCCTGTGCGATGTCGGCCTGCACAATCACCGGTTTGCCCTCGGCGATGATGACGATGTCGGGATACGACACCCAGTAAGGTGCGGTGATGATGACTTCGTCGCCGGGGTCGATGGTCGCCAGCACCAGATTGAAGAAGCTCTGCTTGCCTCCACAGGAGACGAGGATCTGCTTCGCGGTGTAGTCCAGCCCGTTGTCGCGCTTGAACTTGGCGATGACGGCGGCCTTGAGCGAGGGCGTGCCGCCCACGGCGGTGTACTTGGTGAATCCCTTGTTGATCGCTGCGATGGCTGCGTCCTTGATGTGCTGCGGCGTGTCGAAATCCGGCTCGCCCGTCCCCAATCCGATGATGTCCTTACCTTCGGCTTTCAGCTTGGCAGCACGGGCAGCGACGGCGAGCGTGGGGGAAGGTTTGATGGCTTGTACGCGAGTGGAAAGTGTCAAGATGATTATCCTCAGTGTTCGGAAGGGCTGATGTGGCGAGCTGTGTAAGCCTATGGTGGCGCGAATTATAGCCTGATTCGGCACGGGTCAGACATGGCCGTGGAATCTGTTGGAGGCAAATTGAAAGAATGAAGCTATCATGGCGTCAGATGTAGGCGTTTTTATCTTGACCGGCAAAGTATCGGGCAGGAACTAGGAGGGGGTGTGAAGTTGCTCAATCAGGATTCGGTCTCGCGTATCGAGGCTGCCCAGATCGCGCTGTTGTTCTCCCGCGCGCGGCTGGTTTATCTGGTGAACGTCGTCAATGCGGGCATTGCGGCGTTCTTTCTGTCGGAGGTCGTGCCGCAGGGATCCCTTGTGGGCTGGTTGCTGGCATTGACGGCGATCACCGCGCAGCGCTTCCACCTGTTGCGCGAATATGAGCGCGATGAGGCGAAAGCCGGTCATCTCGAACGCTGGAAGCGAGTCGCCGTATGGGGGGCGCTGGCCTCGGGTATGGCTTGGGGCTTGGCGGCCATCGTGCTGTTCCCGGTGGCTTCGCTGCTGCATCAGATCTTTCTGCTGGTCGTGATCGTCGGCATGATGGCGGGCGCGGTCGCGTCTTGGAATGCTTATTTTCCGGCTTTCCAGGCCTATTTCCTGCCCGTGGTTACGCTCACTTTGCTTCGAGTGTTGCTGGAAACTTCCGATGTGGCGGCAGCGCAGGCTGAATTCGCCTCGCTGGGCGTGATGTTCGTCGTATTTTCTGTCGCCTTGTATTTTCTGGCTTGGAAATCCAGCCAACTATCAGTACACAGTTTGCGCACGCAGTTTGAAAAGGAGTTGGGCGAGGCGCGTTATCGGGCGCTGTTCAAGGGCAGTAAGGCGCCGATGTTGCTGATCGACCCCAGCTGCGGGCGCATCGTGGATGCGAACGCGGCAGCGAGCACCTATTACGGCTATACGCAGGAACAGTTGGAGGCGATGAATATCGCCGAGATCAATACCCTGTCTGCCGAGGAGATCGCCAGAAAGATGGCGAACGCCAGTCAGGAGCAGGAATTCTGTTTCCACTTCAAGCACAAGCTGGCGGGCGGCGAAGTGCGCGATGTGGAGGTGCATTCCGGCCCGATCAACTGGACTGGGCAGAGGTTGCTCTATTCCATCATCCACGACATTACAGAGCGGGTGCAGGCCGAGCAGGCCTTGCAGCGCGAGGTCACCAAGACGCGCACGCTGTTCCGCACGGCGGCTGACGGCCTGCATATCCTTGATGAACATGGCAACCTGCTGGAATCTAGCGACTCTTTCTGTCGCATGTTGGGCTACACGCCGCAAGAGATGCGCGGCATGAATGTACGGCAGTGGGATGTCTCCATTGCGAACGGGCCATCGTTCGAGGAAATGGTGGCGATGATCCCCGACGAGGGCTTGCTCATCGAGACCAAGCAGTGCTGCAAGGATGGGCGGCAGATCACGGCGGAGGTCCATGCGACGACCGTCACCATCCACGAGCAGCGTTTTGTCTATGCCTCGTCGCGCGACATCACCGAGCGCAAGCGGGCCGAAGAATCGTTGCGGCTGGCAGCCTCGATCTACCAGTCGAGCAGCGAGGCCATCATGGTGACGGATGTGGAGGGTCACATCGTCGAGGTCAATCCCGCCTTTACCCGCATCACCGGATACGGGCGGGACGAGGTCGCGGGACAGTCGCCGTTGCTGCTGCACGCCGGTCAGCACGATGAAGATTTCTATCGCCAGCTGCGGCGGGCAGTGGACGAAAATGGGCATTGGCAGGGCGAGATGTGGGCGCGCCGCAAGAGCGGTGAGCCTTATGCGCAGTGGGCCAATATCAGCGCCATTAAAAATGCCGACGGCAGCGTCACGCGTTACGTTTCGCAGTTCTCGGACATCACTGAGCGCAAGCGCAAGGACGAGCTGATCTGGCGGCAGGCCAATTACGACACGCTGACCAATCTGCCGAACCGCCGCTTGTTCCGCGACCGGCTGGAGCGAGACCTTAAGAAATCTAACCGCAACGGCTGGTCGCTGGCGCTGTTGTTCATCGACCTTGATCGTTTCAAGGAGGTGAACGATACCTTGGGTCACGACAAGGGCGACCTGCTGCTGATGGAGGCAGCCTTGCGCATCAGCCAGTGCGTGCGCGAGACTGATACCGTCGCCCGTCTGGGGGGCGACGAATTCACTGTGATCCTGTCCGGCTTCGATAGTCGGGTGCACTTGGAGCGCATCGCGCAGAACATCATTGCCGAATTGGCGCGTCCGTTCGAATTGGGTAGCGACAACGCCTACATCTCGGCCAGCATCGGTATCACGCTCTACCCAGACGATGCGCTCGATCTCGAAGGATTGCTGAAGAGTGCGGATCAGGCGATGTACGGGGCCAAGGCGATGGGGCGCAATCGCTACGGCTATTTCACTGAATCCATGCAGCGCGAAGCACAAGAGAAGCTCTCGCTGACCAACGATTTGCGGCAGGCTTTGGCGCGTGGCGAGCTGGAGGTGTATTACCAGCCCATCGTGAACGCAGCCAGCGGGCGCATCGTCAAGGCCGAAGCGCTGTTGCGCTGGAAGCATCAGGGGCGCGGCATGATCTCGCCGGATCTGTTCATTCCGCTGGCGGAGGAGTCCGGGCTGATCCTGGAGATCGGAGACTGGGTATTCCGTCAATCCATCGCCAGTGTTCAGCGCTGGCGAGATAAGTTCGGCAGCTTGGTGCCGATCAGCGTCAACAAATCACCGGTTCAGTTCTCTGAAGAGAGTGTGGGCAAGGAGTGGATGGAAGCGCTGAGTAGTCGTGGTCTGCCGGGCAATAGTATCGCGGTGGAGATCACTGAAGGATTGTTGCTCAAGGATATAGGCAAGGTCAGGCAGCGACTGATGAGCTTTCAGAATCAGGGGATCGAGGTTTCCATCGACGACTTCGGTACAGGCTTCAGTTCGCTCTCCTACCTGAATCAGTTCGACATCAACTACCTCAAGATCGACCGCTCCTTTATCAGCAGCCTGACCGAAAGAGAGTCCGATCAGGCGCTGGTCGAAGCCATCATCGTCATGGCGCACAAGCTCGGCATCAAGACCATCGCTGAAGGCGTGGAAACGGCGCAGCAGCGCGACCTGTTGATCGCTTTCGGTTGCGATTATGCGCAAGGCTTCTTTTATTCGCGCGCCGTGTCTATCGGTGATTTTGAGAGCTTGCTGGAGAAATGTGGCGCAGAGGCTTGAGGTTGGGGTGATCTGGATTGCCGTAGGAAATGTCTCAAGCGCTACGCATCTGTCCAGAGAGAGGGGGCGCCGCGAGGAGGAGGGTCGGAGAGGTCTTTTTTTCGGGCGGTTGACGGGGCGGTCGTGGCTTGTGTTACAGTTCGGAAAAATAAAAGTGGCGGCAAGTATCGCCCTAGAACCTGCGGATATGACGGAAAATGGACAGGCAGGGCGATGATAAACAGGGG
Organism: Nitrosomonadales bacterium; assembly: GCA_016234685.1. Classification (GTDB taxonomy): domain Bacteria; phylum Pseudomonadota; class Gammaproteobacteria; order Burkholderiales; family Gallionellaceae; genus Ferriphaselus. The sequence goes on from JACRAT010000018.1 coordinate 118,302, forward strand.
AGATTCCAAATCGATTATAGTGAGCCGCCCGGGCGCGATGTCTGTGGCGTCCCTTTTCTGCGTGGTGAGGTTTGTCGAGGCGGAGGTTTGATGCGCTGGTTGTTACGGACATTCTTTCTGCTGTTTTTGAGTCTTCCTGTGGTTCATGCGGTAGAGGTCATCGCCAATGGCAGCGTGGCAGAACGGCAGGTCACGGTGAGTACCGCGCGTGCCATGTTCGCCATGCGTCAGACACAATGGGCCGACGGCTCACCAGTCCGGGTGTTCATTCTGCCCGATCATCATCCTCTGCATAGTGGGCTATGCAAGGAAGTTCTCAGTATCTATCCATATCAATTGCGTCAATCTTGGGACAGGTTGGTCTATTCCGGTACCGGGCAAGCGCCTGTCGAAGTGGCTACGGAAGAAGAGATGATCGCGCGGGTGGCGGCAACGCCGGGCGCGATCGGGTATATCAGGAAGGTAAATAATAATGAATCAGTTCGCACGATTACTGTTCGTTAGCGCCGTGCTGGGCGCTTCCGGCGTTCGCGCTGAACCGCTGGACGGTTTGCCGGAAGGCGTGCAGGCGCACGGCTTTGTCAGTCAATCAGTCGTTTCGTCCAATCAAAATCGTATCGGCGGCAGCAAGTCGGGCAGTCTGGGCACGGATATGCGTGAACTGGGCGGCAATCTGTCCTGGCGTCCGAATGCCGACTGGCTGGTCTCCGCGCAGTTGTTGTCGCGCTGGGCTGGCGCTTCGGATAATGGCAATGTGCGGGTGGATTACGCCTTCGTCGATCGCTTGCTGGTCAATGCGGAGGGCGCTCGTCTGGGCGCGCGCATCGGCAAGATCAAGAATCCTTTTGGTTTTTACAATACCACGCGCGATGTGGCGCACACCCGTAGCAGCATCTTGTTGCCGCAATCCATCTATCACGATCAGGTGCGCAATTTCTTCCTGGCTGCGCCGGGGGCTTCGCTGTATGGCGGCTTGGATGGCACCGAGAATTCGCTCGAATGGGAAGTCAGCGTGATGCAGCCCGAGGTGCGGGATGGCAATCTGACTGCCTTTATGGTGGATCAGCAGACCGGGCGTTTCAAGGGGCGTCCTTCCGTGCTGGCCCATGCTCTGTGGGAGGGTGATGGCGGGCGGATGCGCGCGGGCTTGTCGGCGGGCAGTCTGGCGATGCGCTTCCAGCCGGCACCGCAGGATTTCTTCGGGCTGGTGGGGCTGATGGGCGGGACGACGGGGGCGGGCGACATCACGCTGAATACGGGGGTGTTTTCTTTGCAGTACAACGCGGAGGATTGGAGCCATACCGCCGAATACGCCGTCACCCGTCAGTTGCGTAAGAACTTCAATTTGCCGGGACCGCTGACGATCTTGGATATGGATAGCACGGTCGAGGCGCTCTATCTGCAAACCGAATGGCGCTTTGCGTCGCGCTGGAAGGCTTTTTTGCGTTACGACACGCTCGTGCTGGATAAGTCTGATCGCAATGGTCAGCGTTTCGCCGCCGCCACCGGATTGCCCGCCGCTCAGCGTTATGCGAGAGATTGGGCTTCTGGCCTGCGTTACGATCCGACCTCGGCTTGGTCGCTGTTTGCCGAAGTGCATCACGTCAATGGTGGGGCTTGGGTCTCCAAGCTCGATAACCTTCCTGTCAATCTTGCTACTACTTGGGATATGTTGCTGTTGCAGGCCGCCTGGCGATTCTGATTCCGATGTATCTAACTCCCTCGTTCCTCAGCATTCGCCGCAAGATAGTCTTTCTGGCGGGTTTGGTGCTGGCTGTCACCGGCGGCCTGCTGATCTGGCTGCAATACCAGACGCAGATGCGCCAGTTCGATCAGGAGCGCGCTGCTTACCGTGATCGTACACAAGAGATGGTGGGGCGCTTGTTCCAGTTGCAAGCGGACAGGATGCAGATGTTGGGGCGGATGCTGGCCGACCTTCCCAAGGTGCGTGAGGACATGGCGGCGGGACGTGGTGGCGAGTTGCCCAAAGATGTCGAGATGCTCTGGTCTGAACTGAATCTGGGGCAGGGACTCTCGGCGGTTGCCTTCTACGACGACATTCAACGCCCGTTGGCGGCATGGGGCGAACGTCTGCCATCTACCTTGCAAGCGGCACAAGCCAGAGCCGCCTCTATCCGCGAAGTCCCTTCTTCCTGGCTGGAGTGTGCCGATGGCTGTAATCATCAGACGGTGGTTCCGATCACGCAGTATGGGCGATTCCTCGGGACGGTGGCGCTGACCAGCAGTCTGGAAGGGTTGATCCTCGATCTGCGCCAGCTTTCCGGGGCTGAGGTGGCGGTGTTCACTGGTCCGGTGCGTCAGGATGATTCGCCTTTGGCGGGGATGCACTTGCTGTTCAATAGCGGCGGCGATGGCGCGCGCGCTGTTTTGCAGGCGGCCACTTCCGGTACTTGGCACAACGGGTATTTTCAATCCGCACGATTGGGGCAGGTGCGGCAGGTGATGTTCTCCTCGGTGCCGCTCAGAAATGAATCGCCGGTGCATCTGGCTTTTGTCACCGACGTGACGCGCGAGGTCGAGGCCATCAATTCGTCTGTCCAGCGCAGTCTGGCTTGGGGTGGCGTCGTGCTGGTCGCCGCGATGTTGCTGCTCTATGTGCTGTTGCGGCCGACCATGCAGCGGCTGCGCGAGATCGCCGATGTGTTGCCGTTGCTGGGGCAGGAGAGATTCGATGAAGTGCGGCAGCGTCATGCCCTGCGCAAGCGCGCCAAGGTGCTCGATGAGATGGATGAACTGGGGGAGTTGGCCATCACCCTGACCGAACGGCTGGAGCTCTTGCGTTCGGAGTCCCTCGAACACGCCAGCTCGCTTGCCGCGCAAACGAGCCTGATGGAACGCGAACGCGATTTCGTGTCGGGTCTGCTGAACACGGCTCCCGTGTTGATTCTGAGTTATGGGCTGGATGGGCGTATCTATCTGGCGAATGATTACGCCATGCAGACCTGTGGCTTGCCCAGAGAAGATGTCATGGGTGAGAACTTCGCTGAATTGTTTCTGGCAGCGGAGTTGCGGCACGCTTATGGCATCGAGATGGCAGGCATGGTGACAGGGCGGGTGCGGCACAGTGAGTCGAGCATGATGCGGCCCGATCACAGTGTGCGGAACTTGGTGTGGTTCCACTCCAGATTGGTGAGCGAGGAAGGCGAGCCGGCGGTATTCCTGTCGGTCGGAATGGATGTGACGGAACTCAGGCGCACCGAGCATCGTCTGCATAGCCTGACCGAACACGATGCCGTCACCGGACTGTATAACCGAAGGGCATTCAAGCGCGAACTGGATACGCTGCTGGCAAACGGTACGCGTGGCGTTATTCTGGTCTGCGACATCGACCAATTCAAGGCAGTGAATGAGGCGAACGGACACGAAGCAGGCGATGCGGTGCTGACTGCTTGTGCTGCGCACATCCGCGAGTTGTCGCCCGTCGCATGTCTCAGCGCCCGTTTGGGGAGCGACGATTTTGCACTGGTGTTCGCCGACCTGAGCGCTGCCGATGCGATCATTTTGGCGCGCCAGCTCAATCAGGTGATCGCCAGGCAAAGTGGTTTGCAGCACCTGTCTACCTGTGTCGGCGTGGCGGTTTTCCCGGATCATGGCGCTGATGCGGATTCCTTGCTGGGCAGTGTACAGCTGGCGCTGACGCAGGCCCGAGCCAAGGGCTATGGCTCCTGGCATCTCTATTCCGCCGAAGATCCCTATCGCGAGGCTGCCGGTCGCCAGACCTATTGGTGCGGCGAGGTCGAGCGGGCATTGGAGACGGATGGTTTTCAGATGTACTTCCAGCCCATCCTGAATCTGCGTAACGGCAAGGTCAGCCATTACGAAGCACTGGTACGCATGAATGGGCTTGGTGATGCGGTCATCTCGCCCGAGTCTTTTATTGATGTGGCGGAAAGCTCGGGGCTGGTTCGGCGTATCGACCTTTGGGTGATTGATGCGGTGGTGGCCTTCGTGGCCCAACATGCGGGCACTAAGGTGGCCGTCAATCTTTCCGGGCGCAGCTTCGATGATGAAACCGTAGTCGATGCCATGCGGGTGGCGTTGGCACGGTATGACGTCGGCGGTGAGCGTTTGTTGATCGAGATCACCGAAACGGCAGCGCTGGCGAACTTCGCTAACGCCATCAATGTGATGGGTGCGCTGCGTGGCTTGGGTTGTTCGCTGGGTTTGGACGATTTTGGTGTGGGTTACAGTTCCTTCCAGTATCTGCGCGAGTTGCCGGTCGATTTCGTCAAGATCGACGGCTCTTTCATCCGGGGATTGGCGACGAATCAGGATGATAGGGTGTTCGTCAAGGCACTGACCGAAGTGGTTCAGGGCTTCGGTAAGCTGACAGTGGCCGAATTCGTCGAAGACGAGGTCGTGCTGGGGATTCTGCGTGAGATCGGTGTGGATTTTGTGCAGGGCAATCTGATCGGATCGCCTTCTCCGCATCTGCTGTCCAGTCAGGGCGAGTTGATTTAAGCGCCCTCGGATTGGAGGGGCGCGCCGTTTTCCGGTATCATTGCGCCCCATGACTAAATACATCTTCATTACTGGTGGCGTCGTTTCTTCCCTAGGGAAGGGCATCGCAGCCGCCTCCCTCGCAGCGATCCTTGAGTCGCGCGGCCTCAAAGTCACCATGCTCAAGCTGGATCCGTACATCAATGTCGATCCCGGCACGATGAGCCCGTTTCAGCATGGCGAAGTTTTCGTCACCGAAGACGGCGCGGAGACCGACCTCGACCTCGGTCATTACGAGCGCTTCATCAGCGCCAAGATGCGCAAGGCCAATAATTTCACTACCGGACAGATCTACGAGAGCGTGATCCGCAAGGAGCGTCGCGGCGAATATCTGGGCAAGACGGTGCAGGTCATTCCGCACATCACCAACGAGATACAGGCTTTCGTCGAACGCGGTGCCGCCGCTTCGCATGACGGCAAGGCTGATGTGGCGATCTGCGAGATCGGCGGCACGGTGGGTGACATCGAGTCCTTGCCGTTCCTCGAAGCCGCGCGCCAGATGGGCTTGCGTTTGGGGCGCAACAGCGTCGCCTATGTGCATCTGACGCTGGTTCCCTATATCGCCAGCGCGGGCGAACTGAAGACCAAGCCGACTCAGCACAGCGTGCAGAAGCTGCGCGAGATCGGTATCTCGCCGACCGCCCTGCTGTGCCGCGCCGACCGTCCGATCCCGGACGACGAGCGCGCCAAGATCTCGCTGTTCGCCAACGTCCACGAAGACGCCGTGATCTCGGTGTGGGATGTGGACAGTATCTACAAGATTCCGCAGATCCTCAACGAGCAGGGGCTGGATCGCATTGTGTGCGAAGAGCTGCATCTGAACGCGCGCCCCGCCGATCTGACCGTGTGGAGCAAACTGGTGTATGCGCTGGAGCATCCGACGCACGAGATCACCATCGGCATGGTCGGCAAGTACGTCGAGTTGACCGAGTCTTACAAGTCATTGATCGAGGCGTTGCGCCATGCGGGCATCCACACCGGCACGCGCGTCAACATCGAGTATCTGGACTCCGAGAACATCGAGGTCGATGGCGTCGCCTGTCTGAGCAAGTTGGATGCAGTGCTGGTTCCCGGCGGTTTCGGCAAGCGTGGCACGGAAGGCAAGATCGCCGCTATCCGCTACGCCCGTGAGAACAACATTCCCTATCTCGGCATCTGTCTGGGGATGCAGTTGGCCGTGATCGAATATGCGCGCGACGTGGCGGGCATGGTGGACGCCAGCAGCACCGAGTTCGATTCCGACACCACCCATCCGGTGGTGGCCCTCATCACCGAGTGGCAAGACCGCGAAGGCAAGATCGAGACCCGCAGCGAAAACTCCGATCTGGGCGGCACGATGCGCTTGGGTTCACAGCGTTGCCCGATCAAGGCCGGTACGCTGGCGCAGCGCATCTACGGCGACCAAGTCAACGAGCGCCATCGCCATCGCTACGAGGTCAACAATCATTACGTGCCTGCGCTGGAATCCACTGGCCTCATCATCTCGGCGCGCACGCCTACCGAGAATCTGCCTGAGATGATGGAGTTGCCGCAGACACTGCATCCTTGGTTCGTCGGCGTGCAGTTCCACCCGGAATTCACCTCCACGCCGCGCGATGGTCATCCCTTGTTCAAGGCCTACGTCGAAGCCGCTGTGGCGCATAAGGAAGCAAACTGATGAAGCTGTGCGGATTTGATGTATTGCTCGGAGACGGTAGCGCGCAGCGCCCGGTGCGGGACGGGCAAACCCGACATCAGGCAGGGAGTGTTGGAGTATGAAGCTGTGTGGATTTGATGTATTGCCCGGAGACGGTGGCGCGCAGCGCTCGGTGCGGGACGGGCAAACCCGACATCAGGCAGGGA
>JACRAT010000019.1 GCA_016234685.1 Nitrosomonadales bacterium
GAGAAAAGGTTCGCCGCTGGTGTAACTGTAGGTGCAATGCAAGCGTTACTGATGGCCGGAATAATTACGGCACAACAGGCTGGTGAAATTGATGATCTATTGAATAAAGCGTAAACTCGCGGCCATTCTGAAAGGGAAAATATGAGCACGATCATCATTGAAGTATATGACGCATTCAAAAGCGCCGGAGCAAGCGACGAGAAAGCGCAAGCAGCTGCAAAAGCACTAGCCGATTACGATTCGCGTTTTAACAAAATTGATGGAAGCCTAGAAGCATTACGAGCTGAGGTTACAGGACTCCGGTGGATGATGGGTATTACAGTAGCCTTGAATATCTCAATCATCGGCTTGATTGTGAATAATCTATTAAATAGATAAGGTTACATGTAAGAACGAGATCCAAAGAAAGGGGGCGCAAGCCCCCTTCCCTTTTTGTGTGTTGAAAAATCAGGTCTACCCTACTCCGCCGCAGCCTTCGCCGTGCTCCTTCGTGCGCGCGGCTACGGCTGTTCGGCTACGAATTCGAAGGAATGTTTGGGGCAAGGCCTTGGCGGGCTACGTCGCAAGTGGTGTAGAACTCAAACTCGTTGAATCGGAGTTTGGCAGAACAGTCACTCAGGCCTGTTACGAGGTAGCCTGATCGAGTCAATTGCTCTTGGGTCAGGAAAAAAGCGTGCTGGCCGTTTTGTGATGCCTCGAAGTGATAAGAGCTCTTTGTAGGACTGCTGAGAAACGCGACGATGTGAAGCTCAATCCGATCAAGGTCAAGGGGTAGATTCGTGATGATCTTGCGGCCCTTCGCAAGCGCGGGGAGGACGTGGTAAACAGTGGCTTCATAGCTTTTGCCTCCACCAGGAGGGCCTAATAGTAGGTTAATCATCCTCAGCTATCTCATCGGCTGACGGTGCGCGAGATTCAGTCACATCTGGAAGAGATGTATGGCGCCGAGGTGTCGCCCTCCCTGATCTCCTCGGTAACTGATGCGGTCGTCGAAGATGTCAAAGCTTGGCAATCCCGCCCGCTAGATGCGCTGTACCCCATCGTTTATCTCGACTGCATCCACGTCAAAGTGCGCGATAACGGTGTCGTGCGGGTCAAGGCGGTCTATCTGGCACTGGGCATCAAACTGGATGGGGAGAAGGAACTGCTCGGCATCTGGATCGCGCAGACCGAGGGGGCCAAGTTCTGGCTACAGGTGGCGACCGAACTCAAGAACCGTGGCGTATCGGACATCTTCATTGCCTGCGTGGATGGATTGAAAGGATTCCCGGAGGCCATTGAGACTGTGTTTCCCAAGACCGCCGTGCAGCTATGCATCGTGCATATGGTGCGGCATAGTCTGAACTACGTTGGCTGGAAATTGCGCAAGGAAGTGGCGGACGATCTGCGCGCCATTTATACCGCCGCCACGGTCGAAGAAGCCGAACAACAGCTGACGGCATTTGAAGCCAAATGGGATGCGGACTATCCGCCCATCGGCCAGAGCTGGCGGCGCAACTGGGCGCGCATCACGCCGTTCTTTGAATACCCGCCGGAGATTCGCCGGGTGATCTACACCACTAACGCGATTGAACCGCTGAACATGAGTCTGAGGAAAATCACCAAGAACCGTGGCTCGTTTCCGTCCGATGAGGCGCTGCTAAAACTGTTTTATCTGGCCATACAAAACATCAGCAAGAAATGGACGATGCCGATCCGCGATTGGAAGGCGGCGCTAAATCGGTTTACTATCCAGTTCGAGGAGCGGATGCCGCATCAGTAGAGAAAACCCGTTTACACAAAATCTAGGACACCCTCGGGGAAGGTCAAAACCGCCCAGTTTTAACGACTAATCGGCTTATACCGAATCCGCTTAGGCTTCGCGCCCTCTTCGCCCAGCCGCTTCCGCTTATCCGCTTCATACTCTTGATAGTTGCCATCAAAGAACACCCACTTGGAATCGCCTTCGCAGGCGAGGATGTGGGTGGCGATGCGGTCGAGGAACCACCGGTCGTGGGAGATGACGGCGACGCAGCCGGCGAATTCGAGCAGTGCATCTTCGAGCGCGCGCAGGGTTTCCACATCAAGATCGTTGGAAGGTTCGTCGAGCAGCAGCACGTTGCCGCCGGAGATAAGGGTTTGCGCCAGGTGCAGGCGACCGCGTTCACCGCCGGAGAGTTGGCCGACGATCTTGGCTTGGTCGCCACCCTTGAAATTGAAGCGACCGATGTAGGCGCGCGCTGGGGTCTCGTATTTTCCGACGGTCAAAATGTCGTTGCCGCCGGAGATGGCATCGAACACGGTCTTGGTGCTGTCCAGCGTGTCGCGCGTTTGGTCCACGTGGGCGATCTTGACGGTCTGGCCGATCTTGACCGTGCCGGAATCAGGTGTTTCCTTGCCGGTGATCATGCGGAACAGGGTCGATTTACCTGCGCCGTTGGGGCCGATGATGCCGACGATGGCACCGGGCGGAATCTTGAAGCTGAGGTTGTCGATCAGCAGGCGGTCGCCGTAGGCTTTGCTCACGCCTTCAAATTCAATGACTTCGTTGCCCAGACGGTCACCGACGGGGATGAAGATTTCCTGCGTTTCGTTGCGCTTCTGGTGTTCCTGCGAGTTCAGCTCTTCAAAGCGGGCGATACGCGCCTTGGACTTGGCTTGGCGCGCTTTGGGGTTCTGGCGCACCCATTCCAACTCTTGCTTCATCGCCTTGGCGTGGGCGTCGAGTTGCTTCTGTTCCACCGCCAGACGTTCGCCCTTCTGGTCGAGCCAGCTTGAGTAGTTGCCCTTCCAAGGGATGCCGTGGCCGCGATCCAATTCCAAGATCCACTCAGCGGCGTTGTCGAGGAAGTAGCGATCATGGGTGACGGCGACCACGGTGCCGGGGAAGCGCACCAGAAACTGCTCCAGCCACTCGACGGATTCCGCGTCGAGGTGGTTGGTCGGCTCGTCCAGCAGCAACATGTCGGGCTTTTCCAGCAGCAGCTTGCACAGGGCCACACGGCGCTTTTCACCGCCGGACAGATTCTTGATGACGGCGTCCCACTCGGGCAGGCGTAGCGCGTCGGCGGCGATCTCCATCTGATGTGCGGAATCCGAACCGGAGGTGGCGATGATGGCTTCGAGGCGGGCTTGCTCGGTGGCGAGCGCATCGAAATCGGCGTCCTCTTCGGCATACGCAGCGTACACCGCATCCAGCTTGGCTTGCGCTTCCATCACTTCGCCCAAGGCCGACTCGACTTCCTGACGCACTGTCCAGTCGGGATTCAGCACGGGTTCCTGCGGCAGGTAGCCGATGCGGATATTGGGCTCGCGCTGGATCTCACCGTCAAATTCCTGATCCACTCCCGCCATCAGGCGCAGCACGGTGGATTTACCCGAGCCGTTCAAGCCGAGTAAGCCGATCTTGGCACCGGGAAAGAAACTGAGGGAAATATCCTTGATGATCTGACGCTTGGGAGGAACGATCTTGCTCACGCGGAGCATCGACATTACGTATTGAGCCATGATGGGAGGATTGCCTTAAATAGTTGATAACGAATCTGGTGTACTTTCCCCTACGCCGGGGAGAAATCCAAGTGGGGCATTATACCGCCCCCCTCTATGCCGGAAACACGCCGGTCGAGAGATAACGATCACCCCGGTCGCAGACGATGAATACGATGGTGGCGTTTTCGACCTGCTGCGAAATGCGCTGGGCGATAGCGAGCGCACCACCGGATGAAATGCCGCAGAAAATGCCCTCTTCCCGCGCCAGTCGGCGGGTCATTTCCTCGGCTTCGGCCTGACCGACATACTCGATGCGATCCACGTTGGTCGGGCTGTATATCTTGGGCAGATAAGCCTCCGGCCATTTGCGGATGCCAGGAATCTGCGCGCCCTCTTCCGGCTGCGCCCCTACGATCTGGATAGCCGCGTTGCGCTCTTTGAGGTAACGCGAAGTACCCATGATCGTCCCCGTCGTGCCCATGCTGGAGACAAAATGGGTGAGACAGCCTTGCGTATCTCGCCAAATCTCCGGGCCAGTGCCTTCATAGTGCGCCAGCGGATTGTCCGGGTTGCCGAACTGGTCGAGGATGATGCCGCGACCTTCGTTGCGCAGTCGATCGGCGGTATCGCGTGCCAACTCCATGCCCCCCTCCTTCGGCGTCAGCACCAGTTCTGCGCCAAAGGCACGCATGGTCTGGCGGCGCTCCATGCTTTGATTCTCGGGCATCACCAAAATCATGCCGTAGCCACGCATGGCAGCGGCCATCGCCAGCGCGATGCCGGTGTTGCCGGAAGTCGCCTCGATCAGCGTGTCGCCAGGCTTGATCTCGCCGCGCGCTTCGGCGTGGGTAATCATGGACAACGCCGGGCGGTCTTTCACCGAGCCAGCGGGGTTATTACCTTCCAGCTTGGCAAGGATGATGTTGGTGGTATCGCCGGGGATGCGTTTTAGTCTAACCAGCGGCGTCCCGCCAACAAAGTCTTCAATAGTCTTGTACATGCAAATGGCTCCTGATGTTGGCGCGAATAATAGCAGCAGCCCCGTCTGGATGCGGCAGGAAACTTTGCCGGGGCAGTTGAAATCGCGTTAAAATAGCACTGAATTTATGACGCCACATCACCAAACTCGGCTAACCTGATGAATAGAAGCGGATTCCTCTTTGCTGCATTATTTGCATCTAGCCTGCTGGGACAGCCAGCCTTGGCTGCCCCGCAGGAATCCGTCCCGCCTTCGGTCGTCGCCGCTCCTGAGGCAGAAACCACACCGCCGCAAGAGCCTAGCATCGTCGATAGCCTGCTCGGCAAAGCCAACGAGTTGATCGGCACGCCCTATCGCAACGGCGGCGCTTCGCCCTTGACCGGCTTCGATTGCAGCGGCTTCGTCAGCTACCTATTCAAATCCAATCTGGATGTGACGCTGCCGCGCAGTTCAAAAGATATGAGCCGCGTCGGCGAGAGCGTGGAAAAAGACGAACTAAAACCGGGCGACCTGCTGTTCTTCAAGACCGTCAAACGCGGCATCTCGCACGTCGGCATCTACATGGGCAACGGCCAGTTCATCCACTCGCCTTGGCTAGGTCGCAGCGTCGAGATTGCGCACCTGAACTATGCCTATTGGTCGAAACGCTTCGTTGTCGCCAAGCGACTCGACCTGCCCGAAACCGAATCAGGGAAGCCCTCCCCCCAATTAGCAGCAGTCATCAAAGCAGTATCCAACCCACAACAAGGAACGACAAAATGAGCTTGAACCTAGTCAGCGCCGGCAAGAACCTGCCCAACGAATGTAACGTCATCATCGAGATCCCCGCGAATTCCGATCCAGTCAAGTACGAAGTGGATAAGGAAAGCGGCGCGCTGTTCGTTGACCGTTTCGTCTCCACGCTGATGCGCTACCCCTGCAACTACGGCTACATCCCCAACACGCTGGCCGATGATGGCGATCCTGTCGATGTGCTGGTCATCACCCCGTTCCCGCTGGTACACGGCGCGGTGATCCGCGTGCGTCCTCTGGGCATGTTGGACATGGACGACGAGAGCGGCGGCGATGCCAAGCTGGTCGCCGTGCCAGTCACCAAGCTGACCCCGCTGTATCAGAACGTGAACAGCATCGACGACCTGCCTGAGCAACTGCTGCAACAGATCCAGCATTTCTTCGAGAACTACAAGTCGCTGGAAAAGGGCAAGTGGGTCAAGGTCAAGGGCTGGAAAGGTATCGAAGCCGCTCAGACCGAGATCACCAACGGCGTCGCCAACTACAAGGGCTAAGACCATGACCGCGCGCATCATTGATGGTAAGGCCATCGCACAGGAAGTACGCGCCGAGTGGCGCGTGCGTGCCGATGCGCTGAAGGCGCGCGGCATCACGCCGGGGCTGGCGGTCATCATCGTCGGCGAAGACCCGGCTTCCAAGGTCTATGTCGCCAACAAGGTGAAGGCCTGTGCCGAACTCGGCCTGCATTCCGAGCACATCGCCCTGCCCGCCGACACCAGCGAAGCCGCGCTGCTGGCCAAGATCGCCGAGTTGAACGCCGACCCGAAGATCCACGGCCTGCTGGTGCAACTGCCCGTGCCCAAGCACATCGACGGCGACAAAGTGCTGAACGCCATCAGTCCTGACAAGGACGTGGACGGCTTCCACCCGATCAACGTCGGCGCGCTGGCCACCGGCAACATGCGCTTCGCACCGTGTACGCCTTACGGTTCGCTGCTTCTGCTGCAAAAGAGCGGCGTCGCCATCGAGGGAAAACATGCGGTGGTGGTGGGACGCAGCAACATCGTCGGCAAGCCGATGGCGCTGTTGCTGTTGCAGCACAACGCCACGGTGACCATCTGCACCTCCAAGACTGTCGACCTCGCCAAGCACACCCGCGATGCAGACATTCTGGTAGTGGCCACTGGTCGCCCGAAGATGATTACCGGCGACATGATCAAGCCCGGCGCAGCCGTCATCGACGTGGGCATCAACCGCCTGCCCGATGGCAAGCTGTGCGGCGATGTGGATTTCGAGTCGGCCAAGGAAGTGGCAGGCTGGATTACCCCCGTTCCCGGCGGCGTCGGCCCGATGACCATCACCATGCTGGTCGCCAACACGGTGCAATCCGCTGAACGCACCGCGCAATAACACCTGCGTTACGCTCACTCCGGCATCAGCCGGAGTGACTCGTTTCCTCCCAATTTTGTAAGGAATCCCCGTGACCATCCGCACCGTTCCTACTCAGCCCTACTCCGACCAGAAACCCGGCACCTCCGGCTTGCGCAAGAAAGTCCCGGTGTTCCAACAGCCGAACTATCTGGAGAACTTCGTGCAGTCCATCTTCGATAGCATCGCCGCGCCGACTGGTGCGACGCTGGTGCTGGGCGGCGACGGGCGCTATTACAATCGGCAGGCGATCCAGATCATTCTGAAGATGGCGGCGGCCAACGGTTACGGCAAAGTTCTGGTCGGGCGCGGCGGCATTCTTTCTACCCCCGCCGCATCCTGCGTGATTCGCAAGTATCAAACCTACGGCGGCATCATCCTCTCCGCCAGCCACAACCCCGGCGGCCCGACCGAGGATTTCGGCATCAAGTACAACAGCAGCAACGGCGGCCCAGCCACCGAGACCGTCACTGAGGCGATCTACGCCCAGAGTAAAACCATCGCCGAATACCGCATCTGCGACGCAGCCGATGTGGGGCTGGATGAGCTGGGCAGTTTTACGCTGGAAGGAATGCAGGTCGAAGTGATCGACCCGGTCAGCGACTACGCCGAACTGATGGAATCGCTGTTCGATTTCGCCGCCATCCGCGCCCTGTTAGCGGGCGGCTTCCGTATCCAATTCGATGCGATGCACGCAGTGAACGGCCCCTATGCTCGTGACATCCTCGAAGGCCGCTTGGGCGCTGCCGCAGGCAGCGTGATGAATGCCATACCGCTGGAAGATTTCGGCGGCGGCCACCCCGATCCCAACCTGACTTACGCCCACGATCTGGTCGAGATCATGTACGGCGACGATGCGCCCGACTTCGGCGCCGCCTCGGACGGCGATGGCGACCGCAACATGATCCTAGGTCACCACTTCTTCGTCACCCCTTCCGACAGCCTCGCCCTGCTCGCCGCCAACGCCACCCTCGCGCCCGGCTACAAACAAGGCTTGGCGGGCATCGCCCGCTCGATGCCGACCAGTGCGGCAGCGGATCGCGTGGCGGCTGCACTGAACATCCCCTGCTACGAGACGCCCACCGGCTGGAAGTTCTTCGGCAACCTGATGGACGCAGGCCGCGTCACCCTGTGCGGCGAAGAGAGCTTCGGCACCGGTTCCAGCCATGTGCGCGAAAAGGATGGTCTGTGGGCGGTGCTGTTCTGGCTCAACATCTTGGCGGTGCGCAAGCAATCGGTGGAAGCCATCGTGCGCGAACACTGGGCGCAATATGGCCGCAACTTCTACTCGCGCTACGACTACGAAGCCTTGCCCACCGAGGCGGCGAACGGCGTGATGGCGTACCTGCGCGCCAGCTTCGCCGCACTGACCGGCACGGCTTTCGGCAAGTACACCGTGCAGATGTGCGACGATTTCAGCTACACCGACCCGGTGGACGCCAGCGTCAGCAGGGCTCAGGGCATCCGCATCATCTTCACCGACGGCTCGCGCATCATCTTCCGCTTGTCCGGCACAGGTACGGAAGGTGCGACTTTGCGCGTCTACCTTGAGGCTTATGAATCAGATAGTTCGCGCCATCACCTCGACGCGCAGCAAGCGTTGGCCGAACTGATCGCCATCGCCTTGCAAGTCTCCGAGTTGCGGGTTCGCACCGGACGCGAACAGCCAACGGTGATTACCTGAGTTAGAATGTCTACTATCAACCAGAAATCAGCACTCTACGAGGGCAGGACCGCCCTGCCCGTTTCGCCTAACTGAGCAACACGTACTCTGAAAATTCACATGCAAAGCAAACCATTCCTCACCAGCAAACCCCTAGCCAGCATCACCGACCTTCCCGATCTGGAGATGGATGCCCAAAGCATCGTAGACGACTTCCGCCGTTATTTCAGCCACACACTGGGGCGCGACAAAGCCCAACTGGCAGGCTTCCACGTTTACGCCTCGCTCTCGCTCTCGCTGCGTGACCGTCTGGTCGAGCGCTGGAAAAAGACCCAGTCCGCCTACGACGAGGCCGACAGCAAGCGCACCTATTACCTGTCGCTGGAATTCCTGATGGGCCGTGCGCTGGGCAATGCCATGCTGAATCTGGATGTCGAGGCTTCCACTTCGGATGCGCTGCGCAATCTGGGCCTGATACTGGAAGAGATCGCCGAGCAAGAGAACGACGCGGGCTTGGGCAATGGCGGCTTGGGCCGTCTCGCCGCCTGTTTCCTCGATAGCTGCGCCACGCTGCAACTGCCGGTGATGGGCTACGGCATCCGTTATGAATACGGCATGTTCCGCCAGAAGCTGGACAACGGCTACCAGTTGGAAGAGCCGGATCACTGGCTGCGCAACGGCAACCCTTGGGAGATCGAGCGTCCCGAATTCACCGCTAGGGTCAAGTTCGGCGGCCACAGTGAGTATTACGCCGATGCCGCAGGCAAGATGCGCGTGCGCTGGGTGAATTCCAGTGATGTGCTGGCCGTACCTTACGACGTGCCTATCCCCGGCTACCGCAACGGGACAGTGAATACCCTGCGTCTGTGGAAGGCTGCCGCCACGGAAGAATTCGACCTGTCCGAATTCAACGCAGGCAGCTATGCCGAAGCGGTCGCCGCCAAGAACGATGCCGAGCACATCACCATGGTGCTCTACCCCAACGACGCCAGCGAGAACGGCAAAGAACTGCGCCTGCGCCAGCAATATTTCCTCGCCTCCGCCAGCTTGCAGGACGTGCTGCGCCAGTGGGTGGAAAAACACGGCAACGACTTCAGCCGCTTCGCCGACAAGAACGCCTTCCAGCTCAACGACACGCACCCGACTTGCGCCGTGCCGGAACTGATGCGCTTGTTGATGGACGAGCACGGACTGGGTTGGAACGAAGCGTGGTCTATCACCCGTCGCACCGTCGCCTACACCAACCACACTTTGCTGCCGGAAGCGCTGGAAAGATGGCCGGTGAGCATGTTTGGCCGTTTGCTGCCGCGCCTGCTGGAGATCATCTACGAGATCAACGCGGGCTTCCTGGCCGAAGTAGCCTTGCGCTGGCCCGGCGACAGTGAGCGGCAGCGCCGCATGTCCATCATCGAAGAAGGCGGCGAGCGGCAAGTCCGCATGGCCTATCTGGCCGTGGTCGCCAGCCACTCGGTGAACGGTGTGGCTCAGTTACACTCCGACCTGTTGCAGCAGCACCTGTTCAACGACTTCTACCAACTGTGGCCGAAGAAATTCAACAACAAGACCAACGGCGTAACCCCGCGCCGCTGGCTGTCTTGGAGCAACCCGCAGTTGGGCGCGCTCATCACCCGCACCATCGGCGATGGCTGGGTCACTGACCTGCCGCAACTGAAAAAACTCGCACCACACGCCGACGACACCCAGTTCCGCAGCGAATGGCACGCCATCAAGCAGGCCAACAAGGCGCGTCTGGCACAGATGGTGCAACAGGATTGTGGTGTCACCTTCGACACCAACGCCCTGTTCGATGTGCAAGTGAAGCGCATCCACGAATACAAGCGCCAGCTGCTCAACGTGCTGCATGTCATCCATCTGTATGACCGCATTAAGCGCGGCGACACGGCAGACTGGACACCGCGTTGTGTGCTGATCGGCGGCAAAGCTGCGCCCGGCTACATGATGGCCAAACGCATCATCAAGCTGGTCTCCGCCGTCGCCAACATCGTCAACAACGATCCTGATACCGCAGGGCTGCTCAAGCTGGCCTTCCTGCCGGACTATCGCGTGTCAGCGATGGAAGTCATCTGCGCCGCTGCCGATCTCTCTGAGCAGATTTCGACTGCGGGCAAGGAAGCCTCCGGCACCGGCAATATGAAGTTCATGATGAACGGCGCGCTGACCATAGGCACGCTGGACGGCGCCAACATCGAGATCCGCGAAGAGGCGGGGGCAGAGAACTTCTTCCTGTTCGGCCTGACGGCGGCGGAAGTAGATGCCACTCGCGGCCACTACAACCCTGCCGCCATCATCGCCGCCGACGAAGACCTGCGCCGCGTGGTGCAGTTACTGGAGAGCGGTCACTTCAACCTGTTCGAACCGGGTGTCTTCGACCCCATCTTGCAAGCCATCTACAGCCCGCACGACCCCTGGCTGACAGCAGCAGATTTCCGTGGCTATGTCGATGCCCAGCGCGAAGTCTCCTGTGCTTATCGCAACACCGAGCACTGGACGCGCATGAGCATCATCAACACCGCCACCAGCGGAAAGTTCTCCAGCGACCGCACCATACTGGATTACAACCGCGACATCTGGCATCTGCCGCAAGTCTCAGCTAAATAATCCCAAGTGATTCTGTAAGAGCACATTCCCGCTCCGGCGGGAATGTGCTTTCTGGGAGAAAGAAATATCTCAGGCTAGGCTGGGCTTCGCCGCGTGGGCGGGCCGGAACACCTTGCATCGCTGCGCGTCGGCTTCCAAAAAATCGCCGCCGATGAGGTCGATGCAGTAAGGCACGGCAGGGAACACGGCACTGAGGCAATCGTCTATCGCCGAAGGTTTTCCGGGCAGGTTGATAATGAGGCTCTTGCCGCGTATGCCTGCGGTCTGCCGCGACAGAATGGCGGTCGGCACGAACTTCAACGAAGCGGCGCGCATCAACTCGCCGAAGCCCGGCATCATCTTCTCGCACACTGCCTCGGTGGCTTCCGGCGTCACATCGCGCAACGCTGGGCCGGTTCCGCCGGTGGTGACAATCAAACTACACTTTTCCACATCGGCCAATTCGATCAGCGTCTGCTCGATCAGTGCTTGCTCGTCGGGAATCACCCGTGCCACCGCTTCCCATTCGTTGGTCAACACCCGTGCGAACCACGCTTGCATCGCCGGACCGCCTTTGTCTTCATACTCGCCGCGACTGGCGCGATCAGAAATCGTCACAAAACCGATACGTGCTTTCATTACCACTCCCCACCCGCTTCACTTTGATAGGCCGTGCCGTCGAGCAACTGCACAGTGACCATTTCACCTGCTGCGATGCCCTTGCTCTCTGCCGGGATCACCATCAGCCCTTCGGCCATCGCCATCGAATGCAAGATGCCGCTGCCCTGATTCCCAGTAGGCATCGCCAGTCTAGTGGCGCCATCCTTGCTCAGCATGACACGCACGAAGTCAGTTCGACCTGGCCTGTGTTTGATGTCACACGCCAGCCTAGCGTTCACTGTGGCGCGATGCTGCTTGGCCAGCCCCATGATGCAGCGCAATGCCGGTGCGACGAACTGTTCGAAACACACCATGCTGGAGACAGGATTGCCCGGCAGTCCAAACACCCAAGTCAGCGGAGCGACTCCAAAGGCCATCGGATGCCCTGGCTTCATCGCCACGCCCCAGAATTTCATTTGCACGCCCAGCGCCTCCAACGTCGGGCGCACGTAGTCGTGCACGCCGACCGAAGTACCGCCGGACACCAGCAGCACATCGAACTGCAAGCCGCGTTGCAGCAAGCCACGCAGGTGATCGGGATCATCACGCGCAATGCCCAGCAGCACCGGCTCGATACCCACCGCCTGCACCTGCGCCATCAACGCATAGCTGTTGGCATCGGGAATCTTGTTGGCATCGAGCGGATCGTCCAGCCCTTCCAACTCGTCGCCGGTGGAAAGGATCGCCACGCGCGGCTGGCGATAGACCGGCACCGAAGCAGCCTTCACCATCGCCAACATGCCCACCACGCCCGGCGTGATCTCGGTTCCCGCAGCCAACACCACCTCGCCAGTTTTCATACTCTCGCCGCGTTCGCGGATGTCGTTGCCGGGTTTCACCGGCACGTTGATCTGCACGCGGTTGAACATTTCCTCGCCTAGCGAGGCCGCGTCCCTCTCGCCCGCTGGCGGGAGAGAGCTAGGAGAGAGGGTTTCAGCAATGCTCTTCGTATCCTCGACCCGGATCACCGCATCCGCCCCCTGTGGCACCGGCGCGCCGGTCATGATGCGCGCGCACTGTCCGGCGGCCAGCGTCTTCTGCGGCATGTCGCCCGCCTTGATATCTTCGATGATTTCCAACACCGTCGGCACACTCGCCACATCCGCACTGTGGATAGCGAAGCCGTCCATCGCCGACACGTCATACGGCGGCTGGTCGCGGTTGGCGCGCACATCGTCCGCCAGCACCCGTCCCAACGCCTGCTGCAAAGGCACAGATTCCATGCCGAGTTTCTTCATCGCTTCGATCACGCATCGCTGCGCCGCTGCTACCGTCAATCCGCCCATCATTTCCTCATTGCTTTGCCGCCGCGACATCCTGCGGCGTATCCAGATCAAAAAAACTGCGGAGCTGCGGATCGCACGCCCGCAACTCCGCCTCCTCCACAAAACACACATCCAGCTTTTGCAGCATCCCGCGCAAACTAAGATCGCCACTCGCCAGCGAATTGCGCATCGTCGCTAACGCGCCAACCCCATAGAACGCCGCCAATGGCTGCGGATGCCCGCCCACCAGCGGCACCACCGCCTGATGTCCTGCACGAAAATCTGCCAGCTTCACAACCAACGCTGGCGACACGAACGGCATATCGCACGCCACCGCGAACACCCAAGGCGTATCCGCTTGCGCCAGCCCAGCGACCAAGCCCGCCAACGGCCCACTGGCCGCCACTTCATCGCACACTTGCGGCAACTCCAACCCGACGCGCGGCTGACGCACACTGACGATCAGGCGGGGAAAGATCGCCTGCATCGTCCCTGTCACACGCGCCAGCAAGCTCTTTCCATCGAGCACCAGCGTCGCTTTATCCTGCCCCATGCGGCGCGAATCGCCGCCAGCGAGAATCAGCGCGGTGCAATCGGCGATCATCAAAACGCCTCCACTCCCTTCCCCCGCCGGGGGAAGGGCTGGGGATGAGGGGCAAGCTGGATTCGTCGCTGCTTCGCAATCATCCTGCTCCCCTCACCCTAACCCTCTCCCAGAGGGAGAGGGAATTGAAACAGGATGAATTCAACGATGCCGCCTACATCGTCCAGCGCAAAATGCGGCAACTGCGGGAATGCCTCATCGACATCGGTCACCAGCGCGACCAAACCATTCTCGACCGTACAGCGCGGCGTCGGGTTATGCGCACGGCGAACCACCTCGATCTTCGCCCCCGGAGCCAACGAGAACCCCTCCGCCAACACCAGATCGGCCTCGCCCATGAAGCGCTGCGCCAATTGCAGCGGGCCGCGCTCGGCCACATCCGTCGCAACCAACTGCACGCCCTCCCCCGTCACCAGCATACTCAACGCCGCCCCCGCCTGCGTGTAACGCCAACTATCCTTGCCCGGCGTATCCAGTTGCACCTGGTGATGCGCGTGCTTGATGGTCGCGACCTTCACGCCGCGCGCACACAACTCACGGATAAGTTTTTCAACCAGCGTGGTCTTACCGGAACCGGAGTGGCCGACGATGGGGATAATTCTCATCGGCCTGTATTTTCTGTTGGTAAATTGCTTTGTCGCAATGATTCAGTAACAGCATTTGACAACTTAACAATTTCAGCCGCTTTCTCAATGCTCTCCTTATCTGCTTCAACTCCATTTAACATCTTCTGAAGTTCAGACAATAGTTTTGACTCTAGCTCATCCAACAAGTAGTGATAACCCGCATCCCCAAATTCCTCAATATAGGCCTCTTGGTGAGGCAAAGCCGCTTTCACCAAATTCTTGATCGAATCCTTATTCAAAAAATCCTTATTTGCCAACCCTAGCTCTACGAGACGGAATTTTGCAACAGCCTGCATTGCTATAGATTGGTACGCAGAATAGATCGCCCATGCTGAGGGCGAAAGAAACGGACGGGCTTTATTTGCACCTGAAAAATCAATTTTCTTTTCGTCGAAGCTTGAACCCATGATGGTAAAAGTCTCACGAAATTTTTCGTTTTGCGCTGAAAGGGTGGAAATCTTTCCCCAGTCAAAGCTAGCCATCAGTTGTGAAATCATTTTTATAGATTGAAGCGCTGTAAAAGTAATCCAAAGCTGATCTACCGCTTCAAGCCTTCTTTTATCAAGTGCGATTTGTCTGCTTGCCATTGCCGACAACGCACCACCACGCAAAGTTGCTATTTCTGCTTCTTTAGCCCTAAGGTCAGCTTTGAATAGCTCCTCTTTTCTTCTAAATTCTGTTCTGAGTTGTTCTAGCTTTGAATCAAATTCATGTTGAACACTCTTCGTTAGCCGCGTTTCAATTAGATTGCGCGCAAGCCATAAAACTAAAGCAAAAGCGGCAGTTGTTAAAATTGATGCTACCCACTCCATCTTTCCTCTCCCCAAAATAATGGCCAAATGCCCATTGGCTCCACTTAGAGTTTACGACTACGGGTGCGGCGTAACCCATGCATCCCCCTCCGGTGTGATCTCCTTCTTCCAGATCGGCACGCGCTGTTTCAGTTCGTCGATGATCCAGCGGCAGGCATCGAAGGCGGCGGCGCGGTGTTCGGCGGCAGTAGCGATGAATACAATGTTGTCGCCGGCACGAACGGTGGTGACGCGGTGGACGATGCGGGCGTCGATGAGTTTGAAGTTCGCGATGGCTTCGCTGCGCAGTGTGTTCATCTCGGCCAGCGCCATGCTGCCGTAGGCTTCGAAGCTGATCTCGGAAACATCGCGGCCTTCAGAAAAGTCGCGGGCGCAGCCGAGGAAGGTGGCGATGCCGCCGATGCGTAGCGAGCTGGCTTTCAGTGCGGCGATCTCGGCGTCTTGGGAGAAATCTTCTTGCTGGATGCGGACGGGCTCGTTCATTTACACCTCCGACGTCATTCCGGCGCAGGCCGGAATCCAGCAATAACAGAAAGCCCGCGTAGCGGACAAACAAAGGTGTTGTCCTGCTGCGCAGGAGTTTATTTGATAATCTGGATTCCGGCCTGCACCCGCAAGGAGTACGCCGTGGTTGTAAAGCCGATAAATCGGCAACAACCACGCTGCGCCGGAATGACGGATTTGCGGGATTTCAAAGTTCATTTTAGCCCCCCGAAAATTTCGCCATAAAGGCGATCTCGTCGCCGTCGTTCAGCGGAAACTGCCTGTCGTTGACCTGCGCTTGATTCACGGCGATGAAGCTGACGATGTCCAGCGCGCTGGGGTGGTTCGCGCTCAGTAGGTCGATGAGTTCCTGCAAGCGCATCCCGGCGACGAACGGTACTGACAACTCGCGCGCCCCTACCCGCTCGGCCACTGGGCCGAAGAACAACACGCGGATCATGCCTCGCCCCTGCGCCAGATGCCGCTCTTGCCGCCGCGCTTTTCTTCAAGCTGGATGGATTCGATGCGCATGCCGCGATCCATCGCCTTGCACATGTCATAGATGGTGAGCAGCGCGGCGCTGGCGGCGGTCAGCGCTTCCATCTCCACGCCGGTCTGGCCGACGCATCTGGCCGTGATTTCGACGCGCAGCCCGGCGCTGTCGGTGGTCTCGCTGAAGCTGACTTCCACGCCGGTGAGCGGCAAGCTGTGACACATGGGAATAATGTCCGGCGTACGTTTGGCGGCCATCACCGCTGCCACATCGGCCACCGCCAGCACGTCGCCCTTGGCGATGCGCCCTTCTCGGATACGCGCCAGCGTCTCAGGCTGCATACGGATGATGCCGCTGGCGACGGCGACGCGCTGGGTGACGGACTTCTCCGACACGTCCACCATGCGGGCACGTCCCGCGCTGGAAAAATGGGTGAGTTCATCGCTCATGGGTCAACCTCCGGTTTTCGACATCACGCGGATGATTTTACCGGGTTGTTCGCGAAATTCGTGGCGTTGCGGCTTGAGTTCGATGGCGCTGCGGATGGCGATGTCCAGCTCTGCATCGCTGACGCCCGCACGCAGCAAGGGACGTAAGGCAAATTGATGTTCCTGCCCCAGACACAGGTACAGCGTGCCTTCCACCGACAGGCGGACGCGGTTGCAGGTCTCGCAGAAATGCTGCGACAGCGGCGTGATAAACCCGACGCTGAAGCTGCCATCGGGCGACACCAGATAGCGCGCCGGTCCGCCGCCGCTGATGATGCCATCGACCAAACCCAAACGGGTTTGCAGGCGCTGGCGGATGGGTTGAAGATCGACGAATCCAGCATTGCGGCCAGTCTCGCCCATCGGCATGGTTTCGATCAGGCGCAGCACAAAGCCATGCTGGGCGCAGAACTCGGCCATGTGATCGACCTCGTCCTCGTTCACGCCCGCCATCACCACCATATTGATCTTGATCGGCGCGAAGCCGCAACGCTTGGCCTCGACCAGACCGTCGAGGATCTGCGCCAAGGCATCGCGGCGGGTGATGTCGAACACGCGCTCGGCACACAGCGAATCGAGGCTGACGTTGAGGCGGGAGACTCCCGCCGCCTTGAGTGCGACGGCCTGCTTCGCCAGCTGCGTGGCATTGGTACTCAACGAAATATCGTGCGCGCCGGGTACGGCAGCCAGCCGAGCGACCAAACCGCTCAAGTTGCGCCGCAGCAGCGGTTCGCCACCGGTGATGCGGAAGCGCGAAGTGCCCAGCCGCGCAAAGGCCGCGACCACTCGCTCGATCTCGGCGAAGGTGAGCCAGTCCTGCGGCTCTTCGTAATCGCTGAATCCCTGCGGCATACAGTAGCTGCAACGCATGTCGCAGCGGTCGGTGACCGAGATGCGCAGGTAGTCGATGCGGCGACCGTAACGGTCTTGCAGAACGTCAGGCTGCACGTCGCCTCCGCTCAATCATCGACCGGCCCCGGCGCGGCGGTACGCACCTCGTTGAGCAGGTCTTCGGCATGCAGTTCGGATTCGGCATGGATCATCTTGATGAGGGCCGTCGCTCCGTCAATCTCTGCGGTGCGCAGTTGCTTGACGCGCGCGGCAGCGTCCCGGTAAGTCTCGTGCTGCTCCAGTTTTTCCAACAGCCTGATGGGGCGCGATTCGATGCGATAGATGAAATAAGGCATGGTGCTCCCGTCTCAGCTTGGCCGCGCCATGAAGGTGATGACGCTGGGCTGGGCCTTGCTGGCGCAGCCGGCCTCGTCCCCCAGCAGCAGTTGCTCGGCCTCGTGCAGCAGATTGATGACATCGACGTAGTTCTTCTGCGTCACCATCATCAGCGCGGTGTAGCCGCCTTCGTTGCGCGCCAGCACATCGGCCCCGGCGGCCAGCAGCACCTCGACCACCGCTGTCTCGCCATATCCGGCAGCCAGCATCAGCGGGCGCACGCCGTAACCGATGGGCGTTTCAAGCGCCGCCCCGGCGTCGATGAGCGCCTGCACCACCTCGGGGAAACCCTGCTTCAGCGTCGGGTTGTAGACGGCGCGAGTCAGGGCCGACCACCCTGCCCCATCCACCGCGTTGACGTTCGCGCCCGCGTCCAGCAAAGCACGAACCATGGGCAGATCGCCCCGTTGTGCCGCCAGCATCAGTAGCGAGTTGCCTTCAGCATCACAGGCTTGGGCATACGCGCCCGAAGCGAGTATCGCCCGCAGCGCGGCAACATCTCCGTTGTTCACGGCCTCGAACAGATTCGCAGACATAGTGTGTTTTCCTCAGTCTTGTTGCGGATGGAACCAGGCCAGTTTGTCGCGTAAGGTGACCACGCCGCCGACGATGATGAGCGTAGGCGGCTGCGGCTGTTCGCGTTCCGCGATGGCCGGCAGCGTCGCCAGCGTGCCGGTGATGACGC
Source organism: Nitrosomonadales bacterium (assembly GCA_016234685.1). Classification (GTDB taxonomy): domain Bacteria; phylum Pseudomonadota; class Gammaproteobacteria; order Burkholderiales; family Gallionellaceae; genus Ferriphaselus. Next base: position 18,212 of record JACRAT010000019.1, read on the forward strand.
GCTGGTTCGGCGTCGTCCCCTGCTGCACGATGGCGATGGGTGTGGTGTCGGGCAGACCATGCTCGATCAGCTTGGCGCACAGCGTATCCAGCCCGTGCAGCCCCATGTACACCACCACGGTCTGGCGCGGACGCGCGAGCTGCTCCCAATCCAGATTCATCGTGCCATCGCGCAGATGGCCGGTGACGAACACGCAGGATTGCGCGTGGTCGCGGTGGGTCAGCGGGATGCCGGCATACGAGGCCACGCCAGAAGCGGCGGTGATACCCGGCACCACCTGAAAAGCGATGCCTTCCGCCGCCAGCGTCTCGATCTCTTCACCACCACGCCCGAAGATGAATGGGTCGCCGCCCTTGAGGCGCAATACGCGTTTGCCCTCTTTGGCGAGACGCACCAGCAACTCGTTGATTTCTTCCTGTTGCAGCGTGTGATCGTTGCGCTTCTTGCCGACGAAGATGCGCTCGGCATCTCGACGGGTCATCTCGACGATGGGCTTGGAGACGAGGTTGTCGTACACCACCACGTCGGCCTTCTGCATCAGGCGCAGCGCGCGGAAAGTCAGCAGGTCAGGATCGCCGGGGCCAGCTCCGACCAGATACACCTCACCGCGCTGGATGTTGTCCTCGTCCGCCAACATCTGCTGCAACATGGCTTCGGCGCTGGCCTCGTCGCCGGTCAGCACCTTTTCGGCGACCACGCCCTCGAACACGGCCTCCCAGAAGATGCGACGTTTGGCGGGATTGCTCACGCCGGTCTTGACCTGTTCGCGGAAGCGTTCGGCGAAGGCGGCGAGCCGACTGTAGTTCTGCGGGATGACGGTCTCCAGTTTGCCGCGCATCATGCGCGTCAGCACCGGCGACGCGCCGCCGCTGGAGAACGCCACCATCAGCGGCGAACGGTCGAGGATAGCGGGCATGATGAAGCTGCACAGTTCGGGATCGTCCACCACGTTGACCGGCAACTCGCTCTTGCGGGCCAGTTCGGAGACCTGACGGTTGACCTCGCGGTCGTCGGTGGCCGCGATGACCAGCGACACGCCGTCGAGATGGGCATGTTGAAAGCGGGCCTGGATGCACTCGATGCCGGGCTCGTCGCGCAACTCGGCGACGATCTCAGGCGCGACCACGCGCACCTCCGCCCCGGCATCGCGCAACACCGCCGCCTTGCGTGCGCCGACATTGCCGCCGCCCACCACCAGACAGGTCTGCCCTTTCAGCTTGAGGAATATCGGCAGGTAATCCATCAGTGCGCTGCTCCTGTCAGATAGCCGATGTCGCGCGTGGCCCACAATTCGGCGGCCAGAGCCTGCGCCGATGCCATGTCCTGTGCCCGACCCAGCGTGCGCAGGGCGATGGCCGCTGTGGACAGCACCGCCGCCAGACCGTATTCGTCTTCGGCCTCGTCGCGCCACAGGCTGCCGAGGCGTGCCACGTCCATCGAATCGTCCTTGATGTGGCGGCTGTCGAACAGCGCAGGCCACTCTTCTTCCTGCACCGCACCGGCCAGCACCATCCGCACTTTGCACGCCGCATCCGGGTTGCGTTCGGCCTCGCCGCCTTCACCCTTGAACACGGCCATGCTGTGATCGCCCAGCAACGCAGCCGCCTGCTGGTGAGTCTCGTCGTAGCCGGGATGGAAGATGCCCATGACAGCGGCCTGCGCCGCGAAGGGGTTGAGCATCCGCACGATGGTATGCACCGGTGAGCGCAGCCCGAGGATGGGCTTCAGACCGAGGATGTAGTCGAGATCGGCGCTGAGTACATCGATCGGGACGAAGGCGAAATGGCGCTGACGAATGCCCTCCGCCGCTTCGACGATACTACCGGAGGGCGTGATGCCCAGCGCGGCCAACGCCTGCGGCGCATAGACGCGGTCGGAGATGCCACCGCGCAAGCCGTGCATCAGCACCGGGATACGGTGGCTCGCCAGCAACAGTGCGGAGAGCACGAACCAAGGCAACTGGCGACGTTTGCCAGCGTAAGCCGCCCAGTCCAGCGCGACAGTCGGCAGTTCCTGCGGCAGAGTGAGCGAAGCGCGCGCCGCGCTGACGAAGCCAGCCAATTCGGCGGGCGTCTCCTCCTTGACGCGCATCAGCATGAGAAAAGCACCAAGTTGCATAGCTTCGGTCTGTCCGGCAAGGATCATGGCCATGGCCTGCTCGGCTTCTTGCTGTGTCAGATCGCGCGCACCGCGCTGGCCCTTGCCGAGGATCTGGATGAATCTTGCGAATGGGTGTTCCATGGTGTTCGGGATGAAAGTTGGGGAGGGTATTGTTGCATGATGCCGCATCGCGAGCATCTTGTGTATGTTTGCATCGGCGTGGCACTTCGTGCGCGCCGGGCATAGCCAGTGTGGTCGAAACAAGCACAAGCCGGGGTAAGACACGAACCCCGGCATCTTCACCGGAGTTCGCTCCTCACTGCCCGCTTACTTCAAGCGGGTGATGCCGAATTTCTTCAGCACGAACTTCTCGTAGATCGGTTCCGAGTTGCCGTTCTTCATCTTCTTGATGAAATACTTCTCGAAAGCGATCTTGGCCCAGTGTACCCACTGCCCCTTCTTGAACCAGCTCACGTTGCGCGGGCCGATCTGCGGCAGGGCGACGAAGGCTGCACCGGTCGTGCCCATGTCGGCCAGACAGATCGCCCCCCAAGTACCGGCGGCGTGCGTCGGCTTGCCTTGCAGTTCGTCGCGGATGTTATGAGCGATGGCGGTGACCATGGTCTCGATCATAAAGCCTGTCTTGGGTGCGCCGGTCGGAACCGGTGTGGCTTCCACCGGCGGGATAGCGATACACACACCTGCCGAGAAGATGTTCTTGTATTTCTTGCTGCGCTGATGGTCGTCCACCATGACGAAGCCGCGCGGGTTGCACAGTCCTTCCACCGCAGCCACGGCGTCTACGCCCTTGAAGGCGGGCAGCATCATCGAATATTTGAACGGCAGTTCGTGCTCCTTGATGACCTCGCCCTTGTCGTTGTGTTCGGACACGAACATCTTGCCTGCTTCGACGCGGGTGGTCTTGGCGTTGCAGATCCACTTGATGTCGTGGTTGCGCAGTTCGGATTCGAGCAGGCCTTTGGAATCACCCACGCCCGCCAAACCCAGATGGCCGATGTAAGGCTCAGAGGTGACGTAAGTCATCGGAACCTTGTTGCGAACCTTGCGCTTGCGCAGATCGGCATCCACGATGAAGGCGAATTCGTAAGCCGGGCCGAAGCAGCTGGCGAACGGCATCGCGCCGATGACGACCGGGCCGGGTTCGGCCAGCAGTTGCTTGTAGGCCTCATAGGCTTTTTCGGCGTGATCCAGCGAACAGATGGACTGGGTGTGGCCGTGCGGGCCGGAGCCTTCCACTTCCTCGAACGCCAGACGAGGGCCAGTGGTGATGACCAGATAGTCGTAATCCACGATTTCGCCATTGGCCAGCACCAGATTGTTGCCAGTGGCGTCGATCTTGGAGACAGCCTGCGCGATGAAGTTGATGCCCTTCTTCTCGACGTGTGGACGGATCTCGAAACTGACCTCGTCTCGCGTCCGCCAGCCCACCGCCACCCACGGGTTGGAGGGAACGAACTGGAAAGTGCTCGACGCATTGATCAGCGTAACCTGATGCTCATTGCCGATCTCAGCCTTGATCTCATATGCGGCGGGCATACCGCCCGTCCCTGCTCCTAGTACGACTATATGTGCCATAACTTCTCTCCCTGATTGGTTGACAACAAAACACCCGAATCGACTTCCTGCTCCCCCCGCTGAACGCTCGGCGGTGCTCTCCTGCTGTTGCTCACATTCGAATAGCCGGAAACTCGTCCTCACTCACTGCTTGCACTGCTTGCTGCTTGACACGCCGCACGAAGGCGGCAAAACGGGTAGCCCAGTAACAACTGCCTATGGTGCGCAAATGGGTATAGGACGCGAGCAGATTGTGCCGGACGAGTCCGTCGTGCTTGCCGTCAATGCCGTGACCGCGTGTGACGCGGTAAGCGAACCTCGTGTCCGGGGGCAGATTCTCCAGACTGGAATAATGGAACTCGTGCGCAAAAATCAAAGATTGATTTTGCGAGTTTTTGTCTTGCGACAAAATACCTGATTGCCCCACTTCACGATTGCCTCCTCTCTCATCGGGATAACCAGCGACTTGCCCGCTTGCGGGCTTGGTCGAATGGCTAGTTGTTTCACCAGAGGGTTGAGGTGAGGGATCTCTGAGTTTGCGCGGCCCCGGCCAGGGATGAACCTCGTCTTCGGCCAAATGGACATAGCCACGCCCGACCGGTTTGGCGTGCATCACCACATCGCCGGGAATGGCACCGACCATCTCGAAGGTCTCGCCCTGATAGCTGATCTGGCGTGACAGGTACATCAAGCCGCCGCACTCGGCATACACCGGCATCCCGGACTCGATGGCTCGTTTGATCTCGCTGCGCAGATTGGCGTTGGCTTCCAGCCCGGCTGCGCACACCTCGGGAAAACCGCCGCCGATATACAACCCGTCCACCTCAGGCAGATGCGCGTCATGCAAAGTGTCGAAAGGAATGAGGTCGACCCCGGCAGCGGTGAGCGCATCAAGGTCGTCTGCGTAATAGAAACCGAAGGCCTGATCGCGCGCGATGCCGACGCGCAAACGCTCGGGCGAAGGCAAGGTGGTAATCTCAGCCCGATGAGGGGCGACGAGAGGCGCTTTCGTGGTCAGCGCCAATAGCCGGTCCAGATCGACCTGCTCGGCGATGGCCGCGCCGATGTCGCGGATGCGCTTCGCCGCCTCGTCCGATTCGTTGCTAGGCATCAGCCCCAGATGACGCTCGACGATGGAGAGCCGGGCATCGTGCTGGATCGCGCCGATCACCGGCACGTCGGTGTAATGCTCGATCACCTCACGCAGCTTGGCTTCGTGGCGGCTGCCGCCTAGGTTGTTGAGGATGACGCCCGCGATGTGGATGTCTCGGTCGAACGCCTGATAGCCGAGGATCAGCGGCGCGATACCGCGTGTCATGCCGCGCGCGTCGATCACCAGCACCACCGGCAGATCGAGCAGCTTGGCCAGTTCGGCGTTGCTGTTGCTGCCATCCAGCGCCAGCCCGTCATACAGGCCCTTGTTGCCCTCGACCAGATTGATATCCGAGCTGTGGCGAACAAAGGTGGAGGCCACGTCGTCGCGTTCCATCAGGTACAGATCGAGATTGCGGCAAGGCCGTCCACAAGCTTGGCCCAGCCACATCGGGTCGATATAGTCAGGGCCTTTCTTGTAAGGCTGCACCGACTGACCGCGCGCGGTGAGTGCTGCGCACAGGCCGATGCTGACCATCGTCTTGCCAGACGATTTGTGCGCAGCCGAGATCAGCAGTCGGTTCATGGCGTAGGGCTGGTCAGTCGGCAATGTAGGGTTTGTCTTGCGGCATAAAATTCAACACTCGCACGCTGACCGTGGTGATGATGAATGCGATCGCCAGACCGCCCAGCCCCAGCAGGAACTCATAGACCGACGGCTGATAACTGCCGATCTGGCCGTCGCCAAAACTGCTGACCGTCTCGAAACCGGGAAAGATGTCCAAGGGATAGGCCTGTCCGCCGATGATGAAGACGTAGAGCAAAGCAAAGGCGCCAAGCACTACCATCAGCGACGACGCCATCACACAGCGGGTCTTGCCCAAGCCCGGCAGATAGATCAACAGCAACGGCAGCACGTTACCCAGCAGCACGTAACCCCACCAGAACAGCGCCGGATAGACACCGCCATCGAGCAGGATGAAGCGCTCGAAATCCATGCGATGCGCGAAATAGGCGTTCGTCAGATGATAGGTGGCGACCATATACAGCGAGCCCATGACAAACACGCCGAGTAGATTCTTCTTGCGATTCAAGATCGCAGGATCGAGCTCTTTCTCGTTCCAAGCGTAGATGCTGGTCTGCACCAGATGGAACACCGCCAGCCCCCAGGCGAACGACAGCACGATGAACATCGGCGGCAGCAGCGCCGAGCCGTAGGCTTGACGTGCAGTGAGGAAAGCGAAGATCAGGCCGGTGCCTGTGGTGAGGATGAAGCGCCAGGCGAATACCGCCAGCCCCGCCGTCTTGTTCCACGGGTTCATGCGCTGCTCCATCATGGTCCACAGATAGACCAGCACCAGCGCGAACATGCCGGAATACAGCAATACGTTCCAAGCGAACACCGAGGTGAGGTTGTAGTTAGTCGCGGCGACCATCACCCGGTCGGGACGGCCTAGATCCAGCATCAGCACGGCCAACCCGCCTGCCAGCATGGCGATGGACAGCAGGCTGGCCAGCGGCGCGCGCGCCTTGTAGATAGCCTTGCCGAACACCGAGCCGATGGAGGCGACATTGAGCACGCCGGAGGCGGCCACGATCAGAAAGATGGCGAACACGTGCGGGATGCCCCAGACGATCTGGTTGTTCATGCCGGTGATGATGTGTCCGTGCGATTCCATCAGATGCACAGCATACAATCCGACCCCCGCCACCAGCCCGCCAGCGGCCAGAAGTAGATAGTACAGACGGTTCTTGGTTCTCAGCGAAGCTGGAGTAGGCATGGTCACAGTCCTTGGTAACGGATGCCGGGATCGAGTCTGAGGTCGGCCCGCACCTGAGTGCTGGCGACGCTATGCACCTTGCGGGCGATCTCGCTCTCCGGGTCGTTCAGGTCGCCGAACAAAATGGCATGGTTCGGACAGGCTTCGGCGCAGGCTGGCTTTTTTCCCTGATCCACGCGATGCACGCACAAGGTGCAGCTTTCCACCGTACCCTTGCCGCGCGGCACGTCGGGATTCTGCCCGGTCAGCGGCTCATGCACGAAGGAACGCGCCTTGTACGGGCAGGCCATCATGCAGTAACGGCAACCGATGCAGCGATGTTTGTCCACCAGTACGATGCCGTCGGCGCGCTTGAACGAAGCCTGCGTCGGGCAGACATCCACACAGGGCGGCTCGGCGCAGTGCTGGCACATCATCGGCAACGACAACGTCCGCCCGCTGCTGATCTCCTTGATCTCGATCTTGCGTATCCACTGCGAGTCGGTAGCACTCGTTCCGCCGGACAGGCCGTTCTCCTTGTTGCACGCAGCGACGCAATCGGTACAGCCGCTGGTGCATTGCGCGGTGTCGATCAACATGCCCCAGCGCACCTTGCTGGAAGCGCCCTGCGCCTCACCGTGCGCCACTTCGAACAGCATCATCCCCGGCGCGATGGCGATAGCCGCCGCGCCCAGCGAGGTCTTCAGGAATTGTCTGCGTCGTGCGTCAATCTCATTCATTCCGCACCTCCTACAACATTCGCCGGGCGACGCTTGCTGGCGTGGCACTCGAAACAGTCGATCTTCACCGCCGTGTAACGATGGCAGCCAACGCAGAAACTATCTTCGCGCGCGGTCACGCTGTCATCTTTCAAACTGGCGTGGCAATTCACACAGTTCTTCAGGCTGTGCTGCTCCTCACGCCCCCCCCTGCCGCACCGTCTCGTCGCGCTGATGGGTGAGCAGGTGCATGTGGTTCTTGCGCATCCACTGGCTATCCTTCACGCACTGCCCGCCCTTGCCGATGTCGAGCTTGGGCGTGCCAGCCTCGGCTGCCCAAGTGGGGGCGGACAGAAGAAACAACAAACCGAGCAGCATCGCCTTCATGGTATTCAGAAAAGAGTTCGTCAGCAGATGTAAGGAGTCTACCCCCATCCAGAGCTTCCCCCGGCGAAGGGGAAGGAGATGGTTCCCCAGAGAGAGGGCTCGGGAGGGGGTAAAAACCATGTTACTCACCCAAGCCCATCTGGATATAACCAGTCGGACATACGTCGGCGCAGATATGGCAGCCAATGCACTTGTCGTAATCGGTCGTCACATAACGCCCGGTCGTCGCCTCCGACTTCTTGACGCGAGACACGGCGGTCTGCGGACAGTACACCACACAGTTGTCGCACTCGAAACACATGCCGCAGCTCATGCAGCGCTTGGCCTCGGCTTGCGCCTCTTTCTCGGTGAGCACACCCAGACGCTCGTTGAAATTGCCCAGCGCACTCTGCTCGTCCAGCGTGATGACATGGCGCTGGTTGCGCGGCGTATATGAGAAGTGGCCAAGGAACAGCTTGTCATGCGGGATGACGTAGCGGTCGGAACGATTGTCGAAGTTGTGCACCGCGACGTTGGAATTGCACGTACCACGCATCGGCTCCTGCGCCGCCTCGATCTTGATGCCCTTCTCTACCAGCTTGCGCATCAGGTCGAACTGGTGCGCGTCGATCTTCGGACGTTTGTCCAGATCACGGCCCTGCAAGAAATTATGGATACCGTCAGCGGCGATGGAGCCGTGGCCGACAGCGGTGGTCAGCAGATGCGGACGGATCACGTCGCCGCCGGCGAACACGCCCGGCTTGCCGTTCACCACATAGTTGCGGTCGGTGGAGACTGCGCCACGGCCATTGTTGAACTCTTCCAAGCCGGTGAAATCCACCGCCTGACCGATGGCGGAGACGATCAGATCGGCTTCGATGTCGTGTTCAGAGCCTTCGACGTTCTTGATCTCCAGCTTGCCACCGGCGAACTTGGCTTCGCACTTGGCGACACGCAACGCCGTCGCCCGTCCGTCTGCTCCGCGCACGATGCCGATCGGCACGAGGCTGCCGAGGATGTGGATACCTTCGGCCAGCGCCTGCTCGATCTCGTGCTTGCTGGCTTGCATCTTGTCGATGTTGAACACCGAGGTCAGCGTCACTTCCGCCCCCTGTTTGGCGGAGATGTCAGCCACGTCGTGCGCCATGCGCCCGGCGATAGCGTGTTCGGCATCGGTCGGTTTGGCGTGCGAGATATGGCCCAGACGACGCGCCACAGTCGCCACGTCGATGGAGGTATCACCGCCGCCGACCACCACCACGCGCTTGCCGACATGCTGCAAACGCCCGTCGTTGAAGGCTTTCAGGAAGGCTGTCGCCGTCACCACATTGGGGGCTTCGGCATTGGCGATGGGCAGCGCACGACCAGCCTGCGCCCCCATGCCGAGGAATACGGAGTCGAACTCCTGACGGATCTGCTCCAGCGTGATGTCGCGCCCGACATGGATGTTGAGGCGAACTTCAACACCGAGGTCGAGGATGCGCTGGATCTCTGCATCCAGCACGTCGCGCGGGGTACGGAAGCCGGGGATGCCGTAACGCATCATGCCGCCCAGATATTCATGCTCGTCGAACACCGTGACGGCGTGGCCCTTCATCACCAGTTGATAGGCGCAGGACAGACCGGCCGGGCCGCCGCCCAAAATGGCGACCTTCTTGCCGGAAGAGGCGACATCCGGCTTGTTGAATTTGAGGTTATTGGCGATGGCGTATTCGCCGAGGAAATGCTCCACCGAGTTGATGCCGACGTGGTCTTCCACTTCGTTGCGGTTACAGCCGGTCTCGCAAGGCGCGGGGCAGACGCGGCCCATCACGGCGGGGAAAGGGTTGGCTTCGGTCAGACGACGCCATGCGTATTCCTGCCAGGGCATGACGGGCTTGCCGTCCGCGCCGTTCGGCACTTTCTCGGTGCCGCGCACGATGGCCAGATAACCACGAATATCCTCACCAGCCGGGCAACTGCCCTGACAGGGCGGCGTGGACTGGATGTAAGTCGGACATTTGTAGGAATGTCCCGCCTGGAATATCTTTTGATTCCAGCGACGCACCTTGTTATCGCCATCCTTGTAGCGACGGAATGTGATCTTCTGCGGGGTTTCATTCACTGCTGACATTTTGCCTTCTCCTCGTTATTTCGGGCCCAGCTGGATCGCATTGCTGACCAGCTGATGTACACCACCTACCATCCTGCGGTCGAAACCGTAGATGGGCATGACCTTGGTGAACTGCGCCTTGCAGATGGCACAGATGGTCGCCATGAAGTTGACGCCATGTTCATCCACCACTTGTTGCAACACTTCCATGCGCGGCAAAGCCCCCTTGACGCGCAGGTCGATCAGATCATCGGTGAGCAGGCCGCCACCGCCGCCGCAGCAGAAGGTCTGCTCGCGGGTGGTGTTGGCCCTCATCTCGACAAAATTGTTGGCGACCGCTTTGATGATGTTGCGCGGGATGTCGAACTGGCCGCCGGGCAGATCGCCCATGCGCGAGCCGCGCGCCACATTGCAGGAGTCGTGGAACGTGATGATGTGCTTGTCGTTCTTCGATTTGTCGAACGTCAGGCGCTCATCCTGGATCATGTCCCAAGTGAATTCGCAGATATGCGCAGGCTGCTTGTAGCGATGATCCAGCTGTTTTTGCAGCATCTGCGCGAAGCGGTCATTGGCGTCTGCACCGTCGCCCACGCCAGTGAGCGTGTTCCAGAAACTGTAAGCCACGCGCCAGGCATGGCCGCACTCACCCACCACGATGCGCTTGACGCCCAACTCCAGCGCGGCCTGACGGATGCGCATGGCGATCTTGCGCAACTGGTCGTAGTTACCGATGAACATGCCGAAGTTGCCCGCTTCCGAAGACATCGACGACAACGTCCAACTGGTGCCGGTGGCGTGGAACACCTTGGCGTAGCCGATCAAACTGTCGATATGCGGCTCGGCGAAGAAATCGGCGGACGGCGTGATGAGCAGCACTTCCGCGCCCTGCACGTCGATAGGGAAGCGCACGTCGATGCCGGTAGCATCCTTCACGTCCTCTTCCAGCCCTTCCAACGTGTCGATCAGCGCCGGGGCAGGTAGGCCGAGATTGTTGCCGATCTTGTGTACCTTGCCGATGATCTCGTTGGAATATTTCTGACCGTAACCGACGGAATCCAGTATCTCGCGCGCCGCCATGGTGACTTCGGCGGTGTCGATGCCGTAGGGGCAGAACACCGAGCAGCGGCGGCATTCGGAGCACTGGTTGAAATAGTTGTACCACTCGTCCAGCACTTCGCGCGTCAGGTCGCGCGCACCGACCAACGCGGGGAACAGCTTGCCAGGCAGAGTGAAATAGCGGCGATACACGCTGCGCATCAGATCCTGACGCGCCACCGGCATGTTCTTCGGATCTTGCGTACCGATGAAATAGTGGCATTTGTCGGAACAAGCGCCGCAATGCACGCAGGCATCCATGTAAACCTTGAGTGAGCGATACTTGCCCAGCAGTTCGCCCATCTTGGCGATGACTGCATCATGCGTCTCTTGCCAATTCTCGGCAAGTTTGCCGGGGAACCCTATGGCTTCATTGATCTTTTCATTGGCAACGAACGGCCCCTTCCCTTCCATCGCGCCCGGTTTCAGCACGGGAACGATAGGGATGACTCGATAAGCTGGCGCGACGATATCCGCCATGCTAATTCTCCGATTCCAGTTTGGCAGCCCAAGGGCTCAGGTGGCGCTTCTCGCGCGGATCATCTTTCTGATTGCGGGTGGGTGAGAAAAAGACTCCTGGAGCATGGAGCAACTTGCTAAAGGGGAACACGACCAGGAGTAACACCACGAGTGAAAGATGCGACAACAACAACAGATCGGCCGGAAGCGCCTGTACGTCGAAACGCATCAGACCGAGAAAATAACTCTTCACCGCGATCACATCGGTATGCGCGACGAATTTCATCAGCAAGCCGGAAGCGGCGATGGCGATGAGCAACAGCAGCATCAGATGATCGGACGGTGTAGAGATGTAACGGATGCGCTCGACAAACAAGCGGCGCACCCACAATCCGCACAGGCCGAGCAGCATGGTCAGCCCGGCATACATGCCGAAGGGCTGGATCATGCCCACCCATGCCCAGACGGGATCGGTGAAATAACGCAAATGGCGCATCAGCACCAAAGCCAAGCTGGCGTGGAACAGCCAGCCCATGCTCCAAGTCCACAGATTGGCCTTGAACAGGCTCTCGAACACCAGCACCTCGCGCGCCATGCGCATCACCACGCCACGGGTGGTGGTAGGCGCAGGCGTGGTGGGGATCTTCAGCGGCGCAGGCGTAAGCGCATAGGTGCGGATACGCTGCAACACCCCGACGACGAACAGCAGGGTCGCAACATAGAACAGAGTCGCAAACAGCGCGTCCATCGTCAGTTCAGCTCCGGCAACAGATCAAACGCAACCGGTGGGCTTGGGCAGACCGGCGATCTTGCACGCCTGCTTGCCGGGGCCGTAAGGGAACAGACCGTACAGATATTCGCTGTTGCCCTTCTCCGCCCCCAGCTTCTTGCCGATGGCTTTGGTCAGCACGCGCACTGCCGGAGCGATCTGGTATTCGTCGAAGTATTCGCGCAGGAAGTTGACGACTTCCCAGTGTTGCTCGCTCATCTCGATGCTTTCGGTCTTGGCGATATAGTCCGCCACTTCCGCATTCCACTCGCCCAGATTGATCAGATAGCCTTCTTCGTCCGTTTCGTAGCTCTTGCCGCCAACTTCGATACTTGCCATATTCGTTCTCCTTGTAATTGATATTTCGCTGCTTATGTCGCAGCAGAGATTTCCCTCTCCCCGCTGCGGCGTATTCCTTACGCCAACTTCACAGCCAAGACTGGCAGCTCTTGTTGGCCTCGACCAGATCGACGAAACCGCCGAAATCCACCGGCGTGATGCCTTCCGCCAGACGGTCGCCCAAACCACGGGCTTCGAGGTCAGGCATCAGGACATGCACCTTGAACCGTCCCATCGCCTGATTCAGCTTGGCTTCCACGGCACAGCCACGCGTCGCGGCATAGACCGCATCTTCGATCAGCAGGATGTCGCCACCCGTCGCCGTCGCCAGACAGCTATCCAGCGTGCCACCGCTCAGGGGTGATTTATTGATGATGTGTAACATGTGTCCCCCTCAGAAACTCAAGACCACGTCCTGCTCGTCCATCAGCGCGCCCATCTCGGCACGGCTGAGTACGGTGACGTCCACCAACAGATCCTCTTCAGTCAGCCCGCGTGCTTCCATGGCTTCCCTCTCGACGTACAGTTTTTCGATGTCGTAGCCTTCCAGTGCACGATAGGCCGGCGAGAAGTTCTTGGTCTCGATGCCCTTGGTCTGCTGCCCCTTCTTCAACTGATACACGCCGTCGTCCATGAACACCAGCGACACATCCTGATCGAAGGCGGCGGTGATGAGCACCACTTCCAGCGACTCCAGTGCGTAGATCGTGCCGTAGGGCGCTTTTCGATTGACGAACATGAATTTCTTGACATCACTCATCTCGTCTCTCCTCAGTCGCCGAAGGTGACCAAACGGTCACACTTGATACCGGCTTCGACCAACTGCCCCAGACCGGAGATGCGAAAGCCCTGTGCCAGATTCTCTTCCTTGATGCCGCGACGCAGCGCTGCCGCCACACACACCACCAGATCGACCTTGTGCTCTTCCGCCAGTTTGCTCCAGCGCGCCACGATGTTGCGGTCGTCCTGCGGCGGCTCGGTCAGACGCGAGGCGTTGTTCACCCCGTCGTGATAGAAGAACACCCGCCACACCTCGTGTCCCTTGGCGAGTGCCGCCTTGGCGAACAGATAGGCCGAGTCGCTGGCCTGATGCTGGTATGGCCCTTCGTTGATGACTATGCCGAATTTCATCTCTGGCTTCCCCTTAGAAACGGATATGCGTCGAAGCGTTCAGGTTGGCACGCGAACCACGCCAGTCGTCGATCAGGTACTTGGTGAACGGCAGCCCGGTCTTTTCGAAGAAGCGCGGCCAGCCGATACGGTCGATCCAGTCGGCCATGCGCTCCCAAGGACGCGCATCCGCCTTGTAGACGCTGATGATGTTCTTCACCACTTCGGCCACTTCAGGCCAGCGCGGTGCATTGTTGGGCAGACCGGAAGCCACCATCTTCATGAACGTAGGCTTGCCGCGTGCGTTGGAATTCTTGCCGCCCACCCAGATCGCCAGCTTGGAGTATTCCGGGTCGTTGATCTGCATCGGCGGGCAAGGTGGGTAACACGCACCGCAACACATACATTTGGCTTCGTCGATCTCCAGCGAAGGCTTGCCGTTGACCATGGCCGGACGGATCGCCGCAACCGGGCAACGCGCCACCACTGCCGGGCGTTCGCACACATTGGCGACCAGATCGTGGTTGATCTTGGGCGGCTTGGTGTGTTGCACGATGATGGCGATGTCGGCCTGACCGCCGCAGTTGATCTCGCAGCAGGAGGTGGACAGGTGGACGCGGTTCGGCATCTCTTCGCGACGGAACTCGTCGTACAGCTCATCCATCAGTGCCTTGACCACGCCGGAAGCGTCGGTGCCGGGAATGTCGCAGTGCAGCCAGCCCTGAGTGTGGGCGATCATGGTCACCGAATTACCCGTGCCACCTACCGGGAAGCCGCTGCTTTCCAGCTCGGCGATCAACGGGGCGACCTTGGCCTCTTCTGAAACGATGAATTCGATATTGGAGCGGATGGTGAAGCGCACGCGGCCTTCAGCGAAGTTGTCGGCGATGTCGCACAACTTGCGGATGGTGTAGACATCCATCTGACGCTGCGTACCGGCACGCACCGACCAGACTTCATCGCCAGTGTGCGAGACGTGATGCAGCACGCCAGGACGCGGACGGTCATGGTATTTCCAGTTGCCGTAGTTCTTGGCCAGCAACGGGTGCAGATATTTCTTGTTGTCCGGTACGCCGGTCTCTTTGGGCTTACGCTTTTGAGCGGGCGCAGCGGCTTGAACAGCTTGATTCATTGTCTCTCTCCTCAGGCAGCGTTTTTCTTGGCGTTGATCTTAGCGACTTCATCATCCCAGCCGTCGGTGCGGACGTAAGGGTTCATGCGCGGCGAGTTGACCATCGCCGGATCGACATCGATCTCCATCGCATCGAGGAAGTTGGCCAAGCCGATACGCTCGATCATTTCGCCGGTGCGTTCGTGCTCCAGCGCATTTTCGGCGAAGAATTCGATGGTGCGCTGGGCAAAATCGACCAGTTGCTCCACGCCTTCGTCAGTGTCCAGCTTGATGAACGGGATCACCACCGTACCCATCAGACCGCCGATCTTCAGATGGCTCTTGCCGCCCACCAGTACAGTCGCGCCCTTGTCCGTGCCCGCCGCCAGTGCGCCGGTCATCACGTTGATGCAGTGCATACAGCGCACACAGTCCTGATTGTTGATCTCGACGGCGTGAGTGTCGCTCACCGCCACGCTGGAGATATGCTCGCCAGCCTTGACCTTGCCGATTTCCTTGAGCTGGAATGTCTTGGTCGGGCAACGCGCCACCACGTCGTTCACCAGCTCATCCATGCCGTGCTTGGCGAACCACTTCTTGGCCAGCGCCTCGTCAGTGCGGATGTTGTCGCGCCAAGTACCGATGATCGCCATGTCGGCACGTTGCACCGAGTTCATACAGTCGTTCGGGCAGCCGGAGAACTTGAACTTGAACTTGTACGGCAGCGAAGGACGATGGATGTCGTCGAGGAAAGTGTTCAGCACCGCACGGTGCGCACGGGCTTCGTCGTAGCAGGACTGCTCGCAACGCGCCGCGCCCACACAGGACATGGAAGTGCGCACCGCTGGGCCAGCACCGCCAAGGTCGAAGCCCATCTCGTTGAATTCGTCGAACGCCTTTTGCACGTTGTCGGTAGTCGCGCCCTGGAACATGATGTCGCCGGACTGGCCGTGGAACGCGATCAGGCCGGAGCCGTGCTTGTCCCAGATATCACAGAATTGACGTAACGTCGCGGTGTCGTAGTGCATACCGGGTGGCGGCATCACGCGCAGGGTGTGGAACTCAGCCGCATCTTTGAACTTGGGCGTGCCGTCTTCGTTCTTCAGCTCGGTGAAACGGGGAATGACGCCGCCGCCGTAGCCATACACACCGACCGTACCGCCCTTCCAGTAGCCCTTGCGAGTCTTGTAGGACTCTTCGAGCTGCCCCAGCAGATCGACGACGTAATCCTTATCCTTGGCCAGCTCTTTCAGGCCGGTCACGAAACTAGGCCATGGGCCATCCTCAAGTTGATCGAGGTTAGGTGTGTCATGCAGCTTCTTCGCCATTCTCTTTCCTTTCAGTCAGGCCTCAAGTCATACCCGACAAACAGTTTCACTGATCCGGCCCCTGCTGGTGCGGACGATCTAGCTTCACCCCGGCGCAACACCACCCGCCAAGATGAGCTTCTTGATGGGTTGGCATAGTAAAGGGCGAGCCGGCATACAACTATCCCCCGTAGCGGCTATCTTTTATAACCCTTACGGGTGACGCCATCCCACCCCCAGTAGTATTCCAATGCCCGCAGGATTGCGGATAGACTCGCCCTTCATCGCAAACCTAGTTTGAACACCATGGCAGAGATCACCGGATTGGCGAAATTCCAGGTTCCGCTCGGCGGACAGGAGATCGAATTGCAGCAGATCGACCACGCCGAGGGCGGAATGAGTCTGTTGCGCGTGCGCATCCGCGAAGCCCGCCGTTTCACCATCTTCGACATCGACCCGGCCACCGCCGGGCAGTGGGCCAGCGTGATGCAGGCTTGGGCCGAAGCACAGGAACGCAAGTGACCCGCCCCGATTGCAAACGCATCGACTGGGTGTTCGATCTGGCAGGCGGATCGCTGCCGGCGTCTTACCCGTTCGCGCTGTGGGACGAGTTGGTGCGACTCGCCCCCGAATTGGCCGACGATGAGCGGGTCGGCGTGCTGCCCTTGCGCACCGCAGAGAGCGATGGCATCTGTCTGCTGCCCAAGCGCGCCAAGCTGGTGTTGCGGCTACCGCTGGAATTGAACGATGCTGCGACCCGACTTTCAGGCGCTCGCTTCGAGATAGCGGACGCGACCCTTGCGCTGGGGCAAGGCCGGATGCGACCGATACAGCCCTACCCCACCGTCCACGCCCAGCTGGTGGCGGACGAACGCGATGAACTGACGTTCATGGCCGAGGTGAACGCCCGGCTCGCCGAACTGGATATTCAAGCCCAGATCATCTGCGGCAGACGCGGCGCACTGAATGGCGACGAGGTCAGCATCGCAGGTTACAGTCTGGTGCTGCACGACCTCAAACCCTATGCCTCGGTGCATCTGCAATGTGTGGGCATGGGGCGAGAACGCCGTTACGGCTGCGGCGTGTTCGTGCCTTACAAGGCCATTTCCAGCTTGGAATAGCGTTTCAATTTTGATGAAAGGAGAATGAAAATGGGCTATGTGGTTGCAGGAAACGAACTGGAGACCGATGCAGAAGGCTATCTGCTGGAACCCGATTACAGCGAAGAGGTGGTCGCCGTGATCGCTGCCGCCGATGGCATCGAACTCACCCCCAAACATTGGGAGGTCATCAACTATCTACGCGACGAATATCGCGAGAACGGCCACACCCCCAACTTCCGCAACATGTTGAAAGGCGTGAACGAATTCTGGCCCGAGGCCGACAGCAAGGCGCTATATGACCTGTTCCCCACCGGCCCGGCCAAGCAAGGCGCGAAAGTGGCCGGCCTGCCGCAGCCGCTGGGCAAGGGCGGCTACTAAACAAGGAGAGTCGAGATGGAAATGGCCAATATCGTGCTGGACATGAAGGGGCTGTCCTGCCCCAGACCGCTCATCGGAGCGAAACGCATCATGGACGAACTGTCGTCCGGGCAAGTACTGCTGCTGATCTCGGACTGCCCCGGCACGCCCGACGACCTGTTCGCCTGGGCCGAGCTGACCGGCAACCAGATCCTGCGGGCAGAAAAGACCCCTGAAGGCGGCAGCAGCTACTACATCCAGAAGGGGCAAAAGAGCGGGATCACCGCCAATGTCACGCTGGACATACGCGGCTCGGTCTGCCCCGGCCCCATCGTCGAAGCCAAGAAGCTGCTGAACGGGATGCAGAGCGGCGAAGTACTCAAGCTCGTCAGCGATTGTCCCGGCGTGCAATCCGACATCGGCGGCTGGGCTCAGGCCACCGGCATGACTTTGCTGGCGACGCTGGAAGCCGGTGCGGGCGTGCACGAGTTCTACATCCGCAAGGGCTGAGCTTTGCGCATCAAAAGCCACTGGTTCAAGCCCGGACGCGAGCGCACGCCGCAGGAGATCGCGGATGCGCTGGCCTTCGTCGCCTGGCGCATCGCCGACAATGCTCTGCGCAACACGCGCAAGGCTGATTTCGACATCGCCGTCGGCCCGCAGTATTTCGGCTTTCTCGCCGAATTCCTGTATTTCATCATCATGGTCAGCGACCGCATCGCCTATCGCCGCCTTTCCGCCGAAGACCGCGCCAGCTTCACCGGCACACTGGCCAACCGTCTGGCCGAGACTTACGCCGAGAACGAGAGCCGCTTGCAGGGTGGCACGCAAGCCGAATCCAAGCAGCGCTTCATCGACGGCGTCAACCTGCGCGCCGGGGAGTACGCCGATTTCGGCTACGACGAAAACGGCCCCGACTTCACCTTCACCCGCTATCTCGCCTACTGCATGAGCCAAGTGGTGGACGCCAAGGACAGCGACTGGATCATCGACCAGATGATAAGCATCGAAGCGCCCGCTGCGGTACAGATGGTGGAAAAGACCCTGCTCGATCTGAGCGAGGCCGCGCCGCGCCCGCCCCGCCGCAAGTCGGGCAGCAGCGGCGACTGACGATGGGCGGCCCGTTCGATCTGGCAGACGAAGCGGCTTGGCTGCGCTGGCACGACCACAAACTCGCCCATGCCATCACCGATCTCGGGCAACTCATCGTCGAGATCGACGACCCTGCCGCGCTGACTGTCGCCGAACGCGCGGCCCTGCTATCGCGCTGCCAGCGCAGCAACATGGCGATCTACCGCAGCAGCCATGTGATGGACGAAGCCGCCGTGCAGCGACTGGGCGCACAGCTCGGCCTGCTCCGGCTGGACGCCAACTGGCTGGCGGACGAACAGGGCATCAGCCGCATCACCGTCTGTCAGGAAGCCGGACAACGGCAAACCTACATCCCCTACACCGACCGCGCCATCAAGTGGCACACCGACGGCTATTACAACCCGCCCGAACGGCAAATACGCGGCATGGTACTGCACTGCGCGCAGAGCGCCGGGCAAGGTGGCGAGAATCGCCTGCTCGACCACGAGATCGCCTATCTGCTGCTGCGCGACATCGACCCCGAGCTCATTCGCGCCCTCTCCGCGCCGGATGCGATGACCATCCCGGCGCGCACCGACGAACACGGCATCGCCCGTCCCGCCCAGACCGGCCCGGTGTTCTCGGTCGATGGCAAGGGCCATCTGCACATGCGCTACACCGCCCGCACCCGCAGCATCGAATGGAAAGCAGACGCCGCCACGCAACGCGCCGTGGCGCAACTGGAGCACCTGCTGGACAGCGCCACCCCGCACCTCTTTTGTACCCACCTCGAAACCGGCATGGGCCTGATCTGCAACAACGTCCTGCACGACCGCGCCGCCTTCACCGACACCCCGGACACCCCGCGCCTGCTCTACCGGGCGCGCTATCTGGATCGCGTCGAGTAGCCGAACGCAGCTTTTACTGCGCACCGGAGCAGGCGTAGCCCGCCTCCTCGAAACACACCCGGTTACGCCCCTGATCCTTGGCTGCATACAAGGCCGCATCGGCGCGTTTGAGTACGTCGTCCATCTCGGCATCACCAGCTACGACCGTCGCCACGCCGATCGAAACCGTAAAATGTACCGGCGTGCCATCTTCCTGCGGCACGGTGGCTTCGGCCAAAACTGCGCACAAGCGCTCTGCCGCCTCAAGCCCTTGCTCGCTAGTGGTTTCGGGCAACAGGATGGCGAACTCCTCGCCGCCGATGCGCCCCGGCACATCGATCTCGCGCAGCGTCGAGACGCAGACCTTGCTAAGCCGCCTCAACACCAAGTCGCAGACATGGTGACCGAACGTATCGTTGACCTGTTTGAAATGATCCACATCCAGCATCAGCACCGTCAGCGGCTGCTGATGTCGTCTGGTGCGCGCCAGCTCCTGCTCGGCCAGCTCGAAGAAATGACGCCGGTTGTTGAGCCCGGTCAGCACGTCCACATGCGCATTGCGCTCCAGCTCGCTTTCCAGCCGTTTGCGATCAGTGATGTCGCGCCCATTCAGCACGATGCCGCCTATCACCGGGTTGCCGATGAGATTGCGGCCCACCATCTCGATGTCTCGGTAACTGCCATCTTTGTGCCTCATGCGGAACTCGTGCTGCGCCAGCTTTTCCCCGTCCGGGTGAGCCAGCATATCGCTCCAAGCCATCGCGGCTTTGGGCTGCTCGTCGGGATGAAGCAGCTGGACAAGGTTCTTGTCTATCATCTCACCGGGTTCGAAACCCAGCACCGACCTTACCGAGGGCGAAACAAAACGCATCGTGCCACTCGCCGAGATGATGCAGATGATGTCCTTGCCGTTCTCCACCATGGTGCGGAAACGCTCCTCGCTCAGGCGCAATACCTCCTGATCGCGCTGGTGCTCGTTCACCTTCTCCCTGAAGGTCTCGTAGTTGTGGAAGATGAAGAACAGTGCCAGCAGGTAGAGGCTGGAGGTCACGATGTCGATGAGCGCATAGCCCATATCGAAGCCGGGCAGAACGTATCCGGCCACGATGGTCAGCAAGATCAGCGCCAGCCAGATCAGCCCGACGCGCCTCCCCTTCAGAAAAAAGGCCGAGGCCGACAACAGGAAGAACAGCGAGATCCGGGTCTGGTTATAGGGTGCCAGCAGGTAGATGGCCGTGAACAGACCGTAGCTCAGCGCCAGCGCAACCGAACTAACGGCAGCGATCCGCTCCTTATGGCGGTTGAGGTAGAGCACCAGAGCGAAACAACAGAGTGCGAACGTGAGGTCTATGCTCCCCATCACCGCACTGGCCTGCCAACGCACGGCACTCATCCCCAGCGCCACGACCCCGGCAAACAAAAAGACGCTATTGAGGAACGCGACCCTAGGCCCCCTCGTGTGGTCGGCTTCTATATCACTGGGCTGATGCATGGCAAGAACCGCGTGCCGACCAAGAAGGCGGTATTACACGAAGTTCGCCGCAGCAAAATCCCAGTTCGCCAGACTGTTCAGGAAAGTCTCCACGAACTTGGGGCGCAGATTGCGGTAGTCGATGTAATAAGCGTGTTCCCACACGTCCACGCACAGCAGCGCGCGGTCGCCCGTGGTCAGCGGCGTACCGGCAGCGCCCATATTGACGATGTCGACGGAGCCATCAGCCTTCTTCACCAGCCAAGTCCAGCCGGAGCCGAAGTTGCCCACGGCGGAAGTCTGGAACGCCTTTTTGAACTCGTCGAACGAACCCCACTTGGCGTTGATCGCATCGGCCAGCGCGCCAGCAGGCGCACCACCGCCGTTAGGCGTCAGGCAGTTCCAAAAGAAAGTGTGGTTCCACACCTGAGCAGAGTTGTTATAGATGCCGCCAGCCGGAGCCTTCTTCACGATGGCTTCCAGATCAAGGTTCTCGTACTCGGTACCCTTGATGAGGTTGTTCAGATTGGTGACATAAGCCTGATGGTGCTTGGAATAATGGTAATCAAAGGTCTCGGCAGACATGTGCGGCGCAAGCGCGTCTTTGGCAAAAGGCAATGCAGGCAGGGTGTGTTCCATAGCGATCTCCTTGGGTTTGATGGGGGGATTTCTGATTGTAGCTAAATCTCCCTGAACAGACAATGGTTGAGTGAAATTATCGGGATAAGCCGAGGCAGCTTTTAGCCCCGTAGCGGGTAACGCAACCGGGGCATTTAGGTGCGGCCAATCTCAACCTTGGTTGGCTTATTCCTTGCCCTTCGTCAGCAGGACGATGAGTAGCATCAATCGAACAACCCCATCTGCCCTCCCCGCCTTGGCGGAGCGAAGCGGGTGGTATCCAGCTGCCGCGCTTGCTGATTCATCCCCAGCCGTTCGCAGCTTAAGCGGAAGCGTTTGGCCAGCAGGTCGGCGAACAGGCCTTGGCCGCTGAAACGGCTGCCGAATTCGCTGTCGTTCTCTTGCCCGCCGCGCATCTCGCGCAGGCGGCTCATCACGTGGGCGGCTTTCAGTGGGTAGTGGGTCTCCAGCCAGTCTTTGAACAGGTCTTTGAGTTCGTAAGGCAGGCGCAGCAAGGTATAGGCGGCGCTGCGTGCGCCGTGTTCAAAAGCGGCTTGCAGGATGGATTCCAGCTCGGCATCCGTCAGGAAGGGGATCACCGGGGCGACCATCACGCCGCAGGCTACGCCTGCGGCATTGAGGCGCTGCATCGCCAGCAGGCGGCGGCGCGGAGAGCTGGCGCGCGGTTCGAGTTTGCGCGCGAGTTCGGCGTCCAGCGTGGTGACTGAGATGAACACTTGCACCAGATTCTGCTGCGCCAGCGCCGCCAGAATATCGAGATCACGCTCGATCAGGGCGGATTTGGTGACGATGGACAGCGGATGGCGGCACTCGGCCAGCACTTCCAGCACCTGTCGGGTGATGTTCCAGTCGCGCTCAATGGGCTGGTAGGGGTCGGTATTGGAACCCAAGGCGATGGGCGAACAGCGATAGCCGGGTTTGGCGAGTTCGGCCCGCAACAACTGGGCAGCATCCGGTTTGGCGAATAGTCTGGTCTCGAAATCCAACCCCGGCGAAAGGTTGAGGTAAGCGTGGCTGGGCCGGGCGTAGCAGTAGATGCAGCCGTGTTCGCAGCCGCGATAAGCGTTGAGCGAACGGTCAAACGGCAAATCCGGCGAGTCGTGGCGCTGGATGACGGACTTCGCCCGCTCCACCGTCACCGTGGTGCGGAGCGGCGGCAGCGCCTCATCCTTCGTCCAACCGTCGTCGTAGCGTTCGCGCGCCGTATGCTCGAAACGGCCTTCGAGTTGCAATGTCGCGCCGCGACCTTGGTTGATCTCGCGCTTCATGTCCTAGTGATGCGGTCGGGTCAGCTGGCGGCTTGCAGTTGCCGGTAAGCCGTTTCAGCGGCAGCTTGTTCGGCGATGCGGCGGCTGCTGCCTTCGCCTTGGGTGACCAGATTCAGCGCGGCGATGCGGCATTCGACGCGGAAACTCTGGGCGTGGGATTCGCCGTCGATAGCAAGGATGGTGTATTTGGGCAACTCGCGCTTGCGCGCTTGCAGGAACTCTTGCAGCAAGGTCTTGGCATCTTTGCCCAAGCTCTGCACGTCGGCCTGCGCGATGAACGGGATGTACAGACTGAGCACGACTTTCTGCGCCGCATCGAAGCCGCCATCCAGAAAGATCGCGCCGAAGATGGCTTCCAGCGTATCGGCCAGAATCGAGGGACGGCGATGTCCGGCGCTCTTGCGCTCGCCCTCGCCCAGCCGCAGCAACTCGCCCAGCTCCAGTTGCTGCGCCAACAGGAACAGCGTCTGCTGGTTCACCAGATTGGAACGCAGCCGGGACAGGTCGCCCTCGGGCAGATGGGCGTAGGCCTGATAAAGATGGGCAGCGATGACGCAGTTGAGCACGCTGTCACCCAGAAACTCCAGCCGCTCGTAGTGCTCAGCGCAATAGCTGCGATGGGTCAGCGCACGGTCGAGCAGCGCAGGCTGGATGAAGTGGTAGCCCAATCGACGGACCAGCGCAGCGCGTTTCATTATCTGTCGGCGTTGCTCGGGTTGAATTCCAAAATTAGGCTGGCGTTGCTGATGACCGGGACTTTCACGGAATATTCCGCACTCAGCACCAACTTGCCTTCCTCGCGGCTGATCTCAAGCTCTTCCGGCTTGACGACCTTGATGTCGGCGACCACGGCGCGACGGCCAAAAGCGGCTCGCACCTCGGCATTGCTGGCATTCGCCGTTTCCGCATCACTGGCCATCGCTTTGAATACGCTGTTGATCTCGGCATTCTGAATGTAGGCTTGGCCGATACGCAGCCCGCCCACGGCGAAAGCCAGCACGACCAAGGTCAACACGATGCAAAGCACGCACGAAGCGCCTGTTTGTTTTGCCTTCATCTCGCCCCCTTATGGAATGGACAATCCGATACGCTTGAAATCGCTGAAATTCATCCACACCAGAAACGCGCGACCTACGATCTGGTTATCCGGCACAAAACCCCAGTAGCGGCTATCGCGGCTGTTGTCGCGGTTGTCGCCCAGCATGAAATATTGCCCCTGCGGCACGATGCAACTGAACTCGTCTTCGCTGTAACTGCAATTCGCCCGACTCGGGAATTCGACGACGGAATCCAGCCTTGCATTCGGCGCATCCGGGTTGACGATGATGGCGTGCTCGTGTTCGCCGAGCTTTTCCAGATAACGCCCGGTATGCACGAAACTCAAGCCGCTTTCGACATAGTTGTAATCACCTTCAGGCTTCTGAAGCTGCTCTACCCCGTTGATGAACAAGTGTTTGCTGCGGTAGACGACCTTGTCTCCCGGCACGCCGACCACGCGCTTGATGTAATCCACCGAGGGATTCTCCGGGTAATGGAACACCATCACATCGCCACGCTGCGGATCGTTGATCGAGATGATCTTCTGGTTGATGATGGGCAGGCGGATGCCGTAGTTGAATTTGTTGACCAGAATGAAATCGCCGATCTGCAAGGTCGGGATCATCGAACCGGACGGGATACGGAACGGCTCGAACAGGAAGGAACGCAACACGAACACCGCGAGGATCACCGGGAAGAAGCTTCTGGAGTATTCAACCCACCAAGGTTCGCTGGCCGTGCCGCGCTTGCCGCGCAGCACGAGGCTATCGAACAACCAAGCGCCGCCGGTCGCCACCAGCAGCACGAACATCACCAATGCAATATCCATCATTTATCCTCGACTTGCAGGATGGCGAGGAAAGCCTCCTGCGGGATCTCGACGCTGCCGACCTGCTTCATGCGCTTCTTACCGGCCTTTTGCTTTTCCAGCAGCTTCTTCTTGCGCGAGATGTCGCCGCCGTAACACTTGGCCAGCACGTTCTTGCGCAGCGCCTTGACGTTCTCGCGCGCGATGATGTTAGCGCCGATAGCCGCCTGGATCGCCACGTCGTACATCTGGCGAGGGATCAGTTCGCGCATCTTGGCCGCCACTTCGCGACCACGATAGATACTGTTGGCGCGGTGCACGATGATGGACAGTGCATCGACCTTCTCGCTGTTGATGAGCATGTCCACCTTCACCACGTCGGACGAGCGATATTCCTTGAACTCGTAGTCCATCGACGCATAGCCGCGCGACACCGACTTCAGCCGGTCGAAGAAATCCAGCACGATCTCGGCCATCGGCATCTCGTACTTCAGCAGCACCTGCTTGCCGTGATAAGTCATGTCGATCTGCACGCCGCGCTTCTGCGTACACAGCGTGATGACCGAACCGACGTACTCCTGCGGCATGTAGAGGTTGACGTTGACGATGGGCTCGCGGATCTCTTCGATCTTCGAGGGGTCGGGCATCTTGGACGGGTTGTCCACCTGCACCACCGTGCCATCACGCAGCACCACTTCGTATACCACGGTCGGCGCGGTAGTGATGAGGTCTTGGTCGAACTCGCGCTCCAGCCGCTCCTGCACGATCTCCATGTGCAACAGACCGAGGAAACCGCAGCGGAAGCCGAAGCCCAGCGCCTGCGACACTTCCGGTTCGTATTGCAGCGCGGCATCGTTCAGCTTGAGCTTTTCCAGCGAATCGCGCAACGCCTCGTATTGATTGGATTCCACCGGGAACAACCCGGCGAACACCTGCGACTGCACTTCTTTGAAACCGGGCAAAGCCGCAGCGGCAGGCTTCATCTGATGCGTCAGCGTGTCGCCCACGCGCGCCGCCTTCAACTCTTTGATGCCCGCGATGACGAAGCCCACTTGCCCCGCAGAAAGCGTCTCACGATTCTCGGATTTGGGCGTGAACACGCCGATGTGCTCGGTCAAATGCTGCGCACCGGTAGCCATCAGCAGGATCTTTTCCTTGGGCTTCAACGTGCCGTTGACGATGCGCACCAGCATCACCACGCCGACGTAATTGTCGAACCACGAGTCGATGATGAGCGCCTGCAAAGGCGCATTGACATCGCCCTTGGGGGCGGGAACTTTGGCGATCAGCGACTCCAGCACGTCCTGCACGCCGAGTCCGGTCTTGGCCGAACAATGCACCGCATCGTGCGCGTCAATGCCGATCACGTCTTCGATCTCTTCGATGGCGTTCTCGGGGTTGGCCGACGGCAGGTCGATCTTGTTCAGCACTGGCACCACTTCCACACCCAGATCCAGCGCGGTATAGCAGTTCGCCACGGTCTGCGCTTCCACGCCCTGCGAGGCATCCACCACCAGCAGCGCGCCTTCGCAGGCGGACAGCGAGCGCGAGACTTCGTAGGAAAAATCGACGTGTCCCGGCGTATCGATCAGATTCAAGTTGTAGATCTGCCCGTCGCGCGCCTTGTAGCTCAGCGCTGCGGTCTGCGCCTTGATGGTGATGCCGCGCTCACGCTCCAAGTCCATGGAGTCGAGCACCTGCGCCTCCATCTCGCGGTCAGAAAGTCCGCCGCACAAGTGGATGATGCGG
Source organism: Nitrosomonadales bacterium (assembly GCA_016234685.1). Classification (GTDB taxonomy): domain Bacteria; phylum Pseudomonadota; class Gammaproteobacteria; order Burkholderiales; family Gallionellaceae; genus Ferriphaselus. The sequence goes on from JACRAT010000019.1 coordinate 44,497, forward strand.
TCAGCCAGCGTGGATTTGCCGTGGTCGATGTGGGCGATGATGGAGAAATTGCGGATATGTTGCATTATGGTCTACGCAGTAAAAAATCGTTTATGCTCATACTTCAAAACTGGAAACACTGTTGATTTTAAAAGCCATTTAATTTCGCTTGGTCTCAGTTCGTATCGTCTTGCACCTTGCCGACTCACGCAAAAGCGGATAGGAAAACGGGTAGATCAAAATCATCGAAAAATTCGCCCCGCTTTTCGCCTCAGCACCAGTAACCACGCGGGTTTCAAGCCAAATGAGCTATGCACTTGCTGCCGATGTGATCGTAAAAATCACGAAGCCCTCTGACAAGCCAATCAAGCCAGCTGACGGGCGCGGATTATACCTGCTAATCACCCCTGCCGGAGGCAGGCATTGCGCTACCGTTATCACATCAACAGCGAAGAAAGCATCTTTGCGATCGGCGAATGCCCGGAGGTCGGCGCAGCCAGACTGCGTAGAGACGAGGCTCGCAAACTGGTCTAGCAAGTGGCCGGATGAGCGAAGAAGTCGGCCCGGAGCAGCAACGTGGAGTCTGGGAGCGCCCGTCAGACAGAATACTCGGCAAGTTGCGAGAGCCTAGCTCCGGGCTACGGACGCTCATATCCTGCACAGGGTGTCCGTTCAGCGCGGCGGCACCTCGTTCGGGTTAGGGGTGTTCTGCTCGGTGGCGAACAGCACGGCGGCTTTCACGCGGGACGAGAGGTTGAGTTTGGTGAGGATGTGGCGGACGTGGAGTTTGACGGTGTCGTAACTGATGGAGAGGGTCTGGGCGATGGCTTTGTTGCTTTCGCCGCGCGCCAGCAGTTGCAGGATCTCGCGTTCGCGCTCGGTAAGTAGCTTGAGCGAGTTTTTTGGTTCCTGACCGGACTTTTCTCCGCGCAACAAGTTGATCATCTTGATGGTCATGGTGGGGGCGACGACGAGTTCGCCTGCGGCGACGCGACGGATGGCGTCAACGACTTCTTCCGGTGCCATGTCTTTGAGCAGGTAGCCGCGCACTCCAGCACGGATGGCGTTCGACAGATCGGTCTCGGAGTCGCTCATGGTGAGCATCACCACGGGCAGCTCGAAGCCTTCGCTACGCAGCTGTTCGATGACTGCGATGCCGTCCATGGGCTTCATGCGCAGGTCGATGATGAGCAGATCGGGCTTCTCTGCCAGCAAGGTGCGCAGTTCGTCGATGTGCCCGGTCGCGCCCAGCACGGTGAAGCCGTAGCAGTTGGCCAGCAATTCACTCAGGCCGCGACGACACAGGCTTTGGTCATCGACCAGCACGACTTTCAATTTTTCATTCATTCGTCACTCTCCAGTCCAGCGATGGTTCGGGGAAGTATAGCTGCACTCGCGTACCCGAGCCGACCGTACTGTCGACGCGGATCTCGCCTCCGATGCGCTGTGCCCGTTCTTGCATGATCATGATGCCGTAATGCCCCTCCACCGGGGTGAAAGTGCGTGCGCCGCTGCCGTTGTCTTCGACCGTGAACACGAAATAGCCGCTACAGGCATCGACGCAGAGGCGAGCGTGAGTCGCGCCGGAGTGCCGGGCGACGTTGGTCAGCGCTTCGCGCACGATGTGATGCACCTGTATCTCGAATTCCAAGGGCAAGGCGAGGTCGACGATGCGGTTGCGATATTCGAGCACGATGTTGTTGCGTTCGGAGAATTCGGCGGTCAGATCGTTCAGGGCGGTCAGTAGGCCTCCGGCGTCAATCTTGCCGCGAAAATCGGTGATGAGGGTACGCGCGCTCTTTTGCCCCATCTCCAGCGCCTCGTCCAGATCGTTGGCGTATCTCAACGCCATTTCCTGATTGCCGGAGCGGATGGCTTCCAGCAATACGCTGACACGCATACGGGCGTAGATCAGCGGCTGCGCCAGCGTGTCGTGGATGTCGTTCGCCATGCCCTGCCGCGCCGACAGGCGCTCGATGCGCTTGATCTCGCGGTTGATGCGGGTGTGCTCGATGGTCGCGCCCATCACTTCGGCGAATGCGGCGACCACTTCCCTGCTCCGCCCGGCCAACTCACGCGGGACGTCGAAGAACACGGTGAGAATGCCGAACGGCGTGCCCGGCGTGCTGTGCGCTTCGATGGGCGAGGCGATCAGGGACTGGAAGCGGCAGCTCGCGTAGCGGCAGTTCTGGCGCGAATCGCAGGCACTGATGTCCGAGACATGGACGATGTGCCGCAAGCCAGCATTGACCTGAGCCTCGCAGTCCAACTCGACGAAGTTTTCCGCCTCCTGCTGCAACTCCGCCGACAAACCCGCCGAGCTGATGACTTGCAGTGTGTGTCCGTCGGGCGAAAGCAGGCGCACCACGCCAGCGGTCGCACCGACCGTGCCGATGAGCGTCTCCAGACTGGTCTCCAGCAGCGTCTTGAGTTCGCCTACCCTAGGCGTCGCCGATTCTGGTGTCAGCCGATGGGCGGGTGTGATTTCCTTGGCGGGGGGGATGAATCCGGGAGGGGGCCCCCAAGTCCATCCGCCGTGATCGGTTTCAGCGAGTGTGATTGTTTTCTTGTGCATCAGCCTTGCAAACGGGTTCAGAAGAAGCGTCCCGCAGACTAAGTCGAATCTCTCAAAATATCAACAGACTAAACCAAAAAAAACGCCTCCCACCCCATCAGGGTTATACCTCGCCCCACCCGATGTGGTTATAGACACCCTGCCAGACGATTCAGCCTAATAGCGAAACTCGCAAAAGTTCGCACCCGGCATGAGCCGCAGCCCGAGCGATGCGGCACAACCAGCCCTGATACAGAACCGATATGTCATCACCCATACACGATCCGATCTCCCCCCCTTCGCCCGATGCGAAGACCGAAACCAAGACCACCACCTGCTACATGTGCGCCTGCCGCTGCGGCATCAAAGTGCATCTGCGCGACGGCGAGGTGCGCTACATCGAGGGTAATCCCGACCATCCGCTGAACAAGGGCGTGATCTGCGCCAAGGGCGGCTCGGGCATCATGAAGCAATACTCTCCCGCGCGGCTGACCAAGCCTCTGCGCCGCAAGCCCGGCACCGAGCGCGGCGCAAACGAGTTCGAGGAAATCAGCTGGGACGAAACTTTCGACATCCTCGAAAAACGCCTGTCGCACCTGCGCGCTACCGACCCGAAAAAATTCGCGCTGTTCACCGGACGCGACCAGATGCAGGCGCTCACCGGCCTGTTCGCGCGCCAGTTCGGCACGCCCAACTACGCGGCGCACGGCGGCTTCTGCTCGGTCAACATGGCGGCGGGCATGATCTACACTATAGGCGGCTCGTTCTGGGAATTCGGCGGCCCCGACCTGGAACGCGCCAAGGTGTTCTACATGATAGGGACAGCGGAGGACCACCACTCCAACCCGCTGAAAAGCGCCATCGGCGAATTCAAGCGCAACGGCGGCCGCTTCGTCGCCATCAATCCGGTGCGCAGCGGCTATGCCGCCATCGCCGACGAGTGGATCCCGATCAAGCCCGGTACCGACGGCGCGCTGATCCTCGCCATCATCCGCGAAATCATCGCGCTCGGTTTGTATGACCGCGACTTCCTCGCGCGCTACACCAACTCCGGCCAGTTGGTGAATCAGGACGAAGCCAGCAAAGAGTTCGGCATGTTCGTGCGCAACCCCGAAGGCGACAAGATCAACCCGCTGCGCCCGCACAATTTCTACTGGTGGGATCGCCTGAGCAATAAGCCGGTGGACGACCACACCAAGGGTGCCGACCCCTGCCTGTACGGCACCTTCACCCTGCCCGACGGCACAACGGCGAAACCCGCATTCCAGTTGCTCAAAGAGCGCGTGGCCGACTGCACACCCGAATGGGCGGAAGGCATCACCGGCATTTCCGCCGACACCATCAAGCGCATCGCGCACGAGATGGGCGTCACCGCGCGCGACCAGAAAATCGAACTGCCGATACCGTGGACAGACTGGTGGGGCGAAGAGCACGAAACCGTTACCGGCAACCCGGTCGCCTTCCACGCCATGCGCGGCTTGGCGGCACACTCCAACGGTTTCCAGACCATCCGTTCGCTGGCGATTTTGATGTCGCTGCTGGGCACCATCGACCGTCCCGGCGGCTTCCGCCACAAGGCACCGTACCCGCGCGCGATTCCGCCCAATGCGCGTCCATCCAAAGGCCCAGAGGCTGTGCAACCCAACACTCCCTTGGGCGGCGCGCCGCTGGGCTGGCCGGAGACGCCGGACGATCTGTTCGTGGATGCCAACGGCCAACCGGTGCGCCTCGACAAGGGTTTCTCGTGGGAGCATCCGCTGTCAGCGCACGGCCTGATGCACAACGCCATCACCAACGCTTGGCGCGGCGACCCGTACCCCATCGACACGCTGCTGCTGTTCATGGCCAACATGGCGTGGAACTCCAGCATGAACACCTCGCAAGTGCGCGACATGCTTACCGACAAGAATGCGGACGGCGGCTACAAGATCCCGTTCATCGTGGTGTGCGATGCGTTCCAGTCCGAGACCACCGCCTTCGCCGACCTGATTTTGCCGGACACGACTTACCTCGAACGCCACGACTGCATGTCGATGCTGGATAGACCGATCTCGGAATACGACGGCCCGGTGGATTCGGTGCGCATCCCGGTGCTACCACCGACCGGCGAGTGCAAGCCGTTCCAGGAAGTGCTGGTCGAACTGGCCAGCCGTCTCAAACTGCCTGCCTTCACCAGCGCCGAAGGTGGACGCAAGTTCAAGAACTACCCGGATTTCGTGGTCAATTATGAAACCGCGCCGGGTTCCGGCATCGGTTTCCTCACCGGATGGCGCGGCAAGGATGGCGAAAAAGCCATGCGCGGCGAACCCAACCCGAAACAGTGGGAGATGTACGAGAAGAACGGTTGCTTCTTCCAGTACCACCTGCCGCCGTCCAGCCAGTACATGCGCAACTGGAACAAGGACTACATGGAATGGGCGCAGCAGGCCGGGATGCGCCGCGACAACGACCCCATCATCATCCACATCTATTCCGAGCTATTGCAGGGTTTCCGTCTCGCCGCCGAAGGCAAGCGTCCCGGCAAACAGCCGCCGGATGAGTTGCGCGAACGCATCGCCACCTACTTCGACCCACTGCCGTTCTGGTATGCGCCGCTGGAAGACGATCAGAGCGACCTGAAGAAGTATCCGCTCAACGCGCTGACCCAGCGCCCGATGGCGATGTACCACTCGTGGGATTCGCAGAATGCTTGGCTGCGCCAGATACATACCTACAACTATCTCAACGTCAACACTGCCACCGCACTGGCGGCCGGGATAGCGGATGAAAGCTGGATGTGGGTGGAATCGCAGTGGGGCAAAGTGCGCTGCCTGTGCCGCCACTCCGAAGCAGTCGAACCCGGCACGGTGTGGACTTGGAACGCCATCGGCAAAGCCTCCGGCGCATGGAACCTGACCGGCGATGCCAACGAGTCGAAGCAGGGCTTCCTGCTCAACCACCTGATCTCGGAAGAACTGCGCGCCAACGCCGACGGCAAACGATTCTCCAACTCCGACCCGATCACTGGACAGGCCGCTTGGTACGACGTGCGCGTGCGCATCTACCCCGCAGAGGCCGGCGAACCAGAACACAGCTATCCGCAATTCGCCACGATGGAGCCGACACCCGGCATGGAAACCAGAAAGATGGGCTGGCAGGCATGGTTTGCCGGCAACAAGAAGAAAGGTGGTGCGCAGTGACTCAACTCGCACTTGTTATCGACCTGAACGTCTGCGTCGGCTGTCATGCCTGCGTAACCAATTGCAAACAATGGAACACCTCGGGGGCAGCAGGCAGCCTGACCGACTGCAATCCCTACGAGGCCGAGCCGAACGGCACGTTCTTCAATCGCGTGCAGACCTTCGAGGTGGGCAGTTTCCCTAATACCGAGACGGTGCATTTCCCCAAATCCTGCCTGCATTGCGAAGACCCGGCCTGCGTGCCGGTGTGTCCGACTGGCGCTTCTTACAAGCGTAAGGAAGACGGCATCGTGCTGGTCGATTACGACAAGTGCATCGGTTGCAAATACTGTTCGTGGGCTTGCCCCTACGGCGTGCGCGAGTTCGACGAACAACGCAAGGTAATGACCAAATGCACCTTGTGCGTAGACCGCATCTACGACCAGAGCCTGCCCGAGGAACGGCGCAAGCCTTCCTGCGTGCTGGCTTGCCCGCCGGGTGCACGCCTGTTCGGCGACGTACACGATCCCGAGTCCGAAGTCTCGGTGGCGATCCGCGAACGCGGCGGCTATGTGCTGATGCCGGAAGCCAACACCAAACCGGCCAACCACTACCTGCCGCGCCGCAAGACCGCGCTGAAGATACGCGACGAAGAACTGTATCGCTCGGACAATCCGCACAAGATCGACGGCGCGCCGTTCGACAAGGATCTGCCGCCGACCAACGAAGAACTCAACTGAGGCCAGAAGAATGCATCCCGCCCTATCCGTCATCTTCCTGACCACGCTCATCGGCGCCGGTCAGGGTCTGTTCATCGCCCTGTTCTTCTGTGAACTGCTGGCTCCGACCGCCACCACGCCGGGCTTTCTGGCTGGCGGCAGCGCACTCGTCCTGCTGCTGTGCGGCGCAGGGCTGATCGCCTCCTTCTTCCACTTGGGCCACCCGGAACGGGCTTGGCGTGCCGCCACCATGTGGCGCACCTCGTGGTTGTCACGTGAAGTGATCGCCCTGCCCGCTTTCATGGCAGCGGCGTTCGCCTACGGTGTGGCCCACTGGAGCGGCGCGGGCCACACCTTGCTCATCGGCGTGGTCGGCGTGTTGCTGGCACTGACGCTGTTCATCTGTACCGCCATGATCTACGCCGCGATCAAGGTGCTAAAGGAATGGGCACATCCGCTGACGCCGGTGAACTTCATCCTGCTGGGCAGTGCTTCCGGCATGACGCTGGCTGCCGCCTACGCCGGGTTCGCCGCCCCCGAACTGACCACGGCACTGGCGCAGGCCGCCGTCGTGCTCACCTCACTGGCCTTGCTGACACGCGGTGCGGCACTGGTGCGCAACGCCCGGCTCAGCCCGGCCAGCACCTTGCAGACTGCAATCGGCATCCGCCATCCGCGCATCGTGCAAAAGGCACAGGGCGCCATGGGCGGCTCGTACAACACGCGGGAATTCTTCCACGGCAAGAGCGCAAATTTCGTCCGCACCATCGTGCCGGTGTTTCTTGTGCTGACCTTCTTCGTACCGCTGGCCTTGGTATTTAGCCTGCCGTTGCTGGCCTTTCTCGCCCAATACGGCGGGCTGATGGCCGAACGCTGGTATTTCTTCGCCGAAGCGCGCCACCCGCAGAATCTTTACTATCAGGGGAAATCCTGATGCTGAACGACCTCGTGTCCCGTTTGCAGAACCTCTCTGGTTTGCTGCGCGCCAACGCGCTGCTACTGGTGGTGTCGTTCTCATTGTTCACCGCCGGAGCCTACGCCGCCGACAGCCTGCCTGCCGAGAGCGAGATGGCTTGGTGGGTATTGCCGCTGGCGCTGTTCTTCGTCTGCTTCTTGATGGGCATCGTCGCCGTGCCTTCCGGCGTGGGCGGCGGCGTGCTGTTCGTGCCCATCGTGGGTGGCTTCTTCCCCTTCCATCTGGATTTCGTACGCGCTGCCGGTCTGCTGGTGGCGCTGGCCAGCGCCCTGTCCGCCGGGCCGATGCTGTTGCGCGGCGGACTGGCCAATCTGCGGCTGGCCTTGCCGATGGCGCTGCTGGCTTCGGCCAGCTCCATCGCAGGTGCGATCATGGGGCTGGCCCTGCCTGCCGCCACGGTGCAAGTCGCGCTGGGCATCACCATCCTCGGCATCGTAGTCCTGATGTTGTCGGCGAAAAAATCCGAGTTCCCCGACGTACAGCGCCCGGACCGACTCTCGGCGGCGCTGTCGATGAACGGCATCTACCACGACGGCGCGACCGGCAAGAACATGCCCTGGCAGGTGCATCGCACGCCGCTGGCGCTGCTGCTGTTCGTCGGCATCGGCTTCCTCGCCGGCATGTTCGGCATGGGCGCAGGCTGGGCCAACGTGCCAGTGCTGAATCTGCTGATGGGCGCGCCGCTCAAGGTGTCGGCGGGCACGTCCAGCTTCATCCTGTCGCTGGTGGATTCCTCTGCCGCTTGGGTATACATCAACAAGGGCGCGGTGCTGGCGGTGATCGCCGTGCCGTCGGTGGTCGGCATGATGCTGGGAGCGATGATAGGCGCGCGGCTGTTGCACGTGCTGCGTGCCTCGGTGGTGCGCCGTCTGGTGATCTTCCTGCTGCTCTTTGCCGGGCTGCGCGCCCTGCTCAAGGGCTTGGGCATCTGGATGTGAGGACGAGATGAGTCAAAATTTTCCTGAGCAACAACGCTATTCCACCCTGCTGCACTGGGGATCGAGATCGGGGCTGGCCTTGTTGGTCGCCAGCTTCGCCGCCTATGTGACGGGACTGCTGCCCGCACACATCCCGCTGGAGCAACTGCCCCAAGTGTGGAGTTTGCCATCAGGCCAGTTCATCCAGCAGACCGGCGCACCAACCGGCTGGGGCTGGCTGGGCCGTATCGGCGAAGGCGATTACGCCGCCATGCTCGGCATCGCCTGGCTGTCAGGCTGTTCACTGCTACCGCTGCTGGCGGTGATCCCGGTCTACCTGAGTCGCCGCGACCGTATCTTCGCCGCCATTTGTGCCGTGGAGATCGCTATCTTGCTGCTGGCGGCCTCTGGTATCCTCGCCGCCCATTGAGAGAGGACACCATGAAACCTGCCTTCGAACGTATCCTGTTAGCCACCGAACACACCGAATTCGATGTCGGCGCAGAGCGCGTCGCCTTCGCCCTTTCCAAGCATTGCGGGCTGCCGCTCGACGGTGTTTTCCCGATGCGCAGCAATCCTGAATATGAGATAGAAGCGCCACAACTGGTCGTCAAGGCCGAACGCGAAGCCGCCGACAAGATCACCGAGGTGTGCGCCGCCGCCGAATTGATGGGGGTGAAACTCAACGTGCGCGCCCGGCGCGGCGAGATGCGCTTCCGCGAGGTGGTGGACGAAGCCGCCCGGCTGCACAGCGACATCATCGTGGTACGCCGCCGTGGCAAACGCGGTTTTTTGGCGCAACTGATGATAGGCGAGATGGTCAGCAAGATCGTCGGCCATGCGCCGTGCAGCGTGCTCACCGTGCCGCGTGCGGCACAGATGTGGCAGAGTGGCATCTTGGTCGCCGTGGACGCAGCGCCTTCCGCCGCCAACTCCGTCAGAGTGGCGACCGAGATCGCCGCGATCTGCGGCCTGCCGCTGACCGTGCTGAGCGTCGCCGCGCTGGATTTCGCCCCGCAACGCGCCGAGGCAGAGGCCATCGTCGCCCGTCATCTGGCCAGCGTACAGGCCGCTGGGGTACAGGGAACCGGCATGGTGCGCTGCGGCAAAGCATTCGAACAGATCGTGCAAGGCGCTCAATCCGCCGGAGCGGATCTGATCGTGGTGGGACGCCAAAGCGAGGGCGGCATCATCAAAGCCATGCTGGGCGGAACGGCACAAAAAGTCGTCGGTCTGGCTGAAACTCCGGTATTGGTAGTACACGACTAACCCTTATGGGTAATCCCGCATATCTCGTAGCGGTTATAGACGCCGGGGGCTGGAATTCCGCCTAATAACGGAACTTGGGGCGAGCCTGCCAATAACCAAGCAACATTAAACACGACACCTCAGAGGAGAAGCACAATGAATTTCGACAAAGAACTGGATGCGCGCGGATTGTCCTGCCCACTTCCCATTCTGAAGACCAAGAAGTCGCTGTCCGACATGGGCAGCGGACAAGTCCTCAAGGTCGTCTCGACCGACTGCGGCTCGGTCAAAGACATGCAGGCCTTCGCATCGCAGACCGGCAACGAGTTGCTGGAACAGTCCGAAGCCGGCGGCGAATACTTCTTCTACATGAAGAAGAAGTAACCCAACCTCTAGGGAGAATTCCATGAAAAAGATGGCGATCATTGCCACCAAAGGCACGCTGGATATGGCCTACCCGCCATTCATCCTAGCCTCCACCGCTGCGGCGCTGGGTTATGACGTGCAGATTTTCTTCACCTTCTATGGCCTGCAACTACTGCGCAAGGACCTGTCCGACGTAAAGATCAGCCCGCTGGCCAACCCGGCGATGCCCATGCCCATCCCCATGCCGGTGATGGTGCAGATGCTGCCCGGCATGGAAAGCATGGCGACCATGATGATGAAGGACAAGCTCAAGAAGAAGGGCGTGGCCTCGCTGGAAGAATTGCGTGCGCTGTGTCAGGAGGCCGACGTGAAGTTCGTCGCCTGCCAGATGACCGTCGATCTGTTCGAATTCGACAAGAACGACTTCATCGACGGAGTCGAATACGGTGGAGCGGCCATGTTCATGGAGTTCGCAGGCGAAACCGATATTTGCCTGTTCGTCTAAGCATCACTATCCGGCCCCAGAGGCCGGATTTTTTTGCAGTCCACAATAACTATTCAGGGGGAAACATGAAACAGAAGATTATCGTATCCATGCTGGTCGCTGCCGGACTGGCCTCGCCTGTCGCCTATGCCACCAACGGTTATTTCGCACACGGCTACGGCACCAAGGCCAAGGGCATGGGCGGCGTCGGCATCGCCCTGCCGCAAGATGCGCTGGCGGCGGCGACCAATCCGGCAGGCATGATCAAGGTCGGCGAACGTATCGACGCCGGGCTGGAGTGGTTCCGTCCATCGCGCAGCGCCAGCATCACCGGCAATGCGTTCGGCGCTGATGCCACCTACGACGGCAACGGCAAGCAAAACTTCTTCATCCCTGAATTCGGCTACAACCACATGCTGGGAGCCGATTCCTCGGTCGGAGTCTCAGTCTATGGCAACGGCGGCATGAACTCCGACTACGCGCAGAATCCCTATGCCCGCTTCGGCGCAACTGGCAGCGCAGGTATCAATCTGGAGCAACTGTTCATCTCCCCTTCCTATGCCAAGGAGATCGCGCCCGGTCATTCGCTCGGCATCGCCGTGAATCTGGTCTATCAGCGTTTTTCGGCCAAGGGGCTGACACCGTTCACCGGCATGAGCGCCGCCCCCGGCTCGGTCACCGACCAAGGCAATGACAGCTCCACCGGTGTCGGCCTGCGGCTGGGCTGGCTGGGCGAGATCAGCCCGAGCTTCTCGCTGGGTGCTACTTATCAGCCCAAGACCCGCATGAGCAAATTCAGCAAATATCAGGGCCTGTTCGCCGATCAGGGCAGCTTCGACATCCCCGCCAGCTACGGCGTAGGCATGTCGATGAAGCCGACCCCGGTCACCACCTTGGCTGTGGATGTGGAAGTGATCGAATACAGCAAGGTCAAATCGGTTGGCAGCCCCTTCGCCTCTCCCGGCCCGCTGGGTTCGGCCACGGGTGCTGGTTTCGGCTGGAAGGATGTGACTGTGTTCAAGATCGGCGCCAGCCACGATCTGAGCGACAAGCTCACCGTGCGCGCTGGTTACAACCACAACAATCAGCCCATCCCCGCCTCTGAGACTTTCTTCAACATCCTCGCTCCGGGTGTGGTGACGGATCACGTCACACTAGGTGCGACCTGGCGTCTGGAAGGCAACAATGAAATCTCGCTGGCCTACATGCACGCCTTCAAGACCAGCGTGAATGGCGTCAATTCGATTCCGCCCGGCTTCCCGCCTGCGGGCATGGGCGGCGGCAACGCCAACCTGAAGATGTCCGAAGACTCGCTGGGTCTAGCCTATAGCTGGAAGATGTAAGCTCGGGCTTTGCCACCACGCTCCCGATCTAGCTCAGTGCGTGATCGGGAGTGCCCTCCCCTCCTGTCTAGCAGTCCTCACCTAGCTCTGTCGAGCCAGCCAGTTGTAGCACCTTGAAGATCACTCCCGTCGAAAACCCTCTGGATTGCAGGAAACGCATCTGTTTGGCTTTTGCCTTGTTGTCCTCAGGGATGACGCCGAATTTCTTTTGCCAGACTTCGCAGGCGGATTCGAGTTCGGTCTCTTTCAGTTGTGGCAGTGCTTCGTCGATAAGATTCTCAGCGATGCCTTTTTGACGTAACTCGTGTGCGATACGTTGTGTGCCATAGCGGCTGCGGCGTTGCTTGACGAGCAACTCGGTGACTCGTGCATCAGACAGCCAGTTGCGCGCTGCCAGTTCATCCAGTAGCGCATCCAAGTCCTCATCCAGCTGGGCATGAGGCAGTAACTTGGCGCGCAATTCGGCGCGGCTGTATTCGCGCCGCGCCAGATGTTTCATGGCGCGGACACGCAGGGTCGGCTCAGTCTTCTTCACCGCCACTCAGTGCGGCCACGCCCACGGCTGCACGCACCTTGTTCTCGATCTCGAAGGCCAGCTCGGGACGCTCACGCAGGAACTCGCGCGCGTTGTCCTTGCCCTGCCCGATCTTCTCGCCCTGATAGGCATACCAAGCACCGGACTTATCGACGATCTTGTGCTGCACGCCCAGCTCGATGATCTCACCTTCGCGCGAGATGCCTTCGCCGTAGAGGATGTCGAAGTTGGCTTCGCGGAACGGCGGCGCGACCTTGTTCTTGACCACTTTGACGCGCGTCTCGTTGCCGATGACTTCGTCGCCCTTCTTGATCGCGCCGGTGCGGCGGATGTCCAGACGCACGGAGGCATAGAACTTCAGCGCGTTGCCGCCGGTGGTGGTCTCGGGGTTGCCGAACATCACGCCGATCTTCATGCGGATCTGGTTGATGAAGATGACCAGCGTGTTGGAACGCTTGATGTTGGCAGTGAGCTTGCGCAGCGCCTGCGACATCAAACGAGCGTGCAAGCCCATCTGCGCATCGCCCATCTCGCCTTCGATCTCGGCCTTGGGGGTAAGCGCGGCGACGGAGTCAACCACCACCACGTCTACCGCTGCCGAGCGCACCAGCATGTCGGCGATCTCCAGCGCCTGCTCACCGTTATCCGGCTGCGAGATCAGCAGGTCTTCCACCTTCACGCCCAGCTTCTGCGCATATTGCGGATCGAGCGCGTGTTCGGCGTCGATGAAGGCTGCCGTGCCGCCCAGCTTCTGCATCTCGGCGATGACTTGCAGCGTCAGCGTGGTCTTGCCGGAAGATTCCGGGCCGTATATCTCCACCACACGACCGCGTGGCAGGCCGCCCACGCCCAGCGCGATGTCCAGCCCCAGCGAACCGGTGGAGACCACCTGAATATCCTTCGCCACATCGCTCTCGCCCAAGCGCATGATGGAGCCCTTGCCGAATTGTTTTTCGATCTGGCTCAGTGCCGCAGCAAGTGCTTTGCTTTTGTTCTCGTCCATTTTTTGCCTCCAATAAAGTGCGCGGATTATGGCATAAGCCGCGCGGAATTAACCTAGAAACCGCAGTTGAACGAAGTCTAGTGTGCGTTCATCGGGGTGTAGGGCAAGGCGCGACGACGAGGAATGGTTGTTCCATTCCGAGGAGAAGCAACGCCGCCATGCGCCGCGAGGGACGTGCAATATACTTCGTAGCGACTCACCAGATGGATGCGCGTAAATAAACGACAAGATCCGTTTCCAGTCATTCCCTTGCGTACCAAGTGGAGCGGTCAACTACGGTTTTTAGGTTTAAGCGCTTTCGCTATGTTGTCCCAGCAACTCAAGGACACCCTGCAAGGCGATGCGCACCGACTGGGCACGCACCTCGGCGCGGTTGCCGGACAAATGATGGATACGGGCATGGACTGCGCCGTGACGCGCGCCCCAAGCGAACCAGACCGTGCCGACCGGTTTGTCCGGCGAGCCGCCTCCCGGCCCGGCGATGCCGCTCACCGCCAGCGCGATATGCGCACGGCTATGCTGCAAAGCACCCGCCACCATCTCACGCACGGTCGCCTCGCTGACCGCGCCATGCTGATCCAGCGTGGCCTGCGCCACGCCCAGCATCTCCAGTTTGGCCGCATTGGCATAGGTGACGAAACCGCGCTCGAACCAAGCCGAGCTGCCTGCGATGTCGGTCACGGCTGCGGCCACCGCACCGCCGGTGCAGGATTCTGCCGTCGCCAGCATCATGCCGTGCGAACGGAGCAGACCGCCGACGCGCGCCGACAGGATGTCCACGGCTCAGCCCAGCCCGCGCGCCAGATCGCGCTGGATGTCTTCCACCGCCTCCAGCCCGACTGCGATACGCAGCAGGCTGTCAGAGATGCCTGCCGCCGCACGTTGCTCCGGTGTGTTGCGGGCATGAGTGGTGGTGGCCGGATGCGTGATGGTGGTCTTGGTATCGCCCAGATTCGCCGTGATGGAGAGCATCTGCGTGTGGTCGATCACCCGCCAAGCTGCCTCTTTTCCACCCTTGACCTCGAACGCCACGATGCCGCCGCCGGTCTTTTGCTGACGCTTCGCCAACCCCTGTTGCGGATGCGAGGGCAGGCCGGGATAGAACACCCGCGTCACATTCGGCTGCGTCTCCAGCCAGCGCGCCAATTGCAAGGCGTTGGCCGAGTGCGCATCCATGCGCAGCTTCAGCGTCTCCAAGCCTTTGAGGAACACCCAGGCATTGAACGCGCTCATGGTCGTGCCCGCCGTGCGCAAGAATTGGTACACGCCTTCCAGCGTCTTCTTGTTACCGAGCACCGCGCCGCCCAGCACGCGACCTTGCCCGTCGATGTACTTGGTGGCGGAGTGGATCACGATGTCCGCGCCGAATTCCAGCGGGCGCTGCAAGATCGGCGTACAGAAACAGTTGTCCACCGCCAACAGTGCGCCGTGCTGCTTGGCTACTGCCGCGATGGCAGCGATGTCGGAGATCTCGGTGAGCGGGTTGGAGGGCGTCTCCAAGAAGAAAAGCTTGGTCTCAGGACGCACCGCCGCAGCCCACTCCGCCACCTCGGTGGCCGACACGAAGGTAGTCTCGACTCCGAATTTTTTCAGGATGCCGCCCAACAGATTGACCGACGCGCCGAACAGCGAGCGAGAGGCCACCACATGGTCGCCCGCCTTCAGCACGCCCATGCAAGTCGCCAAGATCGCCGCCATGCCGGACGCTGTGGCGATGCACTGCTCTGCCCCTTCCAGCGCCGCCAGACGCTCTTCGAACATAGTGACGGTAGGATTGGTGAAGCGCGAATAGATGTTGCCCGGCTCTTCGCCGATGAAGCGCTTGGCGGCTTGCTCGGCGCTGTCGAACACGAAGCTGGAGGTGAGGAACATCGCCTCGCTGTGTTCGTGGAACTGGCTGCGTGCCGTACCCGCGCGTACCGCGAGCGTCTCAAGCTGGTAATTTTGATCGTCTGACATGGCTGACTCCTGAAAGGCAAAAACCCGGAAAGCTTAGCGCCAAACCGGGTTTCTCCCGCTTTAGCTGAATTTATAACGCGCCCGCAAGCTGTTCCTCAAATCGGCGCAGACGGAAAGTAGCACCCGCCACCATGCACTGTCAATTTGGTCGAAACGACTTATCCGATTCAAAGTGGGGTGGAGTTAGTTAGAGGTGGCTCCGCTTAGTTGGACAGTATTCCCCATTTCTTAAGTGGAAGCCTTGCGGTTAATGCCTACGCTGCTTTTGGCAGTGCCGGCAGGTTGTCGAAGTAGAACTCATCCGGCGTTTTGTCGTCAAGCGATGAATGC
>JACRAT010000020.1 GCA_016234685.1 Nitrosomonadales bacterium
AACGCGCGCACGTCGTCCAGATTGGTGATGCCGCCGCTGGCGATGACCGGCACATGCAGCGGACGGGCCAATTCGACAGTGGCTTCGATGTTCACGCCTGACATCATGCCGTCGCGGCCGATGTCGGTATAGATGATCGCCTCCACGCCGTAATCCTCAAAACGCTGGGCTAAGTCGGCCACATCGTGCCCGGTCAGCTTCGACCAGCCGTCCACCGCCACTTTGCCGCCCTTGGCATCCAGACCGACCATGATGTGGCCGGGGAAAGCGTCGCAGGCTTCGTGCAAAAAGCCCGGCACTTTCACCGCTGCCGTACCGATGATGATATAGCTCACGCCGAGGTCTAGGTAGCGCTCGATGGTCTCCAGATCGCGGATACCGCCGCCCAGTTGCACCGGCACGTCAGAACCGACGGCCTCGATGATGCTGCGCACTGCGGCTTCGTTCTTGGGCTTCCCGGCGAATGCACCGTTCAGATCGACCAGATGCAAGCGACGCGCTCCTTGCGCCAGCCAGTGTTTAGCCATGGCGGCGGGGTCGTCGGAGAACACAGTCGCGCCCTCCATCACGCCCTGACGCAGGCGTACACATTGACCATCTTTCAAATCAATCGCGGGGATGATTAGCGTTTTTGTATCCATGATGAGAACGGTTAAGCAGGATTCCAGTTGATAAAATTTAACAGCAGCCTGAGACCGGCTGCTGCGCTCTTTTCCGGGTGAAATTGTACCGCGAATAGTTTTTCACGAGCCACGGCGCACACGAAGGGCTGCGGATAGTCGCTGGTCGCCTGCATCAGCGCAGCATCGTCAGGCTGGACATAATAGCTGTGAACGAAGTAAAAACGGGCGTCTTGTGGGATACCGTCCCAGAGGGGGTGTTGGGGGGAATGTCCGCCCCTTCTCACCTGATTCCAGCCCATGTGCGGCACTTTCAGCTTGACACCCTGCGCGTCGCGCAGCTCATGGGCGAAGCGCACCACCTTGCCAGGCAGCACACCCAGCCCCGGCATGTCGCCCTCTTCGCTGTGCTCGAACAACATCTGCAAACCGATGCAGATGCCGAGGAACGGCTTGCTTCGGGCTGCCTCCAGCACCGCGCCGCGCAGACCGCGCGCATCAAGTTCGCGCATACAGTCCCGCATCGCGCCCTGACCGGGGAACACCACGCGATCAGCCGCCGCAACCACGGCGGGATCGTCCGTCACTAGGATCTCATGTTCGGGAGCGACGCGGCGCAGGGCTTGTTCCACCGAGCGCAGGTTGCCCATGCCGTAATCCACTACTGCGATCTTAGCCATCGAATTACAGCGTACCTTTGGTGGAGGGCGTGATGCCTGCCATGCGCGGATCGGCTTCCACCGCCATGCGCAGCGCGCGTCCGAAAGCCTTGAACACGGTCTCGGCCTGATGGTGGGCATTGCAGCCGGCCAGATTGTCAATGTGCAAGGTCACCAGCGCATGATTGACGAAGCCTTGGAAGAATTCACGCACCAGATCGACTTCGAACTCGCCGATAGTGCCGCGCACGAAATCGACGTTGAACACCAGACCGGGGCGACCAGACAGATCGATCACCACGCGCGACAGCGCCTCGTCCAGCGGGACGTAAGCGTGTCCGTAACGGCGGATGCCCTTCTTGTCGCCCGCAGCCTGAGTGAAAGCCTGCCCCAGCGTGATGCCGATGTCCTCGACCGTGTGGTGCGCGTCGATATGCAGATCGCCCTTGGCGGCGATCTCGATATCGATCAAGCCGTGGCGGGCGATCTGGTCGAGCATGTGCTCAAGGAAGGGCACGCCGGTGGCGAAGCTGGACTTGCCCGTGCCGTCCAGATTGATGGAAACGCTGACCTGCGTCTCCAAAGTGTTTCGTGTCACTTGCGCACTGCGCATGATGATTCCTGTCAGGATTGATGAATTCATGTTCGCGCTACTCGAAGCGCCCGCCAGCTTACACTGAAAACCGCTCAGGGCCGTTGCAAACTATCTTGCAGCGCTGTTACAAACCGTTCGCTTGGGTTCCGACTAGCCTGAAGGTAGTCTCCGCCAAAACTCACTACCCATGGAGCAGGCTCTCTTGCAACGCTCTAATAAATAGCTCGTTTTGCTCCGGCGTGCCGACGGTTACGCGCAGACAACCGGTCAGCGCCGGATGCCCGCCGTTCAGATTCTTGATGAGCACGCCGCGCTGTTTCAGCCCTGCGAACACATGGTCCGCGTGCGCAACATGGAACAGGATGAAGTTGGCTTCGCTAGGGTAGGCGCGCACATCGACCGTCCCCACCAGCCGCTCGTAGAGCCAAGTCCTATCCTGCTTAATCTGCTCGGCCTGCACCACCAGTACCTCGTGATGCTGCAACAGCGTCTCAGCCACGGCCTGCGTCAACACGCCCACATTATACGGCAAGCGCAGTTTTTCCAATTGCTCCAGCCAGCAGCGTTCGCCCGCCAGAAAGCCCAGCCGCAGTCCGGCCATGCCCAGTTTGGAGAAAGTGCGCATCACCAACAGATTGGGGAATTCGGCCAGACGCGGCAAGAAGCTATCGCTGGCGAAAGCGTAATAGGCTTCGTCCACCACCACCAGCCCCGGCGCGGCGCAGATGATGCGCTCGATGGCATCGGCGTCAAATAGATTGCCGGTGGGGTTGTTCGGATAGGCCAGAAACACCAGCGCCGGCTGGTGCTGCTCGATGGCGGCCAACGTGACGTGCAAGTCCAGCGAGAAATCTTCGGCGAGCGGCACGCCGACGTAATCCATGCCGACGAAGGTGGCGATCATCTTGTACATCACGAAAGACGGCTCGACCGCCAACAGCTTCGCGCCCGGCTTGGCCACCGCCATCGCCAGGATCTGAATGATCTCGTCGGAGCCGTTGCCAAGCAGGATGTCCATCCCGGGGGGCAAGTCGAGCAGGCTGCGGATGTCTTCCTTCAGCCAGTGCGCGCCCGCATCGGGATAGCGATTGATGTGGGCATCAGCCACACGCTGCGCGATCAGTTCGCGCAGTTCCGGCGGCAGCAGATAGGGGTTCTCCATCGCATCCAGCTTAATCATGTCGGAGCTGGGCGGCACATGATAGGCGCGCAGCGCAAGCACTTCGGGACGCAAAAGATTATCGGGAGTCAAAACGATTTGATTGGCAGACATGGAGTAGACACCGGGAAACGCGCGTATTTTACCCTACATCGTGATGCTGTTGGCCCAAGCCAGCGCATCCAGCTCGGCCCGCGTGATCGAGGCCAGCGTCAACCCCGGATGCCGAGCCAACCAAGCATTCAGCGTAACGAGGTCGGGCGCCTCCAGATTCTCGCACAATGTCAGCAGCGCACCCAGTTCGCCTTCACGCGCCAGTAAGGCCGCCTCGACCGCTTCGTGCAGATGCAACCCGGGGATGACCTCCGGCAGCGGCGTATCCAACACTACATCCAATAAGGACAGGATGCCCGCCATGAAAGCGCGATCCGCATAATCCCGATCACGCGGGCGCTGTTGCTGCGCGACCAGCTCCATCAGCTTACCGCGCGTCGCCGCCAGTTGCATCAGCGGACTGATCGTCTGTTCGCCGCCCCCCTCCGAAGTGTAGAGCAGCAACTGCACCCAGCGCCGCAACGGCCTGCGCCCGAGCATCACCAGCCCATGCCGGAGCGAGTTAATCTTGTTGATCAAACCCGCCGCTGCCGAATTGACCATGCGCATCAGACTGTAAGACAGATGAGGATAGCCCTTGAATGCCTCTTCGATCTCTTCGTTAGCGGCATCCTCCAGCATCAACGTGAGGATGCGCAGCAACGCCATTTTGGAAGGACTCACCCGCTTACCGGAAAGCAACTCGGGATGCGCGAAGTAATATCCCTGAAAATATTCGAAGCCCAACTCCTGACAGAGCGACACTTCTTCGCGGCGCTCAACTTTTTCAGCCAGCAGCTTGGGCGGATATTCTTTGAGCGCGGCCACCAGCCCGGACAATCGAGCCGGCTCGATCTGCATCAGATCCAGCTTCACCAGATCGACGATGCCCAGCAAAGGCTTCAACTCTTCACGCAACTCGACGACATCGTCGAGCGCCAGACTATAACCTTTCTTCTTCAGTTCCCGGCAACGGGCAACCACGGCGGCGTCGACATGGATCGACTCCAGCAACTCCAGCACCACCTGCTCTTTGGGCAACAACTCGACCATGTCGCTGTGCAGAAACTCAGAGTCCACGTTGATGAATCCCTTGTGGGAGCCCAACACTTCGGCGAGCCCCATCTCACCGAACGCACCCACCAGCACTTCGGCGGTAGCCAGCATCTCATTGACCACACCAGCCGAATTCACTCGCCCCGAGCGGAACAGCAACTCGAAGGCGAACAGCTTCTCATGTTGGTCAACGATAGGTTGTCTAGCGAGAAAAAACTCTTGCATAGCTTTAAATGGACGGGCTCAAAAAGTCGTTTTCAAGGATTCGGAATCCTATGTCACCATCGGCAACAGGGTGATCCGGCGCGGCGGAAGTTTAACAGGTTGCGACCTCGGTCGCGCTTATAGTAATCTGCCCTCAAGCCGCTCACCCCACACAAGACGCGGCAAACCTTAGGGAGCAGCATGTCCACCGAAAAACTCCGGGTGTTACTGATCGAGACCTCGACACCCGACGCGCAACTGATACTCAAAAAGCTGGGACAGGGACGCCACATCGTGGAATGTCTGCGCGTGGAGAATGCTGTCGAATTAAGGCAAGCGTTCGCCGAGAAACATGCTGACGTGATCCTGTGCAGCTACGATCCGCCCACGTTTGGCGGCATCGAAGCGTTACGCCTAGTGCAGCAATCTGGCCTCGACTTGCCTTTCCTGTTCCTCTCCAACGAGTTGCCGGAAAAATTCTTTCTGCACGCCATCCGCTCCGGTGCAGACGATTGCATCATCAAGAGCGACCTCGTCCGCCTGCTCCCCGCCATCGAACATAACCTGCGCGAAGCCAGCATCCGCCGCGAACATCGCGCCGCCCAGATCGCCCTGCAAGAGAACGAGATGCGGTTGCACGCGTTCATCAGCAATATGCCGGGGCTGGTCTGCCAGATCTTGCGCAAAGCCGATGGCGAGATCTTCTTCCCGTATGTCAGTGAGGGCTGTCAGGCCTTGCTGGGCATCCAGCGCCGCGAGTTGGAGCGCAACCCCGCGCTGTTCATGGGCATCATCCACGAAGAGGACCGTAGCGCTTATTTGACCACCATGCGCACGTCATCGCAGCAACTCAGCTTCTGGAACTGGGAGGGCCGCGTCCGTCTAGCCAGAACCGGCGAGATCAAATGGATCAATCTGCGTTGCAGCCCGCGCTCACTGGTCAGTAAGAATGTGCTGTGGGAAGGTGTCATGTTCAACATCACGCAAAGCAAGCTGGCCGAGATCGAAGTCCACCGCTCGCAAGAGCAACTGCGCGCGCTCACCCTGCACGTTCAGGACGTGCGCGAAGAGGAGCGTATGAACATCGCCCGCGAAGTCCATGACAATCTGGGCAGTATGCTGACCGCCATCAAGCTCGACAGCGCTTGGCTAGGCGGAAAACTCGAACAGGAGAAACTTCCGAAACTGGTCGACAAAATCAAACTGATCGAGGAAGTAACAGATAGGTGCATCGAAGCGGCGCGCAACATCTCGCGCTCGTTGCGCCCCAGTGTGCTCGACACCTTCGGCATCATCGCTGCCATCGAGATGGAAGTCGGCGATTTCAAGTCGCATCGCAACATTCCCTGTACCCTCACCCACTCCGACCAAGGCGCGCCCATCAACCCGGAGGTTTCCATCGCGCTGTTCCGCATCCTGCAAGAATCGCTGAACAACATCGTCAAACACGCGCAGGCGACTCAAGTGCAGGTGAGCTTGCTCAACCGGGCAGACGAAGTCGTGCTAACGATCAGCGACAACGGCTGCGGCATCGCCGAGATCGACCGCAAGAAACCACGCTCTTTCGGCCTGCGCGGGATACAGGAACGCATCGCCCATTTCCGAGGAACGCTGGAGATCAGCAGTTCGCCGGGGCAAGGCACCACGCTCACCATCCACATCCCGCATCACCCTGAAGCCGAGCCGTTGCCGCAGCAGGATCTATTTTGAGAAGAATGAGTGAGCATGATTAAGATACTGGTAGTCGACGACCACGCCATCCTGCGCAAGGGACTGACGCAGATACTGGATGACACCACCGACCTGAAGGTGACTGGCGAAGCCGAGAATGGGATGCAGGCAATCAAAATGGTGCAAGACAACCAATATGATCTGGTATTGCTCGACATCAGTATGCCGGACAAGCACGGCATCGACGTGCTCAAACACATCAAGCTGATCCACCCCACCCTGCCGGTGCTGATGCTGAGTATGCATGCCGAAGATCAATATGCCTTGCGTTCGATCAAGACCGGCGCAGCGGGCTATCTCAACAAGCAAAGCGCCCCGGCACAACTGGTCACCGCCTGTCGCCAAGTCGCAGCCGGCAAACGCTACATCAGCACCGAACTCGCCGAGCAACTGGCCAACGGGCTGGCACAGGGCTATCAGGAGCTGGCGCACCAGAAACTCTCCAACCGCGAATACCAGACGCTATGCCTGATGGCCTCGGGCAACACCCTGACCGAAATCGCCGAAACCATGTCGCTCAGCGTCAAGACCGTCAGCGTATACCGCGCGCGCCTGCTGGAAAAAATGAATCTGAAAAACAACGCCGAGGCCATCCACTACGCCATCAGCAATCATCTACTGGACTAAATTGGGCGGGGAAACCGCCGCTATTCCCTGCTTGCCCGCAGCTAAAGTCGCCGATAATCCGCACTATCCAAAAACTGTTCAGGCCTCATCATGAACCCAAACAGCCAGCCCTCCGAACTCGCCCGCGAAACGCTTAAAACCCTAGCCGCACGCAAAGTCCCGCCCACGCCGGACAATTATGCCCGCGCCTATCAGGAGATCAGCGGTCAGGCGCTGGATGTCGGCGCGGAAGCAGTGCTGATCGCCTTGGCGCAAAGCCTGCTGCACGACACCCCCAAGAATGCGCTGATCGGCAAGAAACTGCGCGAAGCGGTAAAAGCGCACGATTGGGCGCTGTGCCAGAGTGAGTTGCAGGCTTGGCTGTTTCCCGCCGCCGGCAAAGGCAAACCGACGCTGAGCTGGGGCGAATTATTCAAGGAACTGCTGAAACAACTGGAAACCACGCACAAAGGCATCACCGTCAGTCGCAAAAAAGAGGGGCTGGACATCGTGCTGGGTCGTTTCGGCAACGACCCCGACGCTCTATCTGAAAAATTACAGGGGCTGATGCGCTCTTGGTCGGGCAACAACCCTGCGGAAGCCAGCCCGACCGAGGCCAGCGCCGCCCCCGCAGAGACCTCTCCTACGCCAGCCGCCCCAGTCAGCAATATCAGCTTGATCGAAGAGCCTAACCACCATGAGTTACTGGTACAGCTGAGCGAGTTACTGGCGCAGACACTAGAAAGCACGCAGCAGGCCCAGCCTGAGCTCAGCAAAGAGATCGTGCCGCTGCTGCAACAAGTCCGCACCGCCCACGATCACGACCAGATCACCCAGCTTGCCAAGAAACTCCGCCATTTTTGGATCAAGCAAGAGTTGCATGGCAGTGATCGCATCAAGGTACAGGAAGGGCTGGTGCGACTGTTGCGCCTGCTGGTCGAGAACGTCGGCGAACTCGTCGCCGAAGATAAATGGCTGCACGGACAGATCGCCACCTTTCAGGACATCATCACCAATCCGATCGACAAACACGTCATCGCCGATGCCGAGCGCAGCCTGCGTGACGCCATCATCAAGCAAGGCCTGCTCCAGCAGAGCCTGATCGATGCAAAGACCACGCTCAAAACGCTGATGTCGAGCTTCATCGACCGCCTAGGCGAGTTGACCGACAGCACCGGCGAATACCACAACAAGATCGCCAGCTATTCGCAGCAGATCGGCAGCACCGATAACCTCGCCGAACTGGGCGGGATTCTGGAAGACATCATGCGCGACACGCGCCTGATCCAGAATCGCGCGATGCGTTCGCACGAGGAGTTGGTCGGCACGCGCAAGCAAGCCGACGAGGCCGAAGCGCGCATCCGCAAGTTGGAGCAAGAGCTGGAACAGGTCAGCGAACTGGTACGCGAAGACCAACTCACCGGCGCGCTCAATCGGCGCGGCATGGACGAACTGCTGGACCGTGAATTCAAACGCGCTGACCGCAGCCCCTCGCCCATCAGCATCGCCCTGATCGACATCGACAACTTCAAGCGCCTGAACGACAGCTTGGGCCATCAGGCTGGCGACCAGGCACTGGTGCATCTGATCCAAGTCACCAAAGATGCTCTGCGCCCTAGCGATGCGGTCAGCCGTTACGGCGGCGAAGAGTTCGTCATCATCCTGCCGAACACCGGGCTGGAAGAGGCCGTCGCCACCATCTCGCGCTTGCAACGCGAGCTGACCAAGCGCTTCTTCCTGCACAACAACGAGCGCCAACTCATCACTTTCAGTGCGGGGGTGGCCTTGCGCCGGGAGGGCGAAGATCAGACCGATGTCATCGGTCGTGCTGACAGAGCCATGTATCACGCTAAACAGACCGGCAAGAACCGCGTCGTGGCTGCCGACTAAGATTGCCCTCAGATTTATTTCAAAACATGACTAAAGTTTTTCAGGAAGGCTCCGATAACTGATACAACGGCGGTTAATTATGCCAAACAAATCAAGGCAAAACCGCAGTAAGTGACGAAAGATTCGTCGCAGTTTGAATCACAGTTAAGGAGAACTAAAATGGCTTCCTACATCAACACAAACATGGCATCCCTGAACGCCCAGAACAATCTGACACGTTCGCAAGATGCACTGCACACTTCGCTGCAACGCCTGTCTTCCGGTATGCGCGTCAACAGTGCCAAGGATGATGCCGCAGGGCTGGCCATCGCTGAACGTATGAATGCCCAGATCAAGGGGATGGCCGTTGCGGTGCGTAACTCCAACGACGGCATCTCTTTGGCTCAGACCGCCGAAGGCGCGCTGGGCGTGATCGGCACCAACCTGCAACGGATGCGCGAACTGGCGGTGCAGGCATCCAACGCCTCGACATCGGCAGCCGACATCACTTCGCTGGACAACGAGTACAAGACACTCGACGCAGAGAACAAGCGTGTGATCGCCAACACCTCGTTCAACGGCACTGCCCTGCTGAGCGGCGCACTGAATATGACATTCCAGATCGGCGCCAACACCGCAGACACCTTGGCTGTCACCACCGCAGCTGCTGTCGCCACCACCAACGGCGGCACACTGGGCGCAACCAACGCCACGGCATCGGCTGAAATCGCTCTGCTTGATGCGGACATCGACGCAGTGAACGCCTCGCGTGCCACCTTCGGCTCGACGCAATCCCGTTTCACAGCAATTATCAGCAACATGTCGAACTACGCTGAAAACCTGACTGCTGCTCGTAGCCGCATCATGGACACCGACTACGCCGCAGAAACGGCCAACCTGACTCGCGGACAGATTCTGCAACAAGCAGGCACTGCGATGCTGGCGCAAGCCAACCAACAGCCTAACAGCATCATGACGCTGCTGAAATAGGCCAAACGGCTGGCAACTAAACACCCCAGCCGAAGCGTGAGTTTCGGCTGGGGTTTGGATTAAAGGAGAGTTAAAATGCTCATCCAAAATGTCTCAGGCAATACCCCCCAACCGAATTGGGGGAACGTGGACGGATCATCTCCAGCATCGTCAGTTGCTACCGCCTCGTCTGCCTCGTTCGCAACAGGAGCGCCCCAAGTCGCCGAGCCATCGAAAGATGTCAAGGCATCCGAGGCCCAACTGAAAGATGCGGTGGACAAGATCAACAACTCGATGAAGGGGATCAACTCCAATCTTCAATTCAGCATTGACTCGGACACCCAGCGTGTCGTCGTCAAAGTAGTAGAGTCGCAGACCGGAAAACTCATCAAGCAATTCCCTTCGGAAGAAGCTTTGTCCCTAGCCCGGGCGATAGATGGATTCCAGAAAGGCTTGCTGGTAAAGCAAAGTGCTTAGTCGTTCATAAAGGGAAGAGGCGATCATCATGGCAACCACATCCACAGCAAGTGCCACAACAACTGGCACGATTGATGTGAACGGGCTGGTCACATCATTGATGACAGTCGAAAGACAACCCGTCAACAAACTGACCACCAAGCAAACGAGCTTCCAGACGCAACTCTCTGCGATGGGCACCATCAAAAGTGCCTTCTCCACCTTTCAGACGGCAGTCAGCGCACTTGCCACGGCAAGCAACCTGAAGACGACCTCCGTCACTTCTGGCGATACCACCGTATTTTCCGCTTCCGCCACGGCAGGCACTACCGCTGCCACGGGTACGCATACGATACAGGTGAGCCAGCTAGCTCAGACCAACAGCTTGGCCGCAACAGGGCAAAGCAGCATGACCACCCCGATCGGCACGGGAGCATCGAGCACCCTCAGCTTCGATCTTGGGTCTGTGGGCGGCGGAATATTCACCAGCGGAGGAGCTGGCATTAAAACCGTCACCATCGACTCGACGAACAACTCCCTGCAAGGCATCCGCGATGCCATCAATGCCGCAGGTGTTGGCGTTACTGCCTCAATAGTGAATGACGGCACCGCCAGCCCCTACCGTCTGGCTTTGGTGTCGAATACCACCGGCGCTGCCGGCAACATAAAACTCTCGGTAGCTGGCGATGCGACGGTCAGCGGGCTTTTGGCTTACGATCCGGTCGGCGCACAAAGCATGACGCAGACCCTCGTAGGGCAGAACTCCACGGTTGCGGTGGATGGCATTTCGGTCAGCCGGGCATCGAACACACTGACCGACGTGATTGCGGGCGTGACGATGAATCTGCAAAAAGTCAGCGCCACGCCCTCGACTTTGACGGTGGCGCAAGACACGGCCTCCGCCACCACATCAGTACAAAGCTTTGTGGACGCCTACAACACACTTAACAAGGCCCTGACCAGCGCATTGGATAGTGGAACAGTCGGCTCCACTGCTCCGTTGCATAACGATGCGACACTCCGCACTTTACAGAACAAGATGCGCAACATGCTCAACGTGCCCATCGCCAACACCGGGAGCACAGTATCGACGCTGTCACAGATCGGCGTGAATGTTCAAAAAGACGGCACGCTGTTGCTGAACGCCACCAAGCTGACCAGCACGCTCAGCAGCAGTCCTAACAGTCTCGCCGAACTTTTCTCCGCCACAGGCAGCAGCACCGACAGTTTGGTTAAGTTCAGCATGGGCAGCACCAGCACTCAACCCGGCAGCTACGCACTCAACGTCACGCAGATAGCGAGCCAAGGCAAGGTAACGGGCTCTGCCGCCGCAGGTACCACCATCACCGCAGGCGTGGACGACACGATAGACCTGACGGTGAATGGCGTCGCTGCCTCGATCACCCTGAGCGCAGGGACATATACTGCTGCGTCTTTGGCTGCCGAAGTGCAATCCAAGATCAACGGCGCAAGCGCCTTGTCTACCGCCGGAATCGCGGTCGGAGTCAGTGAAACGGGCGGGGTGCTGAATATTGCGACCAGCACCTATGGCTCGACCACCAGCGTCGCCATCACCGGAGGCAATGGCGCAAGCAATCTGCTGGGCGCGACTCCCTCCTCCACGGCAGGCGTTGATGTCGCGGGAACCATCAATGGGCAAGCCGCAACCGGCTCCGGCCAATCCATGGTTTCCACTGCGGGCAACTCGACCGGCTTGTCCATCACGGTCAGTGGCGGCGCGCTGGGTGCACGTGGTACGGTTAGCTACTCACAAGGCTATGCTTACCAGTTCAATCAGCTCTCCACTTCCGTACTGGCAAGCACAGGGGTACTGACCGCCCGTAGTGATGGCATCACCAGCTCAATCACCAGCTTGGGCAAGCAAATCGACTCCTTGAATGTGCGAATGACGACCATTGAAGCGCGCTATCGTGCGCAATACTCGGCGCTGGATGCCATGCTGTCGAAAATGACCGCCACGAGCAGCTTCCTCACTCAGCAACTGAATGCGCTAAACAACAACTAAGAGTCGTTTTGGTAAACTCAAACAAGGAATGACACTATGAACTCCGCACGTGCCATCAGCGCTTACAACAATGTCGGAATTGATTCCGGGGTAGCTGGCTCTTCTCCGTGCGATTTGATCATCATGCTCTATAAGGCCTCGGTAGAAAGTATCACCAAGGCCAAGAAACTGATGATCCAGAAAGACATCGCAGGCAAAGGTGCCGCGATCAGCCGTGCCATCTCTTTGATCGGCAACGGCCTGCAAGCCAGCCTCAACCTCGATACCGGCGGCGAGATCGCGCAAAATCTGCACGACCTCTATGGCTACATGATCCAACGCTTGCTTGAAGCCAACATCCACAACGACATGGAGCGATTGGACGAAGTCGAAAGACTACTCTCCGATCTGCAAGGCGCGTGGGAAGGCCTGAAGCGTCCGATGCCCCCCAGCTATCCGACAGCCGCGACCAGTCGTGCCGCAACTCAGGCTTACGGCAGCATCTAGATCATGACCAGCGCACTCGAAAATTTCGAATATCTATCCGGCATCACCGGGCAGATGCGCAGTGCCGCCGAACAAGGTGAGTGGGATCATCTGGTCGAACTGGAGGAGCAATGCAGTCAGCGCGTCAAAGTCATGCAGACGCTGCCGCCCCAGCCACCGACTGACGAAGAGATACGCCAGAAGAAAGTCGCCCTGATTAAGAGGATCTTGGCCGACGATGCCGAGATCCGTAACAAGACTGAAGTTTGGATGCACCAACTCCAGCGCATCATGCAAAGTTCCAGCAGTGAGCGCCGCTTGCAGCAAGCCTATTCCGCAGGCCAGTAGCGTCATGCTACCCGCCGCCCTGCTCAACACACTCAGCCAGCTACTCCCTAATTCCAAAGCGCCGGCTACGCCAGCCACCGACCCTGCCTCCACTCAGGGAAAATTCGAGCCGGGACAAAAGGTGATGGGCGTCATCCAGTCCGAAGTCGCTCCCGGTGTATTCAAAGTACGCATCGCCGATCAGTCGGTGCAGATGCGTTTACCCTCGGCACTACAGCGTGGCGACAGCATCGAACTCCAAGTCATTGCCGCCCAGCCGCGCTTGGTCTTCGGCCTCGCCCCCTCGACCAGCCCGCTCTCCTCGGCAGACCAGTTAAGCGTCGCCGCCCGACTTTTCTCCGCCTTGTCGCAACGGCAACCGGAAAGCGCCATGCTGAAGGCAAAACAGAGCGCACCGCTGTGGGCCGAATCCTCGCCGCCCGACACCCTGCAACTCGCCGTCCGCCTGAAAGAGACGCTCAGCCAGAGCGGCCTGTTCTATGAATCGCATCAGGCGCAATGGATCGAGGGCGGACGCAGCACGACCAAGTTGCTGCAAGAGCCGCAGAATCTGCCGCCCGAGCAAACCAAGCTGATATTGGACAGCAAAGCCCTACCTGAATTGAGCCATGCCCTGCCCGGCGTGCCCGAGCATTTGCAGGCGCTAGTCCAGCAGCAAATGAATGCACTGGATACGCGCCAGATCCTTTGGCAGGGTCCGGTCTGGCAAGAGCAAGAGGCACAATGGAGCATCCGCGAAGAAGAGCCGCCTCCCGGACAAGCAGAAAGCACCCGCCAGTGGATCACGCAGATCGAACTGGATTTGCCACACCTGGGCGAAGTCCAGGCCACGCTTCGTTTCTCCAGCAACGGCCTGAGTCTGTCACTGGACGCGAGCAACGCGACCACCCGCGAATTGATGGGCTCGGCGAGCCTGCGATTGAACGCAGCCCTCGCCGAACGTGGCATCCCGAGCAACAGCACGCTGGTCGTCCAACATGACGCAAAATAAACGCCAGATGGCGGTCGCTCTCGCTTATCATAACCACGACTCGGCCCCCAAGGTCGTGGCAAAGGGGAACGGATTGATCGCGCAGGCCATCATCGAACGTGCCAAAGAGCACGGGGTGTTTGTCCATGAGTCGGAAGAACTGATCGGGCTGCTGATGCAGGTCAAACTGGACGAGCAGATCCCACCCCAGCTCTATCTGGCCGTGGCGGAATTACTGGCTTGGCTATACCGGCTGGAACACGAAAAAAACCCGGCTAATCCTGCTATCGCCGAAGGCTTCAATACAATAAAATCGGACAAGGTCAAATAACAATGATGACGAGCCGCCACATGAACAGCGCAAGAGAGATTCCACTCAGAATCGAGCTGCTATCCGCCGATGAGGATAGCAAGTTCTTAGTAAGCTCCAAGAAGGAGATCCTGTTCATCCTGCACGGCATCCAGCGCAAGGCAGACAAGATCGCGCTGTACTACGACGAGGACAACTCCTTCATCCTCACCACGCTACTGGCGGTGAGCGAACATGGCTTGTGGCTGGACCCCAGCATCAAGGCGGAAGAGAACCGCCAGATCACCAGCAGCAAGCGACTCTCGTTCATCACTTGGCACTATCAAGTCAAAGTACAGTGCGTGATGGATCACGCCGAACTCGTCCACATCGACGGCAAGCCAGCGCTGCATCTGCCCATGCCGACGACCATGCTACGGCTGCAACGGCGCGACTACTACCGGCTGGTCACGCCGGTCAGCAATCCGCTGAAATGCGTCATCCCGACCGAAGCCCAAGTCTCCCCGCCCAAGCATGAGGTCACCATCATGGACATCAGCGGTGGCGGTGTCGCGCTGGTATGTGCGGAGAGCGGCATCGAGCTAGTTCCCGGCCAGATCTACCATGACTGCCAGATCGAGCTGCCCGATATAGGCGTACTGGTCGCCACCATCGAGGTCAAGAATTCGTTCGAGGTCAAAGCGCAAGACGGCACCAGCAGCAAACGCGCCGGCTGCGAGTTCCAGCAGCTCAATGGCTCGATGTCCATCATGCTGCAACGCTACATCTCGCACATGCAGCTCCAGCAGCAGACGTAACAACGCCCGCACTCGGCGGGCGTTGTTAACGAAGACACAAGCGACTCAAACCTGCATATTCATGATGTCGTTGTAAGCCGCCACCACCTTGTTGCGCACCTGCAACGTGGTCTGAAAGGCGATGCCGGATTTCTGCATCGCGATCATGGTGTCGCTCAAACTGACCCTGTCGTCGCCCAGCACAAAGGCCTTTTGCATCTCTTCGGATCTATCCTGCATGGAGGCCACTCCGTCGAGCGAGGATTTCAGCACACTGGCGAAATCGACCTGCCCTGCCGCACCGACGCCACCGGCCTTAGCCGCACCACCCTGAGCCGACGCCATGACCGAGCGCATCTCCGCCAGCAGATTCTCCACTCCCGATACGTTCATGATGCACCTCCATTTATCATGGACGCACAATATCAGCGAGCAAACCAAGCGCATGGATCGAATAGCAGGCGAAATCCCCCGCTATTCCATAGACACATCTAGGCGACGATAGCGATAATGCACAACAAGGGGTACTGGCATCATCTGGTAAGCAATCATGGCCGACACTAACACCGACACACTCGACGCACCGCCACCCGGCTCACCGCTGGCACAGGCCTTGGCGCGCCTGACCAATCAGCAGAAGCTCGGGCTGATGGCTGCCATAGCCGCGATCATCGCCGTCATGGTCGGCATGTTGCTGTGGGGGCAAGCGCCGGAATACCGTGTGCTCTACAGCAACGTCTCAGATCGGGACGGCGGCGCGATCATCGACTCGCTGCAACAGATGAACGTCCCCTACAAATTCTCCGAGGGTGGCGGAGCCATCCTCATCCCCTCCGACAAAGTCCCCGAAGTACGCCTGCATCTGGCCTCGCAAGGACTACCCAAGGGCGGCACGGTCGGCTTCGAACTGATGGAGAACCAAAAGTTCGGCACCAGTCAATTTCTGGAGCAAGTGAATTTCCAGCGTGCCCTTGAGGGAGAGCTGTCGCGTTCGGTGCAGACACTGGCTTCGGTGCAGAATGCACGCGTCCATCTCGCCATTCCCAAGCCCACCGTCTTCGTCAAAGAACAGCAGAAACCCAGCGCCTCGGTGATTCTCACCCTGCACCCTGGTCGTGCACTGGATGCAGGGCAAGTCAGCGCCATCGTGCACCTAATCTCCAGCAGCGTGCCCGAGCTTTCCGCCAAAAACGTCACCCTAGTCGATCAGAACGGCACCCTGCTTTCCGCCATGCGCGAGAACGGCCCTGAGTTGCTCGACGCCAGCCAACTCAAATATCTGCGCCAGATCGAGCAGGACTACATCAAACGCATCGAAGACATCCTCACCCCTATCGTCGGTGCCAGCAACGTGCGTGCACAGGTCACCGCCGACCTCGATTTCTCGCAATCCGAACAGACCGCTGAGACCTACGGCCCGAACCAGCCGCCCAACGAAGCCGCCGTACGCAGCCAACAGACGGCTGAATCCATCAACGCCACACCGAATCCTGCCGGCGTCCCCGGCGCACTGAGCAACCAGCCGCCCGTTCCCGCCACGGCCCCCATCGTCACCCCGGCCAGTGCGGTATCTGCCGCTTCGGCGGCCACGACCAACTCGCACAAGGAATCGACCACCAACTACGAAGTCGACCGCACCATCCGCCACACCAAATTGCCGGTCGGCGCAATCAAGCGCATCTCAGTCGCCGTGGTAGTCAACAACCGCACCGTGCTCGACAAGAAGGGCGTGCCCTCCTCCAAGCCGCTGAGCGACGGCGAGAAGGAACAGATCACTGCTCTGGTGAAAGAAGCCATGGGCTACAACGCCCAGCGCGGCGACAGCCTGAATGTGCTCAACAGCGCCTTCACCGACGACAAGGAGATCGTACCTGAGTTGCCTTGGTGGAAGCAGCCCGAGATGCTGGCGCTGGCCAAGGAAGCGCTGAAATATCTGCTGATCGCTGGCGTACTGATCCTCCTGATCTTGGTCGTGATCCGCCCCGCATTCAAGAGTTTGGCTCCGCCCGAGCCGGAAAAACCAGAAGAGGGAACGGGCGAACACGGCGAAGGCGAAGAAGGTGCGGAAGGCGAAGCAGGCGCAGACGGCCAAGAAGGCATCCACCTCAGCGAAGAGGCCAAACAACATACCGCCAGCGCTTACGAAACCAAGTTGCAGGCAGTCAAACAGCTCGCCCAACAAGATCCCAAGATTGTGGCGATCGTAATCAAGGAATGGGTAAACAATGAGTAACGATGGCGTAATCAAGAGCGCGATCCTGCTGATGACCATGGGCGAGAAGGAAGCCGCCGAGGTATTGAAGTACCTTGAGCCCAAGGAAGTGCAGAAGATCAGTGCCGCGATGGTGACTCTGAAGAACCTGACCCATGAACAGATCATGGCGATCTATGACGAGTTCATGGAGATCGCCGCGACCAAGACCACCATCGGCATGGATTCGCACGACTACATCCGCAACATGCTGGTCGGCGCTCTGGGCGACGAAAAGGCCGCCGGCCTGCTCGACCGCATCATGCACAGCAACGACACCAGCGGCATCGAAAGCCTGAAGTGGATGGACCCGGCAGCCGTGGCCGAACTGATCGGCAACGAACACCCGCAGATCATCGCCACCATTCTGGTGCACCTAGAACCAGACCAAGCCTCCACCATCCTCGGCCAATTGAGCGAGCGCACCCGGGGCGACGTGATCCTGCGCATCGCCACACTGGACGGCGTGCAACCCGCCGCCCTGCACGAACTGAACGACGTGCTCTCCAAACTGATGTCCGGCAACGCCATCGGCAAGAAGAGCATCAAGGGCGGCGTACGTACCGCAGCCGAGATCCTCAATTTCATGGGCAGCACGCAAGAAGGCTTGGTGCTGGACGCTGTGCGCGGCCACGACGCCGATCTGGCGCAAAAGATCATGGACGAGATGTTCGTGTTCGAGAACCTGCTCGATGTAGACGACCGAGGCATCCAGCTCATCCTGCGCGAAGTCCAGACCGAATCGCTCATCGTCGCGCTCAAGGGAGCCAGCGAAGAGATGCGCAACAAGATCCTCAAGAACATGTCCCAGCGCGCGGCCGAAACCTTGCGCGAAGACTTGGAATCCAAAGGCCCGGTCAAACTCAGCGAAGTCGAGGCCGAGCAGAAGGAGATCCTCAAAGTGGTGCGTCGTCTGGCCGACGAAGGCCAAGTGGTGCTAGGCGGCAAGGGAGACGAAGCATATGTCTAATCCATCGGCACGCAAGGAGCAAGCGATCGCCTTCCAGCGCTGGGAGTTGCCCTCTTTCGACGTCATCCACGACGAACCCGTGTACGCCGAGCCTGAACCCGAGCCCGAGCTTGTGCTGCCGACCGCCGCAGACCTCGAACAGATCCAGCGTCAGGCTCACGAAGAGAGCTTCCAGCTCGGGCACACCGAAGGCTATCAGGCCGGCTACGCCGAAGGCATCAAAGCGGCAGCTGAAGAAGCGCAGCGACTCGCCCAGCTGCTGACGTCGCTGAATCAAGAATTACAGCAAACCGATCAAGCCGTCGCGCAGGAATTGCTCGACCTCTCGCTCGGCGTCGCCCGGCAGATGCTGCACCAAGCGCTCGTCGTGCAACCTGAGATCGTGCTGGGCGTGGTACGAGCCGCCATTAGCACCTTGCCGCACTTCAATCAGGGTGCACATCTGGAACTGCATCCCGACGATGCCGAGCTAGTGCGCAAACAACTGGGCGAACAACTCGCCCACACTGGCTGGAAGATCTTCGAAGACGCCAGCATCGAACGCGGCGGTTGCCGCGTCGTCACCTCGAACAGCGAGATCGACGCCACTCTCGCCACCCGCTGGCAGCGCGTGGTCGCCTCCTTGGGGCAGGATCCATCATGGATGCAAGCGTAACCGCCCATACCCGACGCTGGCTCGATTGCCTGGAAGATGGGCAGTCCATCGTGTCGCAAGCGACGCCGCTGCTGCTCAGTGGACGGCTGACCAAAGTCACCGGCTTGGTGATGGAAGCGGTCGGTTTGCAGATGTCGGTGGGCAGCACCTGCGCCATCGAGCTACCCAACAATCGCATCGAAGCCGAAGTGGTCGGATTCTCCGGCGACAAACTCTTTCTGATGCCCGAGAACGATGTCCACGGCCTGACTCCCGGCGCGCGCGTCGTGCCGGTCGAGCCGGCCGCCCAGCCATTCTTCTCCGGCAAACGCCAATCACAACGTCGCCGCCGGGCCGATCTTTCCCGGCATCTGCCAGTCGGCAACATGCTGCTGGGCCGCGTGCTGGATGCTGCCGGCCGCCCGCTAGACTCGCTCGGCGCTCTGCTCGAAGAAGACAGCGCGCCCTTGCAAAGTCGCCCGATCAATCCGCTGGATCGCGCACCGATCCGAGGTGCACTGGATGTCGGCGTGCGCGCCCTCAACAGCCTGCTCACCGTAGGTCGCGGCCAGCGCATGGGCTTGTTCGCCGGTTCCGGCGTCGGCAAGAGTGTGCTGCTGGGGATGATGGCGCGCTACACCAGCGCCGATGTGATCGTGGTCGGGCTGATCGGCGAACGGGGCCGAGAAGTGAAGGAGTTCATCACCGACATTCTGGGCAAGGAAGGTCTGGCCCGCTCCGTGGTGGTCGCCGCCCCCGCCGACACCAGCCCGCTGATGCGAATGCAGGGAGCGGCCTACGCCACCACCATCGCCGAGTATTTCCGCGACAAGGGCAAGAATGTACTGCTCATCATGGATTCGCTCACCCGTTACGCGATGGCGCAACGCGAGATCGCGCTGGCCATCGGCGAGCCGCCCGCCACCAAGGGCTATCCGCCCTCGGTGTTCGCCAAGCTGCCGATGCTGGTGGAGCGCGCCGGCAACGGCACGGAAGGCGGCGGCTCGATCACTGCGTTCTACACCGTGCTGACCGAAGGCGACGACCAGCAAGACCCGATCGCCGACAGCGCCCGCGCCATTCTGGACGGGCACATCGTGCTGTCGCGCCGTCTGGCGGAAGAAGGCCATTATCCGGCCATCGACATCGAAGCCTCGATCAGTCGAGCCATGAACCATCTAGTTAGCCAGGAACATTACAGCCGGGTGCAGCAATTCAAGCACCTGTATGCGCACTATCAGCGCAACCACGATCTCATCAGCGTAGGCGCTTATGTCAACGGCAGCGACCCATTGCTGGATCGCGCGATCCGGTTGCGCCCGGTGATGGAGCACTTTCTGAAACAGGGCATCTACGAAAGTGACCTCCTCGCGAACAGTATGCAGGAGTTCACTGCCTTGTTCGTTGAAGGCTAAGGCAGAACGCCATGACCAAATCATTCACATTGCAACCCCTGCTTGATCTGGCACAGCAAAAGAACGAGGCCGCCACGCAGAGACTCGGCCAGTTGAATCAGCAGAAGCAGACCGCGCAAACCAAGCTGGATACCCTGATGCAATACCGCAAGGATTATCAGGACAAATTCCAAGAAGCAGTTAGGAACGGCATGGACCCGGTCGGTATGAACAATTTTCAGCACTTCATCTACCGGCTGGATGACGCAATCACGCAGCAGCGCGCCGTGATGAATCAGACGCAGCATTTGGTACAAGCCGGGCAGAACGAGCTGAAAGATGCCCAGCGCAAGATGAAATCGTTCGACACACTGGCGCAACGGCATGTCGAATCGGTCAAAAAGCAGGAAGCAAAACTGGATCAGCGCACCCAGGACGAATATGCCAGCCGCATCGCGGCCTACAAGAATACCCCGAAAAATGACACCACCGAACAATGAGGAGAAGATCGTGAGTCCATCTATCAGCCAAATCGCCGCCGGTAAACAGGTTCAGAAATCCGCACTCCCTGCTTTCGCCAACACTGCCTCGGCAGAAGGTACTCCGCTCTTCGGCGACATCCTCGCCATGCAACTGGGCAA
The DNA here is from genome assembly GCA_016234685.1 of Nitrosomonadales bacterium. Classification (GTDB taxonomy): domain Bacteria; phylum Pseudomonadota; class Gammaproteobacteria; order Burkholderiales; family Gallionellaceae; genus Ferriphaselus. The sequence continues at coordinate 20,803 of JACRAT010000020.1, forward strand.
TGCCAGTGCGGCGACTACCGGCAAAGTCGCCGACGTGCTGCCTACAGAAAATCCGACGGCTCAATTCGGCGATGCGATCTCCGCCAAGCTGCCTGCATTCCGTCCCGAAAGTCTACAGGCGCGTAGCAACGCGGCCTCCGTCGCCGCCCATCTCACCAGCGCTCACCGCGCCAATGCAGCTCGCGCCGAACGCACAGAACTGGCTGTCGCAGCGCCTCAGAACGCCCCTATCATCGGCACGCAGATCGCCGCAGCCGACAACACGGCGACTACCCGCAAGAGCGCAACAGCAGCCGATGTCAGCGATACCCGCCCTTCCGCCGGTGACACCGCAGCAACAGCACCCACAGGCGCGACGCCCGCCGACATCGCTGCCATGATGTCCACCCAGACCATCGGCCAAACAGCCCCGGCCCGCGCCCCTGAAAAGGTAGGTCGTCCAACGGAGCAAACTGCTGCCGACTCTAAGCCCCTGCCGACAGTGGGGCAAGTGCAGAGAGATGATAAAGCCCAAGACCGGATGGTGCGCGCAGCGACTGCCGCGCTGGCACGCGACCCAGCCTTTGCCGCCGCACTGAATTCAGCTAGCAAGCAAGCTGAGTCGGCAGCAGTCCCCGGACGCTCCGCGCCAGACAGCACCGCGACTGCGCAAACCACTATCGCGCAGACAGGCGGTGTCATTGCCAAGCAGGTGCGATCAGCGTCCGATAGCGAGGTTCGTCCCGTCCGCAACGGCAGTCAGACTGGCCTCGGCACAAAAAGCAGCCTGATTCCTGCGGATCAGCCCTCCGCAGCGGATGCTGCCGCACCAACTTCTAGCTTTGCCGCTCCGGTCAACTCCGGGCAAGGCATCGCAATGGCTACACCCAGTCCTGACCATGGCACCGTGCTGAACACACCCCCGCGAACTTCCGACAGCGAAGTGCGCCGCAGTGACCGAAACGACCGCCCTGAGCAAGCCACATTGACAACCTCGGCGCAAGCATCCGACAACGAGGCTCGTCCCGTACGCAACAGCGGTCAGAGTGTCCTCCGCGAACCAAGCACCTTGACGTCCTCGGATCAAACCAGTCCGACAGAGGCCGCCGCCTCGGCACTGGCTTCCAGTTTTGCCGCTCCGACCAACGCAGGGCGAAGTGTCGCGACGGCTACGCCTGTATCAGGCAAAGAAGCTGTATTGAATACGACCTCGCAAACCTCAGGCAGCGAAATTCGCCCCACACGCAGCAACACTCAGGAGCAGCGCAGCGAGCGCTCGGCAACATCGCCCTCGCTGCAAGACGCAGGGCAAAAGACAGCCCCAGCCGCATTCCGCAACGCAGACTTCGTCGCCGCACTGGGCAGTGCCAGCAAGCAAGCTGAGAGCGTGTCCGCCGCTGCCAAACCCGCTGCTGACGCTACCCCCGTCACCACCAATCCGGCAGGTTTCTCGGCTTTGACCCCCACACAATCCGTCACGCAGCCGGCCCTAGCCACGGTCAGCACGCCTTTCGCTCAGCCCGCCTGGACGGATGACTTCAACCAAAAAGTGACTTGGGTGGCGACACAGAATCTGCAAAGCGCCGAGCTGCATCTGAATCCGCCGCAACTCGGGCCGCTGGATGTGGTCATCAATGTAAACGGCGATCAGGCAACGGCGCAGTTCTCGTCGCCCCACGCCGCCGTGCGTGAGGCCATCGAGCAGGCGATGCCGAAACTGCGTGAAATGATGGCGGACAACGGCATCACGCTGGGCAATACCACGGTCAGCGATCAAGGCAGACAAGGTAATCAAGATGCGAATTCCTCCCGCCAACAGCCAACTCCGTCAACAATGAGGGAGGTTTCGGATAATATGGAGGCTGGTGTACAGCAGTCGATTCAGACTACGCCGGCCAGACGGCAGAACGGCTTGCTCGACACCTTCGCCTGAGTCGAGTGAAATAGGGGACAATCCTCGTGTTATTCCGCAGACCCGCGCAACTGATACTGTCTGACAATCGAACCCAAGGAACAGGAGCAAAGTAATGGCAAAAGCACCCGCAAAACCCGCCGCAGCACCCGCCGGGGAAGAAAAACCTCAGGGCAGCAAGAAGCTGCTCATCATCGTCATCGCACTGCTCGTGGTGCTCATCGCTGCTGGCGCGGCGTTCTTCCTACTGGGGAACAAGCAACATGCCGAATCGCCCAAGGAGCACGCTCCTGAACTTCAGCCCAAGTTCGTCACGCTTGAGCCATTCACCGTCAATCTGCAACGCGAAGAAGGTGACCAGTTCCTTCAGATTGGCATCACGCTCAAATTCTTGCAGCCGGAGCTGGAAGAAAAGCTGAAACTCAGCAACGCCGAGATTCGCAGCAAGATGTTGCTGCTGCTCTCCAGCAAGCGCGCCTCCGAATTGAGCACCTCTGAAGGCAAGAAGAGTCTGCAAGAGGAGATCATGAACGAGACCAACAGCGTGTTGAGTGGCGGCTCCGAGCACGGCGATGACAAGCACTCCAAGAACGAGGGCATCACTGACGTGTTGTTCACCTCCTTCATCATCCAGTAACAGCCATGAGCAAGGACTTTCTCTCCCAGGATGAAGTCGACTCCCTGCTAAGGGGTGTCACGGGAGAGACCGACGATACGGATCAGCACGCCGGCAATGCAGAAGGGGTACGCCCCTACAATCTGGCCACACAAGAGCGCATCGTGCGTGGGCGTATGCCCACGATGGAAGTCATCAACGAGCGTTTCGCGCGGCTGTTCCGCATCAACTTGTTCAATTTCATCCGGCGTACGCCGGAGATCTCGGTCGGTCAGGTTCGGGTGCTGAAGTTCAGCGAATTCATCCGCAACCTGCCCGTCCCCGCCAACATCAATCTGGTACAGGCCAAGCCCTTGCGCGGCAACGCCCTGTTCGTGTTCGATCCCAATCTGGTGTTTCTGGTAGTGGACAGCATGTTCGGCGGCGATGGACGTTTCCACACCCGCGTCGAAGGACGCGAATTCACCCAGACCGAACTGCGCATCATCCAGAAACTGCTGGCGGTCGCCTTCGAGTCTTACGAAAAAGCTTGGGAGGCCGTGTACAAGCTGAACTTCGAGTTCATCCGTTCCGAGATGAACCCTCAGTTCGCCAACATCGCCACTCCCAACGAAGTGGTGGTCACCACCACCTTCGAGGTCGAATTCGGCGGCGTCGGCGGCGCAGTGCATATCGTCATGCCCTACGCCATGATCGAGCCTATCCGCGAGATGCTCTACAGCAGTATGCAGGGCGACCACCTGATCGCCGACAAGCGCTGGCTGCGCCTGCTTTCCAAGCAGATCCAGTCCGCCGACGTGGAGATCGCCGCCGTGCTGGGACACGCCAAAACGACGCTGGGCGATGTCCTGAAAATGCAGGTCGATGACTTCATCCCGCTCGAAGTGCCCGACAGCATCCAGGCCTTGGTGGGTGAAGTACCGGTGATGGAGTGCAAATATGGGGCTTTCAACGGCCAGTACGCCCTGCGCGTAGAGAAGATGTTGACTGGTGCCAACGCCAACGCGATGAATGGAGAAGAAGAATGAGTGACGACAGCGATCAAATCAGCGCCGACGACTGGGGCGCAGCCATGGCAGAACAGGCGGCGACCACCCAAGCCGCCGGACTTCAGGGCGCGCAGCCACATGTCTTCGAAGAATTCGCCGGCGGCGGTAGCCCGGCTGCGCACAACAACGATCTGGACATGATCCTCGATATTCCGGTGCAGCTCACCGTGGAGCTCGGGCGCACCAAGATGCCGATCAAGAACCTGCTGCAACTAGCGCAAGGCTCGGTGGTCGAGCTTTCCGGGCTGGCGGGCGAACCGTTGGACGTACTCATCAACGGCTTCCTCATCGCGCAAGGCGAAGTCGTGGTGGTGAACGACAAACTCGGCATCCGCCTCACCGACATCATCACACCGTCGGAACGTCTGCGCCGCCTCAACCGCTAACCATGCGCAAACTGATCCTGCTTGCCGCCGCGCTCAGCACCCCGCTACTCGCAACGGCAGAAACCGCACGTCCTGCCTACGTCCCGCCCGCCCCCGCCGCCATCTCCACCGGCAGCGTGCTGCAAGTGATCCTGAGCCTGCTGCTGGTGCTGGCCGCCATCATGCTGGTGGCCTGGATACTCAAACGCATCAACCTGCCGCAACAAGGTTCGCGCAATCTGCTCAAGGTCATCAGCGGCGTCGCCGTCGGACAGCGTGAGCGCATCGTGCTGATCGAGGTCGAAGACACTTGGCTGGTGGTCGGCGTCGCCCCCGGCTCGGTGCGCACACTGCACACCCTACCCAAATCCGCCTATTCCGCAGAGGAAGCCGCCGAGTTGGCAGGCGACGGCAACAAGTTCAAGCTCTGGCTGAAGCAAGTGATGGAGAGACGCGATGCTGCGTAGCAGTCTGGCCGCGCTGGCGCTGTTGCTCGCCCCGGCAGCCTACGCCGTCGAGCCCAACATCGCCGCACTGACCAGCACACCCGCCCCCGGCGGCGGGCAGACTTGGTCGCTCAGCCTGCAAACGCTGGTACTCATCAGCTCGCTGACCTTCCTGCCTGCCGTGCTGCTGATGATGACCAGCTTCACCCGCATCATCATCGTGCTGTCGCTGCTGCGTTCCGCCATCGGTGCGCAATCCTCGCCGCCCAATCAGGTGATGATCGGTCTGGCGCTATTCTTGACCTTCTTCGTGATGTCGCCCACGCTGGACAAGATGTACACCGAGGCCTATCTACCCTACAGCGAAAACAAGATGTCGCTGCAAGATGCCTACGAAAAGGGCAGCCAGCCGCTCAAAGCCTTCATGCTGCGCCAGACGCGCGAAGCTGACCTCGCCCTGTTCGTACGCATCTCCAACAGCGAACCGCTGGAAAGCCCCGAGGCCGTGCCGATGAAGATACTGGTCCCCGCCTACGTCACCAGCGAACTCAAGACCGCCTTCCAGATCGGCTTCGTAGTGTTCATCCCCTTCATGATCATCGACATGGTGGTCGCCAGCGTGCTGATGGCGATGGGTATGATGATGATGTCGCCAGCCACCATCTCGCTGCCGTTCAAGATCATGCTGTTCGTGCTGGCCGATGGCTGGGGGCTGCTGATCGGCTCACTGGTGCAGAGCTTCTACACCTGACGCCATGGCGATGACCCCAGAAACCGTGATGACCATCGGACGGCAGGCGCTGGAACTGACGCTGATGATCTCCGCCCCGCTGTTGCTCACCGCACTGGTGCTCGGTCTGCTCATCAGCATCTTTCAGGCCGCCACCCAAATCAACGAGATGACGCTGTCGTTCATCCCCAAACTGCTGGGCATGTTCGTCGTGCTCATCGTTGCCGGGCCGTGGATGATCGGCCTGATCGTCGACTACATGCACCGTTTGTTCGAAAGTATCCCGTGGATGGTGGGATGACGAGCGCGCCATGATCTCCTTCACCAGCGCACAACTCGACACCCTGATCGCCGCTTTCATCTACCCGCTGACCCGCATCCTCGCCTTCCTCGTCAGCGCCCCGCTGTTCGGCGACAAGCAGATCCCCGCCAGAGTGAAGGTCGCCTTCGGCGTCGTCCTCGCCAGCGTGCTCGCGCCCGTCATCAACGTCCCACCTGACATCCAGCCCGCCTCAGCCGTGGGGCTCGCCGTGCTGGCCGAGCAGATCCTGATCGGCGCAGCGATGGGCTTGACTATGCGCTTAGTGTTCACCGCCGTCGAGATGTCCGGCGAACTGGCGGGGATGCAGACCGGCTTGGGCTTCGCCAGCTTCTACGACCCGCAACACGCCACCTTCACCCCCGTGCTGGCGCAATTCCTAGGCCTCGTCGCCATGCTGGCCTTCATCGCCATGGACGGGCATCTGTATCTACTGGCGACACTGGCCGAGAGCTTTCAGCGCGTACCCATCAGCGTCACGCCGCCTGCCGCCAGCGGACTCGGCACGCTGGTGCTATGGGGCGGCGCCATCTTCGCCTTTGCCCTGCAACTCTCGATGCCCATCATCGCCGCCCTGCTCGTCACCAACCTAGCGCTAGGCATCCTCACCCGTAGCGCCCCGCAACTCAACCTGTTCGCGGTGGGCTTTCCCATCACGCTGACAGTCGGTTTCGGCGTGCTGATGCTGTCCATGTCTTACATGGGGCCGCTGCTCGATCACATCATCCACGAAGGGCTGGAAACGGCGCTGCGCGTCGTCACACAGTTCGGCAAACACTGAGAAAAAACCAAGGGAATCTAAAGGCGGCAAGGCGAACACCCCGCCGAGAAACATCATCTATCCAGCAACACTTCCAGCACAAACTCCGTACCGACGTATGCCAACAGCAGGAACACGAAGCCGCTGACTGTCCAGCGCACCGCGATGCGGCCGCGCCAGCCGTAGTGGCGATGGCCGAACAACAGCGCGGCGAACACCAGCCAGGACATCAGCCCGAACACGTTCTTGTGGCCGAACTGCCAAGGCTTGCCGAACAGCTCTTCCGAGAACAAGATGCCCGAGGTCAGCGTCAGAGAAAGCACCACGAAACCCACCCAGATCAACCGGAACAGCAGCGTCTCCATCGTCAGCAAGGGCGGCAGATTGCGCAGCGGCATGGGCAGCGTACCGTGGTGAAGCCGTTTCTCCACCGACGAGATCAGCACGGCGTGCAACATAGCAATGGTGAGCAGACTGTAAGCCAGCATCGCCGCCGCGATGTGCGCCTCGAAAGCCAGCGTAGTGGGATGCCCGGTCGGGTGCGCGGCAGGCAACAACTCCGGCAACACCGAGCCTATCGCCGCCAGCGGCAACACCAGCGCCTGCAAACCAGAGATGGGGTAGATGAAACGCGCCAGCCAGTACACCAGCATGGTCAGCCACAACATCAGCGACAGCGCATTACCCAACCCCAGCGTGAACTGCCCCTGCGAGAACATGCTCTCGGACAGCAGCCAAGCGTGGAGCGACAAGGGCAATAACACCCCGTGCCCGACCATCCCGCGATTCAGCACATCGCCCTTGCCGCTCGTCTGCGCCCGCCAGAAATAGCCAGCCAGCACGCCGTAAGACAGGAAAGTGAGCAGATAGATGGGAAGGTTCGACATTTTGCGTCAGGATGTTTTAGACTAGCTAAATTCTACACTATTCTGAGACTAGGCCATGCTGGACAACCTGACCACCCGCCTCACCGGCGCCATCAAAACCCTGCGCGGACAATCGCGCATCAGCGAAAGCAACATTCAGGACGCCCTGCGCGAAGTCCGCCTCGCCCTGCTCGAAGCCGACGTGGCGCTGCCGGTGGTGCGCGAATTCACCGCCAAGGTCAAAGAAGCCGCGCTGGGCCAAGAGGTCATCGGCAACCTCAACCCGGGCCAAGCGCTGATCGGCATCGTCCACCGCGAGCTGACTGCCCTGATGGGCGAAGCCAACGTCGGCATCAACCTCAACACCGTGCCGCCGGCCGTCATTCTGATGGCCGGACTGCAAGGCGCGGGCAAGACCACCACCAGCGGCAAGCTCGCTAAACTGCTGCACGAACAGCAAAAGAAGAAAGTCCTGCTGGTCAGCTGTGACGTCTACCGCCCCGCCGCCATCGAACAACTGCGCACCTTGGCCGGGCAACTGGAGATCGACTTCTTCCCCTCCGACCTCAGCCAGAAGCCGGTGGACATCGCCCTCGCCGCCCACGACTGGGCGCGCAAACATCACCACGACATCCTGATCGTCGATACCGCCGGTCGCCTCGCCGTGGACGAAGCGATGATGGCTGAGATCAAGCAACTGCACACCGCTCTCAAGCCCATCGAGACCCTGTTCGTGGTCGATGCGATGACCGGCCAAGATGCCGTCAACACGGCCAAAGCCTTCGGCGACATCCTGCCGCTCACCGGCGTCGTCCTGACCAAACTCGATGGCGATGCACGCGGCGGCGCGGCCCTCTCCGTGCGCCACATCACCGGCAAACCGATCAAATTCGTCGGCGTCAGCGAAAAGATGACCGGCCTCGAAGCCTTCCACCACGAGCGCATGGCCTCGCGCGTACTGGGCATGGGCGACGTACTCACCCTGATCGAAGAAGCCCACCGCCAAGTCGATGCCGCCGAAGCCGAGAAACTCGCCAAAAAAGTCAAAAAAGGCGAAGGCTTCGACCTCAACGACTTCAAGACCCAGATCGTCCAGATGCGCAAAATGGGCGGCATGAGCGCCCTGATGGACAAAATGCCCGCCCAACTCAGCGCCGCCGCCGCCAAATCCAAGGTGGACGACAAAGCCATCAACCGCATCGAAGGCATCATCAACTCGATGACCCCCGCCGAACGCGCCAAACCCGAACTCATCAAAGCCTCCCGCAAACGCCGCATCGCTGCGGGTGCGGGTGTGCAAGTGATGCACGTCAACCAACTGCTCAACCAGTTTGAACAGACGCAGAAGATGATGAAAATGTTCAGCAAAGGCGGCATGGCCAAGATGATGCGGGGGATGAAGGGGATGATGCCGGGGATGCGGTAAGGGAAGAGCCAAGTAAGTTTGGTCGTTCCCACGCAAGCGGAAACCCAGTAAAACCAATAAGCTGGATTCCCGCTTTCGCGGGAATGACGGATTTCTCAAAGCGCGCGGGTAAATATCTTCCCCTCGCCCTTCACCCGCAAAAGTACGCTACCAGACCACTCGCCCTAAGAGACGGTCTTAGCGCAGGAGTCAATCCGGCGAATACCACCCGCCCGCCCCTCCCTGAAATACCCCGCATCCTCATAGAACACCTCATCCTCGTTCGCCTCAGCCCAGCCCGGCACGCCGAGCAGGGGAACGGGCGACAGCTCCCGCGTGCTGCGACAATGTTCAGGGGCGGCCAGATAGCTGGCCAGTCGCTCATCCAGATGCGCCAATTGCTGCGCTTGCGGCCACAAGAAGAAGGCGGCGTCCACCGGTAACAGCAGCCCTTGCCCGGTCATGCCGATGTAGGGGCGCAGGGCTTTTTCGTAGAGGCCGTGGCCGAAGAGGTGGAAGCTCATGCGGGCCTGCGCGCGTTCGCGGTGTTGCCAGAAGAGCGCTTTCCAGCGGAAGTCGCGCAACAATCCGGCCAACTCGTCGTCGGCATAGGCGACGACGACGCCGGATTCGTCCAGCAGAGTGTTGGTGTCGCGCACCGCGCCACGCTGGCTGCGCGTCGGCTCGCAGGCAGAGGCAGTCAGCGCGTGATAGTGACGCGCGTTGATGGCGGCCTTGGCCTTGGGGAAGGTGAGCCACACCAATGCGTTGAGCAGGTCGTGCCAGTTGTCGGTACGGCTCTGCACGCCACCGTCTAGGTAGCAACGCGGTTCGTATTGCGCCTCAAACGCCAGCTTGCCGTACTCTTGTGGAACAAAGCGCACGGCATGGCCTTGCTCGACGGCGATGGGCGGATCGCGCTCAGCCAGCAACGCGTTGCACTCCGGCAAACCGGGGAACACCGCCCCCAGCCGTGCGATGACGGGATGCAGCGGCGCGAACAGCGGGGAGCGCAACAGCTCGGCAGGATTCCAGTCCAGCTGGGGATTCATGGTTTGTTTCGTCATCCTATCTGGGCCCACAAACGACGACGGCGCATCGCGAGAACGACACGCCGTCAGCCTAAAGCGGCAATCGCTCAGCCTTGGGCGGCCCGCTGCCTTCTTGCTTCGTACAGACAGACGCCGGTGCTGACCGAGACATTGAGGCTTTCGACACTGCCCAACATGGGGATGCGGACGAGTTGGTCGCAGTTCTCTTTGGTCAGGCGGCGCAGGCCTTCACCCTCTGCGCCCAACACCCAAGCGATAGCACCGGTGTGCTTGAAGCCGTGCAGGTCGGTCTCAGCTTCGCCGTCCGCGCCGACCACCCAGATGTCGCGTTCCTTGAGTTCGCGCAAGGTGCGGGCGATGTTGGTGACGGTGATGTAAGGCACGGTCTCGGCTGCGCCGCAGGCGACCTTCTCCACCGTGGCATTGATGCCCACAGCGCGATCCTTGGGCGCGATGACGGCGTGAACGCCGAAAGCATCGGCGCTGCGCAGACAAGCGCCGAGGTTGTGCGGGTCTTGCACCCCGTCCAGCACCAGCAGCAGGGCCGGCTCGGTGAGCGTGTCCAGCACGTCGTCCAGATGTTGCACACGCTGGGCGGCGTTGACGCGGGCGACCACGCCCTGATGGCGGGCGCTGCCACCGGCCAAACCGTCCAGCCGTTTGCCTTCGGTGGGGATGATGCGCACGCCCTGCTCCTCGGCCAGCTTGAGCAGTTCGCGCGCGCGTGGGTCGCGGCGTTGGGCATCGACGTAAAGCTCTTCGATGCTTTCAGCGTTCTGACGGATGCGGGCGGTGACGGCGTGGAAGCCGTGGATGATGCGAGTCTCGGCCATGTTATTTCTTCGCTTTCTTGGCCTTCTTCGGCGCACCTTCGCCTGCCGCCGGGCTTCTGCCGGTGAGCGAGCCATCTTCTTCCACCAGCACGAAGTCTATCTTGGTGCTTTCCATGTCCACCCGCACGACTTTGACGCGCACGCGGTCGCCCAGACGATAACGCTTGCCGGTGCGTTCGCCCAACATCTGATGCTTGGCGGCATCGAAGTGGAAGTAGTCCGCGCCCAGCTCGGAGACGTGCACCAGCCCTTCGGTGTAGATGTCGTCGAGCGAGACGAACAGGCCGAAGCCGGTGACGGAGGAGACGCTGCCTTGGTACACGCTGCCGAGATGGTCGCGCATGTAGAAGCATTTGAGCCAGGCTTCCACGTCGCGGGTGGCATCATCGGCACGGCGCTCGGTCTGTGAGCAATGCACGCCGAGCTCGGTCCATTTCTGGCCCGGCTGATATTGCTTGTTCTGCAACACGGCCTTGATGGCGCGATGCACCAGCAGATCGGGATAGCGGCGGATCGGCGAGGTGAAGTGCGCATAAGCCTCGTAACCCAGACCGAAGTGACCGGAGTTCTCCGGGCTGTACATGGCCTGACGCAACGAACGCAGCATCACGGTTTGCAGCAGCCCGGCATCGGGACGGCCCTTAATCTTCTTCAGCAGCTTGGAGTAATCGGCGGCCTGTGGCTCATCGCCGCCGCCCAGCTCCAGCCCGAACTCACGGAAGAATTCGCGTACGGCTTCCAGCTTCTCCGGCGTGGGGCCTTCGTGGACGCGGTACAGCACCGGGTGCTCGTGCTCGTGCAAGAAATCAGCGGCGCAGACGTTGGCTGCCAACATGCATTCTTCGATCAAGCGATGGGCGTCATTGCGATGCACCGGCACGATGCGCTCGATCTTGCCTTGCTCGTTGAACACCATCTGCGTCTCGACCGTCTCGAAGTCGATCGCGCCGCGCTTCTCGCGCGCCTTGAGCAAAGTCTGGAACAAGGTGTAGAGATGGTTGACGTGCGGCAGCACGGCGGCATATTGCTGCGCTTCCGCCCCTTGCGGATCGGCCAGCATCGCCGCCACTTGGTTGTAAGTAAGACGCGCGTGCGAATACATCACCGAAGGATAGAAACGGTACTTTTTGATCTCGCCGGTATGGCTGATCTGCATGTCGCACACCATACACAGGCGCTCGACCTGCGGATTGAGCGAACACAGGCCGTTGGAAAGCTCTTCCGGCAACATCGGGATGACGCGGCGCGGGAAATACACCGAGTTGCCGCGATTCAGCGCTTCGGTATCCAGTGCGTCGTGCGGCCTGACGTAATGGCTCACGTCGGCGATGGCGACCAGCAGGCGGAATCCCTTGCCGACCGGCTCACAATAAACAGCGTCATCGAAGTCGCGCGCCGTCTCGCCGTCGATGGTGACCAGCGGCAGATTGCGCACGTCCTCGCGCCCTTCATAATCGGCCGGAGCGACTTCCGGTGCGAAGGTCTCGGCCAAGCGCTTGGTGTCGTGCGGGAACTCGTGCGGCAGATTGTGCTTGCGCAGCGCGATCTCGATCTCCATGCCGGGATCGGCATAGTTACCCAACACCTGGATGATGCGGCCGATGGGCTGGGCGTGCTTGGAGGGCTGTTGCAGGATTTCCAGCAACACCACCTGTCCGGCCTGCGCTTCGACACGTTCGCCCGGTGCGACCAAGATGTCTTGGCTGATACGGCGATTCTCCGCCACCACGAACAAGATGCCGTGCTCCTCGAACAGACGCCCGACCACTTGTTTGTTGGCCGACTCCAGCACCTCGACGATGCTGGCTTCGCGGCGACCGCGACGATCCGCCCCGCCTGCGCGCACCATCACGGTATCGCCGTGCAAGGCCTTATGCATCTCTTTGGCAGAAAGCACCAAGTCACCGCTACCGTCTTCCGGCACGACAAAACCGAAGCCATCAGGGTGGCCCAACACCTTACCTTTGACCAGATCGAGCTTGTCGACCACGCAGATCGCACGTTTGCGATTGCGCATGATCTGCCCGTCCCGCTCCATCGCACGCAGGCGACGCGAGAACAATTCTTCTTCACTCAGTTCGATGTGCAGCAGATTGCACAATTCGTCTTCATCTACCGGCACGCCCTGTTCGCCCAAGATTTGCAAGATAAACTCGCGACTAGGCAGGGGATTTTCATATGCTTCGCGTTCGCGTTCCAAGAACGGGTCTAGTTCACGAATACTTTTTTTCTTCTTTGTCATTGACAGCTAATCCTTAAACAATTATATTTCGCGCCCTCAAAGCAGTGCCCAGATGGCGGAATTGGTAGACGCGCACGGTTCAGGTCCGTGTGCCGCAAGGTGTGGAGGTTCGAGTCCTCTTCTGGGCACCAACTTGATAAATCAAGTCAGCAGATTCGCTGGCTTTTTTTATTTTCATGTCCTGATTTCCCATCATTCTTTTCCTGATCCATTATTCTTGCCGCTCACCGGGATCTCGTCTAAATCCGCCTTGAGGTCGGGCAACATTCGGGGAACTGTTACCGATTAAAGCGTTGGAAGTGTCGGAGGCAGCAAAAAGAAAGATTTGCTGGCGGTGCTCGGCGCGCACGGATTGTACCCGCAGGCAAGCCCCGGCGATATAGCAATGGGATAGTTTGTATGACTCGCCCCGGCCAAACTGCCAACTTCGAGGGGAAAGTACTGGATTTTGCCGAAGGTCGCTTGAAACGACAGGGTTCTAGCTAGGCCTTCCGCTCCAGCAACTGTTTGACCCAGCCCTGCTGACACACCCGCTTGCGCTTCTGCTCCATCAGCTTGCGGATATGCGGACGGGCTTCGGCCAGACTCAGCGCGCTGGCCGCGCTGATCGCGTCGCAACGCAGCACGTGAAAGCCCAGTTCGGATTCCAGCACGCCACTGACTTCTCCCGCCTTTAACTCGAACAGTGCGTGATCCAGCTCGGGGAACAGCTTGCCGCGCGGCAGATCGCCCAGCTTGCCGCCGTCCAGCGCGGTGGGACATTCGGAATGTTTGAGGGCCTGCTCCTCGAAGCGTTGCGGTTCTTTGGCGAGTCGCGCGGCGATGGCCTCGATACGCTGGCGGGCGGCGGCGCGGGTATTTTCGGCGATGGACTCGTTGATCGTGATGAGGATGTGGCGCGCCAGCCGAGTCTCGGGGCGGCGGAACTGGTCGGGGTGGAACTGGTAATACAACTCGACATCCATGTCGCTGAGGCGCGCGGCGCGGCTGGCGACCTTTTCCAGTATAGCCTCGACCTTCAGTTCGCGCGCCAGCGCGGCGGAGAAACCGGCTTCGTCCAAACCGTTGCGCGCCAAATCATCGGCGAACTCATCCGGGTTGGCGTAACGGCGACGGATCTCGTCCAGCGCCGCGTTCAATGTGGCGGACGGCACCATCACGTCGCGCGCTTCCGGGGCGATCAGCACGCGCGTCTCCAACTCATGCTGCTGTTGCGCCATGCCTTGCACGCGCGCGAATTCAGTGGACTGCAAGGCGGCCGGAGCTTTGCCATACAGCTTCTGCGCTGCCTTCAGCGCCAGATACGCCACACCAGAATCATTGAGTTGCTGCATCGCCCGTCTCCTTGTCGTCATAGACATACACCGCCTCCAGCACCGATTCCGGCACTTGCAGCACATGATCGTAAAAGATCACCTGATATTGCACCCCGCCCGCCTCGTCGCGCAGCACCTTCAAAATCTCACCATCCGAACCGGGCGAAGCGCGCACTTCGCCGCGCACCGCCAGCGTGACCTTGCTGCGCACTTTCTCGCGGCTCTCGAATTTGCTGGGTATCCATTGCTCGGAGATAGCGATCAGCTCCTCCTCGCGGAAGCCGACGATCTTGTTCTGATCGAGGAAGTTGACGCTGTAGATCAACTGGTCTTGCAGGAACGTCCCGACGTTCACCACAAAGCCGGTAGAGCCGCGCCGGATCAACAGTTCGCCGATGGGCATACCGGGATAGGTGCCGTCGTTACGCACGTTGCGAATGATGCGAACCTCGTCGCCGAATTCAAATTTAGGGAGCATGGTGGTCTCCGGCCGTCATTCCGGCGCAGGCCGGAATCCAGCAAAGATGAATACTCCGCGTAGCGGACAGAACCTTTTGCCGTCCCGCTACGCGGGGAATATATTTCCCAACTGGATTCCGGCCAGACCGGAGGTCAGCCTGTCCTGAGCTTATCGAAGTACCGGAATGACGGCCTGAACCACGCATCACGCCCCCGACTTGTTCACCGTGATCGCACTCAAAGGTACGAACTTCACCTGCGGCTCGTGCATGTGGAATACCTTGAATACCTTCTCGGTCAGCGCGTCCGACTTCACAAAATCCTGATACGCCTGTTGCAACAGCGAGGCGTACACCGCGCGCCGCGCCGATTCCAGCTCGGGCATCACCGCTCGGTCGAGATAGTTGTGGTAACGCTGCAAGATATGCAGCCGGTTCACCTGTACCACAGAAGGCTCATATTCGATGCCGAAATATTCGAGGAAATCCTCGGCGGAGGACAATTCCTCCAGTGCTTCGTCCAATGTCAGTTCATCCATTTCGCGCTCCTTTCGGTATACCCATCATCATTCGCTGCATAGTTGCGCAGCACTTCCAGCAGAGCCTTGCCGCCGATGCGGTCGTGGCTATCCAGTTCGACCAGTTTTTCCAGCATCGCCTGCCCAGTTTCAAAGTTTCCCAAGCGCAGGTGCACATAGCCCGCCGCCTTAAGCACCATCAAATAGAAGCGCACCAGCCCCATTGAGCGCGACACGCCAGCACCGACATTGGCTTCACACAAATAGAGCCAAGTATCAGGGAACTCCAACCTTCGCCCCACCACGGCCAGCGTGCTTTCTGCCACCAACAGCGCATCCTCCAGCCGATGCTGATAGAAGTAATAGCGATACAGGGCGACCAGCACCGTCAGATGTTGCGGTGCCAGAAAGCTGGCGCGCAGTAGCAAACCCTCGGCCTCATCCGTACCGTAGCGATCCGCCGCCGAAGCGATCAGCGCCACGATCTCCGCAGCCAGCGGCTCATCGAAGTACAACTCGGCTTGGTCGAAATCCAGTAGATCCATCATATTTTCCTCAACGTGCGCGCCACTTCCGTACCGCACAGATCGTCCGCGTCGCAGGTGCGGCATTGCCCGTCCACCGCCGCACCGCGTTGCTGCAACTGCTTTTCCAGCACCTCGATGCGCTCCATCAAACAGGCGATGGCGCGACCGACCGGGTCGGGGATCAGGTGGTGGTCGAGGTTGATGCCGTAGATGTTGTCGGCGTCGGCCTCTTCGGTGCGCAGCACGATCTTGGCCGGGATGCCGACCACGGTGCGATGCGCAGGCACGTCCTTCACCACCACCGAGTTCGCGCCAACGCGCACGTTCTCGCCCAACGTGATCGCGCCCAGTATCTTCGCCCCCGCGCCCACCACCACGCCGTCGCCTAGGGTGGGATGGCGCTTGCCTTTGTTCCAGGTCGTGCCGCCCAAGGTCACCCCGTGATACAGCGTCACATCGTCGCCGATCTCGGCGGTCTCACCGATCACCACGCCTGCGCCGTGGTCGATGAAAAAGCGCCGCCCGATGGTCGCCCCCGGATGGATGTCGATGTTGGTGAGCAGCCGCGCGAACCACGCCAGCCAACGCGCCGGATAGCGCAACCCGACCTTCCACAGCCGATGCGCCAGACGTTGCAGCAGGATGGCATGCACGCCGGGATAGGTGGTCAGCACCTCGAAGCGCGAACGCGCGGCGGGGTCGCGTTGGAAAACGCAGGACACGTCTTCGCGCAGCAGGGTGAACAAGCCGATCCGTAGCCCTGATGAAGGCTGAAGGCCGGAATCCGGGAGGCTTCCCCGGATCTCTCTTTGCTCCATCCGGGCTACGAGGGGAATGCTCTTTTCCATGTCTCGCTCCTAATGTGCCGCACCCGGCATCCGCCCGATGTAGCGCTGATACATGAACAGCAACTCCTGATCCGCCGGCGAGCGTTTGGCGCGTTCGGCGAAGCTGCGGATGTCGGGCAACAGCGCGCGCGCTTCGGCCTGACTCAGGTTCAGCCCCATGGTAGCGTAGGCGGCGATGATGCCGTGCGTGCCAGAATGTTTGCCTACCACCAGCTTGCGGCTGCGCCCCACTTCGCGCGGGTCGAAGCCTTGGTAAGTATCCGGGTCTTTCAGCAGGCCATCGACGTGAATGCCCGCTTCGTGAGTGAACACGCCCTCTCCGACCAGACTCTTCTGCCAATGCACCGGGCGACCGGAGGCAGCGGCCACCGCCAGCGACAGCGCCGGGAAGTGTGTCAGGTCGATGCCGGTGTCCATGCTGTAGAGCTTCTTCAAGCCCAGCGCCACCTCTTCCAGCGGCGCATTGCCTGCACGCTCGCCCAGCCCGTTGACCGTGGTATTGATGTGCGTCGCACCCGCCAGTGCGGCGGCCAAGCTATTGGCGGTGGCCAGCCCCAGATCGTCGTGCGCGTGCATCTCGATCTCGATGTCCACCGCGCCGCGCAGCGATGAAATGAGCTTGTGCACGCCGAACGGCTCCATCACGCCCAAGGTATCCGCGATGCGGATGCGCTGCGCGCCTGCGGCCTGCGCCGCCTCAGCCACGCGCAGCAGAAATTCGGGATCGGCACGCGAAGCGTCCTCGCAGCCGACGATGATGCCCATGCCCTGTTCGGTAGCAAACGGCACGATGTCAAACAGAGTCTCCAGCACCCAATCGCGGTCGCGCCCCAGCTTCTTTTGCAGATGGATGTCCGACACCGGGATGGACAGATCGAGCAGATGCACGTCTACCAGCTCCGCCGCAAGGATGTCCGGCTTGCACATGCGACACCAGGCGACCAGCTTGGCATTCAGATTGAGCGAGGCGACGGCGTTGATGCTGTCGCGCTCCGCCTCGCCCATCGCCGGGATGCCGACTTCCAGTTCCGGCACGCCGAGCGCATCGAGTTGGCGCGCGATGTCCAGCTTCTCTTCCAGCGTGAACGCCACCCCAGCGGTCTGTTCGCCGTCGCGCAGGGTAGTGTCGTCAATGATGATGGTGCGGGACATGATAGCGACCTAGGCGTAAGTCGGCGCGAACGCCTTGTCCGGCTCGGCCTTGGGCTTATCGCCATCCCAGTACGGCGACAGTTTGCGCAACTGGGCGATGATCTCCGGCACCACCGCGATGACGCGATCCACTTCGGCTTCAGTGCTGTAACGCGACAGCGAGAAACGCACCGTGCCGTGGGCGGCGGTGTAGGGAATGCCCATCGCGCGCATCACATGGCTGGGCTCCAGCGAGCCGGAAGTACAGGCCGAGCCGCTCGACGCGGCGATGCCGAACTTGTTGAGCAGCAGCAGAATGGCCTCGCCTTCGATGTATTCAAAGGCGATGTTGCTGGTGTTGGGCAGGCGATTGCTCGGGTCGCCGGTGACGAAAGAACTCGGCACTTTCGCCAAGATGCCCGCTTCCAGCTTGTCGCGCAGACGCGCCACTTCGGTGTTCTCGAAAGCCATCGCCTCCATCGCCATCTCGGCGGCACGGCCCAAGCCGACGATGGACGTGGTGTTCTCCGTACCGGCACGCCGACCGCGCTCTTGATGCCCGCCGCGCAACAGCGGACGGAAACGCGTGCCGCGTTTGAGGTACAGCACGCCTATGCCCTTGGGCGCATGGAGTTTGTGGCCGGACACGGAAAGCATGTCGATCTTGGTGTCCTTCAGGTTCAGCGGCACTTTGCCCACCGCTTGCACCGCGTCGGTATGGAACATCGCGCCCGCTGCATTGGCCAGCTCGGCCATCTCCACCACCGGGAAGAACGTGCCAGTCTCGTTGTTCGCCCACATCACCGACACCACGGCGGTCTGGTCGGACAGCAGTTTTTTGTACTCGTCCAGGTCGAGCCGACCTTTGCCGTCCACCTTGAGGTAATGCACCTTGTAGCCTTCCTTCTCCAGATAAGCACACAGCGTGAGGATGGCCGGATGCTCGACGGTGGTGGTGATGATCTCCTTGCGTTCCGGCTGCGCCTTCAGCGCGGAAAGGAGCGCGGTGGAATCCGACTCGGTGCCGCAGGAAGTGAAGATGATCTCGGAGTCGTGTTCCGCGCCGAGCAGCTCCTGCACCTGCATGCGCGCCTTCTTGATGGCGAGGCCGACCTTGTTGCCGAAGCTGTGCATGGACGAAGGGTTGCCGAACTGCTCGGTGAAGTACGGCAGCATGGCTTCCACCACGACGGGGTCTACCCGTGTCGTCGCGTTGTTGTCGAAATAGATGCCGGTCATTTGATGCTCCTTAGGTTTTCATCCCCTCGCCCGCAGGAGGGATAACCAGCGACTTGGCTGCGGTTTCTTGCAGCTTAGTCGAATGGCTAGTTGTTTCATCAGAGGGTTAGGGTGAGGGTGAGGGGCGGTGGATACAACCACTTTCGCTATTACTCGCCGCCCCTCATCCCCGGCCCTTCTCCCGCTTGCGGGAGAAGGGGGCAATTCATTACGGGTGGCAACTCGCCCGAGTCAGCGCACCCGCCTTGGTCGGCACGATCTTGATGAACTCTTTCAACTCTTCCATCAGTTTCTGCTGGATGCCTTGCAAGGTCAGCGCTTCCATCTGGCAGCCTGCGCACGCGCCGGTCATGCTGACGTAGATGGTCTTGCCGTCCACATCCAGCAGCTCGATGTCACCACCGTCGCGCTTGAGTTGCGGGCGCACCGATTCCAGCACCGCTTCGATCTTCTTGATGCGTTGCAGGTTGGTCATGCCGGCAGGCTTGGCTTCTTCCTTGGGCTGCGCGCCCGGATTGAAGCTCTCGCCGCGTTCGGACAACACCTTGGCTAGGATCTCTTCGATGCCTTCGTGGCAAGACGAGCAGCCGCCGCCCGCCTTGGTGTAGTTGGTCACGTCCTGCACCGAACTCAGGTTATTGGCGCGGATGGTGTCTTCGATCATCACCGCATCCACCGCGAAGCATTTGCACACCAGCGCGCCTTCTTCGTGATCGTCGCTCCACACCTCGCCGCGATAGTTGGCCACGGCGGCTTGCAGCGCCTCGCGCCCCATCACCGAGCAGTGCATCTTTTCCGGCGGCAGGCCGTCGAGGTAATCGGCGATGTCCTGATTGCTGACCTTCAGCGCCTCATCCAGCGTCTTGCCCTTGATCATCTCGGTCAGCGCCGAGGAGGATGCGATGGCCGAGCCACAGCCGAAGGTCTGGAAATGCGCATCGAGAATGATGTCGGTCTCAGGCTCTACTTTGAGCATCAGGCGCAGCGCGTCGCCGCACGAGATCGAGCCGACATCGCCGATGCCGTTGGCATCTTCCAACGGGCCAGCGTTGCGAGGCTGAAAGAAGTGTTCTTTGACTTTGTCCGAGTAATCCCACATGGTGTGTCTCCTAGGCTAGGCGTTGAAGGATGAGCCGCACGCACAGGTCGAGCTGGCGTTCGGGTTCTCGAATTTGAAGCCGCTGCCGTTGAGGTTGTCGACGAAATCCACCGTCACGCCGTCCAGCAAGGGCGCGGATAGCGGATCGACCAGCAGCGTCACCGCGCCACATTCGACCAGCAGATCGTCCTCGTTCTTGGCCTGCTCCAGACTCATGCCGTACTGAAAGCCGGAGCAGCCGCCGCCCGAGATGGCGATGCGCAAGCCAGCCACGGGAACGTCTGAACCTTTGATGAACTTCTCTACTGCGGAAAGGGCGGTGGGGGTGAGGGTAATCATGCTGTTGCTCCTATCAGGGGTGTGTGCCTGATACTTTGCAAGCCGTGTGCCAAACCAGAGCAACAGCACAGATGATTGATTAATTGAGGATGATTGTTTACAAGCCGCTCAACCCGCCCGTATGGAACTCGACGTGAGACAGCCTTTGTAGGATTTGCAACAAGTCCGACTAAATCGGCGTGTCACGCGCGCCGAATATCTCCAAGGTCTGTTGACGCGCCCGTGCATGATCGACGATGGGCGGCCAATAGGTGCACAGATGCTGCATCGCGGTGGGCATCAGCCAAGGCGCATGTATCCAGAGCTCGGGGCAGGCTGCCAGTTCCGGCAGATAACGGCGGATGAACTTTCCCTGCGGATCGAAACGCTCGGACTGCGTGACCGGATTGAAGATGCGAAACCAAGGCTGCGCATCGCAGCCGGTCGAAGCGCACCATTGCCAGCCGCCGTTGTTAGCGGCGAAATCATAATCAAGCAGCCTCTCCGCGAAATAGCGCTCGCCCCAGCGCCAGTCGACATGCAGGTCTTTTACTAGGAACGAGGCACTCACCATGCGCAAGCGGTTGTGCATGTAGCCGGTCTGATTCAGCTGGCGCATCGCCGCATCCACCAGCGGATAGCCGGTGCGGCCTGCGCACCACGCTTGAAATTTGCCCATATCGTTGGGAAAAGTCAGCGCCTCGAACTGCGGCTTGAACGCCCGCCCCGCCGCCAGACGCGGGTGGTGCGCCAAGATCATCTGATAGAAATCTCGCCAGATCAGCTCGGACAGATAGGTCTGCGCGCCATTGCCGCCGCGATAATAGGCCAGCGCCGCCAGCCGCCGGATGGAGAGCGTGCCAAAGCGCAGATGTGCGGCAAGATAAGACACGCCTTTGACGGCAGGGAAATCGCGGGTCTCGTGATAAGCGTCGATGCGCCCGATGAAATCTTGCAGCAAGCGCGCCGCACCGGAGCTGCCGAGCGGCAGTTTCAAGCGTGTGAGATCACACGGCGCAAAGCCTATCTCGCGCAGAGACGGCAGCGCAGGCGCGACTTCCGGCGCAAGTGCCGCGAAGTGGCGCGCCGTATCGTAGGAGCGCAACTGAAAATCATCGACCCGCTTCAGCCAAGCGTTCTTGTATGGCGTGAAGACCGAATACGGCGTGCCTACTGCGGACAGGATCTCATCGTGCTCGAAGATCACCTGATCCTTGAAATCATGGAACTCGATGGAGGCTGCCTGTAACCGGGCCGCCACCGCCGCATCGCGCTGCTGCGCCGCCGGCTCGTAATCACGGTTGCACAGCACCGCCGCCACACCCAAGCGCTGCGCCAAAGCGGGGATCGACTCGACTGCGCGCCCATGCAACACGTGCAGCGCGCCGCCCGCCTGCTGCAACGCCGCCGCCAGCTCTTGCACGGCATACCAGATGAATTCGACGCGGCGGTCTTGCCGTTCGGGCAACGTATCCAATATCTCGGTATCGAAGACGAACACGCAATGCACCGCCCGACTGGATTTGAGCGCGTGATACAGCGCGGCATGGTCATCCAGCCGCAGATCCCGGCGAAACCAGCACAGCGTGGCGTGATAAGGGGGCGTCATAGCAGCGATGTCATCCAGAGGGGGAGGCTCAGACATGATACCCGAGCAGCCCCATCAACATTGCGCGCCGTTCGCTCAGTCATACACCGACCGCCTTGCCGCTGCCGCTTGCTACAATCCCGCCCCATCGAATCTGGATCTTGAGCATGAAGCACGCGGCATACACCAAGGCGCTGGACTGGCTGAAGACGAATCCTGCGCTGGATGAGTTATGCGCGCGCTACCCGGCAGAGTGGGAGGCAGTCCAGCGCGACATCGCCGGTATCGTCCAACATGGCGAGGCGCAAGCGTTGAAGACGTACCTAGAGGGACTAGCCAAACTGGAGCGCCCCGACGGGATGCGGCAGCGCAACCTTGAGGCCGAACTCGGCCAATACGTGCGCAGCCGCATGGCGCACGAGTCGGTGAAAAAGCTCTGCCTCTCCACGCTGGCCGCCGATAGCGGTGTCAAAAAAGGCCGCTTGCGCTTCAACCTGTTCAACGGCTTCATCGCCCAAAAGCTGTTGTTCGCACACGGGCTGGTACGCAAACCCGTCTCGCTGCGCTGGTTCCGCCTGCTCTGGCCGCTGGTCTGGCAAAAGAAACGGCTGATGCCGCTGGTGCAGCCGCGAGGCATCTACTGCTTCTACTCGCGCGAACTGATCGCCGCCTTGAGCCAACTGATCGCGGACCGCAACTGCTTGGAGATAGGCGCGGGCGACGGCACGCTGACGCGCTTCCTCAAAACCGCTGGCGTCGCCGTCACCGCGACCGATAACCACGGCTGGAGTCAGTCGGTGCAATATCCAGCATGGGTCATCGAACTCGACGCGCGCGCAGCGCTGGCCGACTACGCCCCCGAAGTCGTCATCTGCTCATGGCCGCCCGCCCAGAACGACTTCGAGCGCGACGTGTTCGCCACGCCCAGCGTGCAGCTCTACATCGTCATCGGCAGCCGCCACCATTTCGCCTTCGGCAACTGGCCCGACTACCAACGGCAGAGCCACTTTGAGATGCGGGAAGATCACCGCCTAGCCGCCCTGCTCCTGCCGCCCGAGCTGGAGTCGGCGGTTTACCTGTTCCAGCGCAAGGCCGCCAGCACATGAACGACAGCCAAGACAAACTCCGC
This sequence comes from Nitrosomonadales bacterium, assembly GCA_016234685.1. Taxonomy (GTDB): domain Bacteria; phylum Pseudomonadota; class Gammaproteobacteria; order Burkholderiales; family Gallionellaceae; genus Ferriphaselus. Next base: position 43,548 of record JACRAT010000020.1, read on the forward strand.
CTCGACAAATGGCTCTGGGCCGCACGCTTCTTCAAGACCCGCAGCCTCGCCGCCGAAGCCATCGACAGCGGCAAAGTCACGCTCAACGCCAACCGCGTCAAACCCGCCAAATCCATCGCCGTCGGCGACTGGCTCGACATCCGCCTCGGGCAATACCACTTCGAGATCCAAGTGCTGGCCCTCGCCAACAAACGCGGCCCAGCCCCGGAAGCGCAAAAGCTCTACCGCGAAAGCGAAGCCAGTCGCACCCAGCGCGCAGCCTTGGCCGCCCAACTAAAAGCCCTCCCCGCCCCCACCTTCAAAGGCCGCCCCACAAAACGCGACAGAAGAGAGATCGAGCGGTTCAAACAGGGGGAACAGGATTGATACGGCGCACGACCACGCACATTTGCGCAGGAAGCTCTGATTTAAGCCCCCGCTCCTAGTGAGCCCTTCGACTAGGCTCAGGGCAAACGGAACTATTCAATGTCTCACTAGGTTCAAGTTGACTCTTTCCGGCCTGTCACCTAGAGTTCAGGCCACTTGCGCAACCGCCGCAACGGGAGGATGGAGACTAAGGTTTCGCCTCCCGGCACAACCTCACCGCAAAGTACGGCGAGACAACGGCGGAAAATCAGCATAGGAGGCTGGCGCGAAGTGCATCCTTTCGGCGACGAACCGAGGGGAGCGCGATACGCCGCAGAGCGGATTTCTCACAAGGGAATACAGTTGCCAGCCTCCATCAACCTAAGCTCCACGGATCAGCCATCGCTGAACACCGCCCGCGCGCATCGCCCGAATTCCGTTCTACAAAGAGAAAGCCCAGCGGGTTCGCCGCTGGGCTTTCGGATACAGATTCAGCCTTTCGGCTTCATCTTTATTGTAGCAACGGCTCTCACCCCGGATGAACTACAACGGCTTCATTATCACGGAGAACTCGCATGACTAGCAAGCAGAAAAATCTCGGCCCACTCACTTTTGGCTTGGACATCGGTATCGCCTCGGTAGGCTGGGCGGTGCTGGGGGAGAATCGTATCGTTGACTTGGGCGTGCGCGCCTTCGACAAGGCGGAGACCGCCAAGGAAGGCGAATCGCTCAACCTCGCCCGCCGCATGGCGCGGTTGCTGCGCCGCCGTTTGCGCCGTCGGGCTTGGCGACTGACCAAGGTCGCGCGCCTGCTCAAGCGCGAAGGGTTGATCGCGGACGTGAACCTGCTCAAGCAGCAGCCCGCAAAAGGCGAGCAAGCCGCTCGCCCTTGGCAACTGCGCGTGGAAGGTTTGGATCGCAAGCTCGAAGCCGAAGAATGGGCGCGGGTGATCTACCATCTGTGCAAGCATCGCGGTTTTCATTGGGTCAGCCGGGCTGAAGAAAAAGCGGCGGAAGGCGACAGCAAGAGCGAAGGCGGCAAGGTCAAGGCTGGTCTGGCTGGCACCAAAAAACTGATGCAGGAAAAAAACTACCGCAGCGCCGCCGAGATGGTGCTGGCCGAGTTCCCCGAAGCGCAACGCAACAAACAAGGCGACTACAGCAAAGCGCTTTCCCGCGTTCTTCTGGGCGACGAACTGAAAGACTTGTTCCAGCGCCAACGCGAATTCGGCAATCCGCACGCCAGCGCTGAGTTGGAAGCTGCCGTCCTCGGCAGCGGCGACCGCAAGAGCGGATTGTTCTGGGTGCAAAAGCCTGCACTGTCGGGCGAAGCCCTGCTCAAAATGCTGGGTAAATGCACCTTCGAGAAAACCGAACACCGCGCCCCCAAAGCCAGCTTCACCGCCGAACGCCACGTCTGGTTGACTCGACTCAACAACCTGCGCGTCGTGGTGGATGGAACGACCCGCTCGCTGAATGAGAATGAACGACGCATCGCCCTGCTCCTGCCCTACCAGCAAGCAAGCGACCTCACTTACAAGCAACTCGCCAGCGCGCTCATCAAAGAGGGGCTACTGCCCAAGGACGGCTTCAAGTTCACCGGACTTTCCTACCCCAGCGACCGGCAAAAGGAAGAAGGCAAAGCCAAGAATCCCGAAGACGAAAGGCTGGTCAAACTCCCCGCTTGGCAAGAACTGCGCAAGACGCTGGAAAGCGCCGGACTAAAAGACGAATGGCTGAAAATTTCCACCGAAGCACTCGAAGGCCGTCCGCAACTGCTCGACCAGATCGCCCGCGTGTTGAGCGTGTACAAGGACGATGCCGAGGTGGAGGTGGAGGCCGAGCTGCGCAAGCTGTCGCTGTCCGACGCGATGGTCAAGACGCTGTCTTTCGTCAGCTTCGACAAATTCAGCAACCTCTCGCTCAAGGCGCTCTACCGCATCGTGCCGCTGATGGAGCAAGGCCAGCGCTACGACGAAGCTGTCGCCAGCATTCCCGAATACGGCCACCACAGCCAGTTGCACAAGGTCGGCGCGGGCGAGGAAAAATACCTGCCGCCGTTCTACTCCGGGCGCGACAAGGATGGCCGCATGGTATTCGACGAAGACATGGACGTGCCGCGCAACCCGGTGGTGCTGCGCGCGCTCAATCAGGCGCGCAAGGTGGTGAATGCGCTGATCCGCGAATACGGCTCGCCGCATGAGGTGCATATCGAAATGGCGCGGGATTTGTCGCGGCCTTTCGATGAGCGGCGCGATGTGGAGAAGCTGCAAAAGGAATTCCGCGAACGCAACGACAAAGACAAAACCCTGTTCGCCCAAACCTTCAGCATCGTCGGCGCAGTGAAGGGCAAGGAATTCGAGAAATACCAGCTTTACCGCGAGCAACAAGGCAAGTGCGCCTACTCTATTGAAGCCATCGACCTCAACCGACTACTCGAACCGGGCTATGTGGAAATCGACCACGCCCTACCCTACTCGCGCAGCTTCGACGACAGCAAGAACAACCGGGTACTGGTGCTGGCAAGGGAAAATCGCAACAAGGCCAATCGCACACCGTTCGAGTATCTCGATGGAAAATTCGACAGCCCGCAGTGGCGGGCATTTGTTGGCTTCGTCGAAGGCAACAAAGCCTACCGCCTCGCCAAGCGCAGCCGCCTGCTGCGCAAGGACTTTGGCGAGAAGGAGTCCGCCGAATTCCGCGACCGTAACCTCAACGACACACGCTACATCTGCAAGTTCTTCAAGAACTACGTCGAGCGCTATCTGAAGCTGGCCGAAGGCAGTGAGGCCAAGCGTTGCGTGGTACTTTCCGGGCAGCTCACCTCCTTCCTGCGCGCCCGTTGGGGATTGATAAAGGTGCGTTCAGATTCAGACCGCCACCACGCGCTGGATGCCGCCGTAGTCGCCGCGTGCAGCCACAGCATGGTCAAGCGCCTGTCCGACTACTCGCGCCGCAAGGAACTGGAGAAAGCGCGCGAAGGCTTCGTGGACATGGAAACCGGTGAGATCGTGAACACCGCCATGTTCGACCGTCTGGAGCAGCACTTCCCTGCCCCGTGGCCGTATTTCCGCGATGAGCTGCTGGCGCGCCTGAGTTGCGACGATCCCGCCAAGTTACGCGCCGAGATGGAACGGCTCGACACGTATCCAACGGAAGCGCTGGAAGCCTTGCGCCCGCTGTTCGTCTCGCGCGCACCGCAACGGCGAAACAGCGGTGCGGCGCACAAGGACACCATCTACGCCCAGCCGGAACGCTTGAAGGAACAAGGTGGTGTCACGCAAAAAGTGGCACTCTCCAGCCTGACATTGAAAGACCTCGACAAACTGATCGACCCGCACCGCAACGAAAAACTCTACGCCGCCATCCGCACCCGGCTGGAGCAGCACGGCGGCAAGGGCGACAAGGCATTCCCCGCCAGCAACCCACTACGCAAACCCGACCGCGACGGCAATCCGACAGGGCCGGTCGTGCGCACCGTGACGGCGGTGATCGACAAACTCTCAGGCATCCCGGTGCGCGGCGGCATCGCCAAAAACGACAGCATGTTGCGCGTGGACGTGTTCACCAAGGCAGGCAAGTTCCATCTGGTGCCAGTGTATGTGCATCACGCTGTGGCGAAGGTACTGCCAAATCGGGCGATTGTCGCGTTTAAGGATGAGGAGGAATGGACGCTGATTGATGACAGCTTCGAGTTTTGCTTCTCTATGTATCCAAATGACTTGGTAAAGGTATCTCTGAAAAAAGATTTTCAAAAAGGGTATTACGCAGGCTGCGACCGCTCATCAGGATGCATCAACCTATGGGCGCATGATCGCAATCAGCAGGTCGGAAAGGATGGCTTGATTCGTAGCATCGGAGTAAAGACGGCTCTGTCCGTTGAAAAATTCAACGTCGATGTCCTCGGCAATCTCTACCCAGCCCCACCGGAGAAACGACGTGACCTGGCGTAGCGTGGTCATCTCGCGCCCAGCCAAGCTGCGGCGCGAGCAGTTCCGGCTGGCCATCGAGCAGGAGCAGACGGCTTTTGTGCCGTTCGAGGACATCGCGGTGATCGTGCTCAATCACCGCGAGATCACGCTCACCCATCCGGTGCTGTCAGCTTGCGGCGAATATGGCATCAGCTTGTTTGCCACGGGCGATACGCATCATCCCAGCGGCGTGTTCCTGCCTTTTTTGCCACACTCGCGCGCTACGCGCTGGCTGCGGCTGCAACTGGATTTGCCGCGCCCGGTGGCCAAGCAATCCTGGGCGACCTTCGTGCGCCGCAAGATCGCCAATCAAGCCGCGTGTTTGTCGCTCACCGGGCGCGAAGGTGCGGACAGGTTGGAGTCTTACGCGCGGCGCGTGCGTTCCGGCGATGTCGGCAATCTGGAGGGGCAAGCGGCGGCGTTCTATTTCACCCGTTTATTCGGGCGCGACTTTCACCGCGAGCAGGCGCGCTACACCAATGCCGCGCTGGATTACGGCTATGCGGTGTTGCGCGGCACCATTGCGCGCGGGCTGGTGGCGCATGGGCTGATGCCCTCCATCGGCCTGTTCCATGCCAGCGAACAGAACGCCTTCAATCTGGCCGACGACGTGATCGAACCGTTCCGCCCGCTGGTGGATCTGTTCGTGTACCGCATGGCGATCCCCGATGCCGACGAATTGCGCCCGCAAGACAAAGTGGCGCTGGTCGGCCTGCTCAACGTGGATATGGGGATGCCGCGCGGCAAGATGTCGGTGCTGTCGGCCATTGAGCACACGATAGAAAGTCTGGCGCGGGTATATGACGGCGGGAGCGAAACCTTGCTTGAGTTGCCCGTGCTGATAGGGCTGGAACAGCACCGACTGGAATGCTGAGCCATGCAGCACGCCCTTCTGCCCTTTCAACGCAGCGATAAAGTCTCCCCCTTTAGCCCAAGGGGGACTAAGGGGGATTTGACTTTTAATAACTGCAAATCTCCCCTAACCCCTCTTTGGACAAAGAGGGGGATGGTTCGGCTGATGGGTTGAGGCATGAGTACGGAAACGAGGCGATTTATGCGCATGCTGGTGTTCTTTGATCTACCCGTCACCACCAAGGCCGACCGCCGCGCCTACACCATTTTTCGCCGCTTTCTCATCAACGACGGCTACGACATGATCCAGTTTTCGGTGTATGGCCGCATTTTGAACGGCAATGACGCGCTGGAAAAACACTACAAACGCTTGGTGAACAACCTGCCGCCGGAGGGTTCGGTGCGCTGCCTGAGCGTGACAGAGAAGCAATTCGCCAGCATGAAGCTGCTGGTCGGCCTGCCACTTTTCCAAGAAAAAGCCATCAAGACCAATCAGATGCTGCTGTTCTGAGCAATTTCAAAAAGAAGAAACCCCGCCTAGCCTAAGCTGGACGGGGTTCTCCGTGAGGCCTATGGTAGCTCATCCGGGGTGAGAGAGGGAGCTACAACTACTATTCACGTAAAAGGGCTTGCTGATTTATGGTAGCTCATCCGGGGTGAGAGAGGGAGCTACAACAAGTAGGGTGAAATCTCCAGTCGCATGGCTATGGTAGCTCATCCGGGGTGAGAGAGGGAGCTACAACTCCACTCCAGCGCTACCGTTCTTTGCCTGTATGGTAGCTCATCCGGGGTGAGAGAGGGAGCTACAACGTATCCGAGGTCTACACCGCCAGCGGCATTATGGTAGCTCATCCGGGGTGAGAGAGGGAGCTACAACCACACTCAATGGTTCTGCGCTGACCGCACAAGGGTAGCTCATCCGGGGTGAGAGAGGGAGCTACAACAGGCCATGTCCGGTTGATTAATTCCTGCATATGGTAGCTCATCCGGGGTGAGAGAGGGAGCTACAACCCAACGGCTACCGATTACGTCGTCCCTGTTATGGTAGCTCATCCGGGGTGAGAGAGGGAGCTACAACAGAAGGGCTGAAGGGCTGGCAGTCTCCAGCATGGTAGCTCATCCGGGGTGAGAGAGGGAGCTACAACCAATCGGGTCGTCAAGACTCGCGCCGACGAATGGTAGCTCATCCGGGGTGAGAGAGGGAGCTACAACTTGGCGCTCGGCTTCTACCAATTGCTCGTGATGGTAGCTCATCCGGGGTGAGAGAGGGAGCTACAACGGAGTTCTCGCGTTCGGTCAAGATTTTAAGATGGTA
>JACRAT010000021.1 GCA_016234685.1 Nitrosomonadales bacterium
ATCCAACAAATCCGCCATTTAGTATTGATTTATTCCGGGAGTGTCTGTATATTTCGCGGCCTTCGGGGTGTAGCGTAGCCTGGTAGCGCGCCTGCTTTGGGAGCAGGATGTCGGGAGTTCGAATCTCTCCACCCCGACCAGGTTCAGTAGCAAAGAAGTTCTCATTGGTCACCGAAAAGAATTGTGCCCGTAGCTCAACCGGATAGAGCACCAGCCTTCTAAGCTGGGGGTTACAGGTTCGATTCCTGTCGGGCACGCCAATCTCTCACCGGTTCAATGGTGGCTGTAGCTCAGTTGGTAGAGCCCTGGATTGTGATTCCAGTTGTCGACGGTTCGAGCCCGTTCAGCCACCCCAGTAGCATTCAAAACCGCCTTTCGGCGGTTTTGTTTTTTCTGTCTGAAGATTATTTGCAATGATTCATTTAGAATGCCTCTTTTTTTGCGAGGCTCCGTAGTGCAGGCAAGTTATGGGGGGCATACAGCCGAGTTGTCTGTCATCGTTGCGGTTAACGAAGACATCAAGATCATCCGGTGTATCGCTAGCGAGATCAACCTTGCGGCGCTTAATGCCATGCTCATCGCCAATCAAGCGGGCAGCGCAAGCAGTGGATTCAGCGTGGTGTCGGCCGAGTTGCGGGTGTTCAGCCGCCGCGTGGGCGAGATGATGCTGACGCTGTCCGGCCATGTCGCGGTGTTGGTGAGCGAGACTGCGACGATGATCCGCCGCAATCGGATGATGGCGCTGCAACTGCGGACGCAGCAGGCGATGCCGGGCGATAAGCGGCTGGATGCGGTGCTGGAGCATAAATCTGACGAGATCGCGCAGAGTCGCTTAGCCATCGAGCATTGCCACGAGCAGCTCTCGCTGGCGGTCGCGCGGGCGAAAAAACTCTGTGCCATGGGGCGGGCGCTGGCATACTCGGCCAAGATCGAGGCCGAGTGTGGTGGCAAGCAGGCGGCGGCATTACGACAGGTTTCTGGCGATGTCGCAGTCTCCATCGGCGAGATACACCGTGCCTTGGAACAACTGGGCAAACGACTGGACGGGATGACATGAAAAAGACGCATCTTCTGTACGAAGACGGCAATCACCGTTGGCTGGTCGTTGCGCGTGATCCCGACAAGCAAAATTACCTCATCGACACCAACGAATATCTCGTCGTCAATGGCGAGCAGGCGCTGCTCACCGATCCGGGCGGGATGGAGATATTTCCTGCGGTGTTCTCCGCCATCAGCACCGAGATCGATCCGCGCCAGATTCGCAGCTTGTTCGCTTCGCATCAAGACCCGGACATCATCTCATCGCTTTCGCTCTGGCTGGATTTCAACCCAGAGATACGCTGCTATTTGAGTTGGTTGTGGGAGTCCTTCATTCCTCACTTCGGCGGCAATGAGCAGACCTTCATCAGCCTGCCCGACGCCGGAGGCGAGATACTGTTGGGCAGCCTGAAGCTGCAAGCCGTTCCTGCCCACTATCTGCATTCCTCCGGCAACTTCCATCTGTACGACGCCAAAGCTAGGATACTGTTCAGTGGCGATGTCGGCGCTGCGCTGTTGCCATCCGGGAACGACGAACTGTTCGTCAAGGATTTCGACCAGCACATTGCCCATGCTCGCGGCTTCCACCAGCGCTGGATGGGCTCGCAAGAGGCGGTGCGCGACTGGTGCGAACGTGCCAGCCAACTCAAGATCGACATGCTTTGCCCGCAACACGGCGCGATTTATCAGGGCGCGGATGTGGAGCGCTTCATTAACTGGTTCGCCGAACTGAAAGTGGGCACGGGACTCAATCGAGCCAGTGGGAAGAGCGCGCTCTGACCTCGCACTGATTCTTGCGTGAGGTGTTGTCGGGTAATTGATGTATCTCGCATGTATGGTTGAACGTCCCCTCGCATCCAGCTAGACTCCAAACATGTCACGTCGAGACATCAACGGACGAACAAGGAGAATGCGGATGGGAATCTTTGACTGGTTCAAGAAATCGGGTAACGAACAGGCTGTGCAACCTACAGCTGACGATTTGGTGTTTGCTGCTGGTAAAGAAGAGTTGTCCGGCCTGAACTTCAAGACCGCGATTGACGCGCACATGAAGTGGCGCTTGCGCCTGACCGCAGTGATCGACGGAACCAGCGCCGAAAAACTCGATCCCGATGTGGTGGGACGTGACGATCAGTGCGTGCTGGGTAAGTGGATCTATAGCGATGGCGGTAAGCGCTACTCGGATAGCCTGCTGTTTCAGGAACTGCGCGAAGAACATGCCCGTTTTCACAAGGGCGCTGGCGACGTGTTGCGTGCAGCGCAGAGCGGCGACATGGAGTTGGCCCGCGCTTTGCTGACCACTGGCGATTTTGCCAGTGCCTCGCGCCGCGTTACGCGCAATCTAGCCAAACTCTACGGTCGATATTCGGAAGAGTAGGGCCAGCGACTCGCCTTTCCGTCTGTTGAGCGCCGCGTACTGCGGCGCTCATGCCATCTGGGGCTGTTTTCGTCTACGGGGCGGGATTCGGATAGAGCCTATGCACCGTTTCGATCCGTTCTAGCACTTCCGCGCCGAGTGTCACCTCCACACTTTTCAGATTCTCTTGCAACTGTGCCAGCGTCGTCGCGCCCAGAATCACGCTGCTGGTGAAGCGCCGCGTACGGGCGAAAGCCAGCGCCATCTGCGCGGGACTCAGTCCGGCTTCCTGCGCGATGCGTACATATTCGCGGCTGGCGGCGGGTACGTTCGGCTTGTTGTAGCGCTGGCCGAAGCCGGGGAACAGGGTGATGCGGCCCTGCGCCTGCGGGTCGGTCAGATATTTGCCGGTGAGCCAGCCGAAGGCCAGCGGGCTGTAAGCCAGCAAACCGACCTCCGTGTGATGGCAGACCTCGACCAGCCCGGCCTCGAAGGTGCGATTCATCAGATGGTAGGCGTTCTGAATGGTGACGACCTTGGGCAAGCCGAGCTGCTCGGCGTAGCGCACGAACTCCATCACGCCCCAAGGCGTTTCGTTGGAAAGCCCGATGTGGCGCACCTTGCCAGCCTGCACCAGCTCGTCCAGCACTTGCAGTTGCTCGGCGATGGGTGTGGCCTCGCGCGCCTGCGCCACGTCGTAGCTGGTCGCGCCGAACATCGGCACGTAACGATCGGGCCAGTGAATCTGGTAGAGATCGACGTAATCGGTCTGCAAGCGGCGCAGACTGCCGTCGATGGCGGCGGTGAGGTGGGCTCGGTTGATGCGCGGCGTACCGCGTATCCAGTTGAAGCCGCGCGCCGGCCCGGCGATCTTGGTGGCGATCACCAGCTTGTCGCGCGGCTGCTGTTTCAGCCATGAACCGATGTAGGCCTCGGTGCGATGCACGGTCTCGGCGCGCGGCGCGACCGGGTACATCTCGGCTGTGTCGATGAAGTTCACTCCGTACTCCATCGCCAGATCGAGCTGGGCGTGCGCTTCCGCCTCGGTGTTCTGTTCGCCGAAAGTCATCGTGCCCAAGCATAGTGCCGAAACCTGTAAGTCGCTGCTGCCCAATCGCCGGTATTCCATGCCCACCTCCAAAATCAATTCAGGCAGCATTTTGCCAGACTCGCCGTCAGGCAATGCCGTCTAGTGTTCAAGCCAGATCGCCGTTAGGCGAAATTCCATTCAAACTCCTCCCAACCACCCCTTGTGCGAGCATCCGCTACGCGGGTTGCCTGCTTGCTCAACTTCGGGGGAGGAGCTGCTTAGGTGCTCCCCCTGATAAGGGGGCGTTAGAGGGGGCGGTTCTAATGGGTTATTTGCACTCAACCCCGCTCCAGAGTCTGACAAGATTTTTACCATTGTCGCATTCCCTCCAAGCCTTAGCCCTCTGTAACCCGCACCGTTACTAGAGGTGCGGATTGGCGCGCTTATTGCGAGTGTTTTACTCATCTATCACCATAGGAGCTATCCGACATGAGCAGCGCATTCGACAATATCTTTTCCGGCCTGTCCGAGGGCAGTGTCGTTCCATATCTGGGCGCGGGTGCGCTGAACGGGGTGGTCAATCCGACCACGGGAAAGTCCATCCCCGCCGACAGCGAGAGCCTGATCCTTGCCATGAACAACGGCCAGCCGATGGCGCCGAAGCTGATGTACGAGTTCCCGCGTGCGGCGATGAACGTGGAGTTGAAGCGCGGGCGTTCGACGCTCAACAAGTTCCTCGACGCGACCTACCGCGACACGGTGTGGAGTCAGTCGGCACTGCATGGCTGGCTGGCTGAACAAAAGCTGCCCTACGTCATCGACGCCAACCGCGATACGCAACTCCAGCTAAGCTACGCGACCACGCCGCACACGCTGATCGTCGGCGTGGCGCGCATCTCGGGCAAGGAATTCCGCTTCCGCTTGTTCCACTACGATGGCGCGGTTTACACGCCTATCGAGCAAGAGGCGGTGGATACGCAGTTGCCCATCTTGTTCAAACCGCTCGGCACGCCGTTGCCAGAATCCAACTACATCGCTTCGGATGCCGATTTCGTGGACTACATCACCGAGTTGATGGGCGGTTTCGCCATCCCGTCCTTTGTGAAGCGTCTGCGGCAGGGCAAGCGCTATCTGTTGCTCGGACAACGCCTCAATCGCGACACTGATCGCATGGTGTTCTCCGACATCATCTTTGGCTCGAATCAACCCGCAGGCTGGGCGCTGATCCCGCATCCCACCGACAAGGAAAAGCGTTACACCGAGCGACTCGGCATCGAGATCGTCAACGCGGATGTGACCGATTTCCTGACCGCCGCGCAAGCATGGCAAGGCAGCTTGGCCACCGCATGACGCACGCACTCTGGGATGAGCGCCGCTATCGACTGGGTGTGGACGAGATCGACCATGCCCATCAGGCGTTCGCACAGCAACTCGCCAGTCTGATCGCCAGCCAGGACAGTGAGTTCCCCGCGCTGTTCCAAACCCTCATCGCTCACACCCGCGACCATTTCATGGCAGAAGGTCGGTTGATGCGCGATACCAAATATGCGGGGTTGGGCATCCACGAAGGTGAGCATCACCGCGTGCTGGGCGAACTCCAGCAACTCAATCGCAGCCTCAAACGCGGCCACCTGCGGCTGGTGCGCGCCTATGTCCGCGAAGGCCTGACGGAGTGGTTCGACACCCATCTGACGATGATGGATGGCGCGTTGGCGGGGTATTTGAAGCAGCAGGCCAGCAAGTCGACATAGGGCATTATCAGTCGCACTATTTACAACGCGATTAAGGATGTGGTGTAATTGCGCCTCCTCTTCTGCACCTACCTAGCCATGTCCAACATCAGTGCCAACGATCTGAAAACCAAGGGTATCGCCGCCATCGAGGCGGTGCTTGAGTGCTATCCAGAAGCGATCATATCGGTGCGCGGCAAGGATCGCTTCGTGGTGATGGAGGTGGCGCAATATCACTATCTGCGCGAATGCGAGTTGGAGGCAGCGCTGGCGGAATCGCGCGCCGATCTGGCGGCAGGTCGCGCGGTGCAGGAGTCGCCGGAAGCGCATCTGGCCAGACTGGACAGCTTGGTGTGAGCTATACGCTGGTCTTCACCGAAGCCTACAATCGCCGTGCTGTGCGCTGGCTGAAACGGCATCCTGACTTGCGCCAGCAATATCTGAAGACCTTGCAGTTACTGGAGGCGAATCCCTTCCACCCCTCGTTGCGTCTGCATACCCTGAGCGGCAAGCTGCAAGGCCTGCACTCGATCTCCATCAACCTTTCCTACCGCATCACGCTCGAACTACTGATCGAGAACGAGCGCATCATCCCGATCAACGTGGGCGACCACGACGCAGTGTATTGAGCGCTAGTCGTCGTCCTCTGCCGCCGTGCGTCGACGCGGCACCGTAGCGGGATCGGCGGTGATCGGGCGATAGATCTCGACGCGGTCGCCGGGCTTGAGGGTGTCGTCCAACTCGGCCAGTTTGCCGAAGATACCGACGCTGTGGCTGGCGAGGTCGATGACTGGGAACTTGCTTAATATGCCGGAGTGCTCGATGGCGCTTTGCACCGTGGCATCGTCAGGCACTTCGATGCGCAGCCAGATCTGCTGCGCGGGTTCGGAATAAGCGATACCGATCTGCATGGTCGTCCTCCTTAAGCGGCAGCCGCTGCGATACGCGCCGCGCGACGTTGATCCATCACGCGCTTCGCCGCCAGCAAGAATCCCAACACCATGAAGCCGCCCGGCGGCAGGATCATCAGCAGAAAGCCTTTGTAGTCCGGCACGACCGTGGTCTCCAAAAAGGCGAAGGCTGGGCCCAACAGCAAGTGGGCATTGGCGAACAGCGTGCCTGCACCCAGCACTTCGCGGATGCCGCCGATCAGCGTCAGCGCGAAGGTGAAACCTAGGCCCATCATCAGCCCGTCCAGCGCCGCTTCGCCCACGCCCACCTTGGCGGCGAAAGCTTCGGCGCGACCGAGCACGGCACAGTTGGCTACGATCAGCGCGATGTACAAGCCCAGCACCTTGTAGAGATCGTGCGCCCAAGCGTTGAGGCTCACATCCACCAACGTCACCAAGGTGGCGATCAACACGATGAACACCGGGATGCGCACATCCGGGCTGATGAGGTTGCGCACCGACGAGATGATGGTGTTCGAGGCCAGCAGCACCGCCGTGGTCGCCAGCCCCATGCCGAGACCGTTGGTGGCACTGCTGGTCACCGCCATGGTCGGGCACAGTCCGAGGATCTGCGCGAATACGATGTTGTTGTCCCACAAGCCATCGCGGGTGATGCGGGTGTAGTTGCCACTCATGGTTTCGCTCCTTGTGCTGCGGCTTCATCCAGCAGGCTGACCTTGTTCTCGGCGAAGAAATCCATCCCCTGTTTCACCGCCTTGACCACGGCGCGCGGGGTGATGGTCGCACCGGCGAACTGGTCGAACACGCCGCCATCCTTCTTCACCAGCCACTTGTCGGCGGGTGGGTCGCCCAGCCACTTGCCTTCAAAGGAGTGGATCCACTTATCCTTGGCTGGCTCGATCTTGTCGCCCAAGCCCGGCGTCTCTTTGTGGCTGACTATGCGCACGCCCAGCACTTTGCCTTCGCGCGACACGCCCATCACGCAGACGATGGCGCCTGCGTAACCATGGCCGACCACGCGATACACCACCGCTTCGACCTTCCCGGCGTGACGTGCGCGGTAAACCTTCACCTCGCCGTCCAGACCGGGCAGCGTGACGGTGTCTTTTATCAAGTCGTTGTCGTATTCGCCAGTCAGCACCTGGGTGAGCGACTGCTTGAGGTCGGCGGCTTCCGCCGCGCGGATGTCGGTCTCGGTGGAGTGCGAGGCAATAGCCAGCGCCGCGCTGGTGAACAGCGCCACGCCGCCCAATAGCAGGCCTTGGTAGCCGATCTTGGTACGCAGTTCAGCGAAGCTCATCTCACACTCCCTTCTTCGCGGGCAAGGCCGCGCCACGGCGGTCGCGTCCGTAGATGCGCGGCTTGATGTATTGGTCGATCAGCGGCGTGGCGGTGTTCATCAGCAGTACGGCGAACGCCACACCTTCCGGGTAACCGCCCCAAGTGCGGATGATCCAGGTGAGCAGCCCGCAGCCCAACCCGAAGATGAACTGCCCCAACGCGGTGTTGGGCGAAGTCACCGGATCGGTGGCGATGAAGAACGCGCCCAAGATCACCCCGCCGGACAGCAGATGCACCAGCGGCCCGGCATAGTGGTTGGGGTCGATCAGACTGAACAACAGCGCAGGCAAGGCCACGCCCAGCAGCATCGCCACTGGGATATGCCAAGTGATGATGCGCCGCCAGATCAGGAACACCCCGCCCGCCAGCAACAGCAGCGCCGCCGTTTCGCCCGCGCTCCCAGCGCGGCTGCCCCACAGCATGTCGAGCGGCGCGTAGTAGCCGGTCAGCGACTGATCCAGCCCGATGCCTCGGGTGAACTCGGTCTTGGCGTGTCCCAGCAACGAGGCGCTCGCCATGCCATCCAGCGATTGGCTGCCAAAGGTCAGATGCAGACTTTCGACAAAGCCGGGATGCAATGCGGGCGCGACCCAAGTCGTCATCTCCAGCGGGAAGGAGATCAGCAGCATCACCCGCGCCGCCATCGCCGGGTTGAACACGTTCTGCCCCAGCCCGCCGAACACCTGCTTGCCGATGATGACCGCGAACAAACTGCCCAACACCGCGATCCACCAAGGGGAGAACGGCGGCAGCGACAGCGCCAGCAACCAAGCGGTGAGGATGCCCGAGCCATCCATCAGCGCAGGCTTGATCGCCCGCTGCTGCAAGCGCAACACAAAGGCTTCGCCGAGGATGGCGGCGAGGATGCAGATCACCCACAGATTGATGGCCGGCCAGCCATACAACCAAAAACCCAGTAGCGTGGCAGGCGTGAGCGCGAGCATCACCGTAGTCATCACCTTGCTGATGGAGATGGGCGCGTGAGCGTGGGGGGAATGGGCGATGGGGGTCATAACAGATTCCTCGGGACATTCACTCCCCTCGCCCGCAAGCGGGAGAGGGGTTGGGGGAGAGGGGCATCGAAGCGACGTGCCATCGTATTCATGCTGCTCCCTCCGATTCCGCCGCAGCCTTGGCCGCCCGTTCTTTCGCCTCGCGTGCCGCTTTGCGTCGGGCGGCCGCTTCGGCGCGTTCACGTTCGATACGGGCGATGCGGGCGGTGCGGTCTTCGGCCAGTTTCTTGGTCGCTTCCAGCTTCAGCTTGGCGCGCTCCTGTGCGGCGAGGTCGCCTTTGGCGTAATTGAAGTAATGCACCAGCGGGATGTGTGCCGGGCAAACGTAGGAGCACGAGCCGCAGGCGATGCAGTCTTTCAGACCGAGCGCCACCGCGCCCGTCAGGTCGGAAGCGCGGATGTGCGCCGCCATCTCCAGCGGCAACAGGCCGACCGGGCAGGCGCGCACGCAGGTGGTGCAGCGGATGCAGGGCGACGGCTCGGCCTGACCGATCTCGCTGGCGGTCAAGGCCAGCACCCCGCTGGTTCCCTTCACCACCGGCACGCCGGTGTGGGTGAATTGCTGCCCCATCATCGGCCCGCCCAGCACCAGCCGTGCGGTGGGTTGCGCGTAGCCATCGGCGAAGTCGATCAGCGCCTGTACCGGCGTGCCGACCAGCGCTTCGACGTTGCAGGCGGTCTTGATCGCGCCGCCGCTCACGGTGACGATGCGCGAGATGAGCGGGCGACCGTAGCGGATGGCCTGTTGCACGGCGTAGGCGGTAGCGACGTTGTGTACCAGCACGCCGATGTCGGCAGGGCGACCGCCTGCCGGTATCTCTTTGCCGGTAAGCACTTGGATGATCTGTTTCTCCGAGCCCATCGGGTACATACTGGGCATCACCACCACTTGCACGGAACTGCCCTGCGCTGCCGCCTGCATCGCCGCGATGGCCTGCGGCTTGTTGTCTTCTATGCCGACCAGCACTTCGTCCGCCGCCACCGCACGCGCGATGAGCTGGATGCCTTCGACGATCTGTGGCGCGCGTTCGCGCATGATGCGGTCGTCGCAAGTCAGGTAAGGTTCGCACTCGCCGCCGTTGAGGATGAGCGTCTGTACCCCGCTGTTGCGGCTGAGATTGAGCTTCAGCGCCGCCGGAAAAGTCGCCCCGCCCAGACCGACGATGCCTGCCGCCGCCACTTGCGCGGCGATCTCTTCTGCTGCCAGTTCCAACGGAGTGGCGCAGCCAGCCGCTTCCAGCCACTGCTCCGCGCCGTCGCTAGTCAAGGTGATGGTCGGCACCGGCAAGCCGGAAGGATGCGGTGCGACATGGTCGCCCAGCGCGGTGATCGTCCCCGAAGTCGGCGCGTGTACCGGCGCGGACACCGCCCCTTGCGCCGCCGCCAGCAACTGGCCTTTCAGCACTCGCTCACCGACTTTGACCACCGGCGTGGCCGGTGCGCCGATGTGTTGTTGCAAGGGGATGAACAATTCGGCAGGGAGCGGCAAGCTGCGGATGCCATGCTCCGCCGCCAGTTGCTTACGCCCTTCAGGATGGACACCGCCGCGCAGTTTGAAAAGCTTCAGGCCTAACATGTGACTGCTCCCGTGTTCGCGTCGCGCAAGCCCTCACCCCATCCCCTTTCACGGGGGGAGAGGGGCCGGGGATGAGGGAGTGCAGACCATCTACCAGCCTCGATATGTAATGGTCTGCGCGTAGCAGAAGTGTTCAAGCTCATACCGCCTCCTGTGGCTTCTTCCAGTGCCAGGATTGCAGCGTCACCGGGATAGGTTGCAGCTTGACCGATTCGGTCGGGCAGACTTCTTCGCATTTGCCGCAGGCGGTGCAAGCCTCGCGGAACACCGAGTGGATCTGCTGCGCTGCGCCCAGAATGGCGTCGGTCGGGCAGATTTTGAAGCAGCGCGTGCAGCCGATGCAGATCTCTTCCTTCACTTCGGCCACCATAGGCACACTGTCTTGCACGCCGGAGAGATCGGCCTCGACCCCCAGCTTGGCCGCCAACGCCTGCACCAGCGCGCGTCCGCCCGGCGGGCATAGCGTGACCGGCGCAGTGCCGTCAGCCAAGGCCTGAGCCGCTCCGGCGCAACCGGGAAAACCGCATTGCCCGCACTGCGAGCCAGGCAGGATGGCCTGTATCTCGGCCACCAGTGGATTGCCCTCCACCGCCAAACGGCGCGCGGCGTAGCCCAGCAGCAGACCCAGCGTGGAGCCGAGTACGGTGAGACTGATGATGGCGATGAGCATTTACTTCCTCCTGACTACTTACTAACCCGTCATTCCGGCTTGCGCCGGAATGACGCAGCGGTTATATCCAGCGCGAGTATTCTTAAACCAATCCCGCGAAGCCTAAGAACGCCAGTGCCAGCAGGCTCGCGGTGATGAACCCGATCGGTGCGCCAACAAAAGCGGGCGGTACTTGCGCCAGCGCCAAGCGTTCGCGCAACCCGGCGAACAGCATCATCACTAGGGTGAATCCCACCGCCGAGCCGAAGCCGTACAGCAGGCTTTCCACGAACGGCAGTTTTTCCTGCGTGGTCAGCAGCGGCACGCCCAGCACCGCGCAGTTGGTGGTGATGAGTGGCAGATAGATGCCCAGCACCTGATACAGCGCGGGGTTGGTTTTGCGCACCACCATTTCGGTGAACTGCACCACGGCGGCGATCACTAGGATGTAGACCAAGATGCGCAGGAACTGGATGCCCAGCGGCGCGAGCAGCCAGTTCTCCAGCATCCAGCAGGATGCCGATGCCATCGTCATCACAAAAGTGGTCGCCAGCCCCATGCTCAGCGCAGTGTCGGTCTTTTTGGAGATGCCCATGAATGGACACAGCCCCAAGAACTTCACCAGCACCACGTTGTTCACCAGCACGGTGGAAAGCAGTAGTAACAAGTATTCGCGCATATCGTCGATCTCCTGCCCCTAGCATCGCAAGCCGCGTGCCAAGCTCGACCGAGCAAAATGGAGGCGCACAAAATCAGGCAGTTGCCGGTCTGCCGCACCAGTTCGGGGCGCGAAATTGATTGTCGTTGTCGGGCGGATGCAGGATGGATGTCGTAAACGCGACAAGTGGCAGAGCAAGCCAGATTCGCCGTTTTGCAGGAATCCAAGCGGAGGTTTGTTGAGATGGGAACGGAAGAGTCAGTGGTTTCAAGGGGGTAGGTGTTGCTGAACGTGTTCAAACCCCTCCCAGCCTCCCCTTGTTAGGGGAGGAGCGGGCTGGGTGCTCCCCCTGACAAGGGGGAGCTAGAGGGGGTTTCGGGTTTAACGAGCCACTCAACTCAAATAAAAGATTAACGGCACAGTTATTGCTCTGACTTGGCTATGCACACAAAACGTCACGACCATGTCTACGCCTACTGATCCGACTCCCCCGGCCTCTGCCGCCGATAGCGTGCCGCCGCATCTGTTCCGGCAGGCGGTGGAGCAGGCTGCATTGGCGATCTCGATCACCGACTCGCGCGCCAACATCTTGTATGCCAATGCGGCGTTCTCACGCATCACCGGCTATGCGCAGGAGGAGATCGTCGGCCACAACGAATCCATCCTGTCCTACCGCGTCACGCCCAAGCTGGTGTACGAGACGCTGTGGGCGCAGATCCAGCGCCAGCGTCCATGGAACGGGCTGCTGGTCAACAAGCGCCGCGACGGCAGCCGCTATCTGGCCGACGTGACCATCACCCCGGTGGTGAACGAGCAAGGGCTGACCTCGCATTACCTTGGGATGCAGCGCGACGTGACCGAGGTGCATCGTCTGGAGCGCCAAGTGCAGAATCAGAAGACGCTGATCGAGTCAGTGGTGGACGCGGCGCAGGTCGCCATCGTGTTGCTCGACGAGCAAGAGCGCGTGCTGCTGGACAATCAGGAATACAAAAAACTGGTCGGCGACTTGGGCAAAGAGCCCGCCGTGACGCTGCTTGCCACGCTGCGCGAACAACTCGGCGAGACTTTCACGCAAGCACAAGAGCGGCATCGCAACCTCGCCGCGCGCGAAGTGTGCATCGAACTGGCTGGCCGCCCGACGCGCTGGTTCTCCTGCGCCGTGTCGTGGATAGAAGAGCAAGACGTGGGCGCGGATGCTTTCTTCGAGCCGCTGCGTCGCCACTTTCTACTGCTCACCATTCAGGACATCAGTGAACTCAAACGTCAGCAGGAAGCCCTGCGCATCAACAGTCTGCGCGCGCTGCTGGCCGAACAGGAACGCATCCAAAGCCTGCGCGAGACTTTGGCGGGTGCGGTGTATCAGCTCGAAGGCCCGCTCAATATGCTGAGTGCAGCCACCCATCTGCTGGAGCGTCGCTTGTCCAGCCAAGGCAACGGCACGGGCGAGCTTTCTGCCAGCGCGCTGGACGAGGCCATCCAGAAAAGCCGCGAGGCGCTGGAGACGCTGCGCGCCTGTATCCCGGATCAAGATAGTGCGGCGATGCAGTTGGTCGATCTCAACGAGATATTGTCCGACGTACTCAAGCTCAGCACGCCGGGATTGCTGGGCGCGGGCATTGTGGTGGAATGGCTGCCGACACCGATACCGACCTCGATCAATGGCCATGCGGCGCAACTCTCCAACCTGTTCAAGCAACTGGTCGCCAATGCCATCGAAGCGATCAACGAGCGGCGCGGCGGGCGGCGCGAACTGCGCATCGTCTGCACCCCGCACCCCGATCATCTGGAGATCTGCGTCGAAGACAGCGGCCCCGGCATCGCCGACGAACTGCGCTACAAAGTCTTTCAGCCGTTCTACACCAGCAAGGGCGCAGCCCGTCAGCATCTAGGTCTGGGGCTGGCGATGGCGCAGGAAGTGGTGAACCGCCACGGCGGCACGATAGACATCGACCCTGCCTATCGCAACGGCTGTCGGATGCGCGTCCAACTTCCTTTGTCCAGCGGAGGTCGCCATGAGTAATCCGAATCTGGAGTTCGACCTGTTGCGCGCCGAACTGGAGACGCTGTACCAAGTGAGCCGGGTGTTGTCGCGTTCGCTCGATTTCAAGCAAACCTTGGACGGCGTGCTACATGCGCTGCACGAAGGTATGGCGCTGGAGCGCGGCATGGTCAGCCTGACCGATGCCCTGACTGGCGAGCTGCAAGTGTCGCTGGTGTACGGAGTATCGGATGCGGTGACGGAGGAAGTCAGCTACCAGCCCGGCGAGGGCGTGGTCGGCACGATCCTGAAATCCGGCAACAGCATCGCCGTCGAGTGCATCATGGACGAGCCGCGTTTTTTGTCGCGCATGGGCATCTACAACCCGATGGGGGCGTTCGTCGGCGTGCCGATCCGCATCGGCAAAAAGGTGGTCGGCGTGCTGGCGGCGCAGCCTGCACCGCGCGTCAGCAAGCAGCTTGAGGAATACCAACACTTCCTGGAGATGGTTGCCAACCTCATCGGCCAGAGCGTGCGCCTGTCGCACGAGGTGGCGCAGGAGAAGCAGGAGATCGCCGAAGAGCGCGACGTGCTGCGGCGCACCGTGCGCGGCCAGTTCGGCTTCGACAACATCATCGGCCACACCCAGCCGATGCGCCGCATCTTCGAGCAGGTGCGGCTGGTGGCATAGTGGAACACCACCGTTTTGATACGCGGCGAGACCGGCACCGGCAAGGAGCTGATCGCCAACGCCATCCATTACAACTCGCCGCGCGCACGCGGCAGCTTCGTCAAACTCAACTGTGCGGCGCTGCTGTATACACTTCTCGAATCCGAACTGTTCGGTCACGAGAAGGGCGCGTTCACCGGCGCGGTGGCGCAACGCAAGGGACGCTTCGAGCAGGCTGAAGGCGGCACGGTGTTCCTCGACGAGATCGGCGAAATCTCAGCCTCGTTCCAGGCCAAGCTGCTGCGCGTATTGCAGGAAGGCGAACTGGAACGCGTCGGCGGCACCAAGACCATCAAAGTCGATGTGCGCGTGGTCGCCGCGACCCACCGCGATCTGGAGGCTGAAGTCGAGAAAGGCCGCTTCCGCGAAGACTTGTACTACCGCCTCAACGTGATGCCGCTGTACCTGCCGCCGCTACGCGAACGCATGGAAGACATCCCCGACATCGCGCGCTTTCTGGTGGAGAAGGTCGGCGCGCAACAAGGCCGCCCACTCAGCCTGACCGATGCCGCCATGCGCGTGCTGATGCATCACGACTGGCCGGGCAATGTGCGCGAACTGG
The DNA here is from genome assembly GCA_016234685.1 of Nitrosomonadales bacterium. Classification (GTDB taxonomy): domain Bacteria; phylum Pseudomonadota; class Gammaproteobacteria; order Burkholderiales; family Gallionellaceae; genus Ferriphaselus. Next base: position 14,574 of record JACRAT010000021.1, read on the forward strand.
AGAACTGTCTGGAACGCGCCGCCGTGATGACCGAGGGCGAGACCATAGACCGCGACACTATCCTCGTCACCGGCATCGAAGAAAAGATCTCGGTCAGCCGAGGTGCGATCCAGAATCTGGACTTGGACGATCCCAATCTGGACGAACGCGAAAAAGTCATCGCCGCGCTGGAGCAAGCCGGCTGGGTGCAAGCCAAAGCCGCCCGCCTGCTCGACATGACCCCGCGCCAGATCGCCTATCGGATACAGACGCTGAACATCAAAGTGCGTCAGCTCTAGGGAAACGCGGATTTATCCCAGATGATCCATTAGGAAAAACCGCGTCATTCCGGCGAAGGCCGGAATCCAGATAGTCAGAAGTTCCCCACGTAAGTGGGACAACATCATGGTTTTGTCCGCTTCGCGGTGATTATTTTGTTGCTGGATACCGGCCTTCGCCGGTATGACGGCCTAATGGCGAACGGAATAAATCAGCCCCTTGGCAGGCACGCAACTTGCTGACAGTCACGCAAGGTCGAAATTACGACAATTCGACTGACCGCCCCGGCGGCTTATGCGGTCTGGGGCTTTGCGATCTGTAAATATGTGAGACTGAAATGGCAATCAAAGACATCAAAGGCTTTTCCGATAAGGCCCGTAGCGAACCTGAACTGAAAGAGAAACTCATCGCCTGCCAAAAGGTACGCGAGTTGCTGACCCTCGCCCGTGAGAACGGCTTCGACTTCATCGAAGATGAGATGTATCCGCCGAACGAACCGCAGTTCACCGCCGATCAGCTTTCTGAGCGGCTGGCCAAAGCTCTGCTGCGAGCCTGAACGATGAGTTCCACTACTGTGGAGAACCGGGGCACGCCCCGGTTTTTCGTCACCTACACCGGTGTCAAACTGCCGTTCCGACTGGTCAACGAGCTACAACCCAGCGAGACCGAGAACCGCAACACCTACTTCTGCGGCTATTTCGACGCACAAGACCGCCTCACCGGATTCGACAAACTCGCCTATAGCGAGATCGAACTACGACACCGCTACGAATATCACGACAACGGCAAACTCCGCGCAGCGGAGATCACCGACATCGACGGCGAAGTGACGCAGCTGGTATTCGATATGGAAGGAAAACCAGCGTGAACGCCTTCATCCCGTGCAAGGGCAAAACGGCTTGCCGCGACGATGGCGAACGCTGCCTGACCTGCGGCCGCAGCTTCGCCGAGATCGAGCAGACCCGAAAAATGATCGACGCACTGGCCGAATTCGTCCTTGCGCAAGGCTACGACAACGTCGGCGAATTCACCGTCTATATGGCCGACAAGGTGGTGAAGAAGGTAAAGCACCGACGCGAGACAGGAAGATCGCTGGAGGTTTGATCGACTGCGCGCAAGCTACAAGCGGGCGGAGGAGGGAGGTCTTGAATTTTTATCGAGGGGCGGGGGCTCGGCCTTACCAGATACATCGCTTACTTACTAATCTCTGCATTCACCACCGAAGTGGTCATTTGACGCATGATTGGAGTTGGTTTCGAATTATCTTCAAAATTAAGAGGCTAATTTTTCTCCTTTTCAGACAGTCAGGCTCAAGGTAAGATGAATACTATGAGTAGCCTATCTGATGTTATTGCGAAGCCCAGCCCACGTTACAGCGGGATTGCGCAACATAAGTCCTCGGGGGCGACATATACGCCCGTCGATTTTGCCGCGTTTGTGGCCGACCAAATAGTCCAAGCGGCGGAATTGCCTAGGAGTGGAAAAATCCGTGTTCTCGATCCGGCGTGCGGGGATGGCGCGCTGCTTGATGCTTTGATTAAACGCTTGCCGCCATCGGCCAGAAAACGCGTTGAGGTAGTGGGCTACGACACCGATACTGAGGCCATCAGGGTGGCGACGCATCGTCTTCATCTGGATTTTCCAGATTTGGACATGCGCTTGGAACAGAAGGATTTTCTGGATCACGTTTTCAATCTGCAAGGTGGTGGCGACCTGTTTTCGGCGGGCGAAGAGCAGGAGCCGTTCCATCTTGTAATCGCCAATCCGCCCTACGTGCGAACACAAATCATGGGTGCGCAACAGGCACGACTGCTTGCCCAAAGTTTTGGCTTGACCGGGCGCATCGATCTTTACTACCCATTTTTGCTCGGTATTTCTCAAGTGTTGGCGCAAAACGGTGTGGCTGGTGTGATTACCTCGAACCGGTTTATGACTACAAAATCAGGGCAAGCTGTTCGCCGCGCAATGCTTTCGCGTTTCCGTCTTTTGCACGTTTGGGATATGGGTGACACCAAGCTCTTCGATGCGGCAGTTTTACCATCGGTGATATTGGCGCGGGGTACATCCGAGCAGCAATATCCCCATACCGATGAAATCACGTACTCGTCGATTTACGAAACCGAAGATGCGGCCATTGCGGAGGCTACCGATGCGCTGTCTGCATTGACTGCAGAAAACGACACCGTGATTGCCATCGAAGACGGTCGGCGTTTCCGCATTCGTCATGGGACATTGGACAACGGTAGCGACCCGGAAGGGATTTGGCGCGTTGCGACCCAAGCCACCGATCAGTGGCTGGCAACAGTTGAAGCCAACACTTGGGATACGTTTCGACGAATCGGGAAAATAAGGGTTGGGGTGAAATCGACGGCGGATAAAGTCTTCGTTCGCAGTGACTGGGACGATCTACCCGAAGGTCGCCCCGAATTGCTCAGACCTTTGATTACCCGAAAATGCGCTCGTCGCTTTAAGGCTGTCGCGCCCACAAAGGCGGGGCACATCAAAGAAATCCTTTACCCGCATGACTCGACTGAGAATGGTCGTGCCGCCGTTGATTTGCGTCACTATCCCAAAGCGGCCAGCTATCTTGAAAAACACCGTGATGTTTTAGAGGCAAGAACGTACCTCATTGAGGCTGGGCGTAAATGGTATGAGCTGTGGGTTCCACAAGACCCCGCCGCATGGTCGTCGCCCAAACTTGTTTTCCCAGACATTACCGACAAGCCGATTTTTTGGCTCGATATGGATGGCGGCATCGTTAATGGCGAATGCTATTGGTTGCAATGCGAAAACAAGGACGAGCAAGATTTATTGTGGTTGGCGCTGGCAGTGGCTAACTCGACGTTCATCGAAGCCTTTTACGATCACCGCTTCAACAACAAACTCTATGCTGGGAGGCGGCGATTTATCACCCAGTACGTCGAGTTATTCCCGTTGCCCAACCCGGTATGTGATGAAGCGATTGCCATCATCTGCCTCGCAAAAGAAATTTACGCCAAGACACCATCTACCGAGGCTGAGCAACTTGCCGCCAAACTTGATGAGTATGTTTGGCAGGCTTTTGGTTTGCATTCAGAAAAAGTTTCTGGGTAACGGGATTTGTATTTTTCCGTTGCTGACTTTTCCTTCAAAGCGGCGAAACCTTGAGAAGAAATCTGCACCAGTCGTGACGAACAGGTGGGTGAGCGTTACTTGCTTGCCGTCTGTTTTGGCATAAAACATCGCATAGCGGGTGTCGCAATGCCGGGGGTGATGATCGCCGAGTTGGCGGATGTCGAGCCGTTCCTCGCTACTTGGCAATACCAGCCCAAGATCGATGGTGGGTGATGTTTGCAGCTTCACTTCCAACAACTGGTGGCGAATGTCAGGGAACTGCCCCTTGTCTTCGTAGCGGCTGTACCCCAAGCATTCGCAAATCAAACGATGCAGCGCCGCCCCCCGATGGCGTTCTTGATCCATCCCCGGATCGGCAAATGACAAACCCACCAACGCTGAAAGCCGTTTGAAGATTTCCTGAATCGGCAGCAAGACACCACTCTCTGGTTCATCGGCCGGGCTGGTCGATTTGGCAAATGTTGCGCCTGATCGAACATGCGGTAGCATGGGCGGAGTATCTTGCGCGGAAACCAGTTCGTGCGTGTTTGTTCCCGTGACAAGCGAGGCTTGGTATTTTGTGGTGATCGTGCCAGTCGTATCTAAAAGCGCGAGTTCTTGACCATTCACTACTTTGATTTTTAGAACAATGTCCTGCTCAGAGAGTTGGATGATTGCGTAGCGCCTCGTGGGCGACAACTCCTCATTCCAGATTTGTAGATTGTTCGATTTTTGCGTATAGGTGTCGAGCTGCTGCCCCGGAAACCGAGGCTGTGTTTTCTTGAAGGATTTCGGAGCGGGATAGCCAAGTGCTTCACACACGGCCATCTTGACCACTTTTGAGCGCGTTCGTAATGCCAGTCCCGCCAAATCAAGCCCCGATAGCTCCCGGTTGAGCAGTATTTCCAATTGCCGGGTGGGTATCCAGAAACGGGGATTGCCCACTTCAATTGGAGAATAAATATCGAAGCCGGAAGATTGGATAGCTTTTTTATAATCAACGGGCTTTTTTGTGGCCATGTTACGTTCTCGGTGTCAGTAGTTCAGGGACGCTGATACCGAGAGCCTTGGCAAGGACTTCGAGCGTGCTGAGAGAAACATTACGCTCTTCACGCTCTACCGAACCAATATACGTGCGATGGAGTTCGCAGAGATCGGCCAATTCCTCTTGCGATAATCCGTGATCCTTTCGGTAAGCGCGGACATTCTCAGCAAGTGTGGCACGAATTGAAGAGCTTGGGATTCTTAGCATCATCAGATCAGCTTATTGGGGCTGCTATTGTTTCTGATGGATGACTTTGATGCTACAGACTTTGAGTGGCTTAATGGGGCTGTGGTTGAGTTGATAATGAGAGCAATCTAGCGCTGTGAGTTTCATCATTACCCAACCTGCAATCGCTCGTATCGGGGATTTACGCTGCGGGCCAGCGGCGGGCTTCGTGTAGGTAGAGTTGTTCGACTTTGGCGCGGGCCCAGGGGGTGCGGCGCAGGAACTTGAGGCTGGATTTGATGCTGGGGTCGTGGGTGAAACAGCGGATCGGTACGGCTTCGGCCAGCGCTTCCCAGCCTAGCTTTTCGGCGAGTAGGGTGACGATGGTCTCTAGGGTGATGCCGTCCAGCGTGGGGCGGTTGGCGGTTTTTTTGGTGGTGTCCATGCCTGCATTTTACCGCTGATGACGCGGCTTGAGCGTTTACAATGCGGCCTTCTTTTCTTGCCCCTTTCCGCTCATGGCCGATCCTGTCCGTCTCGCTAAACGTCTTGCCGAAATCGTGCCTTGTTCGCGCCGTGAGGCTGAGCTTTATCTCGCTGGTGGTTGGGTGCGGGTGGATGGGCAGGTGGTGGAAGAGCCGCAGTTCATGGTGACGGAGCAGAAGGTGGAGTTGCACCCGGATGCGACGCTCACGCCCATCGCGCCTGCGACGATCTTGCTGAACCAGTTCGCCGAAGCTCCGCAGCCGCCACGCCCGGAGACGCGCACGGCGGATGACCACACTGGCATCCATCTGCTCAAGCAGCATTTCGTGCGCCTGACGCAATATCTGCCGCTGCAAGCGGGGGCGAGCGGGCTGGAGGTGTACACGCAAGATTGGAAGGCGGCGCGCAAGCTGACCGACGATGCCGCAACGCTGGAACAGGAATATGTGGTGGAGGTGAGTGGCGAGTTGGTGGAAGACGGGCTGAAGTTGCTGAACCACGGCCTCAATCTGAATGGCCGCGCGCTGCCGCCCGCCAAGGTGAGCTGGCAGAACGAGACCCGTTTGCGCTTTGCCTTGAAAGGCCCGCAACCCAATCAGATCAAGCAGATGTGCCAGCGCGTCGGCCTGCAAGTGGTGGCGATGAAGCGCATCCGCATCGGGCGGATGGCGATGTCGCGGATGCCGCTGGGCGAGTGGCGCTATCTGGCCGGGTACGAGCGGTTCTGAGCGAATGAATCCTGAACACCTGCAACTGCTGGTCACCCGTGTGATGCCTTACGGCAAATATCAGGGGCGGCTGATCGCCGATCTGCCCGGCGACTATCTCAACTGGTTTTCCCGCAAAGGCTTCCCGCCCGGCGAGATCGGCTTGCTGCTGGCGCTGATGCAGGAGCTGGACCACAACGGGCTGTCGTCCCTGCTCGACCCGCTGAGAAAATCTCGATGAAGACACCGAAACGCATCCTCCCGCTGGTCGAAGATGGCTTGGTCGATGAAGTGCTGCGCCAGTTGATGAGCGGCAAGGAGGCCACCGTCTACGTGGTGCGCTGCGGCGATGAAGTGCGCTGCGCCAAAGTCTACAAAGAGGCGAACAAGCGCGCCTTCCGCCAGAGCGTGGATTACACCGAAGGCCGCCGGGAGAAGAGCAGCCGCCGTGCCCGCGCCATGGAGAAGGGCACGAATTACGGTCGCAAAGCACAGGAAGAAGCTTGGCAGAACGCCGAAGTCGATGCGCTGTATCGCCTCGCCGCTGCGGGCGTGCGCGTGCCCAAACCTTACACCTTCCACGAAGGCGTGCTGCTGATGGAGCTGGTGACGGATGCCGAAGGCAATGCCGCGCCGCGTCTCAATGATCTGGCTTTTACCGCCGAAGTCGCCCTCGACTACCACCGCCAACTCATCGCCCAAGTGGTGCTGATGCTGTGCGCCGGGGTCGTGCATGGCGATTTGTCCGAATTCAACGTGCTGGTGGATGCGGCAGGCCCGGTCATCATCGACCTGCCGCAAGCCATCGACGCCGCCGCCAACAATCACGCCCAGTCTATGCTGCTGCGCGACGTGCAGAACCTCGCCAACTACTTCGGCCAGTACGCCCCCGAGTTGCTCGCCACCGACTATGGCAACGAGATCTGGGCGCTGTATCAAGCAGGCGAACTCAGCCCGGCCAGCGTGCTGACTGGCCAGTTCGAGCGCGAAGACAAGCCGGTCGATCTGAATAGCGTGATGCGCGAGATCAACGACACGCTCAAGGACGAAGAGGCGCGGCAGTCGGCGCGGGCGTTGCGGGCGCAAGAGGCGGCGTTCAAGCCTTGAGCGCGATGCCGCCGCGCTCGACTCCCAACTACCTCACCGGCTATCCGGCGCACTTTGTCGCACAAGTTCAGCGCCTCATCGAACAGGAGAAGCTGGCCGAGTGGCTGCTGGGAAAATATCCGCAAGCACATACGATACGCACCGACCGCGCCTTGTACGACTACGTGCATGAGATCAAGAACGCGCATCTGCGCAACGCCGGGGTGCTGAGCCGGGTGGCGTTCGACGGCAAGTTGCAGGTGATCCAGAAGGCGCTGGGGACGCACACGCTGGTCTCGCGGGTGCAGGGCGGCAAGCTCAAGGCCAAGCAGGAGATCCGTGTGGCGACGCTGTTCCGCGAGATGCCGCCGGAGTTTTTGCGGATGATCGTGGTGCATGAACTGGCGCACATCAAGGAGCGCGACCACGGCAAGGCGTTCTACCAACTCTGCCAGCACATCGAGCCGGACTACGCGCAACTGGAGTTCGAGCTGCGCGCGTATCTGACTTATCTGGGAGCGGGTGGGGCAGGGTTGTGGGGGAGCGAAACTGCCGTGTAGAAGGGAATGACAGGGTTTTACCAATGCCCGTCGATTACTCCAGCGCGCGCACCTTGACTGACTTGCCCTTTACCTTGCCTGCCGACAACCGCTTCACCGCTTCGCGGGCGATGTTGCGGGTCACCGCGACGTAGGTGTTCCATTCGGTGACGTTGATCTTGCCGATCTGTTCGCGGGTGAAGCCCGCCTCACCAGTGAGCGCACCCAGCACGTCGCCAGCGCGGATCTTCTCTTTGCGGCCACCTAAGATCTGTAGCGTCACCATCGGCGGGATCAGCTTGGCGGCATCGGTGTTCAGCTCGCTCAACTCATGCCATTCCGGTGCGATGTCCATCATCTTGGCGATGGTCTCGACGCGATGCAGTTCGGTGGGGCTGCTCAGGGTGAATGCCCAGCCTTCCTGATCGGCGCGTCCGGTGCGACCGACGCGGTGGACGTGGATCTCCGGGTCAGGCGTGACATCCACGTTGATGACGGCTTCGAGCTGGGCGATGTCCAGCCCGCGTGCCGCCACGTCGGTGGCGACCAGCACCGAGCAGCTGCGGTTGGCGAACTGGATCAGCACTTGGTCGCGCTCGCGCTGTTCGAGGTCGCCGTTCAGCGTCAGCGCGTGGAAACCCTGCGCGTGCAGCAGATCGAGCAAGTCGCGGCATTGCTGCTTGGTGTTGCAGAAGGCTAGCGTGCTTTCCGGGCGATAGTGCTTGAGCAGCGCGGCGACGGCCTCCAGCCGCTGCTCGCGCGTCACCTCATAGAAACGCTGGCGGATCTTGTGGCTGGCGTGCTGCTCGGTCAGCTTCACCTCCTGCGGCTGGTTGAGGAACTGGCGCGCCAGTTTTGCGATGCCTTCGGGATAGGTGGCGGAGAACAGCAGCGTCTGGCGTTGGCGCGGACATTGTTTGGCGACCCAGGCGATCTGGTCGTAGAAGCCCATGTCCAGCATCCGGTCGGCCTCGTCCAGCACCAGCGTGTTGAGCGCGGAAAGGTCGAGGCTCTCGCGCTCGATGTGATCCATGATGCGCCCCGGCGTGCCGACCACGATGTGTGCGCCATGCTCCAAGCTCGCCATCTGCGGGCGCATGGTCGCGCCGCCGCACAGCGTGACGATCTTGATATTGTCGATAAAACGCGCCAAACGGCGGATCTCCTGCGTCACTTGGTCGGCCAGTTCGCGGGTCGGGCACAGTACCATCGCCTGCACCGCGAAGCGGCGCGGGTTCAGTCGCGTCAACAAGGGGAGGGCGAACGCGGCGGTCTTGCCGCTGCCGGTCTTGGCTTGCGCGATCAGGTCGTGTCCGTCCAGTGTGATCGGCAGGCTGGCCGCCTGAATCGGTGTCATGGAGTCGTAACCGAGCTGCTTGAGTGTCGCTAGGATGGCGGGCGCGAGCGGCAGTCGGTCGAAGGATGGCCCGCTGGCGGGCTGGATGGGGGGGGAATTTTCAGTCATGCGTGATTATCCCAGCCTGCGCGCTTGCTTGTCGGGAAATTTGCTGGCCGTTGATTTGTCGCATTCGCCACAAGGTCGCTGAATGTCATGTTCCGTTCGTGACAGTTGAGCGCTGCACCTGAGTGTGATTGATATGAAACAGTGACTTATCTCGATGTTTTTGTCAGGCACGGCGCTTGCTCATCTTCTAGCGAACCCCAGCGGAGGATAGAACCGTGCAATTACCCGTCATCAACAACGAAGTGAGCGAAGCCAATTCTGGCGGCTGTTCCGCCGGATCATGCGGCTCGACAGACGATCAGATGAACCACCTGCCGGAGCATATCCGCCAGAAGGTATTCAACCATCCCTGCTATTCCGAAGAAGCGCATCACTACTTCGCACGGATGCACGTGGCGGTGGCCCCGGCCTGCAACATCCAGTGCAACTACTGCAACCGTAAATATGACTGCGCCAACGAATCTCGTCCCGGCGTGGTGTCCGAGTTGCACCACCCGGTGCAGGCGGTGAAAAAAGTTTTGGCGGTCGCGGCGACCATCCCGCAGATGACGGTGCTGGGCATCGCTGGCCCCGGCGATCCCTTGGCCAACCCGGAGCGCACCTTCGAGACCTTCCGCATGTTGTCCGAGCAAGCACCGGACATCAAGCTGTGCGTGTCGACCAATGGCCTGTCGCTGCCGGAACAAGTGGAAGAGTTGTCCAAGTACAACATCGACCATGTGACCATCACCATCAACTGCGTCGATCCCGATGTGGGTGCGCAGATCTATCCGTGGATCTTCTGGAAGAACAAGCGCATCAAGGGTCGCGAAGCGGCCGAGATACTGATCGCGCAACAACAGAAGGGGCTGGAGATGCTGGTCGCCAAGGGCATCCTGGTCAAGGTGAACTCGGTGATGATCCCCGGCGTGAACGACAAGCATCTGGAAGAAGTGTCGAAGATCGTCAAGGCCAAGGGCGCATTCCTGCACAACGTGATGCCGCTGATCTCGGAAGCGGAGCATGGCACCTTCTACGGCCTCACCGGCCAGCGCGGTCCGACCAACGAGGAACTGCAAGCCTTGCAGGATGCGTGCGAAGGCGACATGAATATGATGCGGCACTGCCGCCAGTGCCGCGCCGATGCGGTGGGCCTGCTGGGCGAAGATCGCGGTGCGGAGTTCACCATGGACAAGGTTGAAGAGATGGAGATCAACTACCCCGAAGCGATGAAGATGCGCGCCGAGGTACATGCGGCGATCAACGAGGAGCTGGAAAGCAAGCGCCTCGCCAAAGAGTCCAAAGTACAGTTGGTCAGCATCCAAGGTGTACAGAAGAAGGAAGTGACTCGCCCCGTGCTGATGGCGGTCGCCACCAAAGGCGGCGGTGTCATCAACGAACACTTCGGCCATGCCAGCGAGTTCCTGATCTACGAAGCATCGTCGGAGGGCGTGCGTTTTATCGGTCACCGCAAGACCACGCCTTACTGCGAAGGCGGCGATACCTGCGGCGACGGCGAAAGCGCGTTGGACAAGACTTTGCGCGTGCTGGCCGGTTGCGAAGCCGTGCTGTGCAGCAAAGTCGGCTACGAACCTTGGGGGCCGCTGGAAGCAGCGGGCATTCAGCCCAACGGCGAACACGCGATGGAAGCCATCGAGGATGCCATCCTCAAGGTGTACGAAGAGATGCGCGTGGGGGGAAGGCTGGAAGTGAAAGCTGTCGTGCAGCAGAAGGTGGCGTAACCGCTCGCGCTCTTGCCTCCTTCTCCCGCTTGCGGGCGAGGGGCTTAGTGAAAGGAATTTATATGGCACTCGAAATCATCGAACTCTGCACCAACTGCTGGGCCTGCCAACCGCTGTGCCCAAGCCAGGCGATCTTTGAGGCGAAGCCGCACTTCCTGATCGACGCGAACAAATGTACCGAGTGCGCGGGCGACTTTGAAGACCCGCAGTGCGCCACCATCTGCCCCATCGAAGGGGCGATCCTCAACGAGGATGGCGAGCCGCTGAACCCGCCCGGTTCGCTTACCGGCATCCCCACCCAAAAGCTGGCAGCCTGACATGGCGACGGTGATCTTTTACGAAAAGCCCGGCTGCGGCGGCAACGCCAAGCAGAAGGTCTGGCTGGCGGCTTCCGGCCATACCGTGCTGGCGAGGGATCTGCTCACCGAGCCGTGGACGGCGGAGCGGCTGCGCGCCTTCTTTGGCGCGATGCCGGTGGCGCACTGGTTCAATCTCAGCGCGCCGCGCGTGAAATCCGGCGAGGTCGATCCCGCCGCGTACAGCGAAACCGAAGCGCTGGCGCTGTTGCTGGCCGAACCGCTGCTGATCCGTCGCCCGCTGCTGGAAGTGGCGAGCGAACGGCGCTGTGGCTTCGACCCCAAAGCCGTGGATGCGTGGATCGGCCTCGATGAGTCCAAAGATAAGAACGAGCCTTGCCCCATCTGCCATCGCTCCGAACCCTGCCCACCACCGGCGGAGGCAGCCCCGTGAAAACGGCACTTGAGGCTGTCGAGATTACACCCGGCACGCACTGGATAGGCGCGCTCGATCCGGGTTTGCGCGAATTCGACATCATCCTCAAGACGGCCAACGGCACGACCTACAATTCCTATTGCGTACGCGGCTCGCAAGGCGTGGCGGTGATCGACACAGTGAAAGCCTCGCACTCCGACGAGTTCTTTGCTCGGCTGGAGCAAGTCGCCCGTTACGACGAGATCAGCACCATCGTGCTGAACCATCTGGAGCCTGATCATAGCGGCGCGTTGCCCGAGCTGATGCGTCGTGCGCCTCAAGCCAAACTGTACATCTCCGCCAAAGCGCAATTGATGCTGAAGGCCTTGGTGAGGGACTCGGAGCTAGACTTCACCATCGTACAAACCGGCGACACGGTCACTCTCGGTGATCGTACCCTGCGCTTTTTCAGTACGCCGTTCCTGCATTGGCCGGATACGCAATGCACGCTGCTCGAAGAGCAGCAGATCCTGTTCAGCGGCGATGTGTTCGGCTGCCATTTCTGCGATGCGCGGCTGTTCAACGACCGCGTCGGCGATTTCCGTTTTTCCTTCGAGTATTACTACCAGCACATCATGCGCCCCTTCCGTGAGCATGTGCTGGTGGCACTCGAATTGCTCGAACCTCTCACGCTGAAACTCATTGCCCCCGCGCACGGCCCCATCCTGCGCGAAGCGCCTCGCAGCTATGTGCAGCGCTACCGCCAGCTGGCCTCGCCGCTGCTGCCCAATGAGATCGGTGCACACGACAAGTCGCTGCTGATTTTCTATATCTCGTCCTACGGCAACACGGCACGCATGGCGCAAGCGGTGAGCGAGGGCGCAGAGACCATCGCCGGTGTGCGTGTCTCGCTTTACGACTTGCAGGCGGGCGGCGACCTGCCTTTCGTCGATCTGATCGAAGAGGCGGACGGCATCGTGATCGGCTCGCCCACCATCAATGGCGACGCAGTGAAACCGGTGTGGGATCTGCTGTCCTCGCTTGCCGTCATCAAAGTGAGCGACAAGCTCGGCGGCGCCTTCGGCTCTTACGGCTGGAGCGGCGAGGCCATCAACATGATCGAAGATCGCTTGCGCGGGCTGAAGCTGCGCGTGCCGGTCAAAGGCGTGCGAGCCCGGCTGATCCCCGCCGCCGAAGAACTGGAACGCTGCCACGATCTGGGCAGACAGCTCGCCCTTCATCTGACCGGCTCGCTGGCGAACCGCGTCATTTCCATGTCTGAACTACTTGCAAACAGCCATGAGTGAAGCCTGCTTACCTTCGGGATTCAGCATGTCTGTATTCCTTCTCCCCGACCCTGATGGGATTACTAGCCATTCGACTAAGCCCGCAAGCAGGCAAGCCGCTGGTTATCCCCCTGAGGGCGAGGGGGTAACCGCCGCGCTATGCGCCTTTAATTATCTGGAGCCGTCCTATGCCTAAGGCCAATGTCACGTTTGAAAAACTCGGCATCACCGTTTCCGTCCCCGCCGGGACGCGCTTGATCGAAATCTCCGAGAAGGTCGGCGCCAGCATCACCTACGGCTGCCGCGAGGGCGAGTGCGGCACCTGCATTATGAAGATCACGTCCGGCATGGAGTATATGAGCGAGCGTTCGGTGCTGGAAAACCAAGTGTTGCAGGACAACATGGCCGGTCGCAATGATCGTCTGGCCTGTCAGGCACAAGTATTGGGCGGAGACATCAGCGTCAAAGCCTGATTTTTAACCACGACAACAGGAGCTACGTAATGCCTAACATCACTTTTTCCAGTCCGCTGCACAAGGACAAGACCGTCTACGCCGTCGCCGGTAGTCATACCAAGACCGTGCTGAGTCTCGCACGCGACAATCACATCCCGATCGACTTCGGCTGCGAGAACGGCGAATGTTCGACTTGTCTGGTGAAGGTCACCAACCTATCCAACAAGGGGCCGATGGCTGGCCCGCTCACTGACCGCGAGATCAGCGTACTCAAACAGTCCGGCAAGATCACTGCCGCCCAGATCGACGCGATGAAGGTGAATGATGTCATCACTACCGAGTGGCGGCTGGCCTGCCAGATGGTGCTGCGCGACGAAGATCTGCTGATCGAATATCCCAGCAAATAGCGAGTACGACCATGACTCAGGCACGCTCCTCCATTTTGGATTCCGCACCCGTTCGGAATGCGGGCGTGCCGGGTCATCCTCTTTATAACGAGCTGATGGCGCACGCTGTCGGCTTGCCCAACGATCCACTGTTCGCACAGATGATCGCCAGCCAGTCCAACGAAGTGGGCGCGCTGCCGCCCGGTCTGGGGCTGGACGAGGCGGGGTTTTGTGCGCTGTTGGCGCGCCACTTCCCCGGTGTCGAGCTGGCGCTGCGCCGCTGCGAGCAAAGCAACGATCCGCGTACCGACGAGCACGACGACCTGCTGCAACTGCTGCTCGACGAGCGCGCCGGACGCGATGTTTCCGAGCTTTGGATGGCGCACATCGTCACCGCCGCCTGCATGGCCAGCGACCACCTCTGGCAAGACCTCGGCCTGTGGTCGCGCGACCAGCTGAGCCGCTTGATGAGCGACAACTTCCCCGCACTGGCGGCGAAGAACGTGTACGACATGAAGTGGAAGAAATTCCTCTACAAACAACTGTGCGAGCGGGAAGGCATCAACGCCTGCCGCGCGCCGAGTTGTGAGTACTGCACAGATTATCTGAAGTGCTTCGGTCCGGAGGAGTGAGCGCACTTCCAGACTTTCTGCCTGGTTGGAGAAAAGATGCTCACCAGTTTGGAGTACAGCGGCATGACGCTGCCATTTTATAAAACCGCGCAGACGAGTCTGGTAAAACAACTAGCCATTCCACTAGGCAATCAAACAACGATTGCCAAGTGGCTGGTTATGCGCACTCCAAAGTATTCGGCGGAATCGAAGGGTGTGCCGTTCATACTTCGACTTCGCCAGCTACGCTCAGCACGAACGGACACCACTATCCTATGACCACTGACCGTGTCCGTGCCGCCTACCTCGGCCTCGCCATTGGCGATGCGCTGGGTTCCACGGTGGAGTTCATGACCCCGCGCGAGATCGCGGCGCAGTATGGCGTGCATGACCAGCTCATCGGCGGCGGCTGGTTGCATCTCAGGCCGGGGCAGGTCACCGACGACACCACCATGGCGTTGGCGCTGGGCGAGTCCATCCTCAAACAAGGTCGCGTCGAGGCGCTGGCGGCGGCGCAGGCGTTCGATGGCTGGATGCGTGCCAAGCCAGTGGACATCGGCAATACGGTGCGGCGCAACCTGCTGCAAGTCCGTCGCACCGGCAACCCGGAAGCGCCGTATTCCGACCACGATGCGGGCAATGGCGCGGCGATGCGAGTGCTGCCCGTGGCGCTGGCCACTTTCGGTCAGCCCGAAGCATCGGTGCGCGCCGCCTGCCGTGCTCAGGCTCACGTTACCCACCACTGCGCGCTGTCGGACGCCGCCTGCGAATGTCTGGTGCTGATGGTGCAGGACGCGCTGGGCGGCGCAAGCAAGAACGACCTGCTGCACCGACACGCCCACCCGCTCGCCGCTCGCCATCCAGAATTCAAATTCCGCGCCGTGCGCCAGCAAAGCAACCCCAGCGGCTACGTCGCCGATACGCTGCAAGCGGTGTTCCAGAGTTTCTTCGATACCGATGACTTTCGGGATTGCCTGATCGACGTGGTCAATCGCGGCGGCGATGCGGACACCACCGGCGCCATCGCGGGGATGCTGGCGGGCGCGGTGTACGGGTTGGAGGCGATACCGGAAGCTTGGCTCAAGACGTTGAATGCCGATACTCGGCGCGCCTGTGAGCGCCAAGCGGCGGCATTGGGGCAGGGCTAGTCAGGTCAACTGCTTGCGGCACGGTTCGCCTGCGGATGTTTAAGGAGGCTGTGATCTGGTTTGCCAGCATTCGACGATGAGGTCCAGCTTGCTCCGCCGTATCCAGCCCTGCTGAATTTACACTTGATCAGGGACTGACGTATGATGCGGGCCTCTCCGCATCTGGTTTCGGGACGCTACGCTGATGTCTATTCTCACCAAAATGACCCAAGGTTTATGTCTGTTCGGCATGACGGTGTCGCTGTCTGGATGTACGTCCATCGCGGGTGGGTTGGATCAACTGAGCGCGATGCTCAAGGCGGGGGCCAGCCAGCCGAGTGCCGCAGAGGGCGAGGGGCAGCCGGAGAAGGTCGAGCCGGCCAGCGCGGGGATCGACATCTCGCCCCGCTTCAGCGATGGGGAAACCACGCTGATGCTCAACGCGGCGGCGATCAGCGATGTCTGGCACTTCGATCAGCATGGCGTGGAGCGCAGCAAAGTGGAGGCGGGTAAGGACAAGCGTTTTGTCACCGCTGAACTGGCGGTCTCTTCGATCAAGGATAATCCGGCGCTGTTCGGGGTCGGCCTCTATGCGGAGGCGGGTGCGACGCTGACCTTGCTCGGCAAGCTCGACTATCGTTTCGCGCGCTGGCGCGAAGTCGCCACCTTCTACGGCAATCTGGAAGATAACCAGAACGACTTCAGTCGCAGCGCCAATGTGCAATTTTCGCTGGGCGTGGCCTTGCCCCAGCAAGTGTTGAAAGCGCCGCTCTATCTCGTCGTCACCCGCGAAGGCTGTTATCAGCGCCAGACCGACCACGCCAGCCGACCGCCGATCGCTTATCTGCCCGGTACGTGTGCCTCGCTCAAACCCAGCCTGAGCGCCGCCGATCTTAAGGGCGGCTCGCTGTCTATACTGAAGCGAATCAACTAGTGATCGCTTATCTCATTCGCCGCATCCTCTACGCCGTCCCCATCCTCATCGGCGTGAATCTGCTCACCTTCGCGCTGTTCTTCGTGGTGAACACGCCTGACGACATGGCGCGGATGCAGCTCGGCATCAAGCGCGTCTCACCGGAGGCCATCGAACACTGGAAGATGCAGCACGGCTACGACAAGCCATTGTTGTACAACGCAGAAGCAGCCGGGGCAGGCAAGTTCGGCGACACCATCTTCTTCGAGAAATCCGCCAGCATGTTCGCCCTCGACTTCGGCTATTCCGACGACGGGCGCAGCATCAGTCGCGAGATCCAGACCCGCATGTTGCCCAGCCTCGCCATCGCGTTGCCCACTTTCTTCGTAGGCTTGCTGGTCTACCTTACCTTCGCCTTGCTGATGACCTTGTTCCGCGCCACCGCGCTGGACGTGGCGGGCGTGGCACTGTGCGTGGTGCTGATGTCCATCTCCAGCCTGTTCTACATCATCGGCGGGCAATTCCTCGCCAGCAAACTGTGGCACTGGGTGCCCATCTCGGGCTACGCGGGCGGGGTGGACGGGCTGCGCTTCATCGTTCTGCCGGTCATTATCGGCATCATCGGCGGCGTCGGCGCCAGCAGCCGCTGGTATCGCACCATCTTCCTCGAAGAGATCAACAAAGACTACGTCCGTACTGCTCGCGCCAAAGGTCTGTCCGAGCTGAACGTGCTGTTCCGTCACATCCTCAAGAACGCCATGATCCCCATCCTCACCGGCGTGGTCGTGGTCATTCCCCTGCTATTCATGGGTAGCCTGCTCACCGAATCCTTCTTCGGTATCCCCGGCCTAGGCAGCTACACCATCGACGCCATCAACGCGCAGGATTTTTCCGTGGTGCGGGCGATGGTGTTCCTCGGCTCACTGCTCTATATCGTCGGCCTGATCCTGACCGATGTCTCGTACACGCTGGTCGATCCTAGGGTGCGGCTGGGGCAGTAGTTCTCGGGGTACGGTCAGTTGTGCTTGCCGCTGATACTCTGAAATAGTTGCATCCGGCGAGTGTCGATCTTGCCCTGCCGGGCGGCTTCGGTGAGGGCGCAGCCGGGTTCGGTCTGGTGGCGGCAGTTGTAGAAGCGGCATTGGTCGCGATACGGGGCAAACTCGGGGAATCCGGCGGCGAGGGCGTTGATGTCGAGGTGGTGCAGGCCGAAGGCTTGCACGCCGGGGCAGTCGATCAGGGTGCTGGTTGCATCGAGCCGGTAGAGTTTGGCGTGGGTGGTGGTGTGTTTGCCGGAATCCAGCGCGGTGGAGATCTCGCGGGTGGCGGCCTGAGCGTCGGGCAGCAGGGCGTTGATGAGGGTGGATTTGCCCATGCCGGATTGGCCGACCAGCACGCTTTGATGGCCTTGCAGCAGCGGGCGCAAGGGCTCGGCGCTGTCGCGGGCGGTGAGTTCCAGCACTCGGTAGCCGATGGTGCGGTAGGGTTCGAGGCGGGTACGGGCGGCAGCGGCTGGCTCGGTCAGGTCGCATTTGTTGAGCACGATCAGTACGTCGAGGTCTTGGTCTTCGGCGGCAATCAGGCAGCGCGCCAGCAGTTCGTCGCTGAACGAGGGTTCGCTGGCGACGACGATGACGATCTGTGTGACGTTGGCGGCGATGAGTTTTTCCTTGAAGGCGTCGGAGCGGTGCAGCAGGCTGGTGCGCGGCAGGATGCGCTCGATGACGCCTTGCGCGCCGGTGGCGGCAGAGGCTGCGGCGGTGCGCATGACCTCGACTCGGTCGCCGCAGACGGCGTCACTCTTTTTGCCGCGCGTGACGCAGGCGAGGGCTTCGCCATCGGGGAGTTTGATCAGATATTGCCGACCGAAGGCGGCGACGATCTGTCCGGTGAGGGGCGTACTCAAAGCGAGAACAGGGCGTCCACCTTGGCGGCGCAGATGAAATCGTTCTCGGACAGGCCGCCGATGGCGTGGGTGGTGTATTCCACCCGGCACTGGTTATAACTCACCAGCAGGTCGGGGTGGTGGCCTTCGCGGTGTGAGAGCCAAGCCACAGCGTTGACGAAGGCCATGGTCTGGTAATAGTCGCCAAAGGGATGGCTTTTGCTGATGAGTGCGCCGGATTGACTCCAGCCGGTGAGTTGCGCCAGCAGGGCGTCGATCTCGGGCTGAGTCAGCGGCGGTACGCCGCCTTCACACGGTTTGCATTGTTTGTTGCTGAGATCACAGACGGCACTCATATCGGCCTCACTTCAGGTTGTAATAACGGTTGAGATACGCGCCCAGATGCTGTTTGTCAGAGGCCGACAGGTTGATGCCAGCCGCTGCGGCGCAGGCGTCCATCTGGGTCAGCATCTGTTGCGGCGATTTCACCTTGCGGTTGGCGCGGGTGAAGATGCCGCTGCCGTCACCGCCCAACATCTGGATGTGGCAGCTGGAGCATTTATTCTGCTCGAACAGTTTCTTGCCGGTCTCGGCGTTGCCGCCGGGGAAGGGTTCGGCGGCGGCGGCGCCGGCCAGTGCCAGCAGGGTCAATGCGGTGACTAATCTCATATTGGTTCTCCTTGCAGGGTTTGCAGATGGGCGATGCGCGCCAGCGCGGGCGGGTGCGAATCGTAGAAACTGGAATATAGCGGATCGGGTGTCAGCGTGGCGGCGTTGTCTTGATACAGTTTGACCAGTGCGCTGGCGAGGTCGCGCGCGTCGGTCTGGGCGGCGGCGTAAGTGTCGGCTTCGAACTCATGGCGACGTGAGAAGGCGGCGGTGAGTGGGTGCAGAAAGAGGCTGAATGCCGGCAGCACCATGAAAAACAACAGTAGCGCCAGCGCGGTGGAGGCTGCCTGAGGGGTGACGCCCAAGCCGGCGTAGAACCAGTCGGCCTGCATCAACTGCGCCAGCAGCCAGAGGAACAGCAGGCTCATGGCGAAGCTGAGCACGATGCGTTGCACCACGTGGCGGCGCTTGAAGTGGCCGAGTTCGTGGGCCAGCACGGCCTCGATCTCGGCGGGGCTGAGGCGTTGCAGCAGGGTGTCGAAGAACACGATGCGTTTGGTCTTGCCGAAGCCGGTGAAGTAGGCGTTGCCGTGTGAGCTGCGGCGTGAGCCGTCCATTACGAACAGGCCACTGCTGGTGAATCCGCAGCGGGCGAGTAGTGCCTCGATGCGTGCCTTCAGCGCCTCATCCTGCATGGGTTGGAATTTGTTGAACAGCGGGGCGATGAAGCTGGGGTAGATGAACAGCACGAGCAGGTTGAACGCCACCCACACGCTCCAGACATAAAGCCACCAGTCGCCGCCCATGCGGCCCATCAGCCACAGCACTCCGTAGAGCAGCGGCAGGCCCAGTACCGCGCCGATCAGCAGTCCCTTCGCCGCGTCCGCCAGATACAAGCCCAGCGTCATTTTGTTGAAGCCGAAGCGGGCTTCAATGACGAAGGTGCGGTAGAGGTCGAACGGCGCTTCCAGCAAGGAAGAGAGCAGCAGCACCGAGACGAGGATGGCCATGCCCTGCGCGATGGGGGCGGAGAGGGTGATCAGCCAGAAATCGGCGACGAGCTGGATGCCGCCGCCCAAGGTGAACCCGAGCAGCAAGATGGCCTCGAACAGTACGGACTGCATGGCGAGCTGAGTCTTGGCGCGGGTGTAGTCCGCCGCTTTCTGGTGGGCGTCGAGGGCGATCTGCGCGCTGAAAGCGCTGGGTACGACGGCGCGGTGCGCCCCGACATGCGACCAATGGCGGCGCGCCAGCCAAAGTTTGGCGAGCGTGGTGAGCAGCAGGGAGACGAGGAAAATCAGGGAGAACAGGCTGGCGGACATTATGATTTTTTCATGGCGAATACGGTGGTGTGACACAATGCGAACCGCAGGGTTAACCAATACGACACTGGATCATTATGGCACAGAATCAGAATTACCTTATTTGGCTGGACATGGAAATGACCGGCCTTTCCCCGGACAATGATCGCATCATCGAGATCGCCATGGTGATTACCGACGGCAATCTGGAGACCGTCGCCGAAGCGCCGGTGCTGGTGGTGCAGCAGCCGGACAGCATCCTCGACGGCATGGACAACTGGAACAAATCCACTCACGGCAAATCTGGCCTGATCGACAAGGTGAAGGCCTCGCAGCTTTCCGAGGCGGCGGTGGAAGCGCAGATGCTGGAGTTCCTCAAGGAATACGTCCCGGCGCGCACCTCGCCGATGTGCGGCAACTCGATCTGTCAGGACCGCCGTTTCATGGCGCGCTGGATGCCCAAGCTGGAAGAGTATTTTCACTACCGCAACCTCGATGTGAGTACGCTCAAGGAGTTGGCTCGTCGCTGGAAGCCGGAAGTGGCGCAAGGGCTCAAGAAGCACGGCAAACATGAGGCGCTGGCCGACATCTACGAGTCCATTAACGAAATGAAGCATTATCGCGAGCACTTCATCAAGCTGTAGTCCGCATGGTCGGCGGCGCTTTTCCCGGTTGAGGTACAGACATGGATATGTTCACTCACAATGATAGCCTAGACGGGCTCGACAGCAATGTCGCGCTGGGCAAGAAGCTGGCGGTGATCCACGAGACGATACGCGCCAGCTATCCTTTTATCTCGCGGATCGCGGCGGCACTCTACGACGAGAAGACTGACATTCTGAAGACATTCGTCTACAGCAGCACCGAGAACCAGCCGTTGGTTCACTATCAGGCCAAGCTGGGCGAGGCCTCGTCGCTGCTGGAGATCGTGCGCCTGAAGCGTCCGCGCGTGGTCAATGATCTGGGCATCTTCGATCAGGGCCAGCACGAACATACCCATCGCATCCGCGAACAGGGCTATTCTTCCAGCTACACCATGCCGATGTATGCGCGGGGGACGCTGTTCGGCTTCCTGTTCTTCAATTCGAGCGAGGCTGCGCCGTTCACCGAAGAAGTGTTGCGCCAGCTCGATCCCTACGGCCATCTGATCGCGCTGACCATCATCAACGACCTTGCCTCGGTGCAGACGCTGCTGGCGACGGTGAAGACGGCGCGCGATATGGGGCATCTGCGCGACGATGAAACGGGGGCGCATCAAGACCGGATGTCGCGCTACGCCCGGCTCATTGCCCGCAAGATCGCGCCGAAGCATGGTTTTTCCGACGAGCATATCGAGAACCTGTTCGTGTTCTCGGTGTTGCACGATATCGGCAAGATGGGCGTGCCGGACGGCATCCTGCTCAAGCCCAGCGGGCTGACTGAGGATGAATTCACCCAGATGAAGTCACACACCATCAAGGGGCGCAAGCTGATCGACCAACTGGTCGAGAATTTCGATTTTGGAACCCTGCCGCACATCGCGGTGTTACGCAACATCGCCGAACTGCATCACGAGGCGATGGATGGCAGCGGTTATCCGAACGGGCACAAGGGCGAGGAGATACCCATCGAGGCGCGCATCACCTCGGTCGCCGACGTGTTCGATGCGTTGACCAGTCGCCGTCCTTACAAGGAGGCGTGGAGCAATGACGAGGCCTTCGCCATGATCCAGCGCCTGAGTGGCGTAAAGTTCGACCCGGATTGCGTCCAGGCGCTGATTGACGGGCGAGCTGAGATCGAAGAGATACAACGGCAGTTCCGGGAGGATGTCGTCGGCTGAGGCCAGATCGTGTCGCCGGTCAATTCGAAGAACTATTACAGACCCAAGCCGACTTGAGCCGGGTCATTGTTGAAAACGGGGGGCGCATGGCCGGTGGTATCGTCAAAAAATGGAGCGCGCTTGGGGTCCAGACCAAGTTGCATATCCTGATTCAGGGTTCGCTGATCGTTCTGTTCCTCATTTCCATGGAATGGGTGATCGGGCGCTTTGAAGCACAGATCACCAAGTCTGCCGAGGCGCGTGCCGAAGAAACGGCGGACGGGCTCATCAATGGCATGAACATGCTGATGTTGACCGGCACGATTACCGACCCCGCCAAGCGACGATTGCTGCTGAGCAAGATGCAGGAGTCCGAGGGGATCCGCGAGTTGCGCATCATCCGGGGTAAGCCGGTCAATGACCAGTTCGGACCGGGGCTGCCGGAAGAGCAGGCACAGGACGATCTGGATCGCGCTGTGCTAAGTAGCGGAAAGGTGCAGTTCAAAAAACTGGCAGCGGATAATGGCGTTCCTCAGCTGCGCGTGGTCGTGCCTTTCATCGCACAGGATAATTTCCGGGGGACCAACTGCCTTTCCTGTCACACGGTGGCCGCTGGTAGTGTGAATGGCGCAGCCAGCGTCATCATCGACCTTTCCCGCGAAGAGAACGAGCTGGCCGAAATCAAGACGTGGCTGTGGGTCGGGCATATCCTCATTCAGATATTCCTCTCCATCATCATTTCGGTTTTCGTGCGGGTACTGATCGTGAAAAACATCGCCGAACCTGTACGCAGGTTGCAACGGGCGATGACGGACATTCAGCGCGAGAACGATCTGACCAAGCGCGCCGATGTGGACGAGAACAATGCCGACATCGGCGAGATGGCGCGTACTTTCAATATGCTGGTGGGATCGTTGCAACATGCCAACGAGCGTTTGGAGCTGTTCGGCAAGATGTTCCATAACAGCGGTGAGGCCATCCTCATCGCCGACGCTAATCGCAAGATCGTGGCGGTCAATCCTGCCTTCGTCGAGATCACCGGCTACACCCCGGAAGAGGCGATAGGCAATGATCCCCGGATGCTCAGTTCCGGCAAGCAGTCAGCCGAGTTCTATCAAACCATGTGGGACAGCCTCAATGCCACCGGGCAGTGGCAGGGCGAGATCTGGAACCGCAAAAAGAACGGCGTGATCTACCCGGAGTGGCTGTCTATCGGTGTGGTGAAGAGCCATCGCGGTGAGGTTATCAATTACATTTCGTCGTTCTCTGACATCACCAAGCGGAAAGAGGCGGAGCAGAAGATCGAGTTGCTGGCGCATTACGATTCCCTGACCAATCTGCCGAATCGAGCACTTTTCGCGGATCGTCTTCGGGTCGCGCTCATCACTGCCGGACGTAGCGGCAAAAAGGCGGCTTTGCTCTTTTTGGATTTGGATAAATTCAAACAGGTGAACGACACCATGGGGCATCTGGCGGGCGATCTGCTATTGCAGTCGGTGGCGGAGCGGTTGAAATCCTGCGTGCGCGAGTCCGATACCATCTGTCGTCAGGGCGGCGACGAGTTTCTGATCCTGTTGGCGGAGGTGGGCACTGCCGAGGATGTGGCGCGGGTGGCTCACAAGATCATTGAGGCGATGTCGGCCTCGCACACTATCGGCGGTAAGGAGCTGGTGGTGACGTTCAGTATCGGCATCAGCATCTATCCCGACGATGGTCTGGATAGCGAAACGATGATTCGATGTGCCGACGATGCCATGTATCAGGCCAAACAGGCGGGCCGGAATAACTTCAAGTTTTATCAATAAACGGCGGCGGCTTGGCAGTCGCCTCCTGTACGCAGTCATGCCCCACCTACTGGTCGACATTTCTTCGCATGGCTACGGCCACGTCAGCCAGACCGCCCCGGTCGTCAACGAGTTGGTGCGGCGCATTCCCGAGTTGCGCGTCACGCTGCGTACTGGTGCGCCAGCCGCCTTGTTGGCACAACGCTTCGAGTGTCGCTACGAACACATCCCGCTCGAACTCGATTTCGGCATGAAAATGGCGAGTGCGGTCGAAGTGCGCGCCGCTGCCAGCCATCTCGCCTATCAGGAGTTGCACTCGGACTGGGCGGGGCGGGTGGCGCATGAGGCCCGCGCCATGCGCGATCTTCAGCCGGATCTGCTGCTGGCGAATGTCCCCTATCTCTCCCTTGCCGCCGCCAAGCACGCCGGGGTGCGTGCAGTGGGTATGTGCTCGCTGAATTGGGCCGACATCTATCTGCCGTACTGCGCCGAGCTCTCGGGCAGCACGGAGATCCATCGGCAGATGCTCGCTGCCTACAACAGCGTTGATGCATTTTTGCGTATTCAGCCCGCCATGCCGATGGCTGATCTCGACCGCGCACGCAGCATCAGTCCCATCGCCAAACCGGGCCGTGTGCGTCGCACTGAGTTGGCTGAGTGTCTGCAACTGTGTGCGGGCGAACGCTGCGTCCTTGTCGCGATGGGCGGCATGGAGTATCGCCTGCCGGTGGAAGATTGGCCGCATCATCCCGGCATTCGCTGGCTGCTGCCCGCTAGCTGGGCTGTGGTGCGCAGCGACATGGTCGCTTTCGATGCACTGGATTTGCCATTTAGCGACCTACTCGCCTCTTGCGATGCCGTACTCACCAAGCCCGGCTATGGCACATTCGCCGAAGCAGCATGCGTCGGCGTGCCGGTGCTTTACGCATCGCGCGGCGACTGGCCGGAAAGCCAATTCCTAGTGGAATGGCTGCAACGCTACGTACCATGTCATGAAGTGACAAACGAGCAGTTGCGTGCCGGAAAAATAGCCGAATTGCTGGAGTCTCTGTGGGCTGCCCCCTCGCTTCCAGTCTGTCACCCCCTAGGCGCGCTCGATGCCGCAGAGCATTTGTCAGGCTATTTTGCGTGAACAAGTAAGGGGGGATTGTTGTTCGGATGGATGGCTGCTTTGTATGATTGTGCAATAAATTCAACTTGTTGTGTGCCATTTGTACTTTGCGAAATTGCCATGCCAGCGTTCGATGCAAGGCCGCCAAGCTCTTGGCCCAAGATATTTCCAGTGGAAAAATTCACAAAAAAATACCCAATCCCGAGTTTTTTGCTACAATGCGCGCCTTCGCAAAACAACGCGACGATGCGCCGGTAGCTCAGCTGGATAGAGTACTTGGCTACGAACCAAGGGGTCAGGAGTTCGAATCTCTTCCGGCGCACCAATAATTCAAGGGGTTAGGCTAATTGTCTAACCCCTTGTTCATTTTCTGTAGTAAGAAACGATCACTTTGCAGGACATTGGCCGGAATTGCTGGCCGACGATCTATCCACTGCGCCAGATGTTCGCCCGATAAGTGCGTATATTTTTGCACCATTTCCGGGGTGCCCGCCCAGCTCCTGCAATACATGCAGCGGAGTGCTTTCTTGAATATTGGTCTTTTACAAACGCCAACAAGCTGCCCATTTTTTGCTGCATCGCTTTTTTTGGCTAAAGCATCATGGCGTCCCTAGATTGGGTTATTCGCAATGTTGGTTAGGCTGCGCCGCGTTTTGAAAAATCCTTGGGGCGGAAGCCGAGTGCGCCTAGCACGGCGAAGTAGGCGGCAATGCCTGCCACAACCAGCCAGGTCAGATGCCAGATCCGTTCCCAGCCGGAGGTGGTCAGCCAGTGTTGCTCGCTGCCCATGCCGAACCAGAGCGTCAGCCCCAGCGCCAGCAGAGCGGCGGCCAGTTTTGTGAGAAATGTGGCCCAGCCGGGTTCGGGTTGGTAGATGCCGCGCTTGCGCAGCAGGTAGTACAGGATGGCGGAGTTGAAGCAGGCGCCCAGTCCGATGGCTAGCGCCAGTCCGGCGTGTTGCAGCGGGCCGATGAAGGCGAGGTTCATCAGTTGGGTGGCAATCAGGGTGGCGATGCCGATCTTGACCGGGGTCTTGATGTCTTGCCGGGCATAGAAGGCGGGGGCGAGGATCTTGATCGAGATGATGCCGATCAGGCCGATGCTGTAGCCCACCAATGCGTTGCGCGACATCAATACGTCGTGGGCGGAGAATGCGCCGTACTGGAAAAAGGTCGCCAGCAGGGGTACGCCTATCAATCCCAGTGCGAGTGCGGACGGGAGTGTGAGCATGACGACGAGGCGCAAGCCCCAATCCAGCAGCTTGGAATATTCCACCGGATCGCTGTTGGCGTGATGCTTGGAGAGCGAGGGTAGCAGGATAGTGCCGAGCGCGACACCCAACATGCCGGAGGGGAACTCCATCAATCGGTCGGCGTAGTACATCCATGACACGCTGCCGGCGATCAGGAACGAGGCGAAGATGGTGTTGATGATGAGGCTGATCTGCGCGATGGAGACGCCGAACATCGCCGGGCCCATCTGCTTGATGACGCGCAGCATCCCCTCGTCTTTCAGGCTGAAGCGGAAGCTCGGCATCATTCCGATCTTTTTGAGGAACGGGATCTGGAAGGCGAGTTGCACGACTCCGGCCAGAAATACCGCCCAGCCCAGCGCCAGAATGGGCGGGTTGCAGTACGGTGCCAGCCACAGCGCGCCGCCGATGAAACACAGGTTGAGCAGCACCGGCGCAAAGGCGGGTACCCAGAACTTGTTGTAAGTGTTGAGGATGGCGGCGGCGACGGCGACCAGCGAGATGAAGAAGATATAGGGCGAAGTCAGGCGCAGCAGTTGCACGGTGAGATCGAACTTGTCCGGCTCGGCGATGAAGCCGGGCGCACTGATGTAGACTAGGATCGGCGCGGCGATGATGCCGATCAGCGTGACGAAGAACAGGATGATCGCCAGCAAGGTGGTGACGTGATCGACCAACAGCTTGGTGTCCTCATGGCCGCGCCGATTCTTGTATTCACTGAAGATGGGCACGAAGGCCTGCGAGAATGCGCCCTCGGCGAACAGGCGACGCAGCAGGTTGGGCAGTTTGAAGGCGACGAAGAAGGCGTCGGTCGCCATGCCTGCGCCGAATATCCGGGCGATCAATACGTCGCGCACAAAGGCTAGGATGCGCGATAGCAGCGTCAGGCTGCTGATGGTGGCGAGGGCTTTGAGCAGATTCATCGGGCGCTGATCGGTAGGATGGATGAGGGCGGGGCGCATGATACCATTCGAAATAGCGTGCGGGCGGCAAGGGGCGTAAGGGAAATCGACGAAACAGGTTGCCAAAGCCGAACTGCCTCCCTATAATGCGCGCCTTTCATAGCAAGCCACATTCAAGGAGTCGACATGGCAAATAGCGCACAAGCCAGAAAGCGTGCACGTCAAGCGGACAATCAGCGTCAGCATAACGCCAGCCTGCGTTCTGAGCTGCGTACCGCCATCAAGAAGGTCATCAAGGCAATCGACGCAGGTGACAAGGCCGCAGCACAAGCCGTGTTCCAAGCATCGACCAGCGTGGTTGATTCCATCGCCGACAAGAAGATCATCCACAAGAACAAGGCAGCTCGCCATAAGAGCCGCTTGTCTGCTGCGATCAAGGCGATGGCCTGATTCAGTAAGCTTGTTTGGATCAAAAGCCGGCGCCTGCGTCGGCTTTTTGTTTTTAGGTCAGTAACCAGACTTGCGTGGGGCGGCGAGTTTGGCTCAATATACGTCCTTTAATTTGGAACGGCGGTCAGCCCGTCGTCTGTGATTATGTCGCATCTGATGAATACTTACGCGCGCCTGCCCGTAGCCTTTGAACGGGGCGAAGGCGCATGGCTTTGGGATACGGAAGGCCGGCGCTATCTGGACGGCTTGTCTGGTATTGCCGTCAACACGCTGGGTCATGCCCATCCGCGTTATACCGCCGTGCTGCGCGCGCAAGTCGATAAGCTGATCCACGTTTCGAATGTCTACCAGATCCCGCAACAGGAGTGCTTGGCCGATGCGCTGACGGCGCTGTCCGGGATGGACGAGGTGTTCGTCTGCAACTCCGGCTGCGAGGCGAACGAGGCGGCGATCAAGCTGGCGCGGATGTACGGTCACAGCAAGGGCGTCGAAATACCCAGCGTCATCGTGATGGAGAAATCCTTTCACGGACGCACGCTGGCGACGCTTTCGGCGACCGGCAACCGCAAGGTGCAAGCGGGCTTCGAGCCTCTGGTGAAGGGCTTCGTGCGCGCGCCTTACGACGATCTCGCCGCTATCCAGCAGATCGCCGAACACAATCCTGATGTGGTCGCCATCCTAGTCGAGCCGATTCAGGGCGAAGGCGGCATCCGCACGCCGGATGTCAGCTATCTGCAAGGTCTGCGCAAGATCTGCGACGAGCACGGCTGGCTGTTGATGCTGGACGAGGTGCAGAGTGGTATCGGTCGCACCGGCAAGTGGTTCGCCCATCAGCACACAGGCATCTTGCCGGACGTGATGACGCTGGCCAAGGGCTTGGGTTCCGGCGTGCCTATCGGCGCCTGCCTGACGGCGGGCAAGGCGGCTGGCACTTTCAAGCCCGGCAACCACGGCTCGACCTTCGGCGGCAATCCGCTGGCCTGCACGGCGGCGCTCGCTACGCTGGAGATCATGGGACAAGACCAGTTGCTGGCGCACGCCAGCGCCATCGGTGATCTTCTGCTTGCCGGCTTCAAACAGCGCTTGGGCGATAATCCCGGCGTGGTGGCTTTGCGTGGGCAGGGTTTGATGCTGGGCATTGAGTTGTCCAAGCCTTGCGCCGAGTTGGTCAAGCTGGCGCTGGCGCAAGGCCTGCTCATCAACGTCACCGCCGACAGCGTGGTGCGTTTGCTGCCCCCGCTGATTTTATCGGAAGCCGAGGCGCAGCAGTTGCTGGACATCCTGTGTCCGCTGATTGAGGAATTCCTGAAATCCTGAACGGAAGTGAATCATGGCATCGAACGTCAAACATTTTTTGCAATTCAAGGACCTGACTCGTGAGGAGTTGGAATACCTGTTCGAGCGCACCCGCCTCATCAAGGAGCGCTTCAAGCGCTACGAGAAATACTGGCCGTTGGAGGATCGCACCCTAGTGATGATCTTCGAAAAGGCCAGCACGCGCACGCGGCTGTCTTTTGAAGCCGGGATGCATCAGCTCGGCGGCTCAGCTATCTATTTGAATACACGCGACTCGCAACTGGGACGCGGTGAGCCGGTGGAAGATGCCGGGCAGGTGATCTCGCGCATGAGCGACATCGTGATGATCCGTACCTTCGAGCAGGACATCATCGAGCGCTTCGCACGCAACTCGCGCGTGCCGGTGATCAACGGCCTGACCAATGAATACCACCCGTGTCAGGTGCTGGCCGACATCTACACCTACATCGAGCAGCGCGGCTGCATCCGGGGCAAGACCGTAGCCTGGATCGGCGACTCCAACAATATGTGCAACACCTGGCTGCAAGCGGCGGAGATACTGGATTTCAACGTCCATGTCTCCACCCCGCCGGGTTACGAGGTCGAGCCGGAACGTGCCGGACTGTACGGCCACGAGCACTATGAGGAATTCGCCGACCCGATGGAAGCCGCGCGCGGCGCCGATCTGGTCACCACCGATGTGTGGACCTCGATGGGTTGGGAAGCCGAGAACGAAGAGCGCATGAAAGACTTCGCCGACTGGCAGGTGGACGGCGATATGATGCGCGTCGCAGCGCCCGACGCCGTGTTCATGCACTGCCTGCCCGCACATCGCGGCGAGGAAGTGTCCGCCGAAGTCATCGATGGCCCGCAGTCGGTGGTGTGGGACGAAGCCGAGAACCGCCTGCATGTGCAGAAGGCGCTGATGGAGTACCTGCTGTTGGGCAAGGTGGGCAACTAGACCCAGGCGGCAGCATGAAAGACACGCTCAAACCCGGCATCTACTACGAACACAAGTTCCTGATACCGCCGACCAAAACCGTGCCGGCGCTGTATCCCGAGTCGCCCGAGTTCATGGCGATGCCGGAAGTGTTTGCCACCGGTTATCTTGTCGGCTTTCTGGAGTGGGCCTGCATCATGGCCATCAAGCCGCATCTGGATTGGCCTGAAGAGCAGTCGCTCGGTACGCACATCAACGTCAGCCACGAAGCCGCCACGCCACCGGGATTGGAAGTCATCGCGACGGTGGAATTGATTGCGGTGGGGGGCAGAAAACTGACCTTCAAGATCTCCGCCCATGACGGTGTGGACTTGATCTCGCAGGGGACGCATGAGCGCTTCGTCATCGACCGGGCGCGCTTTGACAACAAGATCAGCAAGAAAAGAAATGGGTAGGGTGCGCTTGCGCGCCAGACGGATTTGAATGAATGGTGCGTAAGCCGCACCCTACGATGGAGACGTAACAAGCATGAGCGAAATCAATAAAGTCGTCCTCGCCTATTCGGGCGGTCTGGATACCTCGGTCATCCTCAAGTGGCTGCAAGACACTTATCACTGCGAAGTGGTGACCTTCACCGCTGACTTGGGGCAAGGTGAAGAGTTGGAACCGGCGCGCCAGAAGGCGCTGAAGTTTGGCATCAAGCCGGAGCACATCTTCATCGACGACGTGCGCGAAGAATTCGTGCGCGACTTCGTGTTCCCGATGTTCCGCGCCAACACCGTGTACGAAGGCGAATACCTGCTGGGTACCTCCATCGCGCGTCCGCTGATCGCCAAGCGTCTGGTCGAGATCGCCAACGCCACCGGCGCGGATGCCGTGTCGCACGGCGCGACCGGCAAGGGCAACGACCAAGTGCGTTTCGAGCTGGGTGCGTATGCGCTCAAGCCCGGCATCAAGATCATCGCCCCATGGCGCGAGTGGGACTTGCTGTCCCGCGAAAAGCTGCTGGCCTATGCCGAGAGCAATGGCATCCCCATCGACATGAAGCACCGCAACGGCGGTAGCCCGTATTCGATGGATGCCAACCTGCTGCACATCAGTTTTGAAGGTCGCCATTTGGAAGATCCGGCTGCCGAAGCGGAAGAGAGCATGTGGCGCTGGACGGTGTCGCCGGAAGCCGCGCCGGATGCCGCCGAATATCTTGATCTCGAATTCAAGAACGGCGACATCGTCGCCTTGAACGGCGTGGCCATGTCGCCCGCCACGGTGCTGACCCAGTTGAATGCGCTGGGCGGCAAGCACGGCATCGGTCGTTTGGATTTGGTTGAGAATCGCTACGTCGGTATGAAGTCGCGCGGCTGCTACGAAACCCCCGGCGGCACCATCATGCTCAAGGCGCACCGTGCCATCGAGTCCATCACGCTGGATCGCGAAGTCGCCCATCTGAAGGACGACCTGATGCCGCGTTATGCCAGCATGATCTACAACGGCTACTGGTGGAGCCCGGAGCGCCTTGCCTTGCAGACCCTGATCGACCACACGCAGCAGACCGTCAACGGTTGGGTGCGCGTCAAGCTGTACAAGGGCAACGTCATCGTGGTGGGCCGTGACTCCAAGACCGACTCGCTGTTCGATCCGACCATCGCCACCTTCGAGGACGACAAGGGTGCCTACGACCAGAAGGACGCAGGCGGCTTCATCAAGCTGAATGCCCTGCGGATGCGCATCGCGGCGAACCTCAAGAACAGGAAGTAATTCCACCTCCGCCCCCTCTCCCTGTGGAGGGGGGCGGGGGAACTAGCTCATTACGGAGAATCAGAATGACAGACAGAATCGACAACGTCAGCGTCGGCACCAAATCCAACGTCTTCTTTGACGGCAAGTGCGTGTCGCACTCGGTATTTTTCCCTGACGGCAGCCGCAAGACCGTCGGCGTGGTGCTGCCCAACAGTCAGCTCACTTTCAATGTCGGCGTGCCCGAGTTGATGGAGATCAGCGCTGGCGAGTGCCAAGTCAAGATCGCTGGCGAAGCTGCCTTCAAAACTTATGCCGCAGGCAGCAGCTTCAACGTCGCCGCCGACAGCAGCTTCGAGATCCACACTGGCGCAGGTGCGGTGGATTACGTTTGCTCGTTCGGCTGATCAGAATTGAATCCCGTTCGCACTGAGCGTAGTGCGTAGCACGAAGTCGAAGTGTCCTCGCAGTTCATCCTTCGACTTCGCATCCGCTACGCTCAGGATGAGCGGTTGTGTGGTAACTAGATAGGAAAACCCATGCCATCCTTCGACATTGTTTCCGAAGTAGAGAAGACTGAAGTCAAGAATGCGGTCGAGCAGACCAATAAGGAGGTCAGCACACGTTTCGACTTCAAGGGCTCTGGTGCTCACGTGGAGCAGGCCGAGTTGGTGCTGACCATCCACGCCGACAACGAATTCCAGTTGAATCAGGTGCAGGACATCCTCAATGGCAAGCTGACCAAGCGCGGTGTGGACATCAAGTGTCTGGACATCAGCGACAAGATCGAGAAGGTCAGCGGCAACAAGGTCAAGCGCGCTTGCACCGTGAAGGTGGGTGTGGAGATCGAGCTGGCCAAGAAGATCGTCAAACTCATCAAGGACAGCAAGCTCAAGGTGCAAGCCAGCATTCAGGGCGACACCGTGCGCGTCACCGGCAAAAATCGTGACGACTTGCAGGATGCCATCGCCTTCGTGCGCAAATCCATCACCGATTTTCCTTTGCAGTATCAGAATTTCCGCGACTGAGTGATGGATAGTGCCGGCCCCAAGGTTCTGGTCGCGCTGCCACAAGGCTGCGAGGAGGTCGAAGCGGTCATTGTGCTCGATCTGCTGCGGCGGGCGGGTTTGAGCGTGGTCGGCGCCGGACTGGATGGCGGGCCGGTGCGCGCCAGTCGCGGCGTGATGCTGCTGCCAGACACCACGCTGGAGGCGGCGCTGGCGCATGACTTCGACATGCTGGTGTTGCCCGGCGGCCAGCCAGGAACCAACAATCTTAAGGCCGACCCGCGCATCATCGCGCTGGTGCAACGGATGGTCGCGGCGGACAAATTCGTCGCTGCCATCTGCGCCGCACCCTCGGTGCTGGCGGCCGCTGGCGTGCTGGATGGCAAACGTGCTACCAGTTTTCCCGGATCGCTTGACGCCTATCCGCTGGTGCAGAAACAAACGGCTGCGCTGGTGGAAGACGGCAAGCTCATCACCTCACGCGGCCCCGGCACGGCGCTCGACTTCGCGCTGACGCTGGTCGAGCGGCTATGCGGCAAGTCCAAGCGGGACGCCGTCGAGGCTGGCTTGCAGCGGTAACGTGTCCGCCCGACGTCGTCTTCCTCCAGCTGTTCTTGCGCTGTTGTTGCAGAGCGCAGCCTTCATTCTGGCGGTCTTGCTAGCGCGCTTCGCGCCATTCTCACTGACGCCTCTGTCGTTTTCCCTGCTGGTTGGCGTGTTCGCGGCGGCATTCTCGCATCTGGCCGGGCAGGCGCGCTGGTGGGTTCCCATCCAGTTTATTTTCGCTCCAGCGCAAGTGACGATGCTGACGCTGGAAGTGCCTCCCACACTCTACCTCGTCATCTTCCTCGTGCTACTGGTGGTGTACTGGAGCACCTTCCGCACGCAAGTGCCGCTCTACCTTTCCAGCAACAAGGTGTGGCAGGCGCTGGAAACATTACTCCCCGCACCCGCAACAGGGGGGGGGGCCGGTTTTCGTTTCATGGACATCGGCTCGGGCATCGGTGGCGTGCTGGCGCATCTGGCGCGGGTGCGGCCTGACGGGGAATATCACGGCGTCGAGATCGCGCCGTTGCCGTTCTTGTGGAGCTGGCTGCGCCTGCGACTGAAGCCGAATTGCCGCGTGCGCTGGGGCAGTCTGTGGGATTGTGATTTGTCGCACCACGACGTGGTGTTCGCCTACCTGTCGCCCGTGCCGATGGCCGAGCTGTGGGAGAAAGCCCGCCGCGAGATGAAGCCCGGCAGCCTGTTTATCAGCAACACCTTTGCCGTGCCTGAGTTTCCCCCGCAGAAAACGGTGCAGGTGGACGATCTGCATCACTCCTTGCTGTATATCTGGCGGATGTAGGGTGCGCTCCGTAGGATGCGCTGACGAAGGAAGCGCATCAATGAAGCTTAAGCACCCCAGCCCAGCATCTCGAACTGTACATACCATACCGCCAGTGAGACGAAGAAGTTGGTGAGGATGGCGGGTAGGTATTTCAGGTGCGTGCCGAAGCTGTAGCTCTTGTCGATGGACATCACCATCACGCCCGCCGCCGAGCCGATCACCGTCAGACTGCCGCCGATGCCGACCATCAGTGCGTTGAGCGCCCATTGCGAATCACTCAGCGTTGGGTTGGACATCAGCGCGGCGGCTTCCACCGGTACGTTGTCGAGGATGCCGGAGATCACGCCCAGCAGCACATTTACTGTACTGGGCGACAGCACTTCGAACAGGCGCGAGATGTAGGTGAGCCAGCCGACGTGGTTGAGCGCGGCCACGCCGCTGATGATGCCGATGAAGAACAGCAGCGTGTTCCACTCGACCTTTTGCAATTGGGCCAGCAGCATCACGTTAGTACCCTGCCGCTTGAGCCGCCAGGCGTAGATGCCGAGTACGGCGAGGCCCATGCCGATGGCGTACTGAATGTCGATGTGCAGCACGATGTTCATCAGCACCGCCAGCGCCACCGCCAGCACGCTGAAGAACACCATACCCCAGCCGCCATGCTTGATGCTGACGTTGTCCGGCGTGGTGTCGATCAGTTCGCCTTCGAGCTTGCTGAGGTAGAAATATTGCAGCACCGCTGCGCTGGCCGCCCAGCCGATGATGCCTGCGGGCAGCAGCGCCAGCAGGCCGACGATGCTGATCTTGCCTGCCAGCACCACCATCAGGCTGGTCGCGGTGCCGAGGAACCATACACCGGAGTTGGAGGCGATGATGAGGTTGCACAGCGCGGCGTGGCGATAGTCCTGATTACGTGAGATTTCCTGGATGGATTTTCCGAAGATCATCGCGGTGGTGATGTTGTTGATGAAGGGCGACAGCAAAGCGGCCAGCGCGCCGGTGGCCCAGAACATCTGCGTCGCTCCCAGCCCCTTGGCGATGAGATGGCTGTTCAGCGTGCTGAACACGCCGCGCTCCGCCAGTATCTCCACGATCATCCACATGAACGCCATGAAAGCCAGCAGCGAGAACAGCTCGACGTTGTTCTCCTTCTGCATCTCGATGAAGGGTTCGGGGTCGCTGCCGGATACCCAGTAGTACAAGCCGATCAGCAGGAACGAAGTTAGCATGAACAGTGCAGGTTTGAACTTGTCGATGTGCAACTTAGCTTCGAGGATGATGAACGCCATGCTGACGGTGAAAATGGCCAGTACGGCGAAGC
Source organism: Nitrosomonadales bacterium (assembly GCA_016234685.1). Lineage (GTDB taxonomy): Bacteria > Pseudomonadota > Gammaproteobacteria > Burkholderiales > Gallionellaceae > Ferriphaselus. Next base: position 49,348 of record JACRAT010000021.1, read on the forward strand.
CTAGAGCGGAGATCGGTTGGATGGGCATAACTTAATCAGAACGTAAAAATTGGTCGGTATGCTAACACAGCGAAATTACCATTCGCTGAGTGTGCCGCTCATAAAAGCAAGGAATGTGCCTCGCGCGGTGTAGGCGGATTGATTATCATCCGGCTCATGCGGGGAATGAGGGACGGCGCGTGATTCGAGCGGGCCGACCGTTTTTTAACCTTGCCAACACAGGATTCGGGAGAATTGATCATGACAGTTTTGAGCAGATATGTCGCAATGGCGACACTATGTGCCACGCTGGCTGGCTGCGGTGCAGCGACGGTGCGGATAGGGAACGACTTCGACGCGCAGTCCGTGGTGCGCCAGATCAAGGCCGGGGTGACGACCAAGGCGCAGATCCGCCAGTGGCTGGGTGAGCCGCAAGGGGCGGGCGATGCGCTGGAAATCTCTGGTGAGAGCTACGAACAATGGACGTATTTCTACGGCAGTGGCCGTATTCCCAACATGTCGAAGCCGACCGTCAAGACTTTCCAGATCAAGTTCGACCAAGCCGGCGTGGTCAGGGCGTTCAACTGGTCGGATTCCGAACACAGCCGTCCGTAGTTCGTCGTCGCTCGGGCGAGGTCGGCTCGCCCTGAGCGGAAGCAGGGCTTGGTGGTAAACGTGCGGGCGACTCCGTCGCAGGATTTTTCGGTTGTGCTGAATATATCATTTCTATATTATTGGAAATATCAAAAGAGAGGTGGCTATGGAAATCACGACAGCAGTGGCAGCTTTGGCGGCGCTGGCGCAGGGATCGCGTCTGGCGATGTTCCGCCTGTTGGTGCAGGCGGGCAACGCTGGCATGGCGGCGGGTGCATTGGGCGAGAAACTCGGCATTCCGCCTGCCACGCTCTCCTTTCATCTCAAAGAGTTGGCGCGCGCCGGGCTGGTGAGCGGGCGCACCGAAGGCCGCTACGTGATCTACACCGCCAACTATCCGGCGATGGACGAGTTGATCGGCTACCTCACCGAGAACTGCTGTGCAGGCGATGCCTCGCAGTGCGCGCCGCGCAAGGGTTGCTGAGTATCGTAGGGTGCGCTTGCGCACCAAGAGTAGTGACATTTTTACTAGATCGGAGATCGCAATGCAGACGGAAAGAAGCTACAACGTATTGATCCTGTGCACCGGCAATTCCGCCCGTAGCATCTTGGGTGAAGTGCTGTTCAACACGCTGGGCAAGGGTAAGTTCAAGGCGTATAGCGCGGGTAGCAAACCTGCGGGGAAAGTGAATCCGGGTGCGCTGGAATGGCTGCAAGCCAACGGATACGGCATCGAAGGCTTGCGCAGCAAGAGTTGGGACGAGTTCGCCGCACCAGGTGCGCCGGAGTTCGACTTCATCTTCACCGTGTGCGACAACGCCGCAGGCGAAGCCTGCCCGCTCTGGCTGGGCCATCCTGCCACCGCGCACTGGGGCATCTCCGACCCGGCGCATGTCGAGGGTGGCGAGGCACGCCGCACCGCTTTCAAGCGCGCTGCCGAGCAGTTGGCGCGCCGCATTCAGTTGTTCTTGGCGCTGCCTATAGAGAAACTGGACAAGCTGACGCTGAAGGAACAACTGGCCGAGATCGGTCGGATTCAGGATTGAGGGGGGATCACGATGGATGGAACGCAAAATAATTGTGCTGCATCACCTTCGATTTTCACCCCGCAGGTGGCGGAGTTGGTCGCTATCGGCGCAGCCATCGCCGCCAATTGCGAACCTTGCTTCAAATATCATTACGATCAGGCGCGCAAACTCGGGGTGAGTGATTTGGACATGCGCTATGCGGTCGATTTGGCGCAGAAGGTGAAAGACACACCGGCGCGCGCCATGCTGAATCTTGCCGAACGCTATATCGGTCCGGCGACTCCCGATACAACGGTCGCCGCGCGTTCGTGTTGTCCCGGTCATAGTGTCGCAGGGGGCGATTGTGAATCTCTTTGAGCGCTACCTCACCCTGTGGGTGTTCATGTGCATCATCGTTGGCGTGGCGCTGGGGCAGTTCTTCCCCGCGCCGTTCCACTGGCTGGGCGGGCTGGAGGTGGCTAAGGTCAATATCCCAGTCGGCCTGTTGATCTGGGTGATGATCGTGCCGATGCTGCTGCGGGTGGATTTCGGTGCGCTGCATCAGGTGCGCCAGCACTGGCGCGGCATCGGCGTGACGCTGTTCATCAACTGGGCGGTGAAGCCGTTCTCGATGGCGCTGCTGGGCTGGTTGTTCATCCGCCATTTCTTTGCGCCCTATCTGCCTGCCGATCAACTCGACAGCTACATCGCGGGCCTTGTGCTGCTGGCCGCCGCGCCCTGCACCGCGATGGTGTTCGTGTGGAGCCGGTTGGTGAATGGCGAGCCGTTGTTCACGCTGTCGCAGGTCGCGCTCAACGATGCCATCATGGTGTTTGCCTTCGCGCCCTTGGTCGGCTTGCTGCTTGGACTGTCTTCCATCATCGTGCCGTGGGATACGCTGCTGGTGTCGGTGGGCTTGTACATCGTGCTGCCGGTGTTGTTGGCGCAAGGGTGGCGACGCGCCTTGCTGGCGCGCGGAGTCGAGGTGCTGGAGCGCACTTTGCACGCGCTCGGCCCGCTCTCCATCTCGGCCTTGCTGCTCACGCTGGTGTTGCTGTTCGCATTTCAGGGGCGAGCCATCGTCGAGCAGCCGCTCATCATCGCGATGCTGGCGGTGCCGATCACCATTCAGGTGTATTTCACCTCGGGCTTGGCTTACTGGCTGAATCGCCGCGTGGGCGAGGTGCATTGCGTGGCGGGGCCGTCGGCGCTGATCGGTGCGTCCAACTTCTTCGAGTTGGCTGTCGCCGCCGCCATCAGTCTGTTCGGCTTCGAGTCGGGGGCGGCATTGGCGACGGTGGTGGGTGTGCTGATCGAAGTACCGGTGATGCTTTCGGTGGTGTATCTGGTGAAACGTAGCCGGGGTTGGTACGAAGCCGTGTAGCCGAACGCCAGTGTGCGTCTCAGGTGCGGAGGTGCCGGGCGAGCAGCGCGGCGATCTCGTCGTGCCCGCCCTTGGTCGCCAGATCTTGGGCCGAGTTGCCGTCTTTACTGCGCATGGCGGTGGCGGCTCCCTTGTCGAGCAATAGCCGGACGATGGCGAGATGCCCGTTGGCAGCGGCCTTAATCAGGGCGGTCCAGCCTTCGTTGCTGGCTAGATTCACGTCTGCCCCTTTGTCGATCAGCAGTTTGACGACTTCGGCGTGGCCGCGCGTGGCGGCTTGCATCAGCGGAGTCCAGCCTGAATTGTTGCGCAGATTCGGGTCGAGTTTTTCCGAGAGCAGTAGTGCCAGCACCTCGTTTTTGCCGTTGTAAGCCGCCCAATGCAGGGCGGTGTAGCCGGAGCGGTCGCGGGCGTCGATGGCTGCGCCGTGTTCGATCAGCAGCAGAGCGATCTTTTCGTGGCCGTTGAAGGCGGCGACGAGGAGCGGCGTCCAGCTGCGCTCATCCCGTTCGTCCACATCCTCTCCGTTGCGCAGCAGCGTATTGGCGGCTTCGAAATCGCCGGTCTCGGCGGCTTCCAGCAAGGTCTTCTGGTGGTAGGCGTAGCCGTCTTTTTCGACGACCTCCTTGTTGGCGGGTGCGCTGGCCTCCCACGGGTCGATCTTCTTCGGCATTCGCGGCAGAGACTGTTTGGCGTGCAGCAGGCTGAGCTGGAATATCTCCGAGGCGACCCAAGTAGGGAAACCACGCCGGTCGCCGCGATCATCTATCAGCAGGCTCTCGACATAGCCATCCAACTCCGTCGTTCCCCACAGCGCCATGATCCTGTTCAGCACATGGGGGAACTGGCGCTCCAGCGAATGCGGGTAGCGCTCTTTGTCCCCGCCTAGTAGTTCTAGTAACTTTTCGTTCATGACGCTTTCCGGGTCACAGCTTGGTGGCTATTTGAATATAAGGCGGGGGGGAAAGCAACAGAAGAATGGGGGTTCCCTCGGGAAAGGCTCAATTACTCGGGTTGGCGGCTGTCTGCCGCGAAGAATCCGACCGCTACCGCTTCGTCGCGGGTGCGTTTGAATGGCGGCAGGCTTTGCCAGATGCGCTTGCCGTATTGTTTGGTGATGAGGCGCGGGTCGCAGATCATCAGTACGCCACGATCCTGCTCGTCGCGGATCAGTCGCCCTGCGCCCTGTTTCAGGTTGATGATGGTGCGCGGCAATTGATAGTCCATGAACGCGTTGCGACCCTGTTTGTTCAGCTCGGCGATGCGGGCGGCCAGCACTGGGTCGTCCGGCGGAGCGAACGGCAGTTTGTCGATGATGACCAGCGACAGCGCCTCACCGCGTACGTCCACCCCTTCCCAGAACGACTGGCTACCCAGCAGCACCGCGTTGCCGTGCTCGCGGAAGCGGGACAGTAGCTCGTTGCGCGAACCTTCGCCTTGCATCATCAGCGGGTATTTCAGGTTTTTGCGGTCGAACTCGGCTTGCAGGATGTCGTAAGCACGCTGCATCGCGCGCAGGCTGGTGAACAGCAAAAAGGCGCGTCCCCGGCTGGCTTCGATCAGCGGCAGCGCGGCCCGCACCACCGCCTCGGTGTAGCCCTCGCTGTTCGGCTCGGGCAGATCTTGCGGTACGTAAAGCAGCGCCTGCTCCTGATAGTTGAACGGGCTGTCCCAACATTCGGTGCGCGCCTCCAGCAAACCCATCTCGGCCTGATAATGGCCGAAATCCCGCTTCACCGCCAGCGTGGCAGAGGTGAACACCCAAGCGCGCGGCGAACCGGAGAGCTGTTTGGCGAAGATCTTGGCGATGGACAGCGGCGTGGTGTTGAGCTGCACCGAGTGATGGAACACTTCGAGCCAGCGCACCGAGCCTGCGGGGGGTGAATCTGGTTCGGATTCCCTCATTCCGGCCCTCTCCCGGCGGGAGAGGGAGGCGGTAGTCGCTGCGCTTTCCGAGAGCAGGGACTGATCGGGTACCGCGCTGCCTTGCTCCCCTCTTCCTTCGGGGGAGGGGTGGGGAGGGGGAGCGTCCTGCCACTCCTTCAACTTTTCCATCAACTCCAGACCGCGCTGCCAGCATTTCTCCAGACCTTCGCTGCGTTCAGCCTGTTTCTCCAGCAACTCGTTCAGGTGTTTGAGCTTGGCGCACAGCGCGGCGAGCGCATCGGCCCAGCCGGAGAGTTTCTTGGTCGCATCGGCAGGCATCCGGCCTTCGGCCTGTTTGAACACCAAGCGCAGATCGCGCGCGGCGCGGTCGAGCGCATCGGTGGCGACGGGCAGGGGGGCGAAATCGTTGGCGGAGGTGGCCGCCTCCAGCCGCGCATCGCGCGCCAGATCGAGCAATTGCGAGGTGGAGATGCTTTCGCCGAAGAACAGGCTGGCGGTTTCCGGCAACTGGTGCGCTTCGTCGAAGATGACGGTGTTGCAGGCGGGCAGCAGTTCGGCCACGCCCTCGTCGCGCAGCATCACATCGGCGAAGAACAAGTGATGGTTCACCACCACCACATCGGCCTTCATCGCATCCTTGCGTGCCTTGAGTACGAAACACTCATCGTGCTGCGGGCAATCTTGCCCCAGACAGTTGTCGCGGGTGGAAGTGACTTGCAGCCAGACCAGCGCGCTCTCCGGCACATCCGCCAGCCCGCTCTTGTCGCCCGACTGGGTGATCTTGGCGTACTTGGCGATCTTGCCGAGATACTTCACATCCTCGCGCGTGACGAAGCGGCCTTCGGACTGGGCGCGTTCCAGATGGTAATGGCAGATGTAGTTGGCGCGGCCCTTGAGCAGCGCCACCGAGACCGGCGCTTTGAGCGCATCGCGCACCATCGGCAGGTCTTTCTGAAATAGCTGGTCTTGCAGGTTCTTGGTGCCGGTCGAGATGATGACCTTGCCGCCATTGAGCAGGGCAGGCACCAGATAGGCGAAGGTCTTGCCCGTTCCCGTCCCCGCTTCGGCCACCAGAATGGCGTTGTCGCGTATCGCCTGCTCGACCGCCAGCGCCATCTCGCGCTGCTGCGCGCGCGGGCGGAACGAGGCGACCTCGGTCGCCAGCGGGCTTCGCTCGGAAAAGAAACGATCGACTTCGGTGGTCATTTCGACCGTTGCAGCATATCCAGCGCCACCGCCTCTGCCACCTCGATGCCGTCGATGGCGGCGGACATGATGCCACCGGCGTAGCCCGCACCCTCGCCCGCCGGATACAGGCCGCGCGTGTTCAGGCTCTGGTAGTCGCCGCCGCGCTTGATGCGGATCGGCGACGAGGTGCGCGTCTCCACGCCAGTCAGCACGGCATCGGCCATATCGAAGCCGCGCAACTTCTTGCCAAAGGCGGGCAGGGCTTCGCGGATGGCGGTGATGCAGTAGTCGGGCAGGGCGGTAGCAAGATCAGTGGGCGTGACCCCCGGCTGATAGGAAGGCACGACCGCGCCCAACTTGGTCGAGGCGCGTCCGGCGAGGAAGTCGCCGACGCGCTGTCCCGGCGCGAAATAGTTGCCGCCGCCCAGTTCGAAGGCGCGGCTTTCCCACTGGCGCTGGAAGGCGATGCCTGCCAGCGGATCGCCGGGATAGTCTTCCGGCGCAATGCCGACCACGATGCCGCTGTTGGCATTGCGCTCGCTGCGCGAATACTGGCTCATGCCGTTGGTGACCACGCGCCCCGGCTCAGAAGTGGCGGCCACCACCTGCCCGCCGGGGCACATGCAGAAGCTGTACACCGAGCGACCGTTGCTGGCGTGATGCACCAGCTTGTAGTCCGCCGCGCCCAGTTGCGGGTGGCCGGCGAACGGGCCGAAGCGGCACTGGTCGATCAATGTCTGCGGGTGCTCGATGCGGAAGCCGATGGAGAATGGCTTGGCTTCGACGTACACGCCGCGCCGGTAGACCATCTCGAAGGTGTCGCGCGCGCTGTGGCCAATAGCTAGGATGACGTGGCGCGAGGGCAGGGTTTCGCCATCGGCTAGCGTCACGCCCTGCACCTGCCCCGCGTCGATCAGAATGTCGGTGACCTGGCTCTGAAAGCGGAACTCGCCGCCCAGTGACTCGATCTCGGCGCGCATCTTCTCCACCATGCTGACTAGGCGGAAGGTGCCGATGTGCGGCTTGCTGACATAGAGGATCTCTTCTGGCGCGCCGGATTTCACGAACTCGTCCAGCACTTTGCGCCCGTGCTGCTTGGGGTCTTTGATCTGAGTGTGCAGCTTGCCGTCGGAGAACGTCCCCGCGCCGCCCTCACCGAACTGCACGTTCGATTCCGGGTTCAGCTTGCTCTGCCGCCACAAGCCCCAAGTGTCCTTGGTGCGCTCGCGCACCGCCTTGCCGCGCTCCAGAATGATGGGGCGGAAGCCCATCTGCGCCAGCAGCAAGCCAGCCAGCAGACCGCACGGGCCGGTGCCGATCACCAGCGGACGCTCACTCAATCCTTCGGGCGCGCGGGCGACGAACTGGTAGCGCGTCTCCGGCGCGATGGCGATGTGCGGCGCATCCTTCAGCCGCTTGAGCAGCGCTGCCTCGTCCTTCACTTCCACGTCCAGCGTATAGATGAAATGGATGTCGGTCTTCTTACGCGCGTCATAACCGCGACGCGCCACCGTGAAGCTGACCAGCTCACCCGCCGCGATCTTCAGCCGGGTGTGTATCGCTGCTGGCAGCGCGGCTTCGTCATGGTCGAGCGGGAGTTTGATTTCGGTGAGGCGCAGCATGTCGGGAAGGAAGGATTGGTTCAGGGCGGTATTCTACCGCAGGAGGGGGCGCTTCACGCCTCGGCCTTGCAGGGCTGAGCGCCCATGATAGGTAAACTTTCGCGCGGCAAGTCCAGCGCCTCCAGCACCTTCAGCGCCGCATAGGCATCGTTTGCCGCGTAGAGCTGTTGCGCCGGGCTGAGTTCGCGCTGCGACCAGTCGGAGGTGGTCACCTTCTTCGACTTGACGAAGCGCTGTCCGAATACCTGCGCCACAGCCGCCCGTACGCCCATCTCCTTGTGGTAGCCCTGCCCGTGGAACACTGCATTCAGATCGACCACTGCGTTGAAATGCACGCCGAATCTGGCGTGGATATGTCTGCGATCCGACTTGAGGCCGAAACCCGCCTTGATGAGGTGCTCAGATTGCAGCAATTCCAGCAGGAACGGCAGCCCCTCCTTGCGATGAGGCTGGAACAGAAAGGCTTGGTCGCGCAAGGCGAACTGCACCAGATGCGGTCCCGCACAAACCTCGCCAGTGACGAACGTCGGTTTGGACTCGGTATCGAAACCGACCACCCCTGCCGCCTTGATCTCGGCGCAGGCGGCTGCGAACGCCTCCCGACTGGTCGGCAGGTGGATGTGTTTCAGCGTAAGCCCCGCGAATGGCGGAAGCAGGGCGATCTCGGTCTTGTTCGGGGCGACCTTTTTCATGGGCTGTGCCTGTCTTGAAGGTTGGGGGCTAAAGCGTTTTGCAGATCGGTCCGGTGACTGGGTTCTCCACGCCTTGCGCGATGGCGGCGACCAATGCGTGGAGCTCCTCCGGCGAGAAGTGTTGGCTGAGGCGGCGGATGAATGGCTGCGGGATACGCACGATGCAAGGCCGACCATCCGCCAGCCGGATCTCGACGCCCATGGCATCGCTGGTCACCCAGCCTTCTTCCGTGGCAGTCTGTTCGTCATGCTCTTGTTCCATCAGTGCCTCGTACTCTGCTTCGAGTTCCGCTGTGACTGCCTCATCGAGACCGTCTGGCAACTCGGCCACGAACCCGCCCATCTCGTCCCATCGCAACTGGTGGGCGATCTTCCGGGTGGAGATGAACTGCACGAAACGGTCGCGGAAGTGCTCGTAAAAGAAAATGTACTCGATACCCATGAATATCCTCTGATGGTTCGCCTGCGGCATCCGCCCACGGTGGGGGGCGTGAGCTTAACCTATTTCACCGCCCGTGCCCGCAACTGCCCGCAGGCACCTTCTACCTCTTGCCCGGCGGAATCGCGGATGCGGGCGAGGATGCCGCGCTGCTTCAGCGTGCCCACCATGACGGCGATGCGCTCGACGGACGGGCGGCGATACTCCAGTCCGTCCACCGCGTTGAAGGGGATGAAGTTCATCACCGCGTATTTGCCCGCCAGCAGCTCGGCGATGCGCGCCAACTCGGCATCGCTGTCGTTCACACCCTTGATCAGCGTCCATTGATATTGCACCGGGTAGCCGGTGGTGCGGGCATATTCCTCGCAGCGTGTCACCAGTTCCTCCACTGGAATCTGCGGCGCATTCGGTAGCAGCTCGGCGCGCAGCGACGCATCGGTAGAGTGCAGCGAAATGGCGAGCGCGGGCTTCACCGCACCGTAATCCGTTCGTGCGGAGCTTGTCGATGCATGAACGGAGTCTCCATCTTCCCGGTTCGATCCTTCGACGGGCTCAGGACGAACGGAATTCAAGCACCTCTCCATCAACCTCTCGAACACCCGCACATCCCCCACCGTGGACAGCACCAGATCTTTGTGGCCGATGTTGCCCTGCGTACCCAGCAGCTCGATCGCTTCCAGCACGTTGTCCAGATTGTGCGCAGGCTCTCCCATGCCCATGAACACCACTTTTTCTACCTTGCGGCGACGGCGCGCCAGTACCACCTGCGCCACGATCTCGGCGCTGCCGAGCTGGCGCAGCAGGCCGTCCCTGCCGCTCATGCAGAATACGCAGCCCACCGCACAGCCCACCTGCGTCGAAACGCACAACCCGCCGCGCGGCAGCAGCACGCTCTCCACCATCTGGCCGTCATGCAGCTCTAACAGCAAGCGTGCCACCTCGGCATCGGCGGGATATTCACCATGCAGGCGCGCCAGCCCCTCCAGCTCCGCCTCGATGGCGGGCAACTCAGCGCGCAGCGCTGCCGGAAAGAAAGTTGCGGCGGCGCTACCTTTGCGGTCGTATGAACATAGTTGTACCCAGCCGCGCAGCAGGCGGTCTTCGTGGCACGGCTTGCAGCCGAGGTCGCGCAGGCGTAGTCGAAGGTGGGATATACGCATCGGCGCAGGGGAGGAGGGATTCAAAGCGGGTTGGAAATGATGAAGGGAAGTGGTGCGGATTTTAACTCAAGCTCGACTTATCATCCGATGGCTGAAAAGAGGAAGCTCCGACGGAGCCGGGCTTTTGAAGTCGGTAAGCAGTGTCATCCAAAGCGCCGTTGTGCCTCTACCGCCAGTCCCGCGCCTATGCTGCCGAACAGGTCGCCTTCGATGCACCGAGCTTGGGGCAGCAGTGACGCGATGCGCTCTCGCACCATCGGCACACCGCTGGCGCCGCCAGTAAAGAACACCGTATCCACCGCTTCGCAGTTCACTCCGGCATTGGCCAGTAAGGCGCTGAGGGTGGTGCCGATCCGCTCTACCAACTGGGCGGACGCCTGCTCGAACTCGATCCGGGATAACGTGTGACGCAGATCAGGAGCCAGTTTGTCCAGATGCAGGGTTACGCTTGCTCCGGCGGAGAGTGCGATCTTGGCTTCTTCCACCTGTATGGCCAGCCAGTGACCAGCGCGTTCACGGATCAGCTTGAGCAGTCTATCCATGGCTTCGGGAGCACGGGTATCCAGATACAGCTCTTGCAGTTCAGCCCAGGTGCGCCGGGTATATGCTTGGTTGATGGTGTGCCAGGTGGCAAGATTCATGTAGTGGCTGGAGGGCATCTCCAGACCGCGTTTGAGCTGGCTGCGGTAGCCCAGCAGGGGCATCACCCCGGCCAGACTCAGTTGGCGGTCGAAGTTGGTGCCGCCGATGTGTACGCCGCCGTTGGCCAGCAAGTCCTCGCGCCTATCCGTACGGCGTGCGCGTTGCGGCGATAGCCGGATCAGCGAGAAGTCGGTGGTGCCACCGCCGATATCGGCGATCAGCACCAGCTCTTCGCGCGCGATCTGGCTTTCGTAATGGTAGGCGGCTGCGATGGGCTCGTATTGGAAGCTGACCTCGCGAAAACCGGTGGCTCGGACGATGGCCTCCAGCGTGTCTTGGGCCTTGCGATCTGCCGCCGTATCCTCGTCCACAAAGAATACCGGGCGGCCGATCACCACCTGATCGAACGGTCGTCCGGCAGTTGTTTCAGCCCGGCGCTTGAGTTCGGCGATGAACTGGCTCAACAACTCCATATAGGGGAGCGAGCGGCCCTGCACCTCGGTTTTGCCCTCCATCAGGCTGCTGCCCAACAGACTTTTCAGGGCTCGCATCAAGCGGCCTTCGTAGCCAGCCAGATATTCGTTGAGCCCGGCCCGGCCGACGCTGACGGTGTGCTCTTCCGCGTTGAAAAAGATCACCGAGGGCAAGGTGATATTGCCGTCCTCCAGCGCCAGCAAGGGCGGCAGGCCGGGACGCAGCCAGCCCACCGTGGAGTTGGAGGTGCCGAAATCGATGCCGCAGGCGCGGGCGGGAGCTTCAACGAACATGGGGAGGAGTCAGCCTCAGGCTGAGTCGGAAAAAGGGCGGCGATGCTACCGCTACTGCCGGAAAAAGTCGAATGTACACCTAGCCTCTACATATCTTTACGGTGCTATGGCTTGGGCTATGCCAGCCGGAGAGTATCTGTTGAATCGGGGGGATTCAATTGTGGCTTATGTGGCTTATTTGCGGGGCTTTTTGCCGCGCTTCACTTTACGCAGTTTGCCTTCCAGCGCGTTGAGATGGCGCGTCAGCCATTCATCAATGGGGGTGATGCGGATGTGCATGATCCATGAGAGCAGGAAAAACAGGAACGGGAAGGCTAGCACCGAGCCGGTCAGCATGGCGATGATTTCAAGGTTGGTGCGCTCGTTGATCCAGAGCTGGAGTTCGATTCCCCATTTATTTAGAACGAACAGGATGTGATCCATGAGGGTGTGCTTCCGTTTGGGCGTGTGTGCGTGAATCTATCGCCGAGGGGCTTGCGAGACAAGGGGACTCCGACAGGCATCCGGCAGGGGCGGACGGGCGGGGCTGGGCAGGTGTCGTGCTATCATCCGCCGCCATGAAAACGATACCTGATTCCCTACAAAGATTTCTGTTCGACGCGGCTCCGATACGCGGCGAATTCGTCCACCTTGAAGATACTTGGCGCACCGTGCTGGCGCGCCATGATTATCCGCCCGCCCTACGCCGGATGATGGGCGAGCTGGTCGCAGCGGCGGCTTTGCTGGCGGCCACGCTCAAGCTGGATGGTGCGCTGATCTTGCAGATCCAAGGGCGCGGTGCGGTGCGTCTGCTGGTGGTGGAGTGCTCCGGCGATCTGAATCTACGCGCCACGGCCAAGTGGGAGGGCGATCTGGCGACTGGTACACCGGCGGAACTGATCGGCGACGGCCAGTTCGTCATCACGCTCGATCCGCAGGACGGCGGCACGCCGTATCAGGGCATCGTGCCGCTGGAAGGCGCTAGCGTGGCAGCGATGCTGGAAAATTATATGGGCCGCTCGGAGCAGCTGGCGACGCGCTTGTGGCTGGCGGCGGACGGCGAGGTGGCGGCGGGGCTGTTGCTGCAAAAACTGCCGGATCAGCCCGAGCAGGATGCCGATGCTTGGTCGCGCGCCACGCAGTTGGCCGATACGCTGAAGGTGGAGGAACTGCTGAAGATGCCTGCGCCTTATCTGCTGCATCGTTTGTATCACGAGGAAGACATCCGTTTGTTCGATGCGCAGCCTGCGGCGTTCGCCTGCTCGTGTTCGCGCGACAATGTGGCGCGGATGCTGAAGATGCTGGGGCGCGACGAGGTGGAGGCGGTGCTGGAGGAGCAGGGCTCCATCGAGATCCACTGCGAATTCTGCAACCAGCGTTATGTGTTCGAGGTGGAGGACGTGGAGCAGGTGTTCACCGAAGAGACAATGCAGCAGGAAGTGGTGCGCCACTGAGGCGGGCGCACTGTCTGTTTACATCTGGCCCCGGTCTTGATCGTGGCCATGTCTGCGGTAGAGCAGGGCCATGATGCTGGATAGCAGCAGGCCGAACACCAGCGTGATGACGTAGATGCTGAATTCCAGCTTTTCCATCATGGCATAGAGCGAGAGCATGGCGAGGATGCTCAGGTTCTCGTTGAAGTTCTGCACGGCGATGGAGCTGCCCGCACCCATCAGCAGGTGGCCGCGATGTTGCAGCAGGGCGTTCATCGGGACGACGAAGTAGCCACCCATCGCGCCGATGACGACCAGCAGCAGGGTGGCCAGAATAGGGTTGGTGATGGGGATCATCGCCAGCACCGCGATACCCATGGCGATGCCGACCGGCAAGACCTTCACCGAATGTTCCAGTTTGACGAAGCGTGCGGCCAGTACCGCACCGATGGCGATGCCGACGGCGACCCAAGCGGTGAGCTTGGCCGCCTGGCCGAAATCATAGTTCAGCGCGACCGCCGCCCAAGCGAGGACGATCAACCGCAGGGTCGCGCCTGCACCCCAAAACAGGGTGGTGACGCCCAGCGAAACCTGCCCCAGAGGGTCTTTCCACAGCAGTTTGAAGCAGTGGGCAAAATCCTTGAGCAGAAAGATCGGGTCGCGGCTCAGCGGCTTGTGGTCGATCGGCACACGCGGGATGTACAGGTTGAATATCGCGGCCAATACATAAAGCACGAGGATGAAGGAGATAGCCAGCTCGGGGGCGCTGTCGATGTGGGTGTCGATCAGCGGTACGTCCCACCAGTTGAGCAGCGGGCCTGCGATCGCCGGGCTGACCAGCACGCCGCCGATGACCGCGCCGAGGATGATGGCGGCGACGGTGAGGCCTTCCATCCAGCTATTCGCTTTGACCAACTGGTCGGGAGGCAGGTACTCGGTGAGGATGCCGTATTTGGCTGGGGAGTAGGCAGCTGCGCCGAATCCGGCGATGGCATAGGCGACCAGCGGATTGACGCCTGCCAGCATCGCCAGACAGCCGGTCAGCTTGATGGCGTTGCTGATGAGCATGACGCGACCCTTGGGCAGCGAATCGGCAAAAGCGCCGACGAAGGGCGCAAGCAATATATAAGAGACGACGAAAGCCTCTTGTAGTACCGGCGTGTGCCAAGAGGGAGAGTGCAGTTCTTTGAGCAGGGCGATGGCGGCAAACAGCAAAGCATTGTCTGCGAGCGCGGAAAAGAATTGCGCCGCGAGAATAATGTAGAAGCCGAGATTCATTAAGCGATTGCCGTTTGCGAGAGCGCGCTTTATAACATGAAAAGGGGAGGCCTGCTATCATTGGCGGGAGCCACAACCCCACTCACATCGACCTCATGCCACGCCCGATACACGCCCGCATCGACCTTTCTGCACTGGAACATAACCTGCATCTGGTTCGTCGCCAGACCTCCGCCCGCGTCATGGCCGTCATCAAGGCCAATGCATATGGTCACGGGCTATTGCCTGCGGCGGATGCCTTGCGCGCGGCGGATGGTTTCGCACTATTAGATATACAGGAGGCGGTGCGGCTGCGCGAGGCGGGGTTCCGCCAGACCATCTTGCTGCTGGAGGGCGCGTTCTCGCCGGAGGATGTGGCGCTGATGGCCGAGCACCAACTGGCGGGGGTGATCCACAGCCCGCATCAGATCGCCATGCTGGAGGCGTGTCCGCAGCGCGAAAGTCTGTCGCTGTGGCTCAAGCTGAACACCGGGATGAATCGTCTGGGTTTCGTGCCGGAGCAATTTGCTCCCGCGTTGGAGCAAGTGCGTCGCCATCCGGCGGTGCGCGAGGTCACGCTGATGACGCACTTCGCCCATGCGGACGAACGGCCTGGCGTGGCGGCACAACTGGAACGCTTCGAGTCGCTCGCCTCGCCGTATCGGCTGGCCCGTTCGCTGGCCAATTCCGCCGCGCTGTTGCGTTACCCCGCCACGCATGGCGACTGGGTGCGGCCCGGCATCATGTTATATGGCAGTTCGCCGTTCGCCGAGGTCAGCGCCGAGCAACTGGGGCTGCGTCCGGTGATGACGCTCACCAGCCAGCTCATCGCGGTGACGGAGTTGCAGGCGGGTCAGGCCGTCGGTTACGGTGGTACGTTCCGGGCCGATTCCGCCATGCGCATCGGCGTGGTCGCTTGCGGTTATGCCGACGGCTACCCGCGCCACGCCGCCACGGGTACACCTATTCTGGTGGACGGACAACGCACTCGCACGCTGGGGCGCGTCTCTATGGATATGCTCTGCGTCGATCTGACCCGCTTGCCGCGCGCCGAGGTCGGTAGTCACGTCACTCTGTGGGGAGAGGGGGTTTCTGTGGATGAGGTCGCACAAGCCGCAGGAACGATCAGCTATGAAGCACTGTGCGCACTCGCCCCGCGTGTGCCACAGACATTTCGGTAAAATGAGTTGAACATTCCGCTTTGTTTCGGTTAGAATCGCGCCTCTTTTGAAAACTGGTTGGAGTGATTGTCATGGCACGTGTTTGTCAAGTTACGGGGAAGGGCCCGATGGTAGGGAACAATGTTTCCCATGCGAACAATAAAACCAAGCGCCGTTTTCTGCCGAATTTGCAACGCCGCCGCTTCTGGGTCGAAAGTGAAAACCGTTGGGTTTCGCTGCGCTTGACCAATGCTGCGCTGCGCACCATCGACAAGAACGGTATCGATGCAGTCCTGTTTGAGCTGCGCGCCCGTGGCGAAAACGTTTAAGGAGTAAGGAAAAATGGCAAGCAAGATTCGCGAAAAGATCAAGCTGGAATCGACTGCTGGTACAGGTCACTTCTATACCACCACGAAGAACAAGCGCAACACCCCGGGCAAGATGGAATTCAGCAAGTTCGACCCCGTCGTGCGCAAGCACGTGATGTACAAAGAAACCAAGCTGAAGTAATTCAGGCTGGGTTCGGCAAAAGGCCCGCTTGCGCGGGCCTTTTTGTTTTCTGCTGCCAGTGAATCCGACATTCCGGCCCGTCGTCTAGCTTTGGGGAGGGATACCGGATCAAGTTACGGCAACTCGTAAGGCTGCGGCAGGAACGTCAATGCCTCGCCCGTTGCCGAGCCGACATGCACGCTGTGGTGCTCACGGCTGCTGATGGGGATGACGCCGAGCAGGTCGAAACCACTGGCGGGGGAGGGCGAAGCTTCGACGACCATGCCGTTGGACTGTTCTTCCGGGCTGGTGCTGTAGAGCGTGTCGCCGGGTTGCGGCTGGATGTCGCCGCCGACATGGGCCAGATACATGCGGCGTTTGGCGTGGCCTAGGTATTGCATCCGCGCAACGATCTCTTGCCCCGGATAGCAGCCCTTCTTGAAGCTGACTCCGCCGATGATTTCCAGATTCGCCATCTGCGGCACGAACTGTTCCTGCGTGGCTGGGTTCATCACCGGGATGCCGGCGCGGATGTTCAGCCAATCCCAGCAGGTTGCGCCGACCGGGCGAGCTGCGCCGCTGAGTTTTTGCCACAGCGCGGGTGCTTGGGCGGCGGCAGTGTTCAGTTGGAAGCGCTCATCGGCGAGACGAACGAGGCTGATCCCGTCCTGTTGCCGCACTGCCAGCGCGCCCTCCGGCAGCGTGCCGAAGATGCCTTGCAGCAGCGCCCCGGCTTGCGGGCCGGACAGGCCCAGACTGACGAGGTCGTCGCTAGCGTCGCTGATCTTGACCTTGGAGCGCAGCACGAACATCGAGAGTTTTTTCTGGATGGCGGGGCAGAGCGTGCGCGGCAGTTGCAGCAGGTAGTCGCTGCCGTCTTGCCAGATGAGGAAGGTCGCCAGCATCCGCCCCTTGGCAGTGTTGAGGCTGCTGCGTTGCGCCTGTTGCGGGCTGATTGCGCGGATGTCGCTACTCAGCAGATTCTGCAAGAAAGCCTGCGCCTCCTCGCCAGTGACTCGCAGTGTGCCGAAGCGACCCAGTTCGCATAGCACCGTGCTGTCGCGGGTGGCGACTAGCTCAGCTGGGGCGTCGCCGAAATCCTGTACCACGCCGTCCAGCAGTTTGGCGTTTTGAGAGGAGAGGAAGTTTTGCCAGTCAGTATTCATAGCGTGGTATCTAATCAGAAAGGGATAGGTTCACCCTACTGACTTTCGCAGGGGATGGCAACCCGGATTCGAGAGTGGATTTAGTCCGCTTCCAAGCTGGCGCGCATCGCTTTGATGGCTGCGCTCATGTCGTCGGCGCGTTTGCGCAGCAGCTCCAGTTGCGCCAGCCCTTGCTGGACATCGTCGGCGCTGCTGATGGCGGAGACGAAGCTCTCCCATTCCTCCAACTCTTCCGGTGCGTCGTCGTGCTGGCCGTGCAGCTTGGCCCATTGCAGCCAAGCGTAGACCTGAACGGTGTCCTGCTCTGCGCCCAGCCCGTGGTCGAAGATGCGCGCCATGCAGAGCGCGGCCATGATGCTGCCGCCCAGTGCCTCGCGCTCGATCTCGTCGCGGTATTCGATCAGGCTGGCGACTGCGGCGAGGTCGCCTTCCATCGCCGCGTGGGTGTGTAGATCCGCCGCTGCGACGATGTTCTTTTCCATGCCCTGCCCGAGGCGGCACAGTGTGCCGAGTTGGCCGATAGCCTCGATGTGATCCTGTTCGGCAGCAGCGTGGATCCAGTAAGCAGCCTCGTCTTCGCTTTGCTCCACCCCGTTGCCGCGCAGACAGCACAGGCCCAGATTGAACTGCGCCAGCACGTGGTCCTGCTCGGCGGCCTTGCGATACCAGTGGGCGGCCTCGGAGGGATTCTTGTCCGTACCCATGCCGTTCAGATACATCGAGCCCAGATTGTTCTGCGCATCGGCATGGCCTTGTTCCGCTGCCGCGCGATACCAAGCCAGCGCCTCGCTCAAATCCGAAGCTACGCCGTTGCCGGTGCGATACGCCTCGGCCAACTCGAACTGCGCCTCGACATCCTTGCGCGCTGCGCGCTTCATCAAATTGACGATCTCTGCTTCCATTGCTGATCCCTTTTGTTTATCCACGAGGGCGATTATCTCATGGCCGCTGGCCTGAAGCCGTCCGGCGTAATACCATCCCGGCAAGATGAAAACGATATGGCTACAGACGATAGAACTGGATCCCCAAGCGTCAGCCAAGCCCGCCTTGGGCGAACGCTGCAACGGCTGCGGCGTGTGTTGTGCGGCGGAGCCTTGCCCAGTGGCGCTGGTTCTGCTGTTGCAGCGCCGGGGACGTTGCCGGGCGTTGCTGTGGCAAGAGGCGGAAGCGCGCTACGTCTGCGGCCTAGTGGTCGCGCCGCATCGTCACTCTTGGTTGATCCCCGCCCGCTGGAGTGCGGGCGCGGGCAGATTGCTCGCCACCCGCATCGCCGCAGGTGCAGGCTGCGACTCGGCGGCGGAGGTCGAGCCGATCACAACTCCCGGCTCACCTTCATGATGCTGCGATCCTCTTCGCTGGAGTGGATGACGAAGCCGAGTCGAGTCACCAGTTTCAGCATGTTGTGGTTGTTGTTCAGCACTTCGCCTTCGATGGTCTTCAGGCCTTTGTCGCGGGCGGCCTCCATCAGCGAGAGCATGAGTTTTTGCCCCAGACCTTTGCCGGTGACGTTGTCGGCCACCACCAGAGCGAATTCGCAGGAGTCGCCGTCCGGGTTGATGGCGTAGCGGGCGACGCCGAGCTCCACCTCTTGCGCTCCTTCTTGCGTCACCGCGATCAGCGCCAGTTCGCGGCTGTAGTCGAGCTGGGTGAAGCGCACCAGCATCGACTCGGTCAGCTCCTGAATGCTGTTCATAAAACGGAAATATTTGGATTCCCTAGACAGGTCATGCACGAAACGCTTCACCAGATCGGCATCTTCCGGGCGGATCGGGCGGATGGTGAGCTCCGTGCCGTCGGCCAATTGCCACTGGCTGACGAGATGGGTCGGGTAGGGGTAGATCGCCATGTGGGAGTAGCGGTCGGCGCTGGGCTGGCGATATTCGACCACGATGCGCGCGTCGGCGGCCAGCGCGCCGTGCTCGTCGAGAATCAGCGGGTTGATGTCCATTTCCTTGAGCAGTGGCAGCTCACACACCATCTCGGAGACGCGCAGCAGCACGTCCTCCAGCGCTTCGATGTTGGTCGGCGGCATGTTGCGAAACGCGCCCAGCATCTTGGCGATGCGCGTGCCCTGAATCAGATCCTTGACCAAGAAATTGTTCAGCGGCGGTAGCGCCACGGCGCGGTCGCTCAGGATCTCCACCGTCGTGCCGCCTGCGCCGAAGGTGATGACCGGGCCGAACACCGGGTCGCTGGTCACGCCTATCATCAACTCGCGGCCATTCGGTTTGACGATCATGGTCTCGATGGATATGCCGTCCACCCGCGCATTCGGGCGGTTGTGCTTCACGTTCTCGATGATCTGTAGATAAGCGGCGCGTACCTCGTGGGCGTTGGCTAGGTTCAGCATCACGCCTCCGGCATCGCTCTTGTGGGTGATGTCGTGCGAATTGACCTTCATCGCCACCGGGTAGCCGAGCTGCTGGGCGATCAGCAGCGCCTCGGTGGGCGAGTGTGCCACCATGGTCTGCGCCACCGGGATGTTGAAGGCTGCCAGCAGCGCCTTGGATTCCATCTCGGTCAGTACCTTGCGATGCTCCTGCATCGCGCCTTCGATGATGAGGCGTGCGCTCTCCACGTCCGGCTCGACGTGGTGCGAGAATGGCCCGGGCATCTGCATCAGCAGCTTTTGGTTGCGGTAATAGGCGGAGAGATGGGCGAACACTTCGACCGCCGGTTCGGGCGTGCGGAAGTGTGGTTTGTGGGCGCGGGTGAAGGCATCGCGCGCTTCGGCCACCTGCGACTCGCCCATCCAGCAGGTGAGTAGCGGTTTGCTGTGACTGGCGGAGAGTTCGATCAGTGCCTGCGCCGATTCCAGCGGTTTGGTCATTGCCTGCGGGGTGAGGATGGCCAGCACGCCGTCCACGTTGTCGTCCTCCAGACAGGCTTTGACCGCGTGGTGATAACGGTCGGCCTGCGCGTCACCGATGATGTCCACCGGATTGCTGCGCGGCCAGTTTGACGGCAGATGCTGGTCAAGATAGTTTAGGGTGGCATCGGACAGGGTGGCGAGGGTCAGCCCCAGATCGGCGGCGCGGTCGGTCGCCATCACGCCGGGGCCGCCACCGTTGGTGACGATGGCGAGACGATCTCCCACCGGGCGGAAGCCGCACGACAGCGCTTTGGCGGCGGTGAACAACTGGGTGATGGTCTGCACCCGCACCACGCCGACGCGGCTGACGGCGGCATCGAACACGTCGTCCGCGCCCACCAGCGAAGCAGTGTGCGACATCGCCGCTTTAGAACCCGCCGCATGGCGGCCGACCTTGACCAGTATCACCGGCTTGATGCGTGCCGCCGCCCGCAGCGCGCTCATAAAGCTGCGCGCGTTGCGGATGCCTTCGATGTACATCAGGATGCTGTGGGTATTGGAGTCGGACACCAGATAGTCGAGGATCTCGCCGAAATCCACATCGGTCGATGAGCCCATCGACACCACGCTGGAAAAGCCCACGTCGTTGCTGTGCGCCCAATCCAGAATCGCGGTGCACAGCGCGCCCGACTGTGATACGAAAGCGATGTTGCCGACGTTTGCGCCGCCCTTGTTGAAGGTGGCGTTCAGCCCGATGGAGGGGCGCATGATGCCCAGACAATTCGGCCCGATCAGGCGGATGTTGTAGCGGTGCGCGGTTTCGATCAGGGACTTTTCCAGTGCAATGCCCGCCGCTCCTGCTTCGCCGAATCCGGCGGTGATGATGACGGCGGCTTTGACGCCATGCAGCCCGCACTCTTCGATGATGCCCGGCACGGTCTGCGCGGGCGTGGCGATCACCACCAACTCCACCGGCTTGCCGATCTCGGCGATGCTGGCGTAGGCGCGTTGGCCTTGGATCTCGGCAGATTTGGGGTTGATCGGGTAGAGCATCCCTTTGAAGCCGCTTTCCAGCATGTTCTGGAAGACGATCTGACCGACGGAATCAGCCCGTTCGCTGGCGCCGAACACCGCTACCGATTTAGGCGCGAACAAGGTGTTGAGGTAGTGCTTGCCCATGATTTTGCGCTGTTGCTGGAAAGTGTTGGCCGTTATGATAGCACTGTCACGTCGCCCGATTTTTACGGAGAGCCGCTTGCAGACCGCCTATATCAGCCACCCGCTCTGCCTCAAACACGACATGGGGGCGCATCACCCGGAATGCCCGGCGCGTATCTATGCCATCGAAGACCAGTTGATCGCTTCCGGTCTGTTCGATTACCTGCAACATCACCAAGCGTCCGAGGTCACCCGCGAACAACTGCTGCGCGTCCACACCGCTGCGCACCTCGACCATGTCGCCGCGACTGCGCCGCAGCAGGGCATCGCCCACATCGACGGCGATACCGCGATGAATCCGTACACTCAGCCAGCCGCTTTGCGTGCCGCCGGGGCGGCGGTGCTGGCGGTGGACTTGGTGATGGCGGGCCGGGTGGAGAACGCCTTTTGCAGCATCCGCCCGCCCGGACATCATGCTGAACGTGGGCGGGCGATGGGTTTCTGCATCTTCAACAATGTCGCCGTCGGCGCGGCACACGCGCTGGAACATCACGGCCTGAAGCGCGTCGCCATCGCCGATTTCGACGTGCATCATGGCAACGGCACGGAAGACATCTTTCGCGACGAGCCGCGCGTGATGCTCTGCTCCACCTTCCAGCATCCGTTCTATCCCAACTGCGGGGCGGATTCCGGCAACGAGCACATCATCAATGTGCCTTTGCCCGCCGGGACGGGCAGCAGCGAGTTCCGCGCCGCCGTGACCGAACGCTGGCTGCCTGCGCTGGAACGCTTTCAGCCCGAGATGCTGTTCATCTCCGCCGGCTTCGACGCCCACCGCGACGACGATATGGCGATGTTCAAACTCGGCGAATCTGACTACGCTTGGGTGACCACTGAGCTCAAACTCATCGCAGAAAAATACGCGCAACGGCGTATCGTCTC
Source organism: Nitrosomonadales bacterium (assembly GCA_016234685.1). Lineage (GTDB taxonomy): Bacteria > Pseudomonadota > Gammaproteobacteria > Burkholderiales > Gallionellaceae > Ferriphaselus. The sequence goes on from JACRAT010000021.1 coordinate 71,105, forward strand.
GGTGTTGGAAGGCGGCTATGAACTCCACGCTTTGGGACGCAGCGTGACAGCGCACATCAAGGTGTTGAGCGGGTTGTGAGCGGGAACACGGGTTGTTCGGTTATAGTCCGCCCATGCACACCCTTGCTTCCCTGCGCGCCGGCGAGCTGACCGGCATCACCCGCCTCGACCTTGCCTGCGGCCTCACCGAATTCCCGCGCGAAATCTTCGAGTTGGCGGATTCGCTCGAAATCCTCAACCTTTCCGGCAACGCGCTGTCGGGCTTGCCCGACGATCTGCCCAAGCTGCACAAACTGCGCGTCATTTTCTGCTCGGACAATTGTTTTGCCCGCGTGCCGGAAGTGCTGGGGCGCTGCCCGAATCTGGAGATGATAGGCTTCAAAGCCAATCAGATCGGCGAACTGCCTGCCGCCGCGCTGCCGGAGAGACTGCGCTGGCTGATCCTGACCGACAATCGTTTGCGCGAGATTCCGCCGGAGCTTGGCCGTTGTGTGCGGCTGCAAAAACTCATGCTGGCGGGCAACCAGTTGACGCATCTGCCCGACGCGCTGGCGGCGTGCCGCAACTTGGAGTTGCTGCGCATTGCAGCCAATCGCTTCGAGCGGCTGCCCGACTGGCTGCTCGCCATGCCGCGTCTGGCTTGGCTGGCGTATTCCGGCAACCCGTGCAGCGACGCCAGCGAAGCCGCCGCGATGCAGAATCTGCACATCACGCCGGTCGAGTGGCACACGCTGGAGTTGCAGCACAAATTGGGGGAAGGCGCGTCCGGCGTGATCTACCGCGCCGAACGGCACGAGCGGGGCGCAGTGGCGGTGAAGATGTTCAAGGGCGCGCTCACCAGCGACGGCCTGCCGCGCAGCGAAAAAGCCGCCTGTCTTGCAGTTGGTGCGCATCCCGGCCTGATCCCGGTGGTCGGTAAGCTCAGCGAACATCCCGAGACCACGCCGGGTTTGGTGATGTCGCTGATAGCCCCCAGCTTCCGCAACCTTGCCGGGCCGCCCAGTCTGGAGTCCTGCACTCGCGACATCTATCCGGCGGAGACGCACTTCAGCTTGCCTGTCGCGCTCGATCTCGCTCTCGGCGTCGCCGCCGTGGCCGAGCATCTGCACGCGCAAGGCGTGATGCATGGCGATCTGTACGCCCACAACATCCTGTGGAATCCGCAGGGCGACGCGCTGTTGGGCGACTTCGGTGCGGCCTCGTTTTTGCCGCCCGCCGATGCGCCACTTGCCCTCGGCTTGCAGCGCTTGGAAGTGCGCGCTTTTGCCTGTCTGTTGGATGAGCTATTGCTGCGTTGTGATGCCGAGCCGGACGCCGGGCAGATTGTCGCTGCCCTGCGCGAATTACAGCAACGCTGCGATCTGCCTGCGGTCGATCAGCGACCGTTGTTCAGCGAGATCCAGGCAAAGTTGGCAGCGCTGCGATCCGGGATATGAGGGGCGGGCGACCAGATAAACCGTGGTCTTGTATCTTCAAAAGCAGTACGGGGACCTGATTACGGCAAGACTTGGTAGGGATCCATCGTTACGGATTCCACCTTGTCACCTAGCATGACTATCCGACCTTCGATTCTGGAGTTGCCTGTTTCGCTGAATTCGAATCGATAAGTGCGTTGTAACACCCGTCGTCCGAACGGGTCTCGGGCAACCCCTAGTTTGATGCTGGCGACTGAGTCATCAAGGAACTGCACGTTCGCACCAAGGCATGATCCACGGCCCGCATTGCGTGCAAGTTCAAGTACATGGACGCTGTTTTGCCAATACCACACGATGGCAGCCACCAGCAGCAGTGCGATCAAACTCGTGGAGTCCATGCTGGTCAGCCTTCGATGGGGGCGAATCTTGGCATGGCGTTGCCCTCATGTTGCACCAACTCAAAGAATGCGTTGCTGGGGCGAGCCCAGATCGTGGCATCTGCTGCCGACCGGTATATGGTCATCATGACCTTGGGATCGGATTCGAGCCTCGCCTCGCAGACTATCTCGTATATGCCGCCCTTGTAGTGTCGATATTTCATGGCCCCTCCTTCCGAGATCGAATCAACCTGCGTCTTCGTTTATGCGGCCCCTATGCTCGGCCAGTTCCTTTAGGAGCTGAGCAATATCCCACTCGCAGCCCCCGCAGCCCGAAAGAGCACCCGTCCATCTTGAAATGGCATTCATATCCATTCCTTCATCAAACAGGCCTTGAATCTGTTCCCGCTTGGTGCCGCTGCAATGGCACATCACACCATTTACTAGGCCCGCATTCTTCGCGCTCATGGATGTTTACTCTCAGTTTTGTGATCGGTGCTAACAGCGTTCAAGTGCTGATCGAATTCGCTTAATCGTATCTTCCATTCGGGCTTTTCGGGACACCTCCAGCCCAAGGTCTTCAGCGATGCGGGCAATCCGGCTTGGATCAAGAGGAATGCCGCCCGCATCAATTGCCGCAATCAGTTGTTTGGCCCGTTTGATTTCTGTGGGCGTATTGTCATGCGGCTTGAGCCGGTTCAGCAACCGAGTGATGAATGTGTTCATGTTATCCCCAATAGTTAGGCTCTTTGTTCTCTTCGCCTTGCTGGGGGAGCAATTGCTTGAGAGCGTCGACCTACTTCCCGCGCATGAACATCGCATCCAGTTCTGCCAGCGTCATCTGGAACCAAGTCGGGCGGCCGTGGTTGCATTGGGCGGCGCGTTCGGTGGTTTCGAGTTCGCGCAGTAGGCCGTTCATTTCGGGCAGGGTGAGTTGGCGGTGGGCACGTACGGCGGAGTGGCAGGCCAGTGTGGCCAGTAGTTCGTTGCGGCGTTCGGTGAGGGCGCGGCTCGCGCCGTATTCGGCAAGTTCGCGCAGCACGGCGCGGGCGGCGGTTTCAGCTTCAGTGCTTTTCAGTAGCGCGGGCAGGGCGCGGATGGCCAGTACGCCAGGCGAGATGGGGGCGAGGTCGAAGCCGAGTTGGGCGAGTGCGGCTTGGTTCTCTTCGGCAGCGGCGACGAGCAGGGCATCGGCGCTGAAGCTGATGGGGATCAGCAAGGGCTGGGTCGGCATGGCCTGCTGGTCGAACGCAGTCTTGATCTTTTCGTACAGGATGCGCTCGTGCGCGGCGTGCATGTCCACCACGATCAGCCCCTGCGCGCCTTGCGCCAAGATGTAGATGCCGGAGAGTTGCCCCAGTGCGTAACCCAGCGGCGGCATGCCACTGTCTGGCGCGGCGGGGGCGATGGCTGGCTGCGGCTCGGGGGGGGGGGGCGGCTGCTTGCGACCGCCAAACAGCGCATCGTAGAACGCCAATGGCTGCGCCGCCGTGTGCAGCGGCATGGTCTGCTGCTGCGGCCAGTGGGCGGCGGGGCGGGGCGACTCTGCTCTGGCGATGAATACGGGCGGTCGGTTCGCGCTAGTCTCGGCGGCTGCGCTTGGCGCTTCCGATAAGGGCGCGGCCAGCGCGTCGTGCAGGGCGTGGAACACGAACTGGTGCACGCCTTGCGAATCGCGGAAGCGCACCTCGCTCTTGGCGGGATGCACGTTCACGTCCACCCGCTCTGGCGGCAACTCCAGAAACAGTACGAAGCCGGGGTGGCGTTGGTTGTGCAGCACGTCTTGATAAGCCTGGCGCACGGCGTGGGCCAGCACTTTGTCGCGCACGAAGCGCCCGTTCACGAAGAAATATTGTGAATCGCGGTTAGCCAGCGCGTGCGCGGGCAGCGAAGCCATGCCGTAGAGATGCAGCTCGGCGATACGGCGGTCGATGCTGGCGGCGTGCCGGGTGAACTCCGCGCCGAGCAGGGCGGCGATGCGCGCGGGCAGGTCGCCGCGCGGCAGTTGCCAGACCGTGCGCCCGTTGTGTTGCAGCGAGAAAGCGACCTCGGGGTGAGCCAGCGCGACGCGGCGGAAGGTCTCTTCGCAATGGCCGAACTCGGTCGACTCGGTCTTGAGGAATTTGCGCCGTGCCGGGGTGTTGAAATACAGCTCGCGCAGTTCGATGCTGGTGCCAAACGGATGGGGTGCGGGGGCGGCTGCGCTACGGTCGCCGTCTGCGGTTTCTATTTTCCAGCCATGGCTGAGCTCAGGTGTGCGGCTGGTCAGCGCCAGCCGCGCTACCGCCGCCATGCTGGCCAGTGCCTCACCGCGAAACCCTAGGCTGGCGACCCGTTGCAGATCTTCCAGTGAGGTGATCTTGCTGGTGGCGTGGCGTTGCAGTGCCAGCGGCAGCTCGTCCTTGGCGATGCCGCCACCATCGTCGCGTACCTTCAGCAGGCGGATGCCGCCGCCTTCGAGTTGAATCACGATCTCTGTCGCCCCGGCATCCAGCGCGTTCTCCATCAGTTCCTTGAGGGCCGAGGCGGGGCGGTCGATGACTTCGCCAGCGGCGATCTGGTTGATGAGCAGGTCGGGGAGGAGGTGGATGGCAGGCATGGACGGATTATACCGGATGAGGGGTGGTGGCTCGTGGGTGCGACAAAATGCCGCACTATTTTCGGAAGACGGTGCGTTAAAGTGGCATACCAGTTACAACAATACAGGGAGACGGTAACAATGAAGCGGACGACAGGTTTTACAGCGGTATTGGCGGCGATCTCGATGTTGGCGGCAGGCGATGCCGCCGCGTGTGGCGCAGGGTTCTGTCTGGCCGACAGCGGTTGGGACGCACAGGGGAGCAATGCGCGCGAAGGGTTGTCGCTGGGTGTGCGCTATGAATATCTCAAGAGCAACCAGTTGCGCAGCGGCACGGGCAAGCTAACCAACTTCACGGCGGCGACTGCGGCGGCTGGCGACGAGATCACCACTACCAATCAGAACTACATGGTCGATCTGAGCTATACCTTTAGCCAGCAATGGCAGGCCGAGATCGAGCTGCCTTTCCTCAAGCGCTACCACCAGCATGGTTCGGCTACGCTGGGTGCGCCGGATACTTGGGATTTCACCACCTTGGGCGATGCCAAGGTGCTGGCCAGTTACCGTTTCGGCGGCGCGACGCCCAATGGTTTCGGCGTGCGATTCGGGGTCAAGCTGGCTACGGGCCGTACCAATCAGATGGCGACCGACGGTGTGACGCTGGCCGAGCGCATGTTCCAGCCGGGTACAGGCACGACCGATGGCATCCTCGGCGTGTTCTACAACAGCTCACCAGCTGACGGTGACGTGCGTTGGTTCGTCAGCGGCACGGTGCAACAACCGCTGAACACCAGCGGCGACAATGGTGGCGGAGGCGGAAGCTACAAACCCGGCAACAGTCTGGCGCTGGACGCAGGCGCGGCTTATCCGCTCAGTCATAGCGTGGCGCTGACGGTGCAGACTAACTACCACAACACCGGACGCGAAGGTGGCTTGGCTGGCGTACCCGCCAACACCGGCGGCGAGATGCTGGCAGTCACACCCGGCCTGAGCTTCTCGGTTGCTCCTGACACTCGTTTGTATGCTGCGCTGCAACTGCCGGTCTATCAAAAGGTGAACGGCACGCAGTTGACCAGCAACATGGGCTTCTCGATGGGTTTCAACCAGCGCTTCTGAGCTGGCGGTTCGACGAAAAAGCACGCTACGGCGACAGGCTGCGGCGTGCTTTTTTATTGTCCGGGCCAGCCAGACGGCCCAGCGGAGTAAAAAGGTCGTATATAATCCGCACCAAAATAGCGCCCGGTACATCCGGGCGTTTTTTCAGAGTTCAGAGGAGAAACTTCATGCGTATAGGTATTCCTGCGGAAACGTGCGCAGGCGAAACCCGGGTGGCGGCGACGCCGGAAACGGTGAAGAAGATGGTGGCGGCAGGCCACCAAGTGCTGGTGCAGCAAGGTGCTGGCGACGGCGCGAGCATCCCCGATGCGGATTTTCAGACGGCAGGCGCGGCCTTGGTCGGCTTGGCCGATCTGTATGCGCAGGCCGAGATCGTCCTCAAGGTGAAAGCGCCGAACGATGCCGAACTGGCGCAACTCAATGCGGGCACGGCGCTGATCGGCCTGTTGATGCCGCACAAGTCCGAGCTGGTCGCAGCCTACGCCCAGCAGGGCATTACCGCTTTCTCGATGGAAAAGCTGCCGCGCACCACGCGCGCGCAGGCGATGGACGTGCTGTCGTCGCAGGCCAACATCGCCGGTTACAAATCGGTGATCGTCGCCGCTACGCTCTACAAACGCTTCATGCCTATGCTGATGACCGCAGCCGGGACGGTGAAAGCCGCCCGCGTGGTGGTGCTGGGCGTGGGTGTGGCGGGCTTGCAGGCCATCGCCACCGCCAAGCGGCTGGGTGCAGTGATCGAAGCGTCAGACGTGCGTCCGGCGGTGAAGGAACAGGTCGAATCGCTGGGCGCGAAGTTCATCGACGTGCCTTACGAGACTGACGAAGAACGTGAGTGCGCAAAGGGGGTGGGCGGTTATGCGCGCCCGATGCCGCAAAGCTGGCTGGATAGGCAGAAGGCGGAAGTCGCCAAGCGCGTCGCTGCTGCCGACATCGTCATCACCACCGCCCTGATCCCCGGCCGGGCCGCGCCCGTGCTGGTGACCGAAGAGATGGTGAAGAGCATGAAGCCCGGCTCGGTGATCGTCGATCTGGCGGTCGAGGCGGGCGGCAACTGCCCCTTGTCCGAACTGAATCAGATCGTGGTCAAGCACGGCGTCACACTGGTGGGCGACGCCAATCTGGCGGCGTCGGTGGCGGCGGACGCCTCCGCGCTGTATGCCCGCAACCTGCTCAACTTCCTCAACCTGCTGTGCGATCCCAAGGCGGGCGGGGTGATGAACGTCAATCGTGAAGACGACATCATCGCTGGCACGCTGCTGTGTATCGGCGGTGAGCTGGTGACCAAATAGCAGGGAAGCAGGGGCAGGGCGTGGCGCGCAGCGCCGGGTAGGCCGCCCTCTCCGCATAATTTACAGGAGCAATTCAATGAGTGGTGTAGTCGATCCTTTTGTTCTCAATCTCACGGTGTTCGTGCTGGCGATCTTCGTCGGCTATCACGTGGTGTGGAACGTCACGCCTGCCTTGCACACGCCGCTGATGGCGGTGACCAATGCCATCTCCGGCATCATCATCGTCGGTGCGATGCTGGCGGCAGGCCCGCAGGAGCTGGATGCCGGAACGGTGCTGGGGCTGGTGGCCGTGGCGCTGGCGGCGGTCAACGTGTTCGGCGGCTTTTTGGTGACGCAGCGTATGCTGGATATGTTCAAGAAGAAGGGTAAGTAAATGTCGGCCAATTCTGTCGCGCTCGCCTATCTGGGCGCAGCCATCCTGTTCATCCTCGCCCTCAAGGGCTTGAGCTCCCCGGTCTCCGCACGTCGCGGCAATCTGTTCGGCATGGTCGGCATGACCATCGCCGTCGTCACCACGCTGACGGTGACCCACAACGTGTTCTTCATCCTGATTGCCATCGCTATCGGCGGCGGCATCGGCGCGCTGGTGGCGCGCCGCATCCAGATGACGGCGATGCCCGAGCTGGTGGCGGCGATGCACTCGCTGGTCGGCTTGGCGGCAGTGCTGATCGCCATGTCGGCGTTCAACAATCCGGTCGCCTACGGCATCGCCCTGCCGGGCGAGATGCTCCATGCGGCCAACCGCATCGAGTTGTTCATCGGCACTTTCGTCGGCGCGATCACCTTCACCGGTTCTATCATCGCCTTCGGCAAGTTGTCCGGCAAACTCTCGGGCAAGCCGCTGCGCTTCGCCGGGCAGCATTGGCTGAATCTGGGCTTGGGCATCGCCATGGTCGGCTTCGGCATCGCCTTCTTCCTCGACCCGTCCTGGACACCGTTCCTGATCATGACCGCCATCGCCTTGTTGCTGGGCGTGCTGCTGATCGTGCCTATCGGCGGGGCGGACATGCCGGTGGTGGTGTCGATGCTCAACTCCTATTCCGGCTGGGCGGCGGCGGGCATCGGCTTCACGCTGAACAACAACATGCTCATCATCGCGGGTTCGCTGGTGGGCAGCTCGGGCGCGATCCTGTCTTACATCATGTGTAAGGCGATGAACCGCGCCTTCCTGAATGTGATCCTCGGCGGCTTCGGCGGCGGAGAAGGGGCGGTAGCCGAAGACAACGGCGTGCAGAAGACCTATCGCAGCGGCAGCGCCGACGATGCGGCCTTCCTGATGGGCAATGCCGACTCCGTCATCATCGTTCCCGGTTACGGCTTGGCGGTGGCGCGTGCGCAGCACGCCATCAACGAGATGTCCAAGATGCTCTCCGAAAAGGGCATCAAGGTGCGTTACGCTATCCATCCAGTGGCCGGGCGGATGCCGGGCCACATGAACGTGCTGCTGGCCGAGGCCGAAGTGCCTTACGACCAGGTGGTCGAGATGGACGAGATCAATAACGATTTCGCCGACACCGATGTGGTACTGGTGATCGGCGCCAACGACGTGGTCAATCCCGCCGCCAAGACCGATCCGAACAGCCCGATCTTTGGTATGCCCATCCTCGAAGCCCACAAGGCGCGCACCGTGATGGTGGTGAAGCGTTCGATGGCGGCTGGTTACGCTGGTCTGGACAACGACCTGTTCTACATGGACAAGACCATGATGGTATTCGGCGACGCCAAGAAGGTGGTCGAGGATGTGATCAAGGCCTTGCAGCACTGAGAGTTAGCCACTTTCCTACCTAAAACGACGCCCGCTTCTGCGGGCGTCGGTGTTTTGAGCATCCGGCTGTTGCCAGAGTATGGCTCTCGGATATACTGCGTAAAGCTGTTCACATACTTCGATCTCAGGGGACCACTTGAACTTGCCGCTTCACTACTCGGGGAAAGACCTGCTGCGCCTTGTCGCTACGGCATTGTTGTACTTTCTGGGCGCCAAGATCGGCCTGATCTTCTCGCTGGTGGGGAGTTCGGTGACCTTGTTCTGGATGCCGGCGGGCATCGCACTGGCGGCCTTGCTGCTGTATGGCTACGGGATGTGGCCGGGTGTGTTGCTTGGCGCGATACTCGGCAATCTGGCGACGGGGCTGTCGGCTGCGTTCGAGATTGCTCTCGGCAGTACGCTGGAGGCGGTCGCCGGTGCTTGGCTGCTGCGCCGTTTCGTCTTCAATCTGACCATGCCGGAGAATCGCGACATCTTCCTGTTGTTGGCGACGGCCTTGCTGACTGCTTTACTCAGTGCATTGCTCGGTGTGTTCTGGCTAGGCTACAACGGGCTGATGCCGTGGGATGCCTATCTTCCCGCGATGGCCTACTGGTGGATGGGCGATACGCTGGGCATCCTGCTGTTCACCTCGCTGATTCTGGCTTGGGCGCAGCACAAACCCATGCAATGGACCGCGCCGCTGGTGCGCGAGGCGATACTTCATGCGCTGCTGCTGGTGTTCTTCTGTGCGCTGGTGTTCAGTGATCTGTCCATAGCGTTGTTCGACACTTCCATCGGGCCGTTCATACTGCTGCCGCTGATCGTCTGGTCGGCCTTGCGCTTCAACATGCGCCACGCCCTGCTTTCCACCAGCTTCGTGTTCTTGCTCTCGATCTTGGGCATGGTGCTGGAGATCGGCGTGTTCGCTCCAGTGACACTGGAGAGCATCCGCGAGCTGTGGATATTCAATCTGGCGATGGGCGTGACGGCGCTGTTCATGGCGGTTTCCAGCTACCAACTCCGCCGCAGCAATTATCTGCTGGCGCAGAACGAGGCCAGCCTGAATCGCGCCCAGTCTGTGGCAGGCATGGGGAGCTGGTGTCTGGAGATCCCTGACGACTATCTGAAGTGGTCGGCTGAGACCTACCGCATCTTTGGCAAGGAGCCGGGAACGCCGCTGACTTTTCAGGATTTCTTGGACTGCATCCATGCGGATGATTTGGGCAGGGTCGGAGCTGCTTGGGCGGCTGCATTGCAGGGCGCGGACTACGATATCGAGCACCGCATCGTGGTGGACGGGCAGATCAAGTGGGTGCGCGAAAGCGCACAGATCGACTTTGCTCCGGGGGGAGGCGCGTTGCGCGGCATCGGGGTGGTGAGCGACATCACTGCGCAGAAACGGGCCGAGGAGGAACGCAATCGCTCGCAGCAGATGTTGCAATCGGTACTCGATGCCGTGCCGGTGCGTATCTTCTGGAAAGACCGTGATTCGCGCTTCATCGGAGCGAACGATCTGTTGCTCAATGACATGGGGCTGGAGAGTGTCGCGCAGTTGATCGGCAAATCGGATGTGGATTTCTACCCTGAATATGCCGCGACCTTCCGTGCTGAGGATCTACAGGTGATGACGAGTGGGCAGAGCATCATCAACCACGAGGCTATGTTCCGCGAGGTGGATGGCTCGTATCGCTGCCAGTTGGTCAGCAAGGTTCCGCTGCGTGACGATAGCGAGGAGATCATCGGCGTGCTGGTCACTTATACCGATGTGACCGAGCGCAAGCGTGCCGAAGAGAGCCTGAGATTGGCTGCCAAGGTGTTCGAGAGCAGCGGCGAAGCCATCGTCATCACTGACGCCAAGGCCAACATCGTTGCCGTCAACGACACCTTCACTCAGCTCACCGGCTATCGGGCGGACGAGGTGCTGGGCCGGAATCCTCGCCTATTGTCTTCCGGCATCCATGATGCGGAGTTCTATCGGGCCATGTGGGAATCGATCACCCAGCAGGGATACTGGCGCGGTGAGATCGAGGACAAGGACAAGAGTGGCCGTGTCTATCCCAAGTGGATGTCGATCAATGCCGTGAAGAACGAGCAGGGCGAAGTGACGCATTACATCTCCATCGCCAGCGACATCACCGAACGCAAAGAGGCGGAGCACAATATCCAGATGCTGGCCTTCCACGACGTGTTGACCGGCCTGCCCAATCGCACCCTGATGCGCGACCGTCTGGAGCAGATGATCGCGGCGGCGCACCGCGACAGCGGGCAGCTCTCGCTGTTGTTCCTTGATCTCGATCGCTTCAAATACGTCAACGATTCGATGGGCCACACGGTCGGTGACAAGCTGCTGCAATCGGTGGCGCGACGCCTGCTCGAATGCGTGCGCGAAGGTGACACCGTAGCGCGCATCGGCGGTGATGAGTTCATCGTGTTGCTGCGCGAGGCCAACAAGGACGGTGCGGCCCGCGTGGCCAGCAAGATCATCCAGGTGCTGGCCGAGCCGTTCGAGATCGAGACCGTGCAGATCGTCACCCACACCAGCATCGGCGTCTGCGTCTACCCTGACAATGCATCGGATAGCGACACGCTCATCAAGAATGCCGACGTGGCGATGTATCGCGCCAAGGACGAGGGTCGCAACAACTTCCAGTTCTTCGCCGAAGAGATGAACTTTCGCGCCACGCACATCTTCCTGATGGAAAAAGACCTGCGTGGCGCACTGGAGCAGAAACAGTTCCTGCTGCATTACCAGCCGCAGGTCGATCTGGCCAGCGGTTTGGTTTGCGGTGCAGAAGCACTGATCCGCTGGCGGCATCCTGAAAAGGGGTTCATCTCGCCCGCAGAATTCATCCCCGTGGCGGAAGAGACCGGGCAGATCGTCGCCATCGGCGAATGGGTGCTGCGCACTGCCTGCGCGCAACTCGCCGAGTGGCGCAGGCTTGGCCTGCCGGTCTTCCCGGTGGCAGTGAACCTTTCCATCCGCCAATTGCTCCAGCCGGCGTTGGTCAATCTAGTCAGCGAAGTGCTGGCAGAGACCGGTCTAGCACCGGGCGATCTGGAACTGGAGATCACCGAGGGCATTATGATGGGCGACACCAAATCAGCGCTGGCCTTCCTCGCCAAGATGCATGAGATGGGCGTGCAACTCTCCATCGACGACTTCGGCACGGGCTTTTCCAGCCTCAATTACCTGAAGAATCTGCCGGTGGACAAGCTCAAGATCGACCAGTCTTTCGTGCGTGACATCGAGACCGACACCAGCGATGCTGCCATCGTCCGCTCCATCATCAGCTTGGGTCACCGGCTCGAACTGCAAGTCATCGCCGAAGGCGTGGAGACGCTGGAGGAGTTGGATTTTCTGCGCATACGTGGTTGCGACCAGATCCAAGGCTATTACTTCAGTCGCCCCCTACCTGCCGACGAATTCGAGCGCTTCCTCAGTAGCAATCCCAAACTGGGCTGACCTCCATGAGCAAAGCATTCACCCGCGAGAACGACGAGGCCGAAGATGATGACGACCTCGACAACTCGCCCAAACTTCCCATCGGCACCAAGAATTACATCACGCCCGCCGGATTCCGCCGCTTGCAGGCGGAGCTGGACGAACTGTGGAAGATCGAGCGCCCGGCGCTGGTGAAGACCATCACTTGGGCCGCTTCCAACGGCGACCGCTCCGAGAACGGCGATTACATCTACGGCAAGAAACGCTTGCGTGAGATGGATCGCCGCATCCGCTTTCTGCGCAAACGGCTGGAGAACGCCGCTGTGGTCGATCCCGCTGCGCGCGGCATCTGCGCTCAGATATTTTTCGGCGCGACGGTGACGGTGGAGCGGGGGGACGGGCTGGAAGCGACTTACAGCATCGTCGGGGTGGACGAAGCCGATGCCGGACGAGGTCTCATCAGCTGGGTCTCGCCCTTGGCGCTGGCCCTGTTCAAGGCCCGGGCGGACGATGTCGTCACCCTGCGCGGGCCGGGCGGGTTGGAAGAGCTGGTGGTGATCGAAGTGGTTTACCGCGAGATCATACTGGCGGGCGGTTGAGCCGGTTCGCGTAGACCACCAGCGCCGCGCCGAGCAGGCTCTGCAACAGGTAAAGGATGCTGGAAAGCCCGTGCAACATGCCGAACTGGCGGGCGAATTCGCTGTGCATCACTTCGGCGGGCAGAGCCTGCGCCTTGAGCGCGTTCATCATCGGCTGGATGCCGAAATGCGTCACCAGTGTCAGCAGCAACATCGCCAACACCAGCCGGAAAGTCGCTTGCCGCCAGACCGCCGCGCCGCTCGTCATCAGCCCGTACACCAGCAGATAGCCGCCGCAGACCAAGCCCAGCAGCGCCACCCGGTTGAACATCTCGCCCGCCAGCATCCCGGCCAGTTGCCGGTCCGGCTGGGAGAAGAACAACACCGGCGCAGCCAGATAACCGATGGCCCACAGACTGCCGACCCAGGCGGTGACGGCGAGTAAGGCGAGCAGGGCGGGGAGCTTTTTCATCGGGGTTTCCTGAGATTTTAGTGGGCGCGATTGTAGCGGAGTTTCCGGGCAGAAACTGAGCTGTAGCCCGGTATCTAACCATCCGTACGATGCCACCAATACCGCGCATGGCTCTGCCGCCAGCGTTCTAGCTTGAGTTCCGTTCCGTCCATTTCGACCAACAGCGCGCCGTCGGCATCTGAGCGCAATAGTTCGCTGCCGCTGGCGCGGTAGCGTTCGACGACTTCTGGCTTGGGGTGGCCGAAGCGGTTGCGGTAGCCGGTGGTGAACACGGCGTAGCGGGGATGGACGGCGGCGACGAAATCCGGGGTGGACGAGGTTTTGCTGCCGTGATGCGGTACGGAGAGCAGGGTGGCGGGGAGTCGCTCCGGGTGCAGCGCCAGCAGGCGTTGCTCGGCGCGCCGCTCGATGTCCGCCGCCAGCAGTACGCTGTGTCCGCCCGTGCTGATGCGCAGCACGCAGCCTAAGTCGTTGTCGTGCGTCTTCTGGCCTGCTTGCGCCTGCGCCGCTGGATGCAGGAACTCGAAGCGCACGCCGTCCCAGTTCCACTGCTGGCCGTCGGTGCAAGGGCTGGATCGCCAGCGGGTGGTACTTCCTTGTGTAGGACTTCCCTCATTCCCAGCCCCGCCCCCAGAGGGGGCGGGGAGCAACAGCGGATGCGTCGGCGGCAGTGAGCTGGCGATCATGCCGACGGGCAGGGCTTGCAGGATGGAGGCTGCGCCGCCGGTGTGGTCGATGTCGTCGTGGCTGAGCACCAGCGTGTCCAGACTGGCGATGCCCTGCGCGCGTAGCGAGGGGACGAGGATGCGGTTGCCGCTGTCGGCTTCGCCGGAGAAATCCGGCCCGGTGTCGTAGAGCAGGGCGTGGTCGTGGGTCTGGGCGGCGATGGCCGTGCCTTGCCCGACATCGAACACGATGAGGCGCAGCGTGCCGGGCGGAGGTGTCTCAGGGCGGACGAGGAACAGCGGCAACAGCATCAGCAGCCCCAGCCAGCGCGCGGGAAAGCCGCGCGGCAACAGTATCCAGATCACGCCCGCCAAACCGAGGAACAGCGCCCAGAGCGGCGGGGCGTGCTGCGTCCACACCGCCGCCGGTGCTGTCGCCAGCCATTCCAGCGCTGCGCCGACGCCGCTCATCACCCAGTGTGCCAGCCACAGCGGCCCGTCCCAAGGTTGGGCTGCGCCCAGCAAGGTGAGCGGGACGATGATCAGGCTGACCAGCGGGATGGCGAAGGCGTTGGCCAGCGGCGCGACCAGCGAGACTTGCTGGAACAGCACCAGCAGCGCGGGGATCAGGCCGAGCAGCATGGCCCATTGCACTTTGGCGTATTCCGCAAGCCAGTGGCGTGCGCCTAGCCGATTGGCCGAGATGTAGAGAATAAGGCCGACCGCGCCGAAGGAGAGCCAGAATCCCGGCGACAGCACCGCCCACGGGTCGGCCAGCAGCACGCTGAACAGGGCCGCTGCCAGAATCTGCGCGGGCGCGATGGTGCGCGACAAAAGCAGCGCCGCTGCCACAGTCGCCAGCATGTACACCGTGCGCTGGGCCGGCACGGCGAAACCGGAGAGCAGCGCGTAGCCCAGCGCCACCAGTAATCCCGCCAGCGCCGCAGCCTTGCGCGCGGGCAGGCGTAGCGTGAGCCGGGCACTGCACCGCCAAAAACCATACACCAGCGCGAAAGTCAGTCCGCTCAACATGGTGATATGCAAGCCGGAGATCGACATCAGATGGTTGACCCCGGTGCGGGTGAATACCTGCCATTGCGCGGCGGGGATGCTGTCCTGATCGCCGATGGCCAGCGCGGTGAGTACGCCTGCGTAAGGCTGGTACTCCCCGCTGGGGGAGGGGGAGCTGTCAGAGACCAAGGTGTTTTGGAAACGCGATCTCACCCCCTCGCGCCAGCGCTCGATCTGATAGCCCCAACCCGCCGCCCGCTCATCCACGCGCAGATTCGCACCCTTGCGATACACATAGCCAGTGGCGCGGAGATTGCGCTCCAGCAACCAGCCTTCGTAATCGAAACCGTAAGGATTGGCGCTGCCGTGCGGTTGTTTGAGGCGCACCGTCAGATGCCAGCGTTCACCTGCGTGGAGGGCGAGCGGCGCGTCCTTTGCGGATTCGTAGGTGGCGAGCTGGAGGTGGCTGGGGACGTGCGTGCCGGGCGTCAGTACCCGTTCGACATCGAAGACGAAACGCAGGCCGCGTTCATGTTGCCGGGGCAACTCGGCGACTACGCCGATCAACTCGATGTCGCGCCCTTGCCAGTCGGCGGGTAGCGCATCGTCCAGCCTTTGCGCGGCGAAGAAGGCGGCGTGGAAGATGCCGAGTGAGGCAGCGAAAACGGCCAGCAATCCCCAGCGCAGGCCGCCGCGCCAGCCATTGCGCGGCAACAGCCAAGCCAGCGCCGATCCTGCCGCCAGCCAGCCGATGGCGGGCGCAGGCAACGTCGCCTGTTGTTGCAGCCACCAGACTCCGGCGGCGAAGAAAAGCACGAAGGAAATCATGGCGCATAGGGTACTGCCGAATGCCGGTGCTGTTAACCGTCATGATGCCTTGTTTCGGGGATTGTACGGCGGCGCACTGAGCCAGTGTGAGCAGGGTGCTATCATGGGGCAGACACGTCAATCGCTGCCGTAAAAAGCCTGTTTCCATTATTTGTCAGTTCGTTATGATTCCTCCAGGCAGGGGCAGGGGCAGGGGCAGGGGCAGGGGCAGGGGCAGGGGCAGGGGCAGGGGCAGGGACTGTCCTTGTTCGCAGTGTTTTTATGGGGCAATATTCGCTCAAGGCTTGGACGCCTCCGCTTGGTGGCGCGAACAAGGGTACTTCGGGAGTCGCTCATGCATCGCTTGCTTAGTCGTCAGTTAGAACGCCTTAAAGATCAGGGGCTCTCGGAGGACTGGAGTTCTTTTCTTGCTGCTGTCAGTGCGCGTTATCACGAGGTGGAGCAGGAGACTTCCTTGCTCGAGAACGCCCTGCGTGTCAATTCGGAAGAATTGACCGCCATCAACGAGAAGCTGCGTGCCAACTCGGAGTTGGAGTTGGCGAATCAGCGCGCTTTACTGCACGAAATTATCGACTCAATCCCCGATTTCATTTTCATCAAGGATACCAACAGCGTTTATCTGGGCTGTAATAGGGCGCTGGAAGAGTTCTTTGGTGCGTCCGAAAGCGAGATCATTGGCAAGACCGACTTCGATTTTGTCGATGTGGAGCTGGCGGCGTTCTGTCGCCAGAAAGATCAGGAGATGCTGGCGCTGAATCGCCCCTGCACCAGCGAGGAGTGGGTCACGTATCTCGATGGTAGACGAGCCTGTCTGGAGATTTTGAAGACGCCCTACTTAAGTGCGGATGGGACGCTATTGGGGCTCATCGGCGTGGGGCGGGACATCACCGAGCGCAAGTGGCAGGAGGCGGCGCTGCTGGAGAGTGAAGGGCGCTTCCGCGACATTGTCGAATTTGCCCCTATCGGTATGGGGATAGCGGCACTGGACGATGGCCGGTTCGTGCAGGTCAATCAGGCTTTGTGCAATCTGCTCGGGTACACGAAAAAAGAGCTTGAGCAGCTGACCACCCGCGATATTACTCATCCCGATGATTGGGCGGCGGATGTGGTTTTTAAACGGCAACTGCTGGCCGGAGAAATTCAGGGATTCCAGAACGAAAAACGCTTGCTCCATCGTGGCGGGCGGGTGGTGTGGGTACACCTCACCGTGGTGATACACCGGAATTTGGCGGGTATCCCTTTGTTTTTCATCGGTCAGGTGGAAGATATGTCGGGTCGGCGGGAGGCATTGCAACGGGAGCACTTCATGTCCGTGGTGCTCGACAATGTGTTTGATGGGGTCGTTACCATAGACGAGCGGGGGCTGGTCGATTCCTTCAATAAATCCGCAGAGCGGATCTTCGGTTATGACGCGAGTGAGGTGATAGGCAGGAACATCAGTATGTTGATGCCTGAGCCGCATCGCACGGCTCATGACAGCTATGTGCGTAATTATCTTGAGACTGCCCAGTCAAAGATCGTCGGGATCGGGCGCGAGGTGGTCGGGCGGCGCAAGGATGGCCGCCTGTTCCCGTTGGATATAGCGGTTAGTGAGGTCGAAGAAGGTGGAGTTCGGCGTTTCATCGGTGTCGTGCGCGACATCACCGAACGCAAATCTGTTGAAGAAAGAATGAACCACCTTGCTCATTATGACGCGCTGACGGACTTGCCTAATCGAGCGCTGTTCGACGACAGGTTGTCGCAGGCCTTGGTCATCGCCCGGCGAGATGATTTGAATGTCGCACTGATGTTCGTCGATCTGGATAAGTTCAAGCCGGTCAACGACACTTTCGGTCATCAAATCGGTGATCTCTTGCTGGTGGAGGTTGCGCAGCGTTTGCGTGAGTGTCTGCGCGATTCGGATACTGCCGCGCGCATCGGTGGCGACGAGTTCGTGGTGCTGTTGCAAAGCATCGAGGAAAAGGCCGATGCCATCGTGGTCGCCGAGAAGATTCGACAAAGCCTTTGCCTACCGTTCGAATTGGGTGGACACCAAATCCACATCTCGGCCAGCATCGGCGTCGCGGTCAATCTGGATCAGACCTGTGACGAGAAACGCCTGACCAAAAAAGCCGACATCGCCATGTATCACGCCAAGGCCAAGGGCCGCAACAATGCCACCCTGTATCAGCCTGATATGGACGGCGACTGGGACTGGGCGATCTAGGGCGTGTTCACGCCCTGAGTGGTTCGTTTGCTCTGAGTCGTCGAACTGGTTTTTCCTGTCTTCATTCGCGCTGCCCGTTGAACGTACCGCCGCCTGCGCCAGCGAGTATCCATGTGCCCGAGAGTTCGCCGCTCTTCAGATCGAGTTTGCCGTTGAAGTGCGCCTCTCCGGCTGTTCCCGAGCCGGACATCTGGATCAGTCCGCTCGTGGCGACGTTTCCGCTGATGATGAAATTGATGCCGTAGCGGCTGGATTGACCCGAGCCGGTGGCGTGTCCGGTGTCGTCCAGCGTGAACGAGAAAGTGCCGGAGTCCAGCCCGGTGTAAGAGCCGAAATACCAGCCCTCTAGACCGGTCTGCGGTGTCGAGGTGCGTTGTTCTTGCAGGGCGTAGTTGCGGGCTTGTTCGCGCAGTCGGCTGACATCGAAGGCAGGCGCGGCCGGTGCGGCTTGTTCATCGCGCTTGGCGATGACGGCGGGCTTGTTTGCGCTCGGGACGCTGCTCACGGGATGTGCGGTATGGCTGGGTGTCGTGACGGCGGCTTGAGGTCGCGGTGTCGCGGGCGACTCGAAGCGTATCTCCAGCGGGGCTTGCAGCGTCGGGAGCGGGGCGGGAGGCAGCTTGAACCAGAGCAGGGCGGCGAGATGCAGCAAGGCTGCCAGCAGGATGAACGGCAGCAGCCGCACCGTGGGCGCGGCTGCGTTCCACGGTGCGGTCGAGCCCGGGTCGAGCGGGTGTCGCATTGTCTTTCCCGAGGGCGGGATCAGAAGCGGTAGCCTATCCCCAGCCCGGTGTAGACGCTGCTCTGGCGTTGGGTCAGCGGGCTGTTGGCGGCGCTGCCGCGCAACGTGGTGAGGCCCAGCCCGGCATCGGCGGTCCAGCTTGCGCTGAACGCATGTCGCCAGTTGACGCCGACCTGCGCCCCGGCGACACCCGCGCTCGGGGTGTAGACCGCGTTGCCGCTGTTGGCCGACTGGCTCGGCGTGACGCCGAAGAAGGTCTGCATCTTGGCCTGATTCACGGCGGCGAAACCTGCGTGTAGCTGTACCAGATCATGTTCGGTGGCATTCACGTCGTACAGTCCGCCCAGTTGCAACTCCAGCCCGTGGCGATTGCCCAGTTCCTGTTGCAACACCGACACCAGATGGAGCGCGCCCATGTCGTAATTGGCGAACAGGTTGAGTTGTGGCACCAGTCCGATGTTGCCCATGCCGAGCAGGCGGTTGGGGGTGTCGAATTTGCCGGAGCTTTCGTTGCGCGCCATGCTGCCGCCTAGGCTGGCGGCGAAGGAGAAGCCGTTGTGGTTCTGGCTGCGGTAGCCCAGCCCGTCGAGGGTGCTGAGGAAGACGCCGTTGCCGAAATTAGCTTCGAAATACGGCCCGACCATGCCTATGGTCTTGCTTGCGCCGAGATAGCCGGGGCCGAAGCCGAGGAAAGCGCCTGCCTCGATCTCGCTTGGGGTGTTGGCATCGCGTTGGCTGGCGCGCATGGAGGTGAGCGGCGCGGCATCAGCGGCGAAAGTCGGCAGGGAGACCAGCGCCAGCAGTGAGGCGGAAAGACGGAGTTTCATGGCGATTAGCCCTTTCTTGGATGGTTGAAGATCACTTCACGGTTACAACATTCACGGGCGACCAGCCCGTGGTGGACGTGCTCGGGGCGAACGCCAGCAATTGCTGTAAGGCGGCGACGTAGGTGTGCAACGCCGCTTGCCCGCTGGCGGTGAGGGCGTAGTAGGACTGCGGGCGGATGCCGCTGGTCTCTTTGCGCACGCAGACGTAGTCGGCGGCGATCAGCTTCTTCAGGTGCGAATCGAGGTTGCCGTCGGAAACGTCGAGCTGGCGCTTGAGGTCGGTGAAGGTAACTTCGCCCGCGCCCGCCAGAAAAGCGGCGAGCTGGGTGCGCAGGGGTTGGTGCAGCAGGGGGTCTAGGGATTCCATCTGATTCTCCGGTCTGGTCGTTTATTTCAAATCGAGTTGGATATGCAGTCGGCCAGCTTTTTTGCCATCTTCTTGCGGGATGCGCAGCTCTAGTTTCGTTTCGATCACGTCGCGCGAGGGACGCCAGTCTTTGCCGTCGAAACTGACGAATTGGCCGAATACATAGAGGTCGCGCTTGAGCGTCACGTGCAGGTCGGTCTGGTCGGCGAGGCTGAACAGACTGCCATCGACGCTGGCGCTGACCGGCAGCGGTGTGCCTGCGGGATAGTGCAGGATGTAATGGTTGCCAGCGGGCAGGGCTTGGCCGAACTCGATCTGCGGGGCATGACTCAGATCGTTGGCGCTGGGCGGAAGTCCTGCGCAGGCGCAGAGACTGAGGGTGAGCATGGCGATGGGGAGGCGATAGCGCATGAGGTTCTCCGGTTCGGGTTAGTGGGATGGATGGCGAGTCTCGACGATCAGACTGCTGCGTACTTGTGGGCCGTTTTGTGCGGTCAGTTCGGCTTTGATCCACGGGATCTGGATCCAGTGCGTTTTGCGCGCCAGCCCCCAGCTTTCGCCGGGGATGTGCCAATCACCTGTAGGCAGGCCATGATCCATGGCGATCTCCAGCGGCTGGTTGAGTACCAGCGGAAACACGCTGTCTTCGCTGGCGCGGAACAGGTTGCCTGAGACTTCGACCTTGACGGGGATGACGCTGCCTGCGGGCAATACGACGATCTGCGCTGTGGCGGGTTGCTGGCGGAAAGTCTCCAGCGAGACGGTGGGCATCTCCGGTGGGGTATAGGACTGAGCCGTGCGTTGCACCAGCAACGGCGGCAGCAGCACGCATAGCAGCCAGCCCACCGATTGCGCCAGTCGCAACCAAGCCGGACGCGCTCTGCCGCGATCCAGCAGGAAGGCCAGCAGTGGCAGACCCAAGCCCAGCGTGGAGGCGGCGATATTCTGGGTGATGGCGTAATCCAGCCGGAACGCCAGTGTGGCGACACCGATGGCGATGATGATCGCGCCGGTCCACTCCAGCACCTCTTCGGAGAATAGCCCGTGGACGTATAGCCCCAAGCCGACCAGCACCAACCAAGCCGGGAAGATCATGTAGCCGCCGCCGTAGAAGAAGGTGGCGAAGGTCATCAGCACGCCTACCGACATCAGCAGCCACCAGACTTTGAGGACTTGGCGATGGATGAACGACCAAGCCTCGTCGCGTGCTTGTTTGGCGCGGCGGGTCAGGTTCCAGTCGAGTAGGCTGACACCGGTGAGAGTCAGCGCCAGCAGGGTGAGCCAAGCCAGCGCGCGTTGCTCCAGAACGGGGAACTGCTCGTCGGTCAGGATGTGGTTACTGGCGAGGATCAGGCCGCCGCAACTCAATCCCCAGAGGATCAGACTATGGCGCTCGACCCGCAGATTGCGGTGTCCGGCGGACAGCATCGAGTGGATGGCATTGATCTGTTGTGTGGCAAGCTGGGGCATGGCTGCTCTCCGTATATGTCGCTCTGTGATGCAGAGTATATTGCTCTGAATTGCAGAGTGTCAACATGGGCAACATATTTTTTGTAGGGGTGTTCGGAGCGTAGGCATGAAAAAGGGCCGGCGAGTGCGCCAGCCCTTGTGAATGCGGTGCGGCCTATTCGAAGTCAGCCTGCCGCAACTGATACCACGCTAACCTGTTATGGCTTGCAAAGGATCAGTTGTGCTTAATCCTATCCCAGCCTTTATCGTCGAGAACGATGACGATAATTGGAAGTACGACCAGTGCGATCATGATGAGTGTTTCGACATCCATTGCTCTCTCCTGATTGATTGACGAAGGGACATGGGACTTGCGTCATATCGCCTCGCACTCAGAGGAGAGTGAACCCGTAGGTACAGGGTCGCTGAAGTTACGGATCCACGCTCAACTGAGACACGAAACGGCACAACTCAGAAACCCGTACGCATTATAGGGCTTACTTGGGGAGTTGGTAACTTTCTTTTTGTTTTTTAACCGCTTATCGGTGAATCCCTGAGTTAATCAGCCCGAGGATGAGCCTTCTTGCTGCGCAGCAGCTTGTATAGTTCGAACCACAGTACGCTGCCGAGTCCGGCGGCCAGACAGAGCAGGAGTTGCTGCGGCGTGAGGCTGGCGAAGTGGAACACGTTGCGCAGGAAGGGCAGGTTGAGCGACAGCAAGAGGAAGCTGAATGCGCCGCCCGTCACCCACCACAGCGCCGGGTTGGGGGTGCGCAGGGAGCGCAGCAGGCTGTGCTGCCAGGAGCGATTGACGAGGATCAGGCTGAGGTTGCCGATCACCAGCGTGGTGAAGCTCATGGCGCGGGCTTCCGTCTCTGATGCGCCCAGACTCAGGCTGTAGCCTTGAACGGCGAGCGCGGCGATCAGCACGGAGAGGCCTTGCAGCAGGCTCAATATCAGGATGCGGCGGCTGAACAGCGGATGGCGCGGGTCGCGTGGCGGGCGATGCATCAAGCCGCGTTCTGCCGGTTCGGCCTCGAAGGCGATGGAGCAGGCCGGGTTGATTATCATCTCTAGGAACACGATGTGAACCGGGGCGAACACCGGCGGCCAGCCCAGCAGCAGGGGGATGAGCGCCAGCCCGGCGATGGGGAGGTGGACGGCGAAGATGTAGGCCATCGCTTTGCGCAGATTGTCGAAGATGCCGCGCCCGATGCGCACGGCGTGGACGATGGAGGCGAAGTCGTCGTCCAGTAGCACCAGCGCCGCCGCTTCGCGCGCCACGTCGGTGCCGCGCGCGCCCATGGCGATGCCGATGTGGGCGGCTTTCAGCGCGGGGGCATCGTTCACGCCGTCGCCGGTCATCGCCACGATCTCGCCGCCGTCTTTGAGCGCGTTGACCAAACGCAGTTTTTGCTCGGGAACCATGCGCGCGTAGATGTTGCTGAGGCGGATGCGCTCGCGCAGCATTGCGTCGTCCATCTGGCTGAGCTCCGCGCCGCTGATGACGCCGCCGCTACCGACCTCCAGACCGATCTGTCCGGCGATCGCCAGCGCCGTGGCGGGATAGTCGCCGGTAATCATCACCACGCGGATGCCTGCCGTGGCGCATTCTTTGAGCGCGGAGGAGACGGTGGGGCGTACAGGGTCGGCGAGGCCGACCAGCCCGAGGAACTCGAAATCGAAATCATGCTGGTACTCCGGCCAATCTTCGCCGCTCCAGTTGGCGCGCGCCACGCCCAGCACCCGCATCCCTTGCGCCGCGAGGGCGTTCACCTGCTCGGCGAGGTTGGCTTGTTGCGCTGCGTCAAAATGGCAAAGATCGGCCACCGCCTCCGGCGCGCCCTTGGTCGCCACGACGAACTCGGCGCGGTCATGCGCTTTCCATACGTGGGAAAGGGCGAGCAGATCGGGCGACAAGGAGTATTCGTGCGCCAGCTTCCAGTCGCCATGCAGATGTTCGGTGTTCGTCAGATGGGTGACGCCCACGGCATGCAGGGCTTTTTCCATCGGATCGAAAGGCGCGGTCTCGCTGGAAAGGATGGCGAACTCGACCAGTTGGTGGAAGGCCTCGGGCAGCGGGGTATCGCTGATGGCGTGAGAGGCTGCTCCCACTACCAACTGCTGCACCGCCATGCGGTTCTGCGTCAGCGTGCCGGTCTTGTCCACGCACAGCACCGTGGCCGAGCCCAGCGCTTCTACTGTGGGTACGCGGCGAGTCAGCACGCGGTGCTTGGAGATGCGCCAAGCGCCCATCGCCATGAAGACGGCGAGGATCACCGGGTATTCTTCGGGCAGGATGGACATGGCCAGCGTGATGCCGGAAAGCAGCCCGTGCAGCCAATCGCCGCGCAGTAGGCCATACAGCGTCAACAGCAGCAGGCTCAGTAGCACGCCGATGATGGCGAGGCGGCGCACCAATTGGCCGATCTCTTTTTGCAGCGGCGTGGTTTCGATGGTTTGCGCTTGTAGGGCGCGGCCTATCTTGCCGATCTCGGTGTGCGGCCCGGTCGCCAACACTTGCGCCATGCCGCGCCCTTGCACCACCAGCGTGCCGGAATAGATGTAGGGTAGATCGTCGCCGCCGGGCGGGGGGAGCGAGTCGGGTTGATCCGCCCCATCCGCTTTTGCCAGCTTGCGCACCGCTGCTGACTCTCCGGTCAGCAGCGACTCATCTGCCGTGAAGTCATTGCAGGAGATCAGTACGGCATCGGCGGCTACGCGGTCGCCTTCGGTGAGGATCAGCAAGTCGCCGCGCACCACTTCGCGTCCGGCGATGCGCTGTTCGATGCCCTCGCGCAACACCAGCGCGCGCGGGCTGGTCAGGTCACGCAGCGCTTCCAGCACCCGTTCGGTCTTCAACTCCTGATAGATGGTGATGCCCATCACCACGAACACGAAACCCAGCAGCATCAGCGCATCGCCCACGTCGCCCAGCAGCAGATAGATCGCCCCGGCGGAGACCAGCAGCAGGAACATCGGTTCGCGCAGCACTTCCAGCGCGATAGCCTGCACATTGCGCGGATCGGCCACCGGCAACTCGTTGCCGCCATCTTTGCGCAGCCTAGCCCGGGACTCGACAAGCGAGAGGCCGCGCGGGGCAGTTCGGTCGGAATCGGCAGGCTTCATGGATACAACCTTTCTTTCAGCGAGGGCGGGCAATCGGTTAATCTACGCACCCTGATTTTGCCGCAAACCCGACGCTGCCGTGCCAAGAAAACTGTTCAGAAAATTCCTGCCTGACCACGAAACCATCCGGCAAAGCCGCTGGATACGGCCTTTCGGCTCATGGCTGCATCATCCCAATCTGTGGCATCTCAACCGACATTCGGTGGCGGGAGGGGTGGCGGTAGGCCTGTTCGCCGGGCTGATCCCAGGTCCGTTGCAGATGCTGAGCGGTGCGCTGCTGGCGATTGTGTTCAGAGTCAACCTGCCGGTTGCCGTGTTCACCACACTGTATACCAACCCGCTCACCATCGTGCCGCTCTACGTGCTCGCCTACGAATACGGCGCGGTGCTCACCGGCGCACACAACGGCGGCCTAGCCAACCTCGCCCCGCCAGAACTGAGCTGGGACAACTGGCTCACCCCGCTGCTCGTCTGGCTGGAATCCATGGGCCGCCCCTTCTTCATCGGCCTGCCCATGCTCGGCCTGACGCTGGCGCTGCTGGGCTATGTGACCGCACGGCTGCTGTGGAAATTATGGGTGATCCGGGAATGGCGTAAGCGCGCCGCGCGGCGGGCGTGAGCCATTTGGTGGTGCGCCGGAGGGCTTGGGGCGGAGTGCGGAGCTTGTCGCAGAGTGGGTGCGCTTGCGCTCGTTGCCGCATTTGCGGGGGCGACAGGATCAGGTTGCTAACTGGCTTCCCCGTGCCGATACGCTTCGACAGGCTCAGCGCGAACGGGGCTGAAGGATGCTGAGGCAAGGGTGGTAGATGTGCAAGCGGGTTGAACTCTAAGGGTGGGTGAGCGGGGCTGTCAATCGCTGGCGCGGGTTCAGCTTGTTGCTTGGCTCATCGCTATCAGTGCGGCGCGGGCCTGTTGTGCATCCAGCACCGGCTCGGGGAAGTCGATGCGGTAGACGTCGCCATCGGCGCGCAGGTCGAAGCCGTCGCAGTCTATGCCTACCATCTCGATCTGCTGTGCTTCTATCTGCTGGGTTTGGCGGCAGTAGTGACGCAGTGATGCGCTGTGGTCGGCGTTCATCTGGGCGAGGAGGTCGGCCTCTTGTTGGATGAGCGGGTAGTTCGCCACTCGGTAGCTTTCCGCCTTGACCCAGTGGATGTGGCCGAAGCCGCCGATGTAGCGCAGGGTGAGCGGGGTGATGCGGTAGAAGGAGAAGTCGTGCATGGCGAAGTAGGTCTGCGCTTCGGGGAAGTAGCGCAGGTAACGCCGCCCGGTCTCTTCGCGTTCTGCGACGAGTGCGGCGTGGCCCAGCAGGGTGACGCGGCCTTGGGTCTGGATGTGTGGGTCGCGCTGGTTGTGGGTGATGAGGCTGACGCGCGGGTCGGCGGCGATGTTCTTGGTGTGTTCGGCTAAGGTGCTGATGAGGATGAGCAGGCTGCCGTCGTGGTCAACCAGATAAGGGGTGATCGAGCCGAACGGGTGGCCGTCGAATTTCTTCGAGAGGGTGGAAAGTGCGCCGTAGCGGTGGGCGCGCAGCAGTTGGCGGGCTTCGCGGGCGTTGCTCATGCGGCGAGTCTTTGGGCGGTGAGGGCTAAGCGGCGACCCAGTGCGATGCACAGTTTGCGTTCGTGTTCGGTGATCGGCAGGTCGCCCGCGACTCCGGCGTGGTGGCTGGCGCCGTAGGGTGTGCCGCCGCTCTGGGTATTGCTGAGTTCGGGTTCGGAGTAGGGTAGGCCGACGATGACCATGCCGTGATGCAGCAGCGGGATCATCATGGTCAGCAGAGTGGCTTCTTGTCCGCCGTGCAGTGTGCCGGTGGAGGTGAACAGGGCGGCGGGTTTGCCCGCCAGTGCGTGTCTCATCCACAGGGCACTGGTGCCGTCCCAGAAATATTTCATGGCGGCGGCCATGTTGCCGAAGCGGGTGGGGCTGCCGATGGCGATGCCGATGCATTCCTCCAGATCGGCGTGGGTGGCGTAGGGTGCGCCGCTGTCGGGAATGGCCGGTGCGGTGGCCTCGCAGGTGGCGGAGACGGGCGGGACGGTGCGCAGGCGGGCGCTGAGCCCGGCTTGTTCCACGCCGCGTGCGATGAGTTGCGCCATCTGGCGGGTAGCGCCGTGCTGGCTGTAGTACAGCACTAGGATTTCGTTGTCGGGTATCATGCGCGCCATTATAACTGTGCTTGCCGCTATGCCATCTCTCATCCATCGCCGCTGGAACGACTTGCGCCAATTCGCTAAATTGGTGGCAGTGCGTTTTGCGCGTGACCGCTGCAACCAGATCGCGGCGAGTTTGACTGTTACCACGCTGTTGTCGCTGGTCCCGCTCATCACCATTGCGCTGACTTTGTTCTCGGCGTTCCCAGTGTTCTCTGAATTCTCTTTGCAGATCAAGAGTTTTGTGCTTTCCAATCTGATGCCGGAGACGGGTGGCAAGCTGATCTCGCGCTACATGGAGCAGTTCGCCGAGAGTGCGACGCGGCTGACGGCGTTCGGCCTGTTCTTCTTGGGCGGGGTGGCGATGCTGCTGATGCACACCATCGAGGATGCCTTCAATGTGATCTGGAAAGCGGCGCGGCCACGTTCGCTGATGCAGCGGGTGTTGATCTATTGGGCGGTCATCACGCTCGCGCCGCTGCTGATCGGCGGCAGTCTGTCGCTGACTTCCTGGCTGGTCGGGCTGTCGGTCGGCTACGCCAAGCAAGTGCCGTTCTTCGGGGTGGAGGTGTTGAAGGTAGTGCCGGTGCTGCTGACCACGCTGGCGTTCACTTTGCTGTTTTTGGTGGTTCCGAACCGGCATGTGACGGCGCGCCACGCGCTGATCGGCGGGGTGGTTTCCTCGGTGGCGTTCGAGACGATGAGCCGGATCTTTGCGGCTTACATCGCCAGCTTCCCCACGTATAAGCTGGTCTATGGGGCGTTCGCCAGTATCCCGATCTTTTTGCTGTGGATCTATTTTTCCTGGCTGACGATCTTGCTGGGTGCGCTCATCACGGCGATTTTGCCGCACTGGCGCAGCAAGGCGGCGGGGGCGCTCAGCCCAGCGGCTAAGCTGTATTGCGCGCTGCGCATGTTGCGTCTTATGTCCGAAGGGATGAAGAGCGGCGAGGTGCAGACCATGCCCGCGTTGGCGGGGCGGCTGCATACCAGCTTTGAGGCGCTGGAGCAGATTCTGGACAGACTGGTGAAGGCGGGTATGGTGAGCAAGCTGGCCGGGCGCGGCTGGGTGATGGTGCGCGATGCGGAGCACATCCGTGCCAGCGAGTTGTTCGAGCTGTTCGTGTTCTCTCTGCCTGCGGCGGGCCACGCCGATGGTGAGGTGGAGATCCACGGCTGGCTGGAGCAGGTGCAGCAGCAGTTGCTGGTGCAGTCGGATATTTCTCTGAGCGAGTTGTTCACAGCCGGGGCTGCCTCCGGAAGCGTGGAAGCTACAGCGCCGTAAAGCGTTTCAATTCAGCCGGGTGGATGATCTCGATCTGCTCGCGCCCGAGTTTCACCCAGCCTTGTTCGGCGAATTGCTTGAGCAGTCGGCTGACCATCTCACGCACACTGCCGAGTTCGTCCGCCAGCGCCTGATGGGTGATGTGGATGGGGCTGGTCTTGCTGAGCAGCAGGGCGGCCAGACGCTGATCCAGCTTCTGGAAGGCGACGGCGGAGACCAGTTGCATCAGGTCGGTGAGGCGTTCCGAGAATAGGCTGAAGATGTAGTCGCGGAAGGTTTCCAGCGTGGAGACCAAATGCCGGAAGGCGGCGGGCTGCAACAACACCAGTTCGACATCCTGTTCGGCCAGTCCGCGTGCGTGATAGCGGGTGTGGCCCATCAAACAGCTACTGGTGAGGATGCAGCTTTCTCCGGGACAGATGCGGTAGAGCTGCAACTCACGTCCGCTGGGGGCGGCCTTGATGACGCGCACGCTGCCGGAAAGCAGTAGCGGGAATCCCTGACAGGCTTGATTCTCGTCGAAGATCACCGTGCCTGCCGGGATGCGCATGGTGTGCGCAGTAGCCAGCACTTCGTCCAGTTGATTGGCTGGCAGCTCTCCCAGCATGGGGTAGAGCTGTAGCAGTCTGGGGCGGAGCGTCGCTTGCAACATCGCGTTTATGCGCCTGGACGCATGTGCGGGAACAGGATCACGTCGCGGATGCTGGCCGCGTCGGTCAGTAGCATGACCAGACGGTCGATGCCGATGCCTTCGCCAGCAGTGGGCGGCAGGCCGTGTTCCAGTGCGCGGATGTAGTCGTTGTCCTTGAACATGGCTTCTTCATCGCCGGCGTCCTTGGCGGCGACTTGGGCATCGAAACGGGCTTCCTGGTCTTCAGGGTCGTTCAGCTCGGAGAAACCGTTGGCGATCTCGCGACCGACGATGAATAGTTCGAAGCGTTCGGTGATGCCGGGGCGGCTGTCGGAGGCGCGAGCCAGCGGCGAGACTTCCACCGGATAGTCGACGATGAAGGTCGGCTCGAACAACAGATGTTCGGAGAGCTCCTCGAACAGCGAGAGTTGCAGGCCGCCGAGTCCGTCATCGGGCTTGTGCTTGGCCTTCAGGTCTTGCAATTCGGAGAGCAGGAATTCGCGGTCGTTCAGTTGCTCATCAGAGAATTGCGGGTGGTATTTCTGGATCGCTTGATTGATGGTTAGGCGATGGAAGGGCTGGCCTAGGTCGAGCTCTTTGCCTTGGTAGCTGATGACGGTGGTGCCGAGCACCTTGCGCGCGACTTCGCGGAACAGGTTCTCGGTGAAGTCCATCAGATATTTGTAGTCACGATAGGCTTCGTAGAATTCGATCATGGTGAACTCGGGGTTGTGGCGTGTGGACAATCCCTCGTTGCGGAAGTTGCGGTTGATCTCGAATACCTTCTCGAAGCCGCCGACCACCAGTCGCTTGAGATACAGCTCGGGCGCGATGCGCAGGAACATTTCCATGTCCAGTGCGTTGTGATGGGTGACGAAAGGCTTGGCCGATGCGCCGCCGGGGATGGGGTGCAGCATCGGGGTCTCGACTTCGAGGTAGTCGTGGCGCAGGAAGAATTCGCGAATGGCTTGGATCACCTTGCTGCGGGTGATGAAAGTCTTGCGTGTCTCTTCGTTGGTGATGAGGTCGATGTAGCGCTGACGGTACTTTTGTTCTTGGTCGGTGAGGCCGTGGAATTTTTCCGGCAGCGGGCGCAGCGACTTGGTCAGCAGGCGCAAGGAGGTGACGCGCACCGAAAGTTCGCCGGTCTTGGTTTTGAACAGTACGCCAGACGCGCCTAGGATGTCGCCAAGATCATAATGTTTGAAGGCGGCATGGGGGGCTTCGCCAGTGTCGTTATTGCTGATGAACAGCTGGATGCGGCCATTCATATCTTGAATGGTGGCAAAGCTGGCCTTGCCCATCACTCGCTTGAGCATCATGCGACCCGCTACCGAAACCTGAATGGCGAGGGCTTCCAGCTCTTCTGCGGTCTTTTCGCTATATTCGGAATGAAGCTCTCCGGAAAGATGTAGACGCGCGAAGTCGTTCGGGAAGGCGATACCAGTTTGGCGCAAGGTGCTCAATTTGGCGCGCCGCTCGGCGACGATCTGGTTGTCGTGTACGTCACTTTGCTCGTTTTCGTTGGGTTGCAAGGGCTGGGATGTTTGCGTGGTCATGGCGAGTTTCTGGATGGTAAGTAGGGTGCGCAGCTATATAGTGCATCGCGCGCATGTCGCGAATTATACCTTTATAAGGAAGCTTGAAACATGTCAGCGGTTTGCATGAATACAATATTCACAAGAATGGCGGATTTGCTTGACCGTGCTGGCTTTCCCTTGATATAAAGCGTCCCTGACGATTTTACCGCGTTACCGAGTGTTCAATAAACCAAGGGAAAAGGGGGGGTGTGTGAGTAATAAATCTGATTTGATCGATGCAATTGCCAATTCTGCGGATATTTCCAAGGCTGCAGCCGGACGTGCTTTGGACGCGACTGTCGAAGCAATCATGGAAGCTTTGAAGAATGGTGGCACAGTGAATCTGGTTGGTTTCGGCAATTTCTACGTGGGTGAGCGCGCTGAGCGCAGCGGCCGCAATCCACGCACTGGGGATGCTATCAAGATCAGCGCAGCGAAGACGCCTAAATTTCGCGCTGGCAAAAAGTTAAAAGATGCTGTAAACTAGCGGTCTTGATTGGGTGCTTAGCTCAGCTGGTAGAGCACCGCCCTTACAAGGCGATTGTCGGCGGTTCGATCCCGTCAGCACCCACCAGAATAAGGTGGTGAAGCAGTAAAAGTTTATGGAGTGGTAGTTCAGTTGGTTAGAATACCGGCCTGTCACGCCGGGGGTCGCGGGTTCGAGTCCCGTCCACTCCGCCAACTAAAAGGCGAACGTAAAGTTCGCCTTTTTTCATGTGGTTCTCAATCTCCATCGGGTAAGTGCTTATGTTCGATTTCGTGCATGAAAAAAAACGTCTGGTGCAAATTGTCTTGCTGCTCATCATTCTGCCGTTTGCTTTTTGGGGGGTGGATTCCTATCAGAAGTCGGGCGGGGCTGAGTTCCTTGCCAAGGTGAATGGCGAAAAAGTCAGCCAGCAGGAATTCGACAATGTTCTGCAACAGCAGCAGGGGCGGATGAAAGAGATGATGGGGGCGGCTTTTGATCCGGCGATGTTCGATAAACCTGAGATCAAGCTATCTATCTTGGAGAATCTGGTTAACCAGAAATTACTGTCTGCTCAGGCCAAGGCTGCGGGATTGACGATAAGCGACGAGCAATTGGCGCGGGTCATCGCCGGAATCGAGGCTTTCCAGAAGGATGGGAAATTCGACAAACAACGCTATGAGTCTTTGCTGTCCATGCAGCAAATGACACCGCTGATCTTCGAGGGGCGGGTGAAGCAAGAGTTGCTTCTGCGTCAGCTTACTGATGCTTACTCTCAGGGCGGTTACGCGACCAAGTCGATTGCCGATGATTTGATCCGTCTGACTGAGCAACAGCGCAACGTCAGTATCGCTCCGGTTTCTGCATCTTCTTATTTGGCCCAAACCAAGGTCAGTGAGGTGGAGATCAAGGCGTATTACGATAAGAATCAACAGGAATTCCAGATCCCAGAGCAAGTCCGCGTCGAAA
The DNA here is from genome assembly GCA_016234685.1 of Nitrosomonadales bacterium. GTDB lineage: Bacteria > Pseudomonadota > Gammaproteobacteria > Burkholderiales > Gallionellaceae > Ferriphaselus. The sequence continues at coordinate 102,430 of JACRAT010000021.1, forward strand.
GCGTCGTTCTTTCGGTCGATGCACTGCTGTCGCAAGTGGATGTGAGTGATGCGGATCTGAAGAAATTCTACGAAGAGCATCAGGCGGACTTTGGCGCGCCGGAGCAGCGTCAGGCGGCGCATATCCTGATTTCGGCGAGTGCACAGGCTCCTGCCGCAGAGCAGGGTGCTGCGAAAGCCAAGGCTCAGCAAATTTTGGATCAGATCAAGAAACAGCCCGCGAAGTTTGCTGAACTGGCCAAGCAATACTCTCAAGACCCTGGCTCTGCGGCGAATGGCGGCGACCTTGGCTATTTTGGTCGCGGTGCGATGGTCAAACCGTTCGAAGATGCTGCCTTCGCCCTGAGTGCTGGCGGGGTGAGTGAGCTAGTTCAGTCTGACTTTGGTTTCCATATCATCAAGGTATTGGCGATCAAGCCTAGCAGAACGGTAGCGTTTGATGAGGTGAAGGCGGTCATCGCTCAGAAGCTCAAGCAGCAGAAAGCCAATGACAAATTTGCCGAATTGGCCGAAAAGTTCAGTAACGCTGTTTATGAGCAAAGCGATACCCTCAAGCCGGCAGCCGAATTGGGTAAATTGCCGCTTCAGCAAAGTGCATGGCTGAGCAAGGGGCAGCCTGCTATCGAGCCTTGGACGGATAAGGTGTTGCAGGCGGTCTTTAGCGAGGATGTCGTAAAAAACAAACGCAATACCGCTGCTATCGAGATCGCGCCGAACACCTTGTTCTCTGCGCGCATGTTGGAGCACAAGCCTGCCAGTGCTCGTCCGCTGTCTGAAGTCACTCCGCAAATTCGCCAGAAATTGTCGAATCAGCAAGCGCAAGCGCTGGCTGTCAAGCAAGGTAAGGAGTGGTTGGAGCAATCTCGGCGCGGTGAAGGAGTTGCGGCGAATTGGGGGGCGCCCAGGTTGGTCTCTCGTGCGCAACATACGGGGCTAGACGGCGATCTCATGCAGCAAGTGTTTCAAGCTGAGTCGACCAAGTTGCCGGTCTATGTTGGTGCAGAGAGTGGTCAGGGGTTCATTCTGGTCCGAGTTGAGGCCATCAAGAATATCGCGGCTATCGATGATGCCAAACGCGCCCGTTATATTCAGCAGTTGCGCCAGATCACTGGCGAAGAGTTGCTGGGGGCGTATCTGGATGACTCAAGAAAGCACGCAGACATCAGCATTCGGCAATTCGCCGAGGCGGAAAAGAAGTAATTTCCCTTCATCGTTTTTGGTTTATTTAAGCCCCCGCCTTAACTGGCGGGGGCTTTTTTCTTGCTTATCCTTGGGAGGGGGATTGTCGCAAACATAACATGCACCATTAATACATAATTTAATTGACAACCATTTCGACTGCCAATATAGTGCGACAAAATGTCACATGCGACATTTTGTCGCACTGAAATGACTTCGCGCCGCAGCTAAATTTTCTGGCGCATTTTTTTAGTGAGATTTGATGTATTAGAAATCAATTATAGGGGGCGAGCATGAAATGGTCTGCTGCAATAGCGTTGGTGCTGGTGTCGATGTTGGGGGCTGTACCGTCATTGGCTTGGGCTGAGGCACGTGAATTCAATCTTTCGATTGAAGAGGTTACCATCGAAGTCGCGCCGGGCTTCGTCAATAAGGTGTTCGCTTTCAACGGGCAGGTTCCCGGCCCTTTGTTGCACGTCAAGGAGGGCGACGAGTTGACGGTGCACGTATCCAACAATACGACCTTGTCGCACACCATTCACTGGCATGGTGTCAATCAGATCGATTCTTGGCACATGGACGGCGTGCCTGCGGTTTCGCAGGATGCGATCCAGCCGGGAGAGCTGTTCACTTACAAGTTCATCGTCGATCGTCCCGGTAGCCTCTGGTATCACTGTCACGTCAATGTCTGGGAGCATGTGGCGACACGCGGCATGTGGGGGCCTCTCGTCGTTGATCCCAAGAAGCCTAGCGATCTGGAGAAGAGGGTCACCAAGGACGCTATCCTGATGATGAACACTTGGGAGTCGACTTACGCCAACGCCTACGGCAAGGGCGGTGCGCCGCAGGATGTCTCGGATTATTTCTCCGTCAACGCCAAGTCGTTCCCCTACACCCAGCCGATCCGCGTGAAGAAGGGTGATGTGCTGCGGATGCGTTTCTACGGTGCGGGCGACGAGTTCCATCAGATGCACATGCATGGACACGACATGCTGGTGACGCACAAGGATGGCTACCCGCTGGCCCATCCCTATTATGTGGATACGGTTCCGGTCGGGCCGGGGGAGCGTTACGACGTGATCGTTGAGATGAAGAATTCCGGTCTGTTCGTGATGCACGACCACGTGGACAAGCACATGTCCAACAACGGCGCGATGTTGGGCGGCCCGCTGACCGTCTTCGAATATGACGGCACCAAGGTCGATCCGTTCTATGCCTGGAAGGACAAGGTTTACGACCCCAACTTTTTCTACAGCGAATCGCTCAAGCAAGGTTATGGCCTGTTCAATAACGCAGGCTTCCAAGGCAAGGCGGTCGAGCAAGGCCGGAGGCGGAGATAAGCATGAAGCGTCTCTTTATTCTCGCCGTGCTTTTTAGTTCCGCGCCGGTGTTGGCGGTAGACGGCATGGCGATTCTGCAGAGGGATTGTGCCGTTTGCCACAGTCTCACTGGCCCGGCTGCGCAGACCCTTAAGGATGCCTGGAGTCGCAAGGGGCCTGACCTGTTCTATGCAGGCAATAAATACCGGGCGGAATGGATGACGGCTTGGTTGCAGAAGCCGCAGGCCATTCGTCCCGCAGGTCTCAATTACGGCGAGCACCTCAAGGCCGGAGTCAAAGGTGATGAGGTCGATACGGCGACCCTGCCGCTCCATCCGGTGCTGGCTAAGGCGGATGCCGTTGCCGTGACAGCCGAGCTGATGAAGCTCAAGCCGCACGATGATCTGATCTCCAAGGAGAAGCTGGAGTCTGGCTCGATCTCCAAACAGATGGGCGAGATGGCCTTCGATAAATTCTACGGCTGTCTGGCTTGCCATCAGATCGAGCCGGAATTCGGCGGATTCTCCGGGCCGGAGCTTTACACCGCCGCTCAGCGCTTGCAGCCCGAATTCATGGCGAGTCTCATCCGTAGCCCGCAGGCTTGGAATCCCAAATCGTGGATGCCCAACAAACAGCTTACGGATATGGGCATACAGAAGATGGTTCGTTACCTCGACGTCATAGGCAAGGAGTCTGCCAATGCGAAATAGATTCTGGTTGCTGGCGCTGATCTTTGCCGCATCCCCACTGCAAGCCCAAGAGTTGGCTGCTGACAACTATCGCGCTTATTGCGTCCAGTGCCACGGCATGGAAGGCAATGGCAAGGGCGTCAATATTCGAGACATGGCGGTGCAGCCTCGGGATCACACCGATGCCAAGTCCATGTCTGGTCGTTCGGATGAGGCGTTGTTCAAGGTGATCAAGGAGGGAGGCCCGGCGATAGACAAGTCGGTGCTGATGCCGCCTTGGGGTGACACCCTGAGTGACGAGGAGATCCGCGACATGGTTTTGCATTTGCGGACGTTGTGCAAGTGCAAATTCGGGTCCTGAGGGGGCCCGAGAAGTGGGGCGGTCGCAAACCCGCCCTGAGAGTGGTACGCAAGAGGAGCGGTAATCAACCTAAATCGGGGGAATTAACATGAAGCAATACAAGAAGACCATCATCGCTGTAATGACCACGGCTGCGCTGTTCTCGGCTCAGCACGTGTTCGCTAAGACTGTTGAGATCACTATGACAGCCAAGGAAGTTGACGTTGCAGTCAACGGCAAGCTGGTCGGTGGTGCGGATACCATGGCAGCATGGACGTTCGACGGCACGGTTCCCGGCAAGCCAGTTCGTGTGGAAGAAGGCGACACTGTTGACTTCACTCTGGTCAACCCGGCTGAAAACAAGAACTCGCATGCGATGGACTTCCACGCTGCTCAAGTGAACGTGCTGGACGAGTTCGCTCCGGTCAAGCCTGGCGAATCCAAGCACTTCAAGTTCGAAGCCAAGGTTCCAGGCGTGTTCATGTACCACTGCGGCGCGAGCCCGATGGTTCAGCACATCGCACGCGGCATGTATGGCGTGATCTTGGTCGAACCGAAGGACAAGAAGAACTATCCCAAGGCCGACCGTGAATACGTGCTGGTTCAGCAACAATACTTCCCTGACGTGGAGAACTACGGCGCAATGCTGAACGACGCCAACGCCTGGAAGGGTTCGCTGGTCAACGGCAAGGTGCTGCACTACGATCCAGTGCATGACCCCAAGGGTGACCATGACGTGCTGGAAGCTGCTCCTGGCGAACGCGTCCGTATCTACTTCGTGAACGCCAACATCAACAATCCGGTCGCGCTGCATCCCATCGCAGGCATCTGGGATCGCGTGTACATCAACGGCAATCCGAAGAATCAACTGGTCGGCATCCAAACGTACAACGTGGCAGTGGCTGAAGGTGATACATTCGACATCGTGACGCCGAAGGACAAGGACGTTGCCGGTATCGCTATCGTCGATCACTCGATGAACGCGGCTCTGCGCGGCGCGATCACTGTTCTGGTGAGCAAGAAAGGCGCTGATCCCAAGAAGGGACATGGCGAGCAAATCATCCTCAAGTAATCTGTAAGTGTGGATATTGGGGAGGCCTAGCCTCCCCTTTTTTATCGCAGGAACCCAGTAAACATGACAAAGAAGCAGGCCACTCTCGGTATCCTTTTGATAGTCGCAGCGCTTCTTGCATACTTTTTCGTCGCACGTCCTCTGGCCATGTCCGAGCACGTTGCGACACCAGTGGCATCTCTGCCTCTGCTCGATCAGACTGGTTCGCAGAAGATCTGGGTCTGTCCCATGCACCCCGAGATCACTCAGGATCATCCCGGCGACTGCCCCATTTGCGGCATGAAGCTGGTCGAGGCCAAGGGGACGACTACGCATGAACACGGCGTCCATGTAGACAGCGCTACGGTGCAAAGGCTGGGTGTGCGTCTGGCCCGCATCCAGCCCGGCGTGATCGGGCAGTCCATCCGTAGCTATGGCAATGTCGTCGTCGATGAGAACGCGACCTTTGCCGTGCAGCCCAAATATGAAGGCTGGATCAAAAAGCTGTATGTCCATGCGCCGGGCGAGACCGTCAAGGCCGGGCAAGTGCTGTATGAGATCTACTCCCCCGAGTTGTACACCCGGCTGCGCACCTATCTCAGCTCTATCGAGCGCCGGAAGCAGTTGCTACAGACCATCCCGACCACGCCGGACACCGAGAGCGACTATGTGATGGAGATGGCGATGGATGCTGCCAATGATCGGAGCAAGCTGCATCAGGAAGAAGGCGTCAGCATCACCGATATTTTGGATATGGAGCGGACCAAGCAGGCCAAGGAGGTGGTGCAGATCGTGGCCGCCCGCTCCGGCGTGGTGTCGCGCATCGAGGTTAAGGAGGGGTCGTTCGCCGCGCAGGGCAGTCCTATCCTGCTGCTGGCTGACGTCTCTCGCGTCCGGGTAGACATCGCGCTCTATCCCGACCAAGTGGCGCAAGTCAAGGTGGGTGACGAGGTGAGCATCCGCGACGCCGTCGGGCGGGTGGCAAAGGCGCGCATCGACCTCATCAACCCGTTGGCGGACAACAACAAAGTAATCGCCCGTGCCACGCTGGACAACAGTCTGCACCACTGGCGTCCCGGCACTTTCGTCGATGTCAGCCTGATGGTGCAGCCACACGAAGCGCTGCTGCTGCCGCGCTCCGCCGTGTTGGTGTCCGGGCGGGGCAGCACGGTCATGCTGTCGCGCGGCGAGGGGCGCTTCCTGCCGGTCGCGGTGGAGACCGGTATGGAGAGCGGCGACTCGATCGAGATCGTCGAGGGCTTGCTGGAAGGGGCTGAAGTGGCGGTCAACGGCCAGTTCCTGCTGGATGCCGCCGCCTCGATGAGTGCCGCGACTGAGCGGATGCGCTCACACTGATCATGATAAGCCGCGTCATCGACTGGTCGTTCCGTCACCGTTTGCTGGTCATCCTGCTGGCGCTGCTACTGGCGCTGGTCGGCGTGCGCGCGGCGCAGCAGATTCGGCTGGATGCCATCCCCGATCTCTCCGACGTGCAGGTCATCGTCAAGACGCCGTATCCGGGGCAGTCACCGGAGATCGTCGAAGATCAGGTCACCTATCCGCTGACCTCGGCGCTGCTGTCCGTCCCCGGCTCGACCGCCGTGCGCGGTTTTTCGATGTACGGCGAATCCTATCTCTACGTGTTGTTCAAAGACGGCACCGACCCTTACTGGGCGCGCTCCCGCGTGCTGGAATACCTGAGTCAGGCCACGGCGCGCCTGCCCAAAGGCGTGGTGCCGGCGCTGGGGCCGGATGCCTCCGGCGTGGGCTGGGTGTTCCAGTATGTGCTGGTGGATCGCAAACATCAGCACGATGCCGACCAGTTGCGTGCGGTGCAGGATTTCTTCCTCAAATACGAGTTGCAGAGCCTGCCCGGCGTGGCCGAGGTCGCCAGCGTCGGCGGCATGGCCCGCCAGTTCCAGATCGAGGTCGATCCCAATCGGCTGGCGGCTTACAAGATCACGCTGGATCAGGTGGCACAAGCGGTGCAGGCCGGTAACTCCGCTGGCGGGGGCTCGGTGGTGGAACTGGGCCGTGCCGAATTCATGGTGCGTACGCGCGGTTATCTGAAGAATCTGGACGATCTGCGCAATCTCACTCTGACGGTCGATGCGCAGGGCGTGCCAGTACGCTTGCAGGATGTCGCCCGCATCGGCATCGGCCCGGAGCCGCGCCGGGGTGTGACCGATCTGGATGGGCTGGGCGATGCGCCGGGCGGCATCGTGGTGATGCGCCACAACCAGAACGCGCTGGAGACGGTGGAGGCGGTCAAGCAGCGTTTGCAGGAGATACGCTCGGGTCTGCCGGAAGGTGTGGAGCTGGTGGTGACCTATGATCGCTCCGGGCTGATCCGCGAAGCGGTGCATACCTTGCAGGGCAAGTTGCTGGAAGAGTCGCTTGCCGTCGCACTGGTCTGCCTGCTGTTCCTGTCGCATCTGCGCTCCTCGCTGGTGGCGGTGGTGACCTTGCCGCTGGGCATTCTGATCGCCTTCATCGTCATGCAGGCGCAGGGCGTGACCGCCAACGTGATGTCGCTGGGCGGTATCGCCATCGCCGTGGGTGCGATGGTGGATGCGGCCATCGTGATGATCGAGAACATGCACAAGCATCTGGAGCGCGCAACCCCCTCCCTTGACAAGGGGATGGATAGGGAGGGGGTTGCACCCGACCGCTGGGCCATCGCCCGTGCCAGTGCGCAAGAGGTCGGTCCGGCGCTGTTCTTCTCGCTGCTGGTGATCACCGTCTCTTTCCTGCCGGTATTCACCCTTACCGGGCAGGAAGGCAAGCTGTTCTCACCGCTGGCTTATACCAAGACCTATGCGATGGCGGCGGCGGCTGCGCTGGCGGTGACGCTGCTGCCGGTGCTGATGGGCTACTTCATCCGGGGGCGCATCGCCAGGGAGCAGCGCAATCCGCTGAACCGGATATTGCTGGCGGGCTACCGCCCGGTGCTGGCTTTTGCGCTGAGAAAACAGCGGCTGACGCTGGCGCTGGCGGGCGTGTTGTTACTCTCCGCCGGCTATCCGCTGGTGAAGGTGGGCAGCGAATTCATGCCGCCGCTGTACGAGGGTGATCTGCTGTACATGCCGACCACCTTGCCGGGCGTTTCGCTGGATGAAGCCGCCAACTTGTTGCAGATCACCGACCGCATCATCCGCGCCATGCCCGAGGTGGAGCGGGTCTACGGCAAGGCAGGGCGGGCGGAGACGGCGACCGACCCGGCACCGCTGTCGATGTTCGAGACCACCATCCTGCTCAAGCCGCGTGAGCAGTGGCCGGAAGGCGAGACGGTGGATCAGTTCATCGCCAAGCTCGACCGCGAAGTGAGTCTGCCGGGGCTGACCAATTCTTGGGGCTACCCGATCCGCACCCGTATCGACATGCTTTCCACCGGCATCCGCACGCCGCTGGGCATCAAAGTCACCGGCCCTGATCTGCGCGGCATCGCCGAGCTGACCGCCGAGATCGAGGCGGTGTTGAAGCAGGTCTCCGGTACGCAGAGCGTGTTCGCCGAACGGGTGGTGGGCGGACATTACCTCGATATCGAGGTGAACAGGCACAGCGCGGCGCGTTATGGCGTGACGGTCGCCAATGTCGAAAAGCTGGTGCAGAGCGCCATCGGTGGCGAGGTCGTTGGTACGGTGGTGGCCGGCCGCGAGCGTTTCTCCATCAATTTGCGCTACCCGCGCGAACTGCGCGGTTCGCTGGAGCAGATGGCGGCCAGTCGGGTGACTTTGCCCAACGGCGAGCAGATCCCGCTGCGCGAGTTGGCTCGGCTGAGCATCCACGACGGCCCATCCGAGATCAAGAGTGAGGGGGCGCGGCTGGTAGGCTATGTCTATCTCAATATCGCGGGCCGCGATCTGGGAGGTTATGTGGATGAGGCCCGCGCTGCCATCGCGGAGAAAGTGCAGGCCAGACCGGGTTATGCGATCAAGTGGTCGGGGCAGTATGTCAATCTGGAACATGCCAAGCAACGGCTGTATGACGTGATTCCGCTCACCGTGCTGTTGGTGATGGCGCTGCTCTACTTGCATTTTCGGCACTGGGGCAAGGTGGCGCTGGTGTTGCTGTGCCTGCCGTTCTCGCTGGTCGGCGGCATCTGGCTGGTCTATCTGCTGGGCTACCAGCTTTCGGTCGCTGTTGCTGTCGGCTTCATCGCGCTGGCGGGGGTGGCGGCAGAGTTCGGCGTGGTGATGCTGCTCTATCTGGATCGGGCCATCGAAGATCTGCGTAGCTCCGGCCATGTGCTCGATCGCCGCGCCCTGATCGGTGCGGTGATACAGGGCGCGGCTTTGCGGCTGCGTCCCAAGATGATGACGGTGTCGGTGATCGTTGCCGGATTGCTGCCAGTGATGTTCAGCAATGCCATCGGCACCGATGTGATGAAACGCATCGCCGCACCCTTGGTGGGCGGGATGCTGACCGCGCCGCTGCTGTCGTTGCTGGTCATTCCCGTGATCTATCTGTGGTGGCAGGAAAGGCTGATGAGCCGGACTGCCGCTCCCCGAGATTTTTAACCCTGAGAAGGAAACGCAACATGAAACGTATCTTGATCCTGTCGGCCATTCTGGGATTTTCTGCTGTCAGCGGCAGCGCAGTCGCGCACGAACACGACCACGAAGGTATGGAGATGAACGCCAAGGCGGCAGTCGCCGAAGGGCGTGGCGTGGTCGAAAGCGCGGATCAGGCCAAGGGCGTGGTGACGCTGACCCATGAGCCCATCCCCAGCCTGAACTGGCCGGCGATGACCATGGATTTTGCGGTGGAAGACAAGGCCTTGTTCCGCAAGCTGGTCCCTGGCAAGACCGTCCGCTTCGAGTTCATCAAGCAGCGCAACAAATACGTGGTGACCGGGGTGAAATAAGGCTGGGTACTGAGCTTGCTTTCCCCGTTCCGAGGGAAGTGAACTGGTTGGGCCTTAGATGAACTTCGGTTCGGTCGTGCCGAGCGAGGTGGTGTTGAAACCGCCGTCCACATAGGTGATCTCGCCAGTGATGCCGCTGGCGAGGTCGCTGCACAGGAAAGCAGCAGCGTTGCCGACTTCCAGCGCGCTGACGTTACGCTTGAGGGGGGCATGCATCTCGTTATAGGCCAACAACTTGCTGAAATCGCCGATACCCGCTGCTGCCAGAGTGCGGATCGGCCCGGCGGAGATGCCGTTGACGCGGATGTTGCGCCGACCGAGATCCATTGCCAGATAACGCACGCTGGCTTCCAAGCTGGCTTTGGCCAAGCCCATCACATTGTAGTGCGGCATGGTGCGCACTGCGCCGAGGTAGCTCATGGTGAGCAGGGCGGCGTTCTCGTTCAATTGCGGCAGCGCCGCCTTGGCGAGGGCGGAAAAACTGTAGGAGCTGATGTCGTGGGCGATGCGGAAGGCTTCGCGGCTCATGCCCTCCAGATAGTCGCCGGTGAGCGCCTCGCGCGGGGCGAAGGCGATGGAGTGCACCAGCCCGTCGAAGTGGTCCCAATGCTGGCCGAGATTGACGAAAAGCTGCGCGATCTCCTCGTCGCTGGCGACATCGCAGGGGAATACCAGTTCGCTGTCGAATTCACGTGCCAGCTTCAGCACCCGATCGCGTACCCGTTCGCCCTGATAGGTGAAAGCCAGCGCCGCCCCTTCGCGGTGCATCGCCTGAGCCGTGCCGTAGGCGATGGAACGGTCGCTGACCATGCCGGTGATGAGTATGCGTTTGTCGGACAGGAATCCCATATCTACCTTTGCTGAAGTCGCCCAAAAAGAACGCGCGGATTATAACTGCAAATCCATCAGGGGCAGGGGATGGGGGGCCGAAGACCACACTACGTGCCATGATGTACTTATGCGGGGCTTCCTATATAATCCCGCGCTGTTCGTTTTTTATGTGGCCGCGCAATGCTGGAAGTCAGCAATCTCGCCTGTTCCCGTGGAGATCACCCCTTGTTTTCCGGTCTGAGCTTTTCGCTCGGTGCGGGTGAACTGTTGCAGGTGCAGGGAGAGAATGGCAAAGGCAAGACCAGTCTGCTGCGCACGCTTTGCGGTTTCATGCAGCCGGTGGCAGGCGAAATCCGCTGGCGCGGTGAGAACGTGGAAGAGCTGGACGAGGATTACTACGCCGAACTGCTCTACCTTGGGCATCACAATGCGATCAAGGACGAGCTGAATGCGCTGGAGAATCTGCAAGTTTCGGCGGGCTTGGCTGGCGGTGAGTTGAGCGAGAAAGAAGCGCTGGTGGCCTTGCGCCGGATGGGGTTGAAAGGCCGCGAACTGTTGCCGGTCAAGGTGTTGTCGCAAGGGCAGCGCAGACGGGTGGCGCTGGCGCGGATGCTGGTGTCGCAAGCACCGTTGTGGGTGTTGGACGAGCCGTTGACTGCGCTGGATGTCGGTGCGGTCGGCCTGATCCAAGAGTTGCTTGGCGAACATCTGGCCCGTGACGGCATGGTGATCTTCACCACGCACCAGCCGCTGGCGGTGGTCGGGGTCGAGACCCGGCACCTGATTCTGTCATGAAGAAAATGTCCTTGTTTGCGCTCCTGCTGCTGGTGATCCGGCGCGATCTGCTGCTGGCGATGCGTCGCCGGGCGGATGTGCTGACCACACTGGTGTTTTTCGTGATGGTGGTCAGTCTGTTCCCGCTGGGCGTCGGGCCAGAGATGGACATGCTGCGCAAGATGGCTTCCGGCGTGGTGTGGGTGGCGGCGCTGCTGGCTTCGATGTTGTCGCTGACGCGCTTGTTCGCGGCCGACTATGCCGACGGTACGCTGGAGCAGATGCTGATCGCGCCGCAGTCGCTCTCGGTGCTGGTGCTGGGCAAGATGGTGGCGCACTGGATGGTGTCTGGCTTGCCGCTGGTGTTGATCGCCCCGGTGCTGGGTTTGCAGTTTGATATGGCTCCGCCGGCGTTGGCGGTGCTGGTGGCGGGGCTGTTGCTGGGTACGCCGGTACTGAGCATGTTGGGCGCGGTCGGTGCGGCGCTGACGCTGGGCTTGCGTGGCGGCGGTGTGCTGGTCTCACTGCTGGTGCTGCCCTTGTGCATCCCGGTGCTGATCTTCGGGGCGGGCGCGGTCGAGGCGGTCAACAGCGGCTTGAATCCGGCGGCCAACCTAGAATTGCTTGGCGCGATCTCGGTGCTGGCTTTGGTTTTTACGCCTTGGGTGACTGCTCAGGCTTTGCGTATTTCGATGGAGTGAGGATTGGCGATTAACTGGTTCAAATATTCCGCACCGTCAACTTTCTATGGTTTGGCGGGTAAACTGATCCCGTGGTTCGCGCTGGCGGCGCTGGCGCTGTTCGTCGCGGGCATGTATGTCGGTTTCTACGTCGCACCCACCGATGCGGTGCAGGGCGAGGCTTACCGCATCATGTTCATCCACGTGCCAGCCTCCATCCTGTCGATGTTTCTCTATCTCATCATGGCGGCTTACGCCGCGCTGGGGCTGATCTTCAACACCCGCTTGTCCTCGATGATGGCGACCGCCATCGCACCGACTGGCGCGCTGTTCGCCTTTATCTCGCTGTGGACAGGCGCGTTCTGGGGCAAGCCGATGTGGGGTGCTTGGTGGGTGTGGGATGCGCGGCTGACCTCTGAATTGATCTTGCTGTTCCTCTACTTGGGCTTCATCGCCTTGCACGCTTCCATCGACGATCCGCGCCGTGCCGACCGCGCCGCTGCGCTGCTGGCCATCGTCGGCTCGGTCAACGTGCCCATCATCTATTTCTCGGTGAAGTGGTGGAACACGCTGCACCAAGGCTCTACCATCAAATTCAGCGGAACCAGTATGCACGTCGCTATGCAGCAGGCTTTGCTGCTGATGTTTCTGGCGTGCTGGTGTTATGCCATCGCGGTGGCGCTGGCGCGGGTGCGCAGCATCATCCTAGAACGCGAACGCGCCACTCAGTGGGTAGGTGAATTGAAGGAAGTGCAGTCATGAGCGATCACAGTTTCTACATCTGGGGTTCTTACGGGCTGGCGGCGCTGGTGTTCGCTGTGGAGATTTTTCTGGTGCGGCAGCACCGCAAGGCGACTTTGCGTGAATTGCGGATCGAACGCGCCGCAGGAGATGAAGCATGACCAAGAGACAAAAACGGCTGGCCTTTATCGTGGGCGGATTGGCGCTGGTGGGCGCAGCGGTGGGGCTAGTGCTGTTCGCGCTGAAGGATAACGTCAGCCTGTATTTCACCCCGACGCAGGTGTTCAACAAGGAAGCCCCGCAAGGGCGCAGCTTCCGCATCGGTGGGCTGGTGGAAGAGGGCAGCGTCAAGCGTGAGGGCGACGGTCTGACCGTGCATTTCGTGGTGACCGACCGCGTCGGCACGATGCCGGTGGTCTACAAAGGCATCCTGCCCGACCTGTTCAAGGAGGGCAAAGGCATCGTAGCGCAAGGCAAGCTGGAGGCCGATGGCGTGTTCCATGCCGAAGAAGTGCTGGCCAAGCACGATGAAAATTACATGCCGCCGGAAGCGAAGGATGCTTTGGATAAAGCGCAAAAGACTCAGGAAAAGGAGTCGGCCAAATGAGTGGCTCGCAGGTGATTTCGGTGCAGGCTGATATGCGCGTAGCGCATGTCAAGCCGCGTAGCGGCGGCCGTAGCCAAAATTACATGCCGCCGGAAGCGAAGGATGCTTTGGATAAAGCGCAAAAGACTCAATCTGCCGCCAGTGCGGTGTCGGCTGCTCCCGCAGCCAAATAAGGAAGATCCCCAGCATGATTCCAGAGATAGGTAATTTCGCCTTAGTCATCGCCCTGTTGTTGGCGGCGGTGCAGGGTACGCTGCCCTTGATTGGCGCGGCACGCAACAATGCAGTATGGATGGGGCTGGCGCGTCCAGCGGCGCACGGACAGTTCATCTTCGTCGCCATCGCTTTCGGCTGTCTGGCGTACTCTTTCCTGAACAACGATTTTTCCGTGCTGTATGTCGCGCAGCATTCCAACTCGCAACTGCCCGCCATCTATCGGCTGTCGGCGTTGTGGGGGGGGCATGAAGGCTCGTTGTTGTTGTGGACTTTGCTGCTGACGCTGTGGACGGTCGCCGTCACTCTGTTCAGCAAACATCTGCCGGACGAGATGGTGGCGCGCGTGGTCGGGGTGATGGGTCTGGTGGCGGTAGGTTTCCTGCTGTTCATGCTGATGACGTCCAACCCCTTTTTGCGTTTGCTCCCCGCCGCGATGGATGGTCGCGATCTGAATCCGTTGCTGCAAGATCCTGGCTTGGTGATCCATCCGCCCATGCTTTACATGGGTTATGTCGGCTTCTCTGTGGCCTTCGCTTTCGCCATCGCCGCCTTGCTGGGCGGGCAACTCGACGCCACTTGGGCGCGCTGGTCGCGTCCCTGGACGACGGTGGCTTGGGTGTTCCTGACGCTGGGTATCGCGCTGGGTAGCTGGTGGGCGTATTACGAACTGGGCTGGGGCGGCTGGTGGTTCTGGGATCCGGTCGAGAACGCTTCCTTCATGCCTTGGCTGGTCGGCACGGCGCTGATCCACTCGCTGGCAGTGACCGAAAAACGTGGCGCGTTCAAGAGTTGGACAGTGCTGCTGGCCATCGCTGCCTTCTCGCTCTCGCTGCTGGGGACATTCCTGGTGCGTTCCGGCGTGCTGACTTCGGTACATGCTTTCGCCACTGACCCGGCACGCGGCACATTCATTCTAGCCTTCCTCGTCATCGTCATCGGCGGCTCTCTGCTGCTGTTCGCCTGGCGTGCGCCCAAGGTCGGGCTGGGCGGCGACTTCGAGCTGGTCTCGCGCGAATCCATGCTGTTGGTGAACAACGTGCTGCTGTCGGTGGCGGCGGCTTCGGTGCTGTTGGGTACGCTGTATCCGCTGTTCATGGATGCGCTGGGCATGGGCAAACTATCGGTCGGGCCACCTTACTTCGAGGCGGTGTTCGTGCCGCTGATGATCCCGATGATTCTGATGATGGGCTTAGGCCCGGTCGCGCGCTGGAAACATGCCAGCGTGCCGGAGATCGCCGTGCGCGTGCGCTGGGCTTTTGCCAGCAGCTTGCTCATCGCGCTGGTGTTGCCCTTGATGTTGGGCAAGTCGTCGCTGATGATCTCGCTGGGATTGTTGCTGGCGTTCTGGGTGTTGAGTGCTGTGGCGCTGGATTTCAAGAAGCGGCTGGTCGGCTACGACGTGGGCTTCTCGGCGCGCCTTGCCACTCAGACACGCAGCTATTACGGGATGCAGGCGGCGCACTTGGGCGTGGCGTTGTTCATCATCGGCGTGACCATGGTCAAGGGCTACGAGACCGAGCGTGACGTGCGCATGAATGTGGGCGACACGGTGGAAGTGGGCGGTTATGTGTTCCGCTTCGACGGCGTGCGCGAAGAGAAGGGCGCGAACTACATCGCGGCACAAGGTCGCGTAGTGGTCATCCGGGGCGGCGAAGTCGTGACCCAGTTGTTCCCCGAGAAGCGCCAATACAACGTCTCCGGGATGCCGATGACGGAAGCGGCGATCCAGCCTAGCTTGCTGCGCGACCTTTACGTCTCGCTGGGCGAACCCATCCCCGAGAGCGACGGTGCTTGGGCGGTGCGGGTGTATTACAAACCCTTTGTGGATTGGATTTGGGCCGGCTGCATCCTGATGGCACTGGGCGGCATACTGGCGATCTCTGACCGCCGCTACCGCATCCACAGCAAGCGTTCTGCCAAGATTCAAACCGAGATGCCGATGAAGGAGAATGCAGCATGATGCGCTTCATACTGCCGTTCGTGTTTTTTGTGGTGCTGGCCGGTTTTCTGTTCAAGTCGCTTTCTAATGCCAACCATAATCTAGAGCAGGGCAAAGACCCACGCGAGATTGCTTCGCCGCTGATCGATAAGGCCGCTCCTGATTTTTCACTGCCGCTGCTGCATGAACCAGACAAGAAGCTCTCGCCAGCCGACATGAAGGGCAAGGTCTGGCTGCTGAACGTATGGGCATCGTGGTGCGGTGCTTGTAAGGACGAGCATCCTGTGCTGATGGAATTGTCTCGCCAGAACATCCTGCCTATCGTCGGCGTGGACTACAAGGACAAGCGTGAAGACGGTGCGGCGATACTGAGCAAGGCGGGCGATCCTTATACGCTGGTCATAGCGGATGCCGACGGCAAGGCGCTTTTCAATTATGGCGTGTATGGCGTGCCTGAGTCCTATGTGATCGATAAGCAGGGCGTGATCCGTTACAAGTTGACCGGAGCCCTCACGACTCAAAACTGGAAAAACACGCTGTTGCCGCTGATCAAGGAGTTGCAGGCAAAATGAGATACCTGTTCATTCTATTGATATGTCTGTTGCCGACATTCTCGTTCGCGGGTGAGGCGAGGGACATCGCCGACGATCCGGTGATGGAGGCTCGCATGATCAAGCTGGCCGAGAAGGTGCGTTGTCTGGTGTGTCAGAGCGAACCGGTGTCCACCTCGCATTCCGACTGGTCGAACGATGTGCGCGCGATCATGCGCGAGAAGATGAAGGCTGGGGCGACCGATCAGGAGATACTGGATATGCTGGTTGAGCGTTTCGGCAAGTCGGTGCTGTTCGATCCACCCGTGGACAAGGAAACCCTGCCGCTCTGGGTCACGCCTTTCGCGCTGCTCGCGGTAGGCGGCGCAGTGTTGGTGTTGCAGTTGCGCAAACGCCGCCGTCTGGTCGCCGCAGCTCCGCATCTTTCCCCTGAAGCGGCCAAGCGCGCCGCTGACTTGCTGAACGATCAGAAAGACTCCCAAGCATGACCCAATTCTGG
Source organism: Nitrosomonadales bacterium (assembly GCA_016234685.1). Lineage (GTDB taxonomy): Bacteria > Pseudomonadota > Gammaproteobacteria > Burkholderiales > Gallionellaceae > Ferriphaselus. The sequence goes on from JACRAT010000021.1 coordinate 118,712, forward strand.
ATTATCTGTGCGCTGCTGTTGCTGGTGGCACTGGCCTTCGTGGTCGTGCCGCTGTGGCGCAGCCGCGTGAAGAGCAACGATGTGTTGCGTGATGTATCGAATCTTGAGATCTACCGCGACCAGCTCGCCGAGATGGATGCCGATCTGCGCAACGGCCTGCTGACGCAGGAACTATACGATCAAGGGCGGGAAGAGCTGCAACTGCGTCTGCTGGATGAAGTGAACAGCGAAGAGGTTACCGCCCAAGCCAGTCGCGACCCAGCCAAGATCACCGCCATCGTCGTCGCCCTGTTGCTGCCACTGGGGGCGGTGTTCATGTATCTACAGATCGGCAACCTGAACGCCTTCCTGCCGCAGGTGAGTGGCGTGACGGCGGACGGTTTCGGTGTGCAGCGCTCCGAGGCGGCCTTGGAAGAGTTGAACAAGAAACTGGACGACGAACCGAAGAACCCTGAAGGCTGGCTGGTGCTGGCGCGCTCATATGTCGAGCTGGAACGCTACCCGGAAGCCGTTGCCGCGTTCAAGAAACTGGTGCAACTCGTGCCCGATGAAGCACCGGTCTGGGCCGATTACGCGGATGCGCTGGCGATGGCCAACGGCCAGAGCTTGGCAGGCGAGCCGACCAAGTTGCTGGACAAGGCTCTGGCCATCGACCCCAACAACGCCAAGGCGCTGGCGCTGGCAGGCTCGGCGGCGATGGAGCGCGGCGATTATTCCGCCGCCATCCGTCACTGGGAGAATCTGGTCAAGCTGATGCCCAAGGATAGCGAAGACGCTAGAATGGTCGAGGGCGGCATCCAGCAGGCGCGCGAATTCCAAGCGCAAGTCAAAGGCGGGAAAGCGCCCGCTGCGACCCAACAAGCCCCGCAACCGCCAGCCCAGCAGGCCGCTCCCGCAGGTGGGCGTGAGCGTATCACCGGCAGCGTCGAGATCGACCCGGCGCTGCTGGCACAAGCCAGCCCGGAAGACACCGTGTTCATCTTGGCGCGCGCTGCTGAAGGCCCCAAGATGCCGCTGGCCATCTTGCGTGCGCAGGTGAAGAATCTGCCAGCCCAGTTCGCGCTGGACGACAGCTTGGCGATGTCGCCGCAGATGAAGATCTCCAACTTCGATCAAGTGGTCATCGTTGCGCGCGTCTCCAAATCCGGCCAAGCCACACCCCAGCCCGGCGACATCCAAGGCGAAAGTGCCCCGGTCAAACCCGGCAGCAAAGGCCTGAAGATCACCATTGACCACTCGGTGAAGTAAGGCGATTTGTGGCTTGCCGTGGCGCGTCGTTTCGGAGATAATGCGCGCCTTCCCAGCCGGGATGGTGGAACTGGTAGACGCGCCGGACTCAAAATCCGGTGTCAGAGATGACGTGGGGGTTCAAGTCCCCCTCCCGGCACCAAATAGAACAACGGGTTACGTTAAAACGTAACCGTTTTGTTTTTTGCGCAGTCCGCAATCGCTGTTTCGGTCCGCAAAACGTGATTTTCAGCGGGTAGGTGAGACTTTCTGGCCGCGTCTCGCGCGGACATAGTGTTCGGTCATGGTGATGTTCTTGTGGCCGAGTTGAAGCTGGGCGGCACGGATGTCTTCGGAGTCGGCTTTATCCGTCCCGGCTTTGGCGCGCAGGTCTCGGAACTGAAAGGCTCGAATGGCTTCGGCCAGTGATGGGGTGTTGATGGCAGCGCGCTCCCTAGCGCGATCAAAACCGGAACGGAGCGCGCGCGGGCTGAGTGGTACCCCGCTATTCGAGCACACTAGGCGCAGAGAGTGGACGCGACAGCCGCGCTTTCCATCCCTGATGCGCTCAATGAGTTCCGCCAGTTCACCCTCAATTGCGATGCGCAGCTTCTGACCGGTCTTCCCCTGCTGCACGTGCAGCGCGCCGTCTGATATATCCAAGAGTGACATGCTGAGAGTGTCCGCTGGGCGCTGGCCAGTGAGATATGCCAGATCAATCGAATCTCGCAGCGGCTGTTCTGCGGCCTGCCACACGGCTTCCATCACCTCATCTTCGATGTAGATGTCTCGGCCTGTCTCACGGAATCCCTTTACCCCCGCGCATGGGTTCGGCAGGTCTGTCAGGCCCCATTCCCTTGCCTTGTTCCAGATATGGCTGAGCAGAGCTTTCTCTCGGTTGGCGCGCGTCTTGGCCTCCTTCCCGCGCCAGTCAAGATACTGCCTGACATGGAGTGGCTTGATGGCCTCCAGCGGAGCGGGTGGATCGTTGAAGAACTTGAGCAACTGCGCAAGCTCGGTGATGTTGTCCTTTTGGGTACGCGCAGCCTTGGTTGGGATAATCTCGCGCAGGTAGCGATCCGCGACTGCCTTGAGGGTGATGAGCTGCTGCGCAGCCTCCGTCTTGTTTTGTTCTAGCGCAGCCCAACGTCGCACAGCCTCAGTGTAGTCCGATCCCAGCGGTATCTCCCGGCGAGGCTTCCCGCCCGCATCGTAGTAATACCACAGCCGTCCACCGGCCTTGGCGCGGGCACGCATACGAGGCGGGAGGTTGGTGTTGGTTGTTGGACGGCGACCCATGCTTTTCATGATGCGCTACCTCATGCTGCTCTGCAACACCTTTGGCGACCATGCGCCAGACTGCTGATCTTGTTTGTGCCCCCCCTCAATTGCGGATGCTGGCACCACGGCGCGTCCACAACCGTTCACGAAGAACGGGATGCCCATGCGCCGCAACTGACCGATCTGTCGCGACTTGTGCGCGAAGCCGGTCAGTGTCCGAACATCGTCATCTGAGAGAAAACGCTCCATCAGTCCCGCACGCCATCTCTCGTCAAGAGTGGTGTTGCCCGCACGGAGTTGAACATATCCACCGTGCGCGGGCAGCGCTCGACTGCCGGTATCGGCTGGCCAAGTTCGACAAAAGCCGTGCAGCACGGCTGCCCATCGCAGCGGTACTGCCATTCGGCTGGATACTCCGGGTCGGTAACCTCCAGCGCCATGGTCAGACCAATGATCGGGCAGTAATCACCCTCATCGACCAGAGCCCCATCTCCCGGCGTGTTCCGCTGACACTGATCGCACCAGCACCCCCAAAACAGATCCCCCTCAACACCATTGCTTGGCCTCCACTTCTCGCCAGTACGCTTGATGAGTGCCTCGGCATAGCCCTTCGAATAGATTCTGCGTGTCATATTTAGCCTCATATCTTTTCGTTAGGCACCGATCTCGGCGCGGATGCAAAGATCGGTGCGTCTGTTTGGCGTGGGCTTGTGGCTATGCGTATAAAAACATTTATCACCACCACGTAACGTTCCCTCGCTATCAATGTTTCCGGGGCATTCCGGGTTGCACCGTGCAGAATCAAGCTCGTCAACCCAGATCGTGCTTAATACTCGGCGCTCTATTTTGGTAATCTTTTTTCCCATCGAATCCTCCAATTCATTCCGCCCCCCTTGCCACACTCAGCGCCACCGCAACCGGTCGCACCCAGATCGGCGTGAGCGCCAGCGACATTGTGCTTTCAGTCCAGCTCAGCAGCAGGGTGCGCCCCATCTCGCTGGCGATGGCTTGGGCGGCGGGCGCTGGTACGGCGTTGCCGATGCGCTCACGCCAAGCCTGGTCGCTGAGGCCGTCCAGTTCGAGCTGCTCTTCCGCGTCCACCAGCCCTTGCAGGGCGGCCAGCTCCAGCGTGGTGAACGGGCGGTGCCAAGTTCCATCCAGCGAACGGATCACGGCGACCAGCTTCTCGTCGGCGGCTGGCACGCGCGGGTCGGCTACGCTCCAGCGTCCATTGTCGTGACAGGCCGAACTGCTCACGGCACCGCTGGTATCGTCCCAGCCCAGCACGCCGTAGTGGCCACCGGTCAGGTAGTGATCGCCCGGCTTGCGATCGAGGGCGCGCGGGTCAGCCACAGCGAACGCGCCTTGCCCGGTGGTGCTGCCGCTGATCACCGTGCCGGAAGCGTCTTGCCAGTCGGTCACGGCGTACTTGCCATAGGTCGGGCCAGCCCGGCGTGGATCTGCCACCGACATCGCGCCTCCGCCGACATGGCTGCTGCCTGCCACCACGTTGCTGGTCTTGTTCCATGCGATCACGCGGTAGAGGTTGTAGTGGCGCGAGGCGGATTCGCTCATGCGTGGATCCGCGATGGTGTACTTGCCGCCGCCCGGCGCGGATTGCCCGCTCACCGCACCCATCGGCTCGTCGACTTGAGCACGCCGTACTGGCTGTACTCGTGCCCGGCGTAGCGGATCGGCGACGGAGTAGCTACCGTTCAATGGCAAGCTGCGCCCGGCGACCACGCCGGTCGGCTCTGACCAGGAGCGCACACCCAGCACGCTGTTGCGCATCTCCGGCACGATCAGGAAATCGCGCAGCACCCCATCCTCGACCGCCAGCTTGTTCAGGCTGCGCCAGTCGCTGCCCGCTTCGACGAAGGCCAGCCGCACCCAGGTCTTCCACATCAATGCAGGTACGCGGTGCATCACCCCACCGCGCGCATCGCCGGGCAGCGGCATCCTGCCCAGCACACTGCCAACGGATTGCAGCGGTTTCTTGGGCGGCTCGTAGAGGAAGTGCGACACCTTGGCCGCATGGCGCGCCACCATCAGGAAGCGCTTGCGAGACTGCGCCAGCCCGCCGATCTCGCCGCAGTCGTGCGTGGTCTCGGCGGTGGCGTAGCCGTAGCTTTGCAGCAACGACTGGATCTGATCCAGCAGACGCCGCCCTCGGTTGGCGATGCGCGGCACGTTCTCGAAGATCACCAGCTCCGGCAGATCGTCGGCAAAGGCTTCCAGCATCAGCCACACGCCGCGCAATGTCAGCCGGTTCAGCGCCTGATACTTCTCCGTCTTGCTCTTTCCCTCAGACAGCAGCCCGGAGAAGCCCTTGCACGGCGCGGATAAAAACACGATGTGCGGGCGCTCATTGCCCGCTGCGCGGCGGATGTCATCCGGCATGGCCTCACGCCAGTCTGGCGACGGCTCAGCGCCGTGGAAGTACCGATACTGGTCGCGGTCGAACATATCCAGCACCGTGCCGCGCACCCCAGCCAGTCGGTCGAAGTCGCGGATGGCGGCAGCATCAACGTCCACGCCGCCGATGCACCTGAAGCGCGCCTGCGTATTGCCAACCCGCGCCTCACCTTTGTTGAACCCAGCCGCCCCGCCGCCGAGGCCGCAGAACAGGTGGAAGTGACGAATCTCTTTGTAGTTCATTTCCTGTCTCCCAAATAAAACACCCCGACCAGCTCCGCGCGGAGGCGGTAGCGCAGCATCATCCCGGCGTAGAGGGCATTGGCTGCCACTACGAACAGGCCGCCGTAGAAGCTCAGCGGTTGGTGCAGTGAGGGGTAGTAGTAGAGGTTCCACAGCCCCCACAAGGTGAAGAACAGCACGCTGGCCAGCGACACGCCGCGCGCGGCTTTGTGGGCGTGCAGCACCCGGCAGTGGTTGAGCACGAAGAACCCGGCGAGCAGCTCGAAGCTGCCGTTAATGAAGTCCGGTGTGATGAGAGGTGGCTCCGCTTAGTTGGACAGTATTCCCCATTTCTTAAGTGGAAGCCTTGCGGTTAATGCCTACGCTGCTTTTGGCAGTGCCGGCAGGTTGTCGAAGTAGAACTCATCCGGCGTTTTGTCGTCAAGCGATGAAT
>JACRAT010000022.1 GCA_016234685.1 Nitrosomonadales bacterium
CGCCCACGCCCCAGCCGACCACGCCGATGCCGTTAATCATCGTGGTATGAGAGTCGGTGCCGACCAGCGTGTCGGGATACGTCACGCCGTCCTTTTGCAGCACGCCGCGCGCCAGATATTCGAGGTTAACCTGATGCACGATGCCGATGCCGGGCGGCACGACCTTGAATGTATCGAATGCCTGCATGCCCCATTTCATGAAGCGATAGCGCTCGGTGTTGCGCTCGAATTCCAGCCCCATGTTGATCTTCAGTGCGTCGGGATTGTTGTAGCTGTCGATCTGCACCGAGTGGTCGACCACGAGGTTCACCGGCACCAGCGGCTCGATGATCTTGGGGTCTTTGCCCATTGCGGCGGCGGCATCGCGCATGGCGGCGAGGTCGGCCAGCAGCGGCACGCCGGTGAAGTCTTGCAGCACGATGCGCGCCACGACAAAAGGAATCTCTTCGGTGCGCGCTGCATTCGGCTTCCAGTTCGCCAGCTCACGCACATGCGCTTCGGTCACCTTCTTGCCGTCGCAGTTGCGCAGCACCGATTCCAGCACGATGCGGATGGGGACAGGCAGGCGCGAGATGTTGCCGATACCGGCAGTTTCCAGCGCGGGCAGGGAGTACAGCGTAGCTTGCTTGCCGGAGGCGAGGTTGAAAGTCTGACGCGAATTGAAGAGGTTGTGCGACATGGTGAAGGCTCCGAAAGGCGATGAGGTGGTTAAGCCGCAATTATAGCGCGGCGGGGGCAGGGCAGGCGCGGGCTGCTGCGATAGTTGGCGAGACGGCCCGGTCAGCTGGAAAGTTTGATATTCTCCTTGCTGAGCGGACAACTAATCCAGAAAAGCTCGCCCGGGCAGTATTTTGAGGGGAATGCTGCCCGATTCAACTTCAGCTCGTCGGAGGAAAAAACATGCGCAATATCGCCCTGTTCAGCTCAGAGAATCATCAGTTTATTCTGCTGAATGAAAGCGAACCCGGAGAGGAAGACGGCGTTCGTTCCAATCAATATCTGGTGCTGCACGATGGGGACGGCGTGTTGCTCGATCCGGGTGGCTTTGGGGTGATGCCGCGCGTGCTGGCCGAGATGCTGCGCTATATCGGTCCGCAACAACTAAAGGGCATCGTGCTTTCGCATCAGGACCCGGACATCGTCGGCGGTATTTCGACTTGGCTCGATCTGACCGATGCGCCGGTGTATGTCTCGCGCATCTGGCTGCGCTTCTTGCCGCATTACGGCATACGCGGGATGCACCGCTTCGTCGGTGTGCCGGACGAGGGCATGGTGTTCGAGGTGGCGCCAGGCTTCGATCTGCAACTGGTTCCAGCGCATTTTCTGCATTCGGAAGGCCAGATCAACGTCTACGATCCGCAATCGCGCATCCTGTTTTCCGGCGACATCGGCGCGGCCATCCTGCCGGGAGATCAGAACTACGCTTACGTGGATGATTTTCAGGCGCACCTGCCCTATATCGAGGCATTCCATCGCCGCTATATGTGCTCCAACCGTGCGGCTCGCATCTGGGTGAATATGGTTAGACGGCTGGATGTGGACATGATCGCGCCGCAGCATGGGCCAGTCTATCGCGGGCAGGCGGTCAAAGACTTTCTGGATTGGTTCAGCGAATTACAATGTGGTATCGATCTGATGACCGATAGCGGACACGTTTAGGAGAGTGTCATGCCATCCATTTTTACGGTAGCGCCGCAGAATCTGGAGGAGATGCGCCAGCAGGTTCTGGAGCGCTTCGCCGGGTTGATCGAGAGTCAGAATCGCACCAATCATTTCGCCACGAATGTCGGTGAACTGGTTCACGACATCAATGCAGACATCGCCATAGGGCTGAGGAATGCCATTCAACTGATTGAGCGGACTGATATTAGTCCGGCTGAAAAGCAGGCGGTTCAAGTCCAGTTGCAGGGCGAGATCGAGCACGCAAAACGGCTGGATGCAACGTTGGCGCTGCTGTTGCGCGAGCGCCAGCGCCAGTGGGGCGAGAACAGCGACGATCTCAAGCGCATCATGTTCGACTTTAGCCGCACGCTGGAGAATCTGGCCGGCACGCTGATCGAGAAGGATCTGCTCGAACGCCAGAGCCATGTGCTGGAGAACATCATCATCTCGCACGAGAAGGTGTCGCAGTGGCGGCTGTTCGTGCAGGAGATATTGGCTAGTTTTCACGCCATCTTTCCGTTCAACTTCTTTTTCATCGCCTTTGCCGAAGAGAGCGGGTTGGTGCTCTACCTGTATTTCCTTGGTGATTATTCCGATGAGGTGAAGTCGCTGGTGCGCAGCAAGCTGATCCGCGACATGCTGGAAAAGCTCAATCTTCCAGCAGATACGCTGACGGACATCGAAGAGTTCCAGATGCCTGCGCCAGCCGGAGCGGAATCCATCGACGACATCAGCATGATTACGGTGGCGGTACCTGAACTGGATATTCTCAATCTGGCGGGCGTGTTGGGGGTGGCTTACGGTTCTTTGCAGAAGCTTTCGGTGCAGGAGACCAGCGTCATCCGCTCGATTCTGGCAGTGATGGTGATGGTGGTCGGCTCCAGCAAGGCGTTGAGCAAGACCATGTCCGAACTGGAATATTACTCGACCCACGACCCCCTGACCGGCTTGCATAATCGCCGTTACTTCAACGAGATGATGGAGTATGAGATCGGTCGTTCCGAGCGCCATGCCCATGAGTTCTCGGTGCTGATGCTGGATCTGGATGACTTCAAGGACATCAACGACACCTACGGACACCCGTGCGGAGACACGACCTTGCGCGGCGTGGCCGAAGCCTTGCGTTCCGTCATGCGGCTGGGCGACCTCGCCACCCGCATCGGCGGCGACGAATTCGCCATCATTCTGACTGAGACGGGGCAGGAGGGGGGCAAGGTGGTGGCGGAGAAGCTGCGCACCGAGTTGCGCGGCATGGTATTCGAAGGGCTGGGTGGCAAGACCTTTCATATCACCACCTCCATCGGACTCATCACTTATCCGCATGACGCGCAGAACCTTTCTGATCTGATGGCGGGGGTGGACATCGGGTTGTATCGCGCCAAGAAGATGGGCAAGGACAGCGTCTGTACCGTCGATGCCGTGGAAGACAAGGTGCAGACCGGGCGCATCATCCGCGACCACGCCGAGAAGCTGCGCAACTATCTCAGCACCGACCGCATCATTCCCTACTATCAGCCCATCATCGACTGCAAGACAGGCGAGATTTTCGCCTACGAAACGCTGGCGCGTTTATGTGAACCCGGCGGGGCGACCATCTCTGCCGGGATGTTCATCGAGACGATAGAAAAATACGGGTTGGGGCGTGATCTGGATCGCGTCATCATCCGCAAGTCGCTCGATGCGCTGAAGCAGACACTCAACGAGGGGAAGGCGGCGAAGAAGCTGTTCATCAACCTTTCCGCGCAAGAGATCCAAGGGCGTGGGGTGTTGGGTTTCGCCGAACAACTTTGTCATGAGCTGGAGCTGCCGCCGCAGAATCTGGTGTTCGAGATCCTCGAACGCGACGCCATCAGCGACATGACGCACATGCGCAAATTCCTGTCTGAGTTGCAGAAGAAGGGCTTCTCCTTCGCGCTGGACGACTTTGGCAGCGGCTACAATTCCTTCCATTACCTGCGCGAATTACGCTTCGAATTCGTCAAGTTGGATGGCGATTTCGTGCGCAATATGCTGACCTCCAAGATCGACTTGGCGCTGGTCACCAATCTGGCGCATCTGTGCGAAGACCTCGGCATTTTGATGGTGGCGGAGTTCGTTGAGTCGGGCGAGATCATGGAAAAGCTTCAGGAGATCGGCGTGGCTTACGCCCAAGGTTTCCATCTTGGTGTGCCGACACCCCGGATGGCCTGAGCCGCATCGTCCGTCGCATGGCGGGCGGTTTTGCCGGGGGCGGCTTTTCAGCGTATCATCGCCCGCAAAATTCGGGCGGCTTCGCCCCGCTCCTCCGCCCCGGACAGCCTGACCGCTGGTGCAGGGTAACTCTCTGAAAGTATCTATGAATAACGACGTACCTTTCCGCAGTGGCTTCGTCGCCATCGTTGGTCGCCCTAATGTGGGCAAATCCACGCTGCTCAACCACCTCATCGGACAGAAGATCAGCATTACTTCACGCAAGGCGCAGACCACGCGTCATCGCATCACCGGCATCCGTACCGATGCCGACTGCCAGTATGTCTTCGTCGATACTCCCGGCTTTCAGACCAAGCATCTGAACGCGCTGAATCGCGGCATGAATCGGGTGGTCAACACTAGCCTGCGCGACGTGCAAGTGGTGCTGTTCGTGGTCGAGGCGCGCCATTACGACGAGCGCGACCAGCAGGTGGTCAAACTGTTGCCTGCCGATGTGCCGGTGATTCTGGTCATCAACAAGGCAGACATGCTGGAGGACAAGGCGGAACTGCTGCCGTTCATCCAGCAACTGTCGGCAGATTTTGCCTATGCCGCCATCGTTCCGGTGAGCGCCAAGCAGAACAAGCAACTCGATACCTTGCTCGAAGCGGTGCGCGGCAAGTTGCCGGAAGGCGAGTTAATCTACGCCGAAGACGACATCACCGACCGCAACGAACGCTTCCTCGCCGCCGAGATGCTGCGCGAGAAGGTGTTCCGTTTCACCGGCGAAGAGCTACCGTACTCCGTCAGCGTGGTCATCGAGCAGTTCAAGCAAGAGGGGCGCCTGCGCCGCATCCACGCTGCCATCCTCGTCGACAAGGAGGCCCACAAGGCCATGCTGATCGGCAAGAAGGGTGAGAAGCTCAAGGAGATCGCCACCCAAGCGCGTCTCGACATGGAAAAGCTGTTCGACGGCAAGGTGTTCCTCGAAGTGTTCGTCAAGGTCAAGAGCGGCTGGGCGGACAGCGAGCAGGTGTTGCGATCTCTGGGTTATGAATGACCGCAGCTAAGCAGCGCATTCAGGAGCAGCCCGCCTTCGTGCTACACAGCCAGCCGTTCAGGGAGACCAGTCTGATACTGGAGGTGTTTAGCCGGGAGCATGGCATGTTGCCCATCGTGGCACGGGGGGCGCGGCGACCGCGCTCTGCGGTGCGCGGGGTGCTGATGAGTTTTCAGCCCTTGTTGCTCTCTTGGTTCGGCAAGGGCGAGGTGAAGACGCTGCACAGCGCAGAGTGGCAGGGCGGGCAACCGCAGTTGCAGGGCACGGCGCTGATGTGCGGCTTTTACCTCAACGAACTGCTCATCAACCTGTTGGCGCGCGACGATCCTCACGAAGCACTGTTCGATTATTACCGGGCGACGCTGTACCGGCTGGCGCACGAAGACGATCACGCGGCGACCTTGCGCTGTTTCGAGAAACATCTGTTGCAGGAGTTGGGCTACGCGCTCTCACTGGAGCATGAGGCGGGCAGTGCCAAGCCGATTGCGCCGGAGGCGGATTACCGCTATGTTGCCGAGCGGGGGGCGTTGCCGGAGCGCGCCACGCAAGAGGGCCTGCCGTTGCGTGGCAAGACCTTGCTGGACATGGCAGCGGACGATTACCGCGATCCGCTGACGGCGCAGCAGAGCAAGCAGTTGATGCGGCTGTTGCTGAATCACCACTTGGGTGGGCGGGCGCTGCATACGCGCGAACTGATTAAGGACTTGCAAAAACTATGATCAAACTCGGACTCAACATCGACCACGTCGCCACCTTGCGCCAGGTGCGCGGTACGCGTTATCCCAATCTGGTGCGCGCCGCGCTGATCTGCGAAGAAGCCGGGGCGGATGCCATCACTATCCACCTGCGCGAAGACCGCCGTCACATCCAGGATGCCGACGTGGCGATCTTGCGTGGTATGTTGCAGACGCGGATGAATCTGGAGTGCGCGGTGACGGAAGAGATGATCGCCCATGCGCTGCGCATCAAGCCGCACGACATCTGCCTCGTGCCCGAGCGCCGCGAAGAGCTGACCACTGAAGGCGGGCTGGACGTGGTGCGCCATTTCGATGCGGTGAGAAGTGCCACTGAGCGTTGCACCGAAGCTGGTATCCGTGTCTCGCTATTCATTGACCCGGAAGAGAAGCAACTGGATGCCGCACAGGCACTGGGGGCACCGGTGGTCGAGATCCACACCGGTCGCTATGCTGATGCCGACAGCGTGGGCGAACGCGAACATGAACTCGCCCGCATCCAGAACGCGGTCGCCCACGGTCATTCCCGTGGGCTGCAAGTCAACGCCGGGCACGGCCTCAACTACCACAACGTGCAGCCCATCGTCGCCATCCCGCACATCGCCGAACTCAACATCGGCCACGCCATCATCGCCGAGGCAGTGTTCATCGGGCTGGAGGCTGCGGTGAAAAAGATGAAGGTCCTGCTGGCGGTTTGAGCGGGGGAACGCAATGATCCTAGGCATCGGCACCGACATCGTTGCCGTCGCACGCATCGAAGCTGCGGTGGCGCGCCATGGCGAGGCCTTTGCCGCGCGCATCCTGAGCGAGCAAGAGCTGCCCGAATACGCCGCCCACGCCCATCCCGCCCGCTTCCTCGCCAAGCGTTTCGCCGCCAAAGAGGCTTTTGCCAAGGCCACCGGGCAAGGCCTGCGCCATCCCGTCACCCTGCAACGTCTCTCCATCACCCACGACGAACTCGGCAAACCCACTTTCACCTTCGATGCCGAACTCACCCGCTATCTCCAACAACAAGGAGCGACCAGACATCATCTGAGCATCAGCGACGAGAAAGATACCGTGGTGGCGTTCGTGGTGATCGAGGGCTGAGGGGGCTCTCGGGCTGGATTACCGCCTGCGCGGGAACGACGGGATTGCGAATCGGCCCGTCAGCCCGTTGCCACCGGGCAGGTGACACACGGGGTGGCGAACGAGCCGTGATCTGTGCGGCGGGCGGTGTAAAATGCGCGCCGCTGTTCTGCTTCTCTGATTGATTCGGATGAGTGGAGTCCGATATCCAGCCCCAACGGCGAATCTGTGCATACTCAATCAAATTACTACTGGCGCATCGCCGGGTTCTATTTTTTCTACTTCGCCTTCGTCGGGATGTTTTCGCCCTATTGGGCGCTGTACCTGAAATCTATCGGATTCGGGGTGGTGGAGATCGGTATGTTGATGTCGGTGCAGCCGGTGATGCGGATGTTGGCGCCCAGCCTCTGGGGCTGGCTGGCGGATCATTCCGGCAGGCGGCTGATGGTGGTGCAATTGGCGGCAGCGCTGAGTGCGCTGGCGTATTGCGGCGTGTTCTTCGTCGATCAGTTCTGGGGCATGTTGCTGGTGCTGGCGGCGCTGAGTTTCTTCTGGAGTGCCTCGATGCCGCTGGTGGAGGCGACGACGCTGACCTATCTCGGCAAGCGCTCGGCGCATTACGGGCGCATCCGCTCCTGGGGCTCGGTCGGCTTCATCGTCGCGGTGCTGGGGCTGGGCTACGCGCTGGATTACATCGACATCCGCTGGCTGCTTTGGGTGGGGCTGTTCATCATGCTGGGCATCCTGCTGTTCTCGCATCTCATTCCGCATGTTCCGGTGGAATCGCACCACAGCGACGATCAGCCGGTGCTGCGCATCGTGATGCAGCCGCAGGTGCTGGCGCTGTTCGGCGCTTGTTTCCTGATGGCGCTGGCGCACGGCCCGTATTACACCTTCTACTCGCTCTATCTGGTCGAACACGGTTACAGCAAAAGCGCGGTGGGGATGTTGTGGGCGCTGGGCGTGATTTGCGAGATCGGCGTGTTCTTTCTGATGCCCTGGCTGATGCGCCATGCCACTTTGCCGCAGATATTGACGGTCAGCTTGGCGCTGGCGGTGTTGCGCTTCGTGCTGATCGGCTGGCAAGTAGATTCGTTGCCGCTGGTGTTGTTTGCCCAAGTGTTGCACGCGGCGACTTTTGGCTCTTTCCACGCCTCATCGGTTGCACTCATCCACCATTTCTTTCGCGGACGTCACCAGTCGCGCGGTCAGGCGCTATTCGGCAGCATCACCTACGGTGCGGGCGGGATGCTGGGCGGCTTGTTGAGCGGCCCGCTCTGGCAGCACTGGGGCGCGTCGGTGATGTACTCGATGAGTGCGCTGGCGGCCTTGCTCGGGGTGTTGCTGATGCGCTGGAAGTTGCGTAGCGTGGAGGGGCATTCGTCCCGATAGGGCGGAGTGTCAGATTAAGGATGCCCTTCGACTAGGTTCTCCTGAGTTTATCGAAGGGATCAGGGCGAACGGTGGGGCTACTTGAAGACGATCAGGTCTGCGCCCAAGGCAGGCCGTCGAAGCGCCAGCCGTTGTGCGAATTACGATGGTGGCTGTCGTCCAGATCGCCCTCGAAGCCGCTGTCCACGTTGTAGATCTGGGTCAGTCCGGCCCGTTCCAGCATCAGCCCGGCGTCGAGCGAGCGACGGCCCGAGCGGCAGATCAGCACCACCGGGCGATTGGCGCTGGCGGCCTTTTTCACCTGCGCGACGAAGTTGGGGTTGATGTCCCAGTCTGGCCCATCCACCCAAGGGATGAGCATGGAGCCGACCGGGTGGCCGACGAACATGTGTTCCATCTCGCTGCGCACATCGACGAAGATGGCCTCGGGAGTGTTGCGCAGAAAATCGTAAGCCTGCTTCGGGGTCAGGTGTTCCATGAGGTGTTCCTCGTTCAGTGGATATGCCGCCAGTTTAACGCAGCCGAGCTGTGCTGCGCTGACTGCTGCTAAACTCGCGCCCCCGGAACCACGATCACCAGATGATGCCTCGAATCTCCACCCGTTCATACTCCGCCGACCATGCCAGCCGACTCGCTGAGGATGGGCTGTCGCCTTTGTTGGCGCGCATCTACGCTGCGCGCGGCATCGCCAGTGCTGCCGAGCTGGAGAGCGGTTTGCAGCGTTTGACCCCGTTCGACTCGATGAAAGGCGTGCGGCAGATGGCCATCCGGCTGGCTGACGCCATCGCTGCGAACAAGAAACTCTTGGTGGTGGCCGATTACGATGCCGACGGCGCGACGGCTTGCGCGGTGGCGGTGCGCGGCCTGCGTCTGTTCGGCGCGTGCGTCGAGTTCATCGTGCCCAACCGCTTTGAATATGGCTATGGGCTGACCCCGCAGATCGTGGCACTGGCTGCGGAAGGGGCGCCGCGTAGCGGCGGGGCACCCACCGGCGTACCCCTTGCGGGTGCGGCGCAATTAGAGCCCGACATCATCGTTACCGTGGACAACGGTATCGCCAGCGTGGACGGCGTGGCCGAAGCCAACCGTCTCGGCATCGAAGTGCTGGTGACCGATCACCACTTGCCCGGAGATGAGTTACCTGCCGCTGCCTGCATCGTCAACCCCAACCAGCCGGGCTGCACATTTCCGAGCAAGAATCTGGCGGGCGTGGGCGTGATGTTCTACGTGCTGCTGGCGTTGCGCGCCGAGTTGCGTCAGCGCGGGGCTTACGCTGAGAAAGACTCGCCTAACTTGGCCACCTTGCTCGATCTTGTCGCCCTCGGCACGGTGGCCGATGTGGTCAAGCTCGATCAGAACAATCGCATCCTCGTCCAGCAAGGCTTGGCGCGCATCCGCGCCGGACGTGCCTGTGCGGGTATCGCGGCGCTGTTGCAGATCGCGCGCAAACAAGCGGCGCAGGCGTCCAGCTACGAACTCGGCTTTGTCGTCGGCCCGCGTTTGAATGCCGCCGGACGATTGGAAGACATGAGCCTCGGCATCCGCTGTCTGCTGACTGACGACGCCGACGAAGCTACCGATCTAGCCAAGCAGCTAGACGAACTAAACCGCGCGCGGCGCGACATCGAAGCCGACATGCAGGAATCCGCGCTGGCGGCGCTGGAGCAAGTCGATCCCAGTGTAGGAAATTCGCTGGTCATCTACAACGAAGACTGGCATCAGGGCGTGATCGGCATCCTCGCTTCGCGTCTCAAAGATCGCTTCCACCGTCCGGTGATCGCTTTCGCCCGTGCTAACGATCAAGAGTTGAAAGGCTCGGGCCGCAGCATCCCCGGCTTGCACCTGCGTGATGCGCTCGATCTGGTTTCTAAACGCCAGCCGCACCTGATCCAGAAATTCGGCGGACATGCGATGGCGGCGGGCGTGAGTGTGCGCGCCGAACATTTCGATGCCTTCAGCACCGCGTTCGAAGCTGTCGCGCAAGCGCTGCTCAGCCCAGCCGATCTGACCAAAGTCATCGAGACCGATGGCGAACTGGCCGCCGCTGAATTCTCGCTGGAACTGGCGCGTACGCTGGAGCAGCAAGTGTGGGGACAGGGCTTCCCGCAGCCCAGCTTCGAGGGCGAATTCGTTGTGCAGCAGCAGCGCGTGGTGGGTGAAAAACACCTTAAACTCAGACTCGCCGCCCACCGCACCCAGTTCGAGGCCATCCGTTTCTTCAACGCCGAAACGCTGCCGGAGCGCATCCGCGCAGTTTACAAACTGTCGATCAATGAATATCAGGGCAGTGTCAGCTTGCAGCTCATCGTTGAGCACTGCGAAGCGGCTTGAGTCATGGGCTTCGTCATACCGGCGCAGGCCGGTATCCAGTCAAAAGTACGCCCCCGCGTAGCGGACAAAACCATCACACACGGAAAACATCACGCTGTGGTTCCCGTCCTAGTGAGTTTGATTTGAAATTGACGCTCAGCCTAGTGGGTGATACTTCGGTGACACCTTATCTGCAAGGAAAATCTTATGGCTGCCACGACCACGATCAAACTGTCTGATGAACTCAAAGCGCGCATCTCGGCTGCTGCCGCAGCCGCCAACCAGACTCCGCACGCTTACATGATCGAAGCACTGGCCGCGCAAACGGTGCTGGTCGAGCGGCGGCAGAGTTTCGTTGCTGATGCGCTGCTGGCCGAACAGGAAGTCGCAGAATACGGCCTGATCCTCGATGCCGACGAGGTGTTCAGCTACCTTCAGAGCAAGCTCGATGGGGTTGCCGCCACTCGTCCCGCAGCGAAAAAACTCACGCCATGACCCGGCTGGCTTTCGCTCCGCGAGCTTTGGCCGTTCTGGAGCGGTTGACGGATTTTCTGCTGCAAGACCCTGCCCTCGCGCAGGCGACGAGCCAGCTTTTGGTCGGCGGACTGAGGATATTGCAGCAGCATCCGCTGGTCGGTCGCATCGCCGAACACGGCCTGCGCGAACTGGTGATTTCGCGCGGACGCAGCGGTTACATCGCGCTGTATCGCTACGATGTCGTCCGCGATGTGGCGTTGGTGCTGGCGGTGCGGCATCAGCGTGAGGGCGGTTTCGCGGCGTAGAGCGTCGGCTAGATACGCACTGATTCCTCATTCCAATCCGCAACATCGCCCGGCCAAGCCACTCGCAAATCGCTATAATCCGCGCCTCTTAAAGAATCCCGGAGCAGTCATCATGGAAGCCGAACAACTCAACGCCCTCACCAACTTGCTGGCCGACCTGCGTGTGCGCAGTGCCGAGCTGCGGAGGTATCTTTGACTTCGATGGCAAAGAAGAACGCCTGACCGAAGTCGAGCAACTCTCCGAAGACCCCGCGCTGTGGCAAGACGCCAAGCGCGCGCAAGAACTGGGCAAGGAACGCAAGGCGCTGGAAGCGGTGGTGGTGACGCTGCGCGAAGTGGCGCAATCGCTGGATGACAACGGCGAGCTGCTGGAGATGTCGCTGGAAGAGAACGATGAAGCCAGCTTGCTGAGCGTCGAGGCCGACGTGCAAGCGGTGGCGCGGCGCGTCGAAGAGTTGGAGTTCCGCCGCATGTTCTCGGGCGAGTTGGATGCCGCCAACTGCTTCATCGACATCCAGTCCGGCTCGGGCGGGACTGAAGCGCAGGATTGGGCCTCGATGCTGCTGCGCATGTACATCCGCTACAGCGAGCGCAAGGGCTACGCGGTTGAGATCATGGAAGAGTCCGACGGCGAAGTCGCCGGTATCAAGGGCGCGACCATCAAAGTCTCCGGCGAATATGCCTACGGCCATCTGCGCACCGAATCCGGCGTGCATCGTCTGGTGCGCAAGTCGCCGTTCGACTCCAACGCCCGCCGCCACACCTCGTTCGTCAGCGTGTTCATCTACCCTGAAGTGGACGACTCCATCGAGATCGACATCAACCCCGCCGACCTGCGCGTGGACACTTACCGCGCCTCCGGTGCGGGCGGCCAGCACATCAACAAGACCGACTCGGCGGTGCGCCTCACCCACATCCCGACCGGCATCGTTGTTCAGTGCCAGAACGACCGCTCGCAACACAAGAACCGTGCCGAAGCTATGTCCATGCTGAAATCGCGCATGTACGAGGAAGAGCTGCGCAAGCGCAACGCCGAAAAGCAAGCGCTGGAAGACACCAAGTCCGACATCGGCTGGGGTCATCAAATTCGCTCTTACGTTCTGGACCAGTCGCGCATCAAAGACCTGCGTACCAACTACGAAGTCGGCAACACCCAAGGTGTGCTGGACGGCGATCTGGATGACTTCATCGCCGCGAGTCTCAAGCAGGGCGTTTGAACTGGCGGTGCCGAGCAAGTTGTACAGGGCAGGTCATCCCGCGTGCGAGTGGTGCTGGCCTTTACCGGCTGTACGATGGCTTGAGGGATGCGGCCATGCGCAAGCTGACTCGCGAGGTAGAACGAGCCAATCCTCTGGCAAAAATGCGTACGCCGGTCAGTGATCTTTTGAAACAGTTGGATGTCAACGCCAGTTGAATAGTGATTAAAAAAGCCGGATTGTGCCGATTGTAATTTGATCAGGTAATTCACGTACCCTGCTTAATTTTTAAGCGGGAGTAAATATAAGGTGATTACCATGGTCATGTACGCAAAGATTCGACGGGTGTTTTATCGGGAACATCTGAGTATCAGTGAGATACAGCGGCGGACGACGCTGTCGCGCAACACCATCAAGAAGTGGTTGAAGGAGTCGGACGACACAGGCCATAGGTATCAACGAGCCAGCAAGGTGATCGGCAAGCTCCCTAGTCCCCCTTAATCAGCGAGATCAGCTCCTCCGTCGAAGGGATACTCACCGCTTCACCTTCGCTCAAGATGCTTTCGGCCAGCGCGCGTTTGTCGTTGTGTAAGCCGACGATGTGCTCTTCCACCGTGCCTTGTGTGACCAATCGGTACACGGTCACTGGGCGCAGTTGCCCCATGCGGTGTGCGCGGCCCATGGCCTGGTCTTCTGCGGCAGGATTCCACCAAGGGTCAGTGATGACCACATAATCAGCAGCGGTGAGGTTGAGGCCGAAGCCGCCCGCTTTCAAACTGATCAGAAACAGATCGCAGTTGCCCGCCTGAAACGCGGCGACGCGCTTGGTGCGCTCGGCGGCGGGCGTTGCGCCATCCAGATACTGATAGGAGATGTCTGCTGCGTCCAGTGCTTCGCGCAGCAGCGCAAGGAAATCGACGAACTGGCTGAATACCAAGGCTTTGTGGCCATTGGCGACCAGTTCGATGGCGAGGCTGGTAAAAGTCTGCACCTTGCTGCCGATGGCCGGAAACGAGGGAGTGATGATGCGTGGATCACAGGCGGCGCGGCGCAGACGAGTGAGTTGGGCGAGGACGTTCATGTGCGCTTGCCCGCCACGGCCATTGGAGAGTGCGGCATCTGCCTCGGCGACTGCCTGACGGCGCAGGGCTTCGTAGTGCGCTGCCTCTTCTGTACTCGGTGCGATCTTGATGACCAACTCGGTGCGCGGCGGCAACTCTTGCAGCACCTGGGTTTTGGTGCGGCGCAGCAAGAAGGGCGAGATCAAACGGCGCAGGATGTGTTGCGCGTCGCGGTCTTTGTCGCGCTCGATGGGCGTGGCAAAACGCTCGTTGAAGCGGGTGAGGCTGCCGAGCAAGCCGGGATTGACGAAGCGCATGATCGCCCACAGTTCGGCCAGACGATTCTCCACCGGCGTGCCGGACAAGGCGAGACGGAAATCCGCCTTCAGCTCGAACACCGCCTGACTGCGTTTGGTGCTGGCATTTTTGATGGCCTGCGCTTCATCGGCGATCAGCGTGTGCCAATGTTTGGCGGCGAACTGCTCACCGGCTTGCTGTACCAGATTGTAGGACGCTACCACCACGTCGAAGGCGGCGGCATCGTTGATGACGGTGGCGCGATCAGCCTCGCTGTACAGATGCAGATTGAGACTGGGCGCGAAACGTGCGGCTTCGGCTACCCAGTTGCCGCACACCGAAGTGGGGGCGATGATGAGGGCAGGGCCGTGTTCGGCACGCGCCAGCAGCAGCGCCAGCGATTGCAGCGTTTTCCCCAAGCCCATGTCATCAGCCAGACAAGCGCCCAAGCCTGCTTGGGCCAAGCGCGCCGCCCACAGATAACCGTCTTCCTGATATGGGCGCAATTCGGCTTGCAGCGTTTTCGGTAGCGGGATCGCCTGATCTTGCGTGCTGCGCAGTTTCTCGATGGCATCGCGGAATTCGGCATCGCTAGTGGTACTAATGCCCTCCAGTGCGTCGTCCATCCAAGCTGCCGCCAAACGTGGGATATGCGAGCCATGTTTGTCGGTCTCAGTGACGGAAGCCAAGTCGGACAAGCGGTCTTTCAGGCGACGGGTGAGCGCCGCATACACGCCGTTGCCCATGGCGATAAAGCGGCTGCTGCTGCGCGAGGCCTCCAGCAACTGCTCAAAAGTGAAGACCAAACCTTCATCGACGCGGGCTTCGCCTTCCAGTTTGAACCAGTCACGCTCACTTTTCACTTTCACCGCGAGTTGCGACATATCGACCGGAATGACGCTTACCGCCTTACCTTTGGGCCAATCCAGCGCGGCGATGGCGGGTAGGGCGGGTAGCAATTCCACCAAGGCCAAGGCATCTTCCGGCTCAGCCACATCCCATTCGCATTGCTTGCTGTCGCCCGCGCAGCTTTCCAAAAACGGTAGAGCATCCAGCACCGTGCCGAGATGCGTGCGTTCGACATCGAGTTGCCGAGTCGTCCCCATGCTTTCGCCTCCGACTAGCGCCATCAAGCGGCGGCGACCATGACCGGGAACCAGACGGGGCCCTTCCGAGCCTAGCGGTGTCACCACTAAACGCAGCAACAGGCCATCGTTCAGCGGAGAGAGTTCGGCGCGTAAGCGCGATTCTGTCGCCACTTCGCGCGCAGCTTGCAGATGGTCGGCTTGCAACTGGAAGTGGCTGCTCAATGCCTGCATCGCGGTCTGCAACTCTTTTTGCGCGCTGGCGGGGATGCTCACTTTATCGGACAGCAGTTGTGCGGCGCGACGTTGCGAGGGCGTGAAGCGGATCAGTCGCACCCGTTGGCTAGAGTCTTGCACCAGCGTGATCAGGCGCAGGGCTTCCGCTTCCCGCTTTTCGTCCGCATCGAAATAATATTGGTCGGAGGCAGGGGCATCGCGCAGTGGCGGTGTCACTTTGAGGGTGATCTTGTCGCCCTTGTGTATGACTTCGATCTCGGGCGTGCCTTCGTTCAACTCGATGAACTGTTCAGGGGCACTGCTCAGCGCCAGTGCCGGATGCCCGATCAAGGCTTGCAGTGCAGCGGGCAGATCCAGCGAGATATTGCGACGGTTGTATTTGCTGGTGCGGATGCAGTTGGCGACTTTGGCATCCCAAGGCGTGAGGTGTGGATTGCCGGAGATCTTGGAGAGCGAGATGGCTTTGGCCTTGCCCCAGCCGCGCGCGCCATGCTTTTGTTCCATCGCCTCGATGCCTTCCAGTGCGCCTTGATCTCCGATCTCGATCAACCAAATCAAGCGGCTGGTTTCACTGCCAGTCGAGCTGGGAGCAGGTGCTTCGCTGCCCAACGCCTGCAAGGCTGAGAGCAACTCGCGCCAATGCTCGGTTTTTCCCGCCACGAAGAAATGCGCGGGCGGCTCTTCATCGTTGATGAGGTTTTTCGCGCCTGCGGCCATGCCGGACAGCCACAGCAGGCCACATTCTTTAAGGTGCTGGGCTAGATGCTGGGCCATGTTGGAGAGCGAATTGCGATAGGCTTTCGTTGCGCCGCGTCGCTCATCCACGCCCAGCCATGCCGCCAACAACACGCGCCAGAGATGATCCAGGCTGATGTGGTTTTCATAGTACTGAGCCGCCTTGATCAAGGCCGGGTCTAACTCGGCATCGCCGCGTCGGATGTCGATGGCATGTACCCATAATCCCCAGCCAGAGCTGGAGTCTGGATCGCGTTTGCCGGATTCGGCGATGCAATATTTACGGGCCAGTTCGAGATGTTTTGGGGTTTGCTGCGCGAGTAGTATCAGCGGGTAAATCCACCCGAGGCTGAGGGGGAAGATGCGTTTCTTGCTGCCGATCTCGATTTGGCGCTGCTTTATCGCAGTTTCAAACAAGATTTGAGCTTCCGCCCATGCTCCTTGCTGAGCCAGTGCGTAAGCGTTGAACACCCCCGCTGCACTTCCGCCGACACCATCAACCAGGGCGAGCGCAGCGTCGCATTCGCCTCGGTGCAGCAATAACTCGGCAAGGGCGAGGCGCAGATGTGTAGGCATGGCGTCGCGGTTGCTTTCGATCTGTGCCAGCGTCGTGTCGATCAATGGCCGTAACTCCAGATTCCATTCGCCGCTGAAATCCACCACTGCATGGTAGGTGATGTCCCAGCGCAAAGCGGGGTCGATGCGGGCGAATGCGAGCGCGCTGAAATCATGCAACAGCGCGGCCTGCACGATGCTGAGCCAGTCCATCGAAAGCCCGATCAAATGCGCCATGCGCTCGATCTCGGTTTTGCTGGTTCGGGTCATCAGCGCCAAACGGACGATAGCGATGGTGGCGTTGCGATCATAGATCGGCCATGAGTACAGCCGGAATTCCGGGCGATAGTCCAAAATATCGAACAAGGCCGTGCGCAGCAGATGGGCTTCGCAGGTGCTGAGCAGCTCTTCATACATCGGATTGCGTAGCGAGGGGGCCAAGCGGTAATAGCCCATTTGCTTGCTGGATTCGACGATCTTGTGTTCTCGCAGCAGCTGTTGGCTGGCGTGTTTAACCTCTTCCTGAGTGATGAAACGGCCTGTGCGATGTTTGAAATTGAGTTTGCGCAACAGGTTATACAGCGCGCTGCGCGTGTGTGGAGTCCATAGCAATGCCATCCCAAGCATGACACTGTGCTGAGTGGATTCTTGATTAGGGTCAAAAGGGATGAGCGAATCTGTCATGGCGGCGGATACTTGAGAGGGTGGTGTGGATGAAAAAAGGCGACCACTCGGTCGCCTTTTTTATCATGCTGCGATCATTACTCGATCTTCGCGGAGTTGCGCAGGTCGGTGATGGCTTTCTGGATGACTTGTTGTTGCAGGTGTTGCGCGATCTGCGGCTTCACTTGCTCGAACTCGGGCGCTTTGTGGTCGCGCACATCGTCCAGCTTGATGACGTGCCAGCCGAATTGGCTCTGTACCGGGGCGCTGACTTGGCCCTTGTTCAGGGCGATCAGCGCATCGGCGAATTCCTTCACGAAGCCGCTAGGCACGGTCCAGCCGAGGTCGCCACCTTGCTTGGCAGAGCCGGGGTCCAGCGATTTGGTGGTGGCCAGTTTGTCGAATTTCGCGCCTTTCTTGAGTTGCTCGACCAGATCGCGCGCTTCTGCTTCGGTCTTCACCAGAATGTGGCGGGCCTTGTAGTCCTTGCTGTTGCCGCGCGCTTTCAGGGTGTCATATTCAGCCTTCATCTCATCTTCGCTGATCGGATGCGACTTCAGGTATTCCTTGATGTAGGCGTCAGCCAACACATTTTGCTTGATGACATCGAGCTGTTGAGCGACATCCGGGGTTTTGTCCAAGCCTTGTTTGACGGCAGCTTGCGAGATGATTTCCAGATTGATCAGGCTTTCGCGGATGGCTTTGCGCAACTCGGGATTATCCGGCTGGCCTTGTTCGACCAAGGCTTTGACGCGCGCTTCTACGCGCGATTGCGGGATGGAGACGCCATTGACCAGTGCTGTGGATTTTTCTTCGGCAAAAGCCTGATTGGCGGACAGAAGGGCCAAGGCGATCAGCGCCGGTTTTACTGCTTTCAACATGCTTTATCCTCTCTACAGTGAATGGGATTCGTCGGGGGTGAGTGCGGTGATGGTCAAGGCATGGATGTCATGCTGCATCAGGTCGCCTAGCGCGGAATATATCATGCGATGTCTGGCCACGGTGGGCTTGCCGCTGAATTGGGCGGAGACCAGCGTAAGGCGGAAATAGCCGCCACCGCTTTGTACGCCGGCATGTCCGGCGTGCTTCTGGCTATCGTCGATCAGCTCGACATGAGTGGGATCTAGCGCGGCGACTCGCTCGCGGATGGCGTTGGCGCGACTCATGCGGGGAATACTTTCTTGAAGGGTTTGACGCTGACGCTGGCATACACGCCTGCGCTGACGTAAGGATCGGCGGCGGCCCACGCCTCGGCTTCTTGCAGAGTGGCGAACTCTGCGACGATCAGGCTACCGGTAAAACCTGCCGCGCCGGGATCTATCGCGTCCACCGCAGGGAACGGGCCAGCCAGCAACAAACGGCCCTGATCCTGCATAGCCTGCAAGCGCAGCAGATGCGCGGGGCGGGCGGCCAAACGCAGCGGCAAGCTACCGGCCACATCCTGCCCGACGATGCTGTACAACATTAGTTCTGCTCCTTGTCCATATTGGCGTATTTCGCCAGCCACATCGCTTGCACCACCACGAACACCAGCATCAGGCCGGTCGCGCCGAACATCTTGAAGTTGACCCAGGATTCGGTGGTGTAGTTGAACGCGACATACAGATTGATGATGCCGAGCAGGGCGAAAAAGCCGCTCCAAGCCAGATTGAGCCGAGTCCACACGTGGTTGGGCAGTGCCATCTTGTCGCCCAGCAAGGCTTTCATCGGATTCTTGTTGAAAAGCAGGCTGGAGAACAGTAACACGGTGGAAAACACCCAGTACAGGATGGTAGGTTTCCACTTGATGAAGGTCTCGTCGTGCAGGATCAGCGTCGCGCCGCCGAACACGGCGATGATGCCGAAGGTGATCCACAACATGGTGTCTACCTTGCCGTGCCGCCACTTCGCCCAAGCGATCTGCACCACCGTCGCCGCGATGGCCGCAGCGGTGGCCGCGTAGATGCCGGCGGTTTTGAAAACGACGAAAAACAGGATGACGGGGAAGAGGTCGAATAGCAGTTTCATGGCGGCGGATTATCCGGGGAATGTCAGGCTCTGTCGAGCCTTAGCGCGGCGGAGTTGATGCAGTAACGCAGCCCAGTCGGCGCTGGGCCGTCGTCGAATACATGGCCGAGGTGCGCGTCGCAGTGCGGGCAACGCACCTCCACCCGCCGCATCCCGTGCGAGTGATCGGCGACCTCCTTGATCGCCGTGTCCTCAGTGGATTGCCAGAAACTCGGCCAGCCGCTGCCGGAATCGAACTTGGCCGTCGAGTCGAATAGTGCCGTGCCGCAACACACGCAACGATAAAGGCCCGCAGTGTGGCAATCCCAATACTCGCCGCTGAACGGTGGCTCAGTGCCGCACTGGCGACAGACGCGAAACTGTTCGGGGGTGAGATGGGCATCTGGCATGGCGTTCGCGCTTACTCGATCAAGCTGATTTTGACGCTGTCGCGTAGGCTCATCTGCGCGAACCAAGCCGCCAGATTCGGGTGCGTGCCGCGCCAGTCGCGCTCCGGCTGGCGCAGGTCGAGATAGACCAGCGCGCTCACCAGCGCCAGATCGGCCAGCGTCAACTGATCGCCCTCGCACCAAGTGAGTTCGCCCAGCTCTGTGGCAGCGTGCGCCAGCGCACGAGTGATGGCATCATTGTGGCGGGTGAGGGTGGCGGCATCCTGCTTGTCTTCCGGGCGCACGCGCTCGCCGCGGACCATCACCGCCGAATCAACGATGCCGTCCGCCAGCGCCTCCCAGCGCTTCACCCGCATCCGCGCCAGCGCATCATCGCGCGGGATCAAAATCGGCGTGTCGTTCAGCGTATCGACATACTCCGCGATCACCGGTGAATCGAACACACACATCTCATCGTCCAGTATCAGCGCCGGGATGCGTCCCAGTGGATTTACCCGCGCCACCTGACTGCCCGGCTCACGCGGCGCGTCGGTCAGGTATTCGTGAGGCAGGTTCTTTTCCAGTAGTACGAGGCGAACCTTGCGCACGTAAGGGCTGGTGTGGGTGCCGAGTAGTTTCATATTTACAGCACCTCCGCCGCATGATCCGCCAACCTTGATCGTTCGCCGCGCATCAGGGTGACGTGGCCGCTGTGGCCCCAGCCTTTGAAACGGTCAACGACATAGGTGAGGCCGGAGCTGCCCTCGGTGAGATAGGGCGTGTCGATCTGAGCGATGTTGCCCATGCAAACGACCTTGGTGCCGGGACCGGCGCGAGTGACTAGGGTCTTCATTTGTTTGGGCGTGAGGTTCTGCGCTTCGTCCAAAATGAGGAACTTGGTGAGGAAGGTGCGTCCGCGCATGAAGTTGAGCGATTTGACTTTGATGCGTGAGCGGATCAGATCGCGGGTAGCGCCGCGCCCCCATTCGCCAGCATCGGTCTGCTCGTTCTTGTTGAGCACGTCGAGATTGTCTTCCAGCGCGCCCATCCAGGGCGTCATCTTTTCTTCTTCCGTCCCCGGCAAAAAGCCGATGTCTTCGCCCACAGGCACGGTGACGCGGGTGATGATGATCTCGGAATAGAGTTTCTTTTCCAGCGTCAATTGCAGCCCGGCAGCCAGTGTCAGCAGCGTCTTGCCGGTTCCGGCCTGACCCAGCAGGGTGACGAAGTCGATGTCCGGGTCCATCAGCAGGTTGAGCACGAAGTTCTGCTCGCGGTTGCGCGCGGTGATGCCCCAGACGGCGTTTTTCTGGTGGGTATAGTCGGTCAGGGTGCGCAGGGTGGCGGTGTCTTCGTGCTGTGCAACGACCTTGGCGTGGAAGGGGGCCGTGCCGTTCTCCTGAAACACGAACTGGTTTAGATACATCGTGGCGCACAGCGGGCCTTTGATCTCATACCAAGTGTGGCCGTCTTTTTGCCAGGATTTCATGTCCTTGCCATGACGCTCCCAGAAATCGTCGGGCAGCGGCAGCACGCCGGTGTAGAGCAGATCGGTGTCTTCCAGCACCTTGTCGTTGAAATAATCCTGCGCCTCCATCCCCAAGGCCCGCGCCTTGATGCGCATGTTGATGTCTTTGGAGACGAGGATGACGGAGCGCTGCGGCTGCTGTTCCTGCAAGGATTTTTGTACGCCGAGGATAGCGTTGTCGGCCTTGCCGTGTTCCAGCGTGGGCGGCAACTCGTATTTGATGAACTGGGTTTGCAGGAACAAGCGACCAGCAGCGGCTCTATTGCCCAGCTTGTCGAGCGGGATGCCGTTCTCGATGTGCAGCGGCGCGTCTCTCACCAGATCATCCAGATAGCGGCTGGCCTGACGCGCATTGCGCGCCACTTCGGTCATGCCTTTCTTCTTGTTGTCCAACTCCTCTAACACGAACATAGGCACGCAGACATCGTGCTCCTCGAAGCGGAACAGGCTGGTCGGATCGTGCATCAGCACGTTGGTATCGAGTACGAACAGTTTGGTGACGGTGGCTTTGCGTGGAGGCATGACGTTCTCCTAAAGAGTTTTTACTTGTTCGAGCACTGCGGCGGCGTGACCATCCGCCTTCAGCGCACGCCATTCTTGGCGCAGCACGCCCTCGCGGTCGATGAGGAAAGTGCTGCGCTGGATGCCGCGCACCTGCTTGCCGTACATCATCTTCTGCTTGATGACATCGAACTGCTTGCACAGTGTCTCGTCGGCATCGGAGAGCAGGGCAAAGGGCAGGGTGAACTTGGCTTTGAAGTTCTCGTGCGACTTGAGGCTGTCACGCGAGACGCCGACCACCTCGCATCCCGCCTGCTGGAATTCGGCATAAAGGTCACGGAACTGGATGCTTTCCATGGTGCATCCCGGCGTATTGTCCTTGGGGTAGAAGTAGATGACGAGGTGTTTGCCGCGTGCGGCAGAAAGCTGAAAAGTGATGCCGCCGGTGGCGGGCAGGGTGAAATCGGCAACAGTCTGGTTAAGCATCGCATCTCCTTGTTGGCTGTCTCCATTGTTGACAAATTCGGCAGGCAAGGCAAGCGATTCCGCATCTCGTCAAAGCCGCGCGGTTGTGCTACGTTCGCCCCCATCATGGATGACGAAGATTACATGCGCTTGGCGCTGGAACTGGCGCGGCAGGCGGCGGATAACGGCGAAGTGCCGGTGGGCGCGGTGGTGGTGAAGGATGGCGAGGTCGTCGGGCGTGGTTCCAATGCGCCCATCTCGCGGCACGATCCCTCGGCCCACGCCGAGATGCGCGCGCTGCGTGACGCTGCCGAGCGGCTGGGCAATTACCGGCTGCCGGGCTGTGAACTGTACGTGACGCTGGAGCCTTGTGCGATGTGCGCCGGGGCGATCTTCCACGCCCGCATCAGCCGGGTGGTGTTCGGCGCGCGCGACCTGAAGACCGGCGTGGCGGGCAGCGTGCTCGATCTGTTCGCCGAGACGCGGCTGAACCATCATGCCGAGGTGGTGGGTGGGGTGCTGGCGCAGGAATGCGGCCAGACGCTGAGTGACTTTTTCGCGGCGCGCCGGGCGGCGCAGAAAGCAACATGAAGATTTTGATAAACGTACCCAGTCAGACGCTGTCGCTGACCGACGATAACGGCGCGTTGCTGCGCCGCTATGCCATCTCCACCGGTGGCAACGGGGTGGGAGAGGAGAGCGGTAGTTTTTGTACGCCGCGCGGGCGGCATGTCATCCGCGCCAAGATCGGCGCGGGTCAGCCGGAGAATGCGGTGTTCGTGCGCCGTCGCCCCACCGGCGAGATCTATACACCAGAGCTAGGCGCGGCCCATCCACGGCGCGACTGGATCCTGACGCGCATCCTGTGGCTCTCTGGTTGCGAACCGGGCTACAACCGGCTCGGCTCGTGCGATACCATGCGGCGCTATATCTACCTCCACGGCACGCCGGACAGCGTGGCGCTGGGCCAGCCCGGTTCGCATGGCTGCGTGCGGATGCGCAATGCCGAACTGATCGAGCTGTTCGACCTAGTACCCGTGGGTACGCCGGTCGAGATCGTCGCTTGACGAACATGTCGTTCACTCTGCATCTGTTGGACTGGCGTGAGGGCGAATCCCGCTTGCGGGCGGTGCGCGAGTCGGTGTTCATCCAGGAGCAGCAAGTGCCGGAAGAGTTGGAATGGGACGGGCTGGATGCAGCTTGTCGCCATCTGCTTGCGTTGAACGCTCAGGGCGAGGCCATAGGCTGCGCACGCATCACGCCCGATGCGCAGATCGGGCGGATGTGCGTGTTACCGCAGTGGCGCAGACAGCGTGTCGGTGCGGGGATGTTGCAGCTCTTGCTGACGGATGCCCGAGCGCGTCGCCTGCCGGAAGTGCATCTGCACGCCCAGCTCCACGCCTTGCCGTTCTACCGCAACTTCGGCTTCGTCGAATACGGCGAAACCTTCATGGATGCAGGCATCCCGCATCTGGCGATGAGGCTGCTACTCAGCTGATTCTCCGCGAACGATGCGGGGCTCACGAATTTCAGGTTGCTTGAAACGACGAACGCCCTCCGGTTCTTGGATGAAACCGGCGGGCGTTCGTGGGTGACAGCGATCAGTGATGCGACTTGGCGATCAGCTTGATCATCTTTATGTTGATGACGATGAACCGGATGGTCTGCCAGATGAGCGAGGTGCGCATGTAACGGGTGAATCCGGTCGGAGCGGGCGGGTAATAGGCCTGCTGGTAGGGTTCTTTGTTGATCGGTTTACTCATGGTTCAACTCCTGAAATATCGAATACGGTATGCGGAAAGGCTCAGTCCGGGATGAGCGACCAGCCCGGATTCAGCTTGGCTTGGTAGATGAAAGCGTGGTGCAGCATGTACTTCATCCAGTGGCCGGCTAGGCCGATCTCGCCGAAGGTCAGCTCCATGTCCCGGCCGAACTCGGGATACTTATCGTAGTCGGGGACGACCGGGTAGACGGTCATGGTGGCGGCAGTGCCGTTGAGGAAACTCGCTCCGGTAGAGGCCACGCAGGCGGCGCCCATCTCGGCCATCGAGGCTGTGTGGGTCGGCTGGGGGGCTCCGTTCAGCATGTCACGTATGCTCATGGCGACAGCCTTGGCCATGGCAGCGGATGGCATACCGGTACGCGGCGGTGTCGGGCTGATCTGGGTGTCGTTGGGGTTCTTCATCACCTTGCTGATCGGGTGCGGCGGTGCGAAGGCGATGCCGACGGCAAACATGTTCTTGTAGGTCGGTGACTGGTAGGTGCGGGGCCAGTCGCGGGCCGACCATTCCGAGTAGGGGCGAGCGGTGTAGTCGGCATCGACCTTCATAAAGCCATTCGGGGCGAACAGTTTGGCGGTGATGTCTTCGCCTGTTTTGTCGTAGGCCTTCAGGCCGACACCGGCGAACGGCGGGATCAGCATGGAGAAGTCGAAGTCCAGTTCGTGGAAGGTGCCGTCCAACAGTTCGTAATGGATCTTGCCGGATTCCACCTTCTTGACGTGGGCGCGGGTGATCCATTCCATGTCGCGCTCGACCATCAGCGACTCGGCGAAGGTCTTGCCGTTGGTGATGTAGCCGCCGCGCTTGATGTGCACGCCGCCCATGCCGAAATCGCCCAGTTCGTATTCGTTGCTGATCCAGATGACGCGGGCCATGTGGCGCACGCCGGCGGCGCGCAGCACATAGTCCACGTTGTAGATGTATTCGAAGGCCGCGCCCTGACAGGTGCACATGCCGTGACCGGTGCCGATCACGATGTTGCAGCGCTGGCCGCGACGCATATCATCGATGACCTGCTGTAGTTTGTGGTTGGCTTCCACGGCGTGGCTGGCGGTACACACCGACACGGTGTGGCCGTGCTCAGGGCCGAGTCCTTCGGTCGCCCCGAAGTTCAGCTTGGGGCCCGTGGCGTTGATCAGGTAGTCATACTCGATCGTCTCTTGGATGCCGACCTTGTTCGGATGGGTGTACTCGATGATGACAAATGGCTGGGCACTGGATGCGCTGCCTTCTGGGTTGATGGACAGGGCCTTGGCCTGATGGAAAGTGACGTGGGTCTTCTTGTAGACCTCCGCCAAGTCGTGGGTGACCTGATCCTCACCCATGCTGCCGACACCCACCCAGATGTTGGAAGGTATCCAGTTCCATTTCGCGTTCGGCGAAACGACGATGATCTCGTGCTGCTTGCCAGCCCATTTGTTCAGGTACCGTGCGGCGGTATGCCCCGCGACACCCGCGCCCAGAATGACTATCTTTGCCATGCTCTCTCCTGTGGTTTTCTTATCGCTTGAAACGTATGGTCCGCTCGGTGTCTATTCGTTGCCGTAGCGGTTGGTGTCCTTCAGGACGGGAAGTCCTTGGCTGCTCCAGGCCTCGATGCCGCCGGACATGGAAACCAGATCGGTATAACCGATGCGTTGCAGGTTCAACACTGCCAGCGCCGAACGTCCGCCGGTCTTGCAGTACACCACCGCAGGGCGACTCTTGTCGGCGAAGGCGGGGTGCTCGCCGATGCGGAACTCGACCACGCCGCGCGGCAGGTTGATCGCGCCGGGCAGGCGGCCGGCTTCATATTCGGCGGGTTCGCGCACGTCTAGACATAACACGCCGCTCTCCAGTAGTTTCGTCGCACTGGTGACATCGGTTTCGCGGATCTGTGCGCGGGCTTCCGCGACCAGTTGCATGGGGGTGAGGCTCATATCGTTGTCTCCTGTTGATGGATGGTCAGCCGCGCGACAGCTCGGCAAGGCCGATGGCCAGCAGCGTCCATGCGGCCCAAGGGCCGAGCAGGATGCGCCACAGGCGGTGTTCCGGTTTGAACCCGACGCCGTGCACGAATCCGGCCGAAGTCCCCCACATCACCAGCATCAGCAACCAATGCTCGGCATGGCCGAGCGCCGTGGGATAGGTGAGGATCGTGCCACTCACGCCCAGTGCCAGCAGCAGCGATACCATGCGCGGCGATCTGGCGTAGAGCGGGGAGTTTTCGTTATGGCTCATGGCTTAAGCTCCGTAAGGAGTTGCTCCGAAGCCGGGTGACGACCGAAAACCGGGGGAGAAAACGGTCGGCACGGAAATCGTGACTTTGGAGCAACATTGGGTTAGTGCGGCTCGTGCTCATCCTGTTCGTGGGAACAGGCGCGCGCGTCGCACATCATGGTATTGACGATGGCCAGCAGCACGGCCAGTGTGACTCCGAGTATCCAGGCGAAATACCACATGGTCGTTTCCTTTCTCAGTAAGCAGATTTATCGTTGGCGTGGATGAAGGCGGCAGTGACCTTGCCGGACATCTTTTTGTACGCCCAGCTGGTGTAGACGATGATGAGCGGCAGGAAGATCACCGTCGCGCCCAGCATCAGACCCAGCGTCAGCTGCGACGACACGCTGTCCCACACGGTCAGGCTGGAGCGCGGGTCGGAGCTGGACGGCATGATGAAGGGGAACAGCGACACGCCCGCTGTGCCGATGATGCCCAGCATCGACAGCGAGGTGCCGACGAAGGCGATGAGCGGCTTGTGGAACTTGGCTGCGATCAGCGCCAGCAGTCCGCCTGCGAAGCCGATGGTCGGAACCAGTTGGGTGGCCGGGTACAAGCTGTAGTTCTGCATCCATGCCCCGGCCTGCATCACCACGGTCTTGTCGAGCGGGTTGGGCAGGGCATTCGGGTCGATGGCGCTGGTGATGACGAAGCCCGGAATGTCTTTCAGCCACACCCCTGCCGCCGCGAACAGCACTAGCGTCAGCGTGCCGAAGATCAGCGAGGCGCTGCGCACGCGGCGGTACACGTCGCCCTCGGTGCGTATCATCAGGTAGTTGGCGCCGTGGGCGGTGATCATCGCCGAGCTGACCAACCCGGTGAGCAGCGCGAACGGGTTGAGCAAGGCCCAGAACGTGCCGGTGTAGAAGCTGCGCAGGTCGTTGTCGAAGTGGAACGGTACGCCCTGCAACAGGTTGCCGAAGGCCACGCCGAAGATCACCGGCGGTACGAATCCGCCTACGAACAGACCCCAGTCCCAAGTTTTGCGCCACACCGGACTCTCGATCTTGCTGCGGTAATCGAATCCCACCGGGCGGAAGAACAGCGCCCACAGCACCGCCAGCATCGCCCAGTAAAAGCCCGAAAAGGCGGTGGCATAGACCAGCGGCCAAGCGGCGAAGATCGCTCCGCCAGCGGTGATGAACCACACTTGGTTACCGTCCCAGTGCGGGCCTACCGTGTTGATCATGATGCGGCGCTCGACATCGGTCTTGCCTGCGAACGGTAGCAGCGTGCCCACGCCCATGTCGTGGCCGTCCATGATGGCGAAGCCCAGCAACAGGGCGCCGACCAGCACCCACCAGATCAGTTTCAGTGTTTCGTAATCCAGCATGTTTATCTCCTTTATTTGGCGGTTTGGTCGGCGTAGTAGCGTCCGGTGCCTAGGCTGCCCGGCCCCTTACGGGCGAACTTCACCATCAGATACATCTCGATGATGAGCAAGCCGGTGTAGAACAGCACAAAGCCGGAGAGCGAGCCGTACAGGCTTTCCACCGACAGGCTGGAGGCGGACAAATGCGTCGGCAGCACGCCGTAGATGGTCCACGGCTGGCGGCCATACTCGGCCACGAACCAGCCGAATTCGGCGGCGATCCATGGGGTGGGGATCATCAGTACCGCCCAGCGCAGCAGCCAGCGCTGCTTGAGGAAGGTATCGCGCAGGGTGTAGTAGAGCGAGAGGGTGAACAGCAGCGCGAAGGCAAAGCCCAGTACCACCATCACGCGGAACGACCAGAACATCGGCGCGACGCGCGGCACGGTGCTGTCCACCGCCTGCTGCACCATCGCGGGGGTAGCCTGCGCGACATCCTGCGTATATTTCTTCAGCAACAGGCCATAGCCCAGATCGGCCTTGTGTGCCTCGAACTGCGTCTTGGCATCGTCGTCGTTCTTGTCACGGCGTAGCGCTTCCATTGCGGTCACGGCGAGGATGCCGGACTGGATGCGAGTGCGGTTCTTCTCCTTGATCTCGGCGATGCCGGGGATCTCCTTGGTGAAGCTGCGTGTGCCGATGATGCCCATCACATAAGGGATCTGTAGCTCGTAATCGTTGCTCTGTGTCGCTTCGTTGGGGATGGCGATCAGGTTGAAGCCAGCCGGAGCGGGCTCGGTGTGCCACATCGCTTCCATCGCCGCCAGTTTGGTCTGCTGCGACTCGGACAGGGTGTAGCCGGACTCGTCACCCAGCACGATCACCGACAACGAAGAGGCAAAGCCGAACGCCGCCGCCACACGGAAGGAGCGGCGGGCGAACTCGATGTCGCGGCCCTTGAGCAGATACCAGGACGAGATGCCCAGCACGAACAGTGAGGCGGTGACGTAACCGGCGGAGACGGTGTGGACGAACTTGGCTTGTGCGGTGGGGTTGAGCATCACTTCCCAGAAGTTGGTCATTTCCATGCGCATGGTGGTGTAGGAGAACTCCGCGCCTATCGGGTCTTGCATCCAGCCGTTGGCGATCAAGATCCACAACGCCGACAGGTTGGAGCCGATGGCGGTGAGGATGGTCACCAGCAGGTGCTCCCCCTTGGAGAGCTTGTCCCAGCCGAAGAAGAACAGGCCGATGAAGGTGGATTCAAGGAAGAACGCCATCAGCCCTTCGATGGCCAGCGGCGCGCCGAAGATGTCGCCAACGTAGTGCGAGTAATACGCCCAGTTGGTGCCGAACTGGAATTCCATGGTCAGCCCGGTGGTGACACCGAGCGCGAAGTTGATGCCGAACAGCTTGCCCCAGAAGCGGGTCATGTCTTTGTAGATCTGCTGGCCGGTGATGACGTAGGTCGACTCCATGATGACCAGCATGAAAGTCATGCCCAGCGTCAGCGGCACGAACAAAAAGTGATAAAGCGCGGTGACTGCGAATTGCAGCCGGGACAGGTCAACCAGTTCAGTGCTGATCATGCTTTCTCCTCAAGGTTTGTCAGGGTTGGCGGGCTGGAGGATCGCACTGCCGACTTGTTCGGGCGTCAGCTCGTGATGGGCAGAATCGCTGAAAAACACCCACCACAAGACCAGCAGCACCAGTAGCTTGATGACGACGGCTATGGCCAGCTTGCGCGCCAGCGGGTGAGTGAAGATCGGCTTCATCTGTCCTCCAGATTTTTGCGGGAGCTATCGCAACATGCGTGCCAACTCGCCATCTGGAGCGTATTTTTGTTTTTAAATATTTGACTTTGAATAGATAAAACTAAGGCGCGAGCAAGTCTGGTCAGAGAAGTTTACTTATAAAAGCCGAGCAAATCTGTCAGATAATTTGCTAGAATCCGCTTTCTATCTGCCATTTCTGTCAGGGGACTATTCTATGAGTGCCACCGCTGTCGCCCAGTTATTGTCGTATCTGGATACCTTGCCCGAGCCGCGCATCGTGCTTGATCGTGACTATGTGATCGTCGGCGCGAACCGCGCTTATCTGAATCGATACGATCAGGCCTTGCCGGTGCAAGGGCGGCACTGTTACGAGGTGTCGCACCATTACCGTCGTCCGTGCGACGAAGAGGGAGAATCCTGCCCGCTCAAAAGTTGCTTGCAGGCCGGGCAGGCGCAGCGCGTGCTGCATGTGCACCACACTTCGCGTGGCGACGAGCATGTCGATGTGGAGCTGACGCCGATCCGTAACGAGACTGGTGAGATCGAGTATTTCATCGAAATGATCCACACCGTGCGCGGAGCCAGCACTGGGCCGGAGGGCGGCGCGCTGGTCGGGCGTTCGCCTGCCTTCAATCGCATGTTGGAGCAGGTGTCGCGTGTCGCACCTTCTCAAGCGGTTGTGCTGCTGCTGGGAGAGTCCGGCACGGGCAAGGAGTTGATCGCCCAAGCTGTACATGAGGCCAGCAAGCGTGCGGGGGGGCCGTTCGTGGCGGTGGATTGCTCCGGTCTGCCGGAAAGTCTGTTCGAGAGCGAGCTGTTCGGCTATGAAAAGGGCGCGTTCACCGGGGCCAACCAGCGCAAACAGGGGCTGGTCGAGGCCGCCAATGGCGGCACTTTGTTTTTGGATGAGGTGGGCGAGATTCCGCTGGGCTTGCAGGTCAAGCTGCTGCGTCTGCTGGAGACCGGGACGTACCGCCGCGTCGGCGGCATCGAGCCGCTGCGCGCCAACTTTCGACTGGTCGCCGCCACCCACCGTGATCTGAAGAAGATGGTGGCGGAAGAGAAGTTCCGCCGCGACCTGTATTACCGCATCAGTACCTTCCCCATCCATCTGCCCGCGTTGCGCGAGCGCATGGAAGATCTGCCGCTGCTGATGGATGCGCTGCTCAAGCGAGTCAGCCCGGACCGGATGTTGTCCATCCATCCGGCTACGCCGATCTGTCTTTCCAGCTACGATTTTCCCGGCAACATCCGCGAACTGCGCAACCTGATCGAGCGCGCTAGCTTGCTGGCTGATGGTAACGTGCTGCTGCCGGAGCATTTTCCTGATCCCTGTGATGCTGCTGTGGCGGCAATGCCGGAAGGGCAGGGATTCAGCGAGCTGATGTCACTGGATGAGTTGGAGCGGCGCTATCTGGAGTGGCTGCTGCATCACGCCGGGCTGAGTCGGCGCGAGTTGGCGGATCGGCTTCAGGTGAGCGAACGTACCTTGTTCCGCAAGCTGGAACGCTGCCGGAACGAACGCTAGCATAAGTGCCCAAGCGCTACCGGCTAGCGCCTCATGGGATGTATGATTGCCGCCCTTGATTTTACCGAGTGTACCGACTGACAGCGGGGCGCTCATCACTCGAATATGCTGAGCAAACTCAATCCGGCACAGCGCGAAGCGGCCAAATATCTCGACGGCCCTCTGCTGGTGCTGGCCGGGGCCGGCAGCGGCAAGACGCGCGTCATCACCCACAAACTGGCCTATCTGGTGCAGCAGTGCGGCTATGCGCCGCGCAATATCGCCGCAATCACCTTCACCAACAAGGCCGCCAAGGAGATGCGTGAGCGCGTCGCCAAGTTGCTGGATGCGCGCGAGGCCAAAGAGCTGACCATCAGCACCTTCCACTCGCTGGGGATGCACATCCTGCGCGAGGAGGCGCCGCTGCTGGGTTACAAGAAGGCGTTCTCCATCTTCGATTCGGCGGATTGCGCCAAGATCATCTCGGAGTTGCTGGGCTCACCGGACAAGCAGGACATCCGCGATGCGCAGTCGCAGATCTCCAATTGGAAGGCGGGGTTCGTCGATCCGGCGCTCGCAAAAAGTCTGGTTGAAACCGAGTCGGATCAACGCACTGCCTTGCTTTATTTACGTTATCAGGAAACCCTGCGCGCCTATCAGGCGGTGG
Organism: Nitrosomonadales bacterium; assembly: GCA_016234685.1. GTDB lineage: Bacteria > Pseudomonadota > Gammaproteobacteria > Burkholderiales > Gallionellaceae > Ferriphaselus. The sequence continues at coordinate 31,177 of JACRAT010000022.1, forward strand.
ATTTCGACGATCTTATTCGCCTGCCGGTGGAATTGTTTCGCAATCATCCCGAGGCGCTGCGGCGCTGGCAGAGCCGTTTTTTGTATCTGCTGATCGACGAATATCAGGACACCAACGATTGCCAGTATCAGATGACGCGATTGCTGGCGGGCAGCCGGGCGCAGTTCACAGCGGTGGGCGACGACGATCAGGCCATCTACGCATGGCGTGGGGCCAGCGTGGAGAATCTGCACAACCTGCGCAACGATTATCCGCGCCTGAAAGTCATCAAGCTGGAGCAGAACTACCGCTCTTCACAGCGCATCCTGCACAGCGCCAACGCGGTGATCGGCAACAACACCAAACTGTTCGAGAAGAAGCTGTGGAGCGAACACGGCCCCGGCGATCAGGTGCGGGTATTCGCCGCGCGTGACGAGGACAACGAAGCCGAATCGGTGGTGCTGCGCCTGTCCGCGCACAAATTCGAGCATCGCACCAAGTTCTCCGACTACGCTATCCTGTATCGCAGCAATCACCTGTCGCGCGTGTTCGAGGAGCAGTTGCGCACACAGAACATCCCTTACACGGTGAGCGGCGGCACTTCATTCTTCGAGCGCGCCGAGATCAAGGACATCGTCGCCTACCTGCGCTTGATCGCCAACCCGGACGACGATCCGGCTTTCATCCGCGCCATCACCACGCCAAAACGCGGCATCGGCAACGTCACATTGGAGAAGCTGGCCAACCTTGCAGCGGCGCGGCAGGGCAGCCTGTTCGACGCCGTGTTTGAGCCTGCGCTGGCCGAGCAACTCACCGAACGTCAACACGAAGACCTGCTGACATTCTGTCGCTTCATCACCCGGATGCAATCACGCGCCGAGAACGAAGCCTGCGCACCGGTGATGAACGACCTGCTCAACGCCATCGACTACGAAGGCTGGCTGTTCGACAGCTTCGAGCCGCGTCAGGCCGAAGTGCGCTGGGGCAACGTCAGCGATTTCGTCGGCTGGATCAACCGCAAGGGCGAGGCCGACAGCAAGAGCCTGATCGCCATGACTCAGACCATCGCCCTGATGAATCTGCTCGAATCGCGCGAAGAAGAAACCGATGCCGTGTCGCTCTCGACTTTGCACGCCGCCAAGGGGCTGGAGTTCGGCCACGTGTTTCTGGTCGGCGTGGAGGAGGGCATCCTGCCGCACCGCAACAGCGAACAGCCTGCGCAGATCGAAGAAGAGCGCCGCCTGATGTACGTCGGCATCACCCGCGCCGAGCGCAGCCTGCAAATCAGCCACTGCGCCCGCCGCCGTCGCGGCAAAGAATGGGAGAAATGCCAGCCCAGCCGCTTCATCGCCGAGTTACCGCAAAGCGACATCCAGTTCGCCGGGATACTTCCCGAAGGCAGCGCCCCGGTGGTCAGCAAAGAGGAGGGGAAAGCCAAGTTGGCGAATCTGAAAGCGTTGCTGGGGAAGGGCTAGGGGGCGTTTCATGCTGAGTAGACACGGTGGGGTTCGATGCCGACGGAAGAGGGAGCAGGGCCACCGGGGGGGCGTCGTTTTGATCGGCTTACAAATGAAGCCCCCCCGACGTTTCCGAGGGATTGTTACTACCCGCATACAGAAGCGAGTTAAGTTGAAGAATCATCTAACCTCACCATGTCTTTATTGATTACCGACCCCAAAGCCGAGCAACTTGCACAGGAGCTCGCACAAAGAATCGGCGGCAGCGTCCCCGATGCGGTTGTGCGCGCCCTTGAAGCGCGATTGGCTAGCCTGAAAACACCGAGCGTAACTGCCGTCGATACCATCTTGAAAATCGCAGCTCGCTGCAAAGCGCTCCCCGACCTTGATCCGCGCAGCGCGGACGAAATTCTCGGTTACGACAAAGCCGGTCTGACACAGTGAAAATGGTTGTAGACTCCAGAATGGAGCTTAAAATAGGGCGCTCTCAGAAGGCTAAATGCTTGCCACAATGGCCAACGATGATCTTTTTCTCGTGAGCCAGCCATTCAAAATGCACACGCAGAGTTTCGGCTAGACTGTCTTTGACACCGTGCTTCAAGTGCTTCTCCATCAGGAATTCACGCCCACGGTAGCAAAAGGTGCGTCGACGCTTGCCCTCGTTGCTCAAAGCATCAGACTCGTTGGCCGCATATGTGTTTTGCCCAAACACGGCTTTTGCCTGTTGATCACTCTTGCCGTCCGCAAGCTGCTGCCAATATTCGGTTGCGAGCTTTTGCAGCAGATCGAATGCCTTCTCCCCCTGCCGGAACCCGCCGCGATCAGACTCTTTCGCTGAAGTTTTGGCAGTTTCCAGAAAAATAATCCGATCTGAATAAAGCGTAGTGATTAGATCCACGGTCTGTGGCAGACTGGGACTTCTTTTGAGAACAGCAGCTATGGCGTCGCGCAAGGGCGCCAGAATCTCAGCAACGTCATCACCGCTGCCTTCGCTTGATTGCACGCCGTTCAACGCATGTTTGAGGTTAGCGATATTCGCCTCAAGCGCCCGAATCTCTTGTTCCTTTGCTTCATAATTGGAGCGAAGGTGAGCGAGGTCACTGTCCTTAGACTGTAGTTCATTATCGGCCGACTCCAGCAAAGCGACGTATTCCGTCAGCTCATCTGATTGATCGCTAGATTTGGCTCGTTCGATCATGTGAGACAACTGGGCACGAAGTGCAGCCTGCCCCACTTTCTCTGGTGAAATATGCCGCCATGAAAATGGCAAATTAGTGCGATGCGTTATCGTGGATAACACCTCGGACTCAATTGATAGACCTCTGTCTAGAAGATCGGCAATCTCGTCAGAGCGCAACAACACCGTTTCGTAAAAGGGCCCACGATCGCCTTGTCGGCTAGGAAACACAATGTTGATTGCCCCGCCAAAAGCCATGAAGCGGCGCCCAACAAGCTCTTCAATCGCAAACGTGTCGTCTTCTGCCGACACGCAAACAACGTCGGCCAACCCCACCAATATTGACCGTAAGCGCTCAGGAGTGACCGGGTATTCTTGATCACGATTGGTACTCAGTATCACTATCGGATAGCTCCGCTCGTCTCGCTCTACTTCACGCAGAAAAGCTGATGCACTTTCCTGCGTCAGTTGTTTGACCTTCAAGCCAGGTGTTTGCCCAAGGGGGTTGCATGACTGGATGAGTTGTTCGACCAACTTCGGACGAGTCACCTTAATCGAGGCAGTAACCCGTGCGCTGATCTCGTCGGTCCTCAGCAGCAAAGAGCACTCAATGGGCTTCCCCTTGGCTTCTTGATATAGACCAATTTCGGTGATCCAGCGCCTACCTGAGATTTTTTCGTCGCGGTGGCTAAGCTGCGCACAGAACCAAAGAGGATAGGCTCTTTCTTTGTCGCTAGACCAAGTGGAGCGCGAGGTCAATGTACTGCCATCTTTGAGTTTCAGCTCTCGGATGCCCTCGGCAAGACGAGCGGCATCGATATAACTTCTTGGCTCTAGTATCGAACGGTAGTGACAGGCTCACGCCCTGAGCTACTTGGTGTCGCATACTGGTTTCGTGGCGCGTGGGCGCGGATACCAGGAGGCGGAAATGAGACAGCGGGAATTGGATGCATTGATGAAGGGGTTGGAGAAGTTGACTCGAACGCAGCGACAACGGCTGGTAGCGGAACTGTCGGTCGGTGAGCGCAAAGCGGCATCGGTCGAGGTGATCGAGAGGAGCTTGGGTGATACGCCGTGCTGCCCTCATTGCGCCGCTGAACGCGTGGTCAAGAACGGTTCGGCTGACGGCCTTCAGCGGTACAAATGTCGGGCCTGCCGCCGGACGTTCAACGCGCTGACCGGCTCTCCGTTGGCGGGTTTGCATATGCGTGGCAAATGGCTTGACCAAGCGGCCGTCCTGCGTGACGGGCTGTCGCTGACCCAGGCTATGGAGCGGCTCAACGTCTCCCGCCCGACAGCGTTTCGATGGCGTCACCGGTTTCTCGCGCTGCCAAAGGGCGTTCGGGCCCAAGCGCTTATCGGCATCGCGGAAGGTGATGAAACTTTCTTCCTGCGCTCCAGCAAGGGCCAGCGGCATGGGATGAATCGGGCTCCGCGCAAGCGGGGCGGCAAGGCCGAGAAGCGCGGCCTGTCCAGTGAGCAGGTGCCGGTGCTGGTTGCCCGCGACCGCTCCGGCAGTACCGCCGACTTCATCCTGGATGCTGATGACTCCGACCATATTGTCGCCGCCCTCACGCCGATCCTGGCCAAGGACGCGATTTTCTGTTCGGACGGCAGCAAGGCCATGGCGGCAGCGGCCAGGAAGATGAAAATTGCCCATCGCCCCGTCAATCTGTCCGCTGGCATTCGTGTCATTGCCGGCGTCTATCACGTCCAGAATGTGAATGCCTACGACAGCCGCCTCAAGGACTGGCTGCGTCGATTCAAGGGCGTAGCCACGCAATATCTTGATAGCTACCTCGGCTGGTATCGAGCCATCGACCGGACACCCGGTGGATCGCTTAATCCCGCGTCCTTGCTGGCGATGGCGGTTAGGGTATGAGAGCATCATCAGATTTCGATACTAGAGCCAACTTCTTGCTCGCTGCCCCACCCATTTGGCCACAAACTGAACGATCTGGTCTGCCCCCTGTGCCGGTTCAAACTTGAAATTATTGACGTACACGAGCATGAATTATTACTCCCTAGTAATCCCCGTTTAAGTAACACGGGGAGCTATAGACCGGATGCCGCAGCAGCGAAGCCGTTTACACAAAATCCGGGACACCCTCGTATTGTGAAGGTTTTTAGCAAGAGCACCGATTATTTGTTTCATGTCATCACGCGCCTCGATACTGTCTCTTGGTATGGTTCGACTGGTCAATGCACGCCAACAAAGGCGCGAAGTGAAATCTCGTAGTTACATTTGCGTCAGCCAATCTACATTGTTCAGAAAGTCTAGGGGAGACAGAGGAATCTGAGCCTGTTTGCCCAACATCGAGCCGCATTCTCTCCCACGCAATTCCGTTTAGCAATCGAGCCTTTCCCCGTACAATGCCCGCATGAAAATCGTCACTTTCCCCGATAGCCCCTACCGCCTCCATCAACCCTTTGAGCCTGCGGGCGATCAGCCCACGGCGATCGCGCAGTTGGTCGAGGGTATCGAAGACGGTCTGGCGTATCAGACGCTGCTTGGGGTGACCGGCTCCGGCAAGACTTACACCATGGCGAACGTGATCGCGCGCACTGGGCGGCCGGCCATCGTGATGGCTCCGAACAAGACGCTGGCGGCGCAGTTGTATTCGGAGATGCGCGAGTTCTTCCCCGAGAACGCGGTCGAGTATTTCGTCTCCTACTATGATTATTACCAGCCCGAGGCCTATGTGCCGTCGCGCGACATGTTCATCGAGAAGGATTCGTCGATCAATGAGCAGATCGAGCAGATGCGCCTGTCGGCGACCAAGTCGATGCTGGAGCGGCAGGATTGCATCATCGTCGCCACGGTGTCGTCCATCTACGGTATCGGCGATCCGGTGGATTATCACGGCATGATCCTGCACCTGCGCGAGGGCGAGAAGACGCCGCAGCGCGACGTGATCCAGCGGCTGGTGGCGATGCAGTATGACCGCAACGATGTGGATTTTGCGCGCGGCAATTTCCGCGTGCGCGGCGATGTGATCGACATCTATCCGGCGGAAAGCAGCGAACATGCGCTGCGTCTGTCGATGTTCGACGACGAGGTGGAAAGCATGTCGCTGTTCGACCCGCTCACCGGCCACATCCTCACCCGCGTGCCGCGCTACACCGTCTATCCGTCCAGCCATTACGTCACGCCGCGCGAGACGACCCTGCGTGCCATCGAGACCATCAAGCTGGAGCTGGCCGAGCGCATCGCCTTCTTTGTGAAAGAGGGCAAGCTGGTGGAGGCTCAGCGCATCGAGCAGCGCACCCGCCATGACTTGGAGATGCTGGCCGAGATCGGCTTCACCAAGGGCATCGAGAACTACTCACGGCATCTTTCCGGGCGCGGCGCAGGCGAATCGCCGCCGACACTGATGGACTATCTGCCGCCCAACGCGTTGATGTTCCTCGACGAGAGCCATGTGATGATCCCGCAGGTGGGCGGCATGTATAAGGGCGACCGGGCGCGCAAAGAGAATCTGGTCAACTACGGTTTCCGTCTGCCATCGGCGCTGGACAACCGTCCGCTGCGCTTCGACGAGTTCGAAAAGATCATGCGGCAGGCGATCTTCGTCTCCGCCACCCCCGCCGTCTACGAGGCCGAGCACACCGGCCAGGTGGTGGAGCAGGTGGTGCGTCCGACCGGGCTGGTCGATCCTATCATCGAAGTGCGCCCGGCCACTCATCAGGTAGACGACCTGATGAGCGAAGCCAATGAGCGCATCAAACAGGGCGAGCGGGTGCTGGTCACTACGCTGACCAAACGCATGTCGGAAGAGCTCACCGACTATTTCTCCGAGCACGGCATCAAGGTGCGCTACCTGCACTCGGACATCGAAACGGTGGAGCGAGTGGAGATCATCCGCGACTTGCGGCTGGGCATGTTCGACGTGCTGGTCGGCATCAACTTGCTACGAGAAGGGCTGGACATCCCCGAGGTGTCGCTGGTCGCCATCCTCGATGCGGACAAGGAAGGTTTCCTGCGTTCCGAGCGCTCGCTGATCCAGACCATAGGCCGTGCCGCCCGCCATCTCAACGGCAAAGCCATTCTTTACGCTGACCGCATCACCGACTCCATGCGCCGCGCCATCGACGAGACCGACCGCCGCCGCACCAAGCAGCTCGCCCACAATGCCGCCCACGGCATCACGCCGGTGGGCGTGGTCAAGCGCATCAAGGACATCATCGACGGCGCTTACGACGTGGATGCCGAACGCAAATCGCTCAAGGCGGCACAGATCGAAGCCAAGTATCTGGCGATGAGCGAGAAGGATGTGTCCAAGGAGATCAAGCGGCTGGAGAAAGAGATGATGGCCGCCGCCAAGAATCTAGAATTCGAAAAAGCTGCGGGGCTGCGCGACCAGTTGAAGAAACTGCGCGAGAGCGTGTTCGTGTCGCCGCTGTAAAAGGAAACCGCCATGAAACCAAATAATCCATTAGAACCGCAACCCCCTCTAACTCCCCCTTATCAGGGGGAGCACCTGAGCAGCGCCTCCCCTGACAAGGGGAGGTTGGGAGGGTTTTCAGTGGAATCCTGCCTAATGGATTATACGGGATGAAACCAGTCGCCATCTTTCGTCACGCTGCCAGCGAAGGGCCGGGCTTGCTGGCGACATTCCTCGATGAACGCGCCATCCCTTGGCGCTTGATCCGCATCGACGCAGGCGAGGCCGTGCCGCATTCGGCGGCGGATTTTGCCGGTCTGGTGTTCATGGGCGGGCCGATGAGCGTGAACGACGAGCTGCCTTGGATACCGCCGGTGCTGGCGCTGATCCGCGAGGCGGTCGCGCTCGACATCCCGCTGCTGGGCCATTGTCTGGGCGGACAGCTCATCGCCAAGGCGCTGGGTGGAACGGTCGGTCGTAATCCGGTGAAGGAGATCGGCTGGGGCGAGGTCGCCGTAGCCGGGAGTGCAACGGCGCGGCACTGGTTCGGTGAGTCGCGCGCGTTCGAGGCGTTCCATTGGCACGGCGAGACGTTCAGCCTGCCGCCGGGGGCGACGCTGATCTTGTCCAGCCTGCACTGCGCCCATCAGGGCTACGCGCTGGGTAAGCATCTCGGCCTGCAATGCCATGTCGAAATGACCGAGGCCATGATCCGCGATTGGTGCGAGATCGGTGCGGGGGAGGTGGCTGCCAGCGCAGCCAGTCCGGCAGTGCAGTCGGTAGCGACGATGCAGGCGCAGATGGCGGAAAAGCTACCGTTCTTGCAGCAAGCGGCGCGGCAGTTGTACGGGCGCTGGGTGGAAGGGCTGCGGGGTTGAGGCTAGGGCCTCACTCCGAACTGAGTAAATTCGCGCGTCCGAAGGGATGATGCGCAAGCGCACCCTACGATCTGCGCAACGATCAGCCGGGATTGCCGTTGTTGGTTGAAGCCGTGCGGTTGGGTAATGACCAGTGGTTGAGCCAGGCCGCTTTCACCAGATTTGGGTATTCGGCTTGCCCTAGGCTGCCGTTGTAACGCCCCAGCGCGCGGAACAGATCGCCATTCTCCACATCGAGATAGTGACGCAGGATGGTGCAGCCGTAGCGCAGGTTGGTGCGCAGGTGGAACAGGTTCTGTTCCGTCGCACCGATCTGCCTCACCCAGAACGGCATCACCTGCATGTAACCTCTTGCCCCAGAAGTGGAAACTGCATACTTGCGGAAGCCGCTCTCTACTTCGATCAAGCCTAGCACCAGTTGCGGATCCAGCCCAGCGCGGGTGGCTTCGTAATGCACGGTCTTCAGGAAATCCTGACGCGAGCTTTCATCCGGTATCTTTTTCATCAGCCGCTGCGACATCGAGCCCAGCCAGAGATCGGCCTCTTGCTGCGTTGAAAAAGCCAGCCGGGGCGAGGCTTGGTCGGAAACAGCGCGCTGCATCACCGAACGCACGCTGGCGGAAAGCTGCTCTTCCTGCTGTGCTCCCGCCAATGCAAAGCCGGGCATGAGAAACGCAGCGACTAGCAACAGGCACGAACACGCTGCGGTTAGCGGAATTTGTACTGGTCGATAAACGAGGCTGTGTGGGTAATATCGGAATGGCATTTTCTTCTCCGAGAATTAGGCAGCTAATTTAACTCAAGACTGACAACCTATCCAATGATCCAACTCATGGAAAAGCGACAAAGCCTGAGTTTGACGCTGCATCTGCTGCTTGACACGGTTTTAACGGCGATGGCACTATTCGCCCACACTGAGTGACATTCCACCGCATCTACGCCGCACGCACGGCACAGAGCAAGGAATGGCAAAGCCAGACCGGAGACTGGCGCCGTGAGTGGAAGGCCTCCCGCGTGGGGGCTTCCAGTCAGGAGTAAGCGCATGTATCAAGGGGATACCGTGTTTAGCCAACTCTTTAGCAGCTCACAGCTCACAGCTCACAGCTCACAGCTCACAGCTCACAGCTCACAGCTCACAGCTCACAGCTCACAGCTCACAGCTCACAGCTCACAGCTCA
>JACRAT010000023.1 GCA_016234685.1 Nitrosomonadales bacterium
CGAGCCGGCGGGAGCGCACAATCCGTTCTTTTAGCTTTTCCAAGATGGACAGCAGCGCATCGAGCATGAGTTCTTCGAGTTCTTCTACGATGCGGTCCAATTTTTCCTCCTCCATGAGCTCTTCTGGACGATCCGGCATAGCCCTATTCCTTTCCACTATTTCAGAACACTTCGGTGGCGGCGATGCGCACGTGCTCGGCGCTGACGGTGGCGCATTTTTCGGCGGCGGCGGCCATCAACGCCCCGCGGGCCAGGTGGTTGGCTTTGCGCAAGAGCCCCCCGGAGCCCTGATGGATGGCGGTGGTGGCGCTCTCATCGAAGAGGGGCTTTTTGACCCCGGCAAGGCGCAGATGGTGGAGCAGGTATTGGGCCATGCCCTCTTTGTCCAGCCCCTGCAGGTGCGCGCGGCAGATGATGCGGGAGGCGAGCGGGGCGGAGCTTTTGTAGCAGAGCTTGTCGATGAGGCTGCCCTGGCCGGCGAGGATCAGCGGCAGATAGGGTTTTGAGTCCTTGTCGAACTGACAGATCGTGTGCAGCTCGCAGAAGACCTCCATGCGCAAAAGCGAGGCCTCGTCGATGATCAGCGCGGTTTTCATCTTCTTGCCCTCCACCAACTCAAGGATCCCCTGGCGGATCAGCCGGGTGAGCATCGCTTTGGAGGAACTGCACTGCTCGATGCCGAGCTCGGTTAAGATCTGCCGGTAGAGCTCAAGGATCGAGCCGGTGGTGGCTGTAACGTAGAGACTGTAGTACTCGGCCGGGTGCAGTTTTCCTGCGGCATAGCGAAGGGCCGTGGACTTACCGCTGCCGATCTCACCGGTGAGAAGCCCGATGCCGCCGATGCGCAGCACGTAATCGAAGCGCTCTCTGACATCGCCAAGCTCCGTGGTGAGCAAGATCTCCTCGATGGGCAAATCTGAGCCGAAGGGCTCTTTTTGCAGGCCGAAGAAGCTACGGTAGGTCGGTTTCATGGGGTTTTCTCCTTTCGGCGGCCCACAGCTGCCCGCCCCGATAAACGGGAGGCTCGGAGGCGGTGGCGATGTCGGTGGCGCAGTTGCGGTTGCGCTTGACGCGGCAGTTCACATGCACATCTACGGGGTGAAGAAAGCCATAGGACTGGCTCTGGTAGCGCACCTCCACACGGGAGCCCTGCTCGGGGTGATACAGCAACTGCACCTGGCAGCCGATCAACGCCACCGGCGCCTCATAGAGGGTGCCGTTGAGGGTGATGCTGCGGTCCTTGGCCACGCGTCTGCGGGCGCTGTGTCGAAAGTAGTCGTTTAGGTTCTGCGGAACCGGGCGGATGCAGTGCAGATTTTCGGCAAAGCGGGCAAAGGGGCTTTGTCCGGTCGAACCGTGGACCCTTCGGTGGTAGATCTCTTCGAGCCAAAGCTCCAGGGCCTCGTTTAGCTCCGCGAGGCTCTGCCCCGTAAAGCCGGTCAAGAACTCAGCGCGAATGGTTCGAAAGAAGCGCTCGATCTTGCCCCGGCCCTGCGGGGTGTAGGGTTTGGAGTGGATCAGCGCGATACCCAAAGAGGCACAGATGTGCTCAAGCTGCCGGCAGCGGAAGGCGGAGCCGTTGTCCACATAGAGTTTTCTCGGCAGCCCGCGCCGTGACAGGGCCTGCGCAAGGGCTTGCGCGTAGGAGGACAGCCGCTCGTTTAAGTAAAACTCGGCATGGGGAATCAGTCGGCTGTGGTCGTCGATGACGGCGATCAGGTAGGCCTTGCGACGCTTGCCGGCGGCAAGCACCTGCGGGCCATGCATCACATCGCTCTGCCACAGGTCGTTGACGCACTCGGCCTCGAACTTTCTGCGATCGGTGCGCAGAACCGCCGGGTGCATCAACTGCTGCTCATGCAGCAGCCGGTAGACCGTGGAGGGGCAAAGTGTGGTCATTGGCGGGCTCAATAGCCCCCGGCGATGCATCTGCTCGATCAGATGGGCGATGGTGGCCCGCGGCAGCTCTTTTCGTAGCTGGATCAGGGCAAGCGCGGTCTCCTCATCAAGCCTGCGGCTTTTGCCCCGGTCGCTGCGATCCTGCGGGTATAAGGACTCCAGCTTGCCGCCGCCCGCCCGGTAGCACCTCACCCAGCGAAGGATCGTCGCCCGGCCGATGCGCGTCTTCTCCGAGTGCGGGATCTGCCACCTGCGGGCGCACTTCTCCCGGATCAGCTGCGCCTGCTCGCCGGGGTTGAGCCGTGCGCCGTTTACAAGCTCACAGATCACCCCGAAGCGGAAGGCGGCCACCTGCTTCTTTTGCTCCTCTGTCATCGCGATCCTCCGGGTTAAGGGTTTTCGATCGCTCTATGACAGCCGAAGCCAGCCCGTGTCGATGACAGCCTTCGGTAGGGTGTCCTCACACCGGATGCGATGGCAGATTAAATGCGAGTGGCAATCGGCACCCGGCCGGCTTTAACCAAGGCGCAAAAGCCCTCCAATAACCGGAACCGGAAGCCCTCCCCCAGAGCCGCCGCCACCTGCCGGCGCAAGGCGCACATCCAATGCCGCTGGCGGCTGCGAGAGAGCCCGAGGTCATAGCGGCCGCTTACGATCCGCTGTCTCAGGCTCCCATAAATCCGCTGGATGCTCGCCTGAAAGCGCTCAAAATACCCCTTCGGCCGCAGCCGTATCACGCAGCCGCATACCGGACACCGGTAGCGGCGCAGAAACAGGGCGCGCGGGTACTCATCGAAGTAGACCGCCACAAACCCATGACCCCACACACGGGGCTCTTGGCACCGCGGGCAGGGCTCCGGCCGCGGCCA
>JACRAT010000024.1 GCA_016234685.1 Nitrosomonadales bacterium
GACTGGCGCTAACAAGCGTCCTCTGAAGTCGCTGGCCGACATGATCAAGGGCAAGGGCGGTCGTTTCCGTCAGAACTTGCTGGGTAAGCGCGTGGACAACTCCGGTCGTTCAGTGATCGTGGTGGGTCCGCAGCTCAGACTGCATCAGTGTGGCCTGCCCAAGAAGATGGCGCTGGAGCTGTTCAAGCCGTTCATCTTCAACAAGCTGGAAACCTTGGGCTTGGCTTCGACCATCAAGGCCGGCAAGCGTATGGTGGAGGCGGAAGAGCCGGTGGTGTGGGACATCTTGGAAGATGTGATCCGCGAACATCCAGTGATGCTGAACCGTGCGCCGACGTTGCACCGTTTGGGCATTCAGGCGTTTGAGCCGGTGCTGATCGAAGGTAAGGCGATCCAGCTGCATCCGCTGGTCTGCTCGGCGTTCAACGCCGACTTCGACGGTGACCAGATGGCCGTACACGTTCCGCTGTCGCTGGAAGCGCAGATGGAAGCGCGTACGCTGATGCTGGCTTCCAACAACGTACTGTCGCCCGCAAACGGCGAGCCTATCATCGTTCCGTCGCAGGATATCGTGCTGGGTCTGTACTACATGACTCGTGAGCGCATCGGTGCGATCGGCGAAGGTTCGATGTTTGCCGACATCTCCGAAGTGGCCCGCGCCTATGAATCGCGCGAGGTCGAGCTGCAAGCCAAGGTGGTGGTGCGTATCAAGGAGCAAGTCGCTAACGAAGAGGGCGTGTTCGAAGAGAAGCGCACGCGCTACGAAACCACAGTGGGTCGCGCGCTGTTGTCCGAAGTGCTGCCTGCCGGTCTGCCGTTCAGTCAGATCAATCGTGCGCTGAAGAAGAAAGAGATCTCGCGCCTCATCAACGTCAGCTTCCGTCGTTGCGGTCTGCGCGATACGGTCATCATGGCTGACCAATTGATGTATACCGGTTTTGCATATGCGACCCGTGCCGGCATCTCGATCTGCGTGGACGATATGTTGGTTCCGCCGCAGAAGGATGCGCTGATCGGCGCGGCCGAGAAGGAAGTGCAAGAGATCGACACGCAGTACACCTCGGGTCTGGTGACTCAGGGCGAACGCTATAACAAGGTAGTGGACATCTGGGGGCGCACTGGCGATCTGGTGGCCAAGGCCATGATGGAGCAGTTGGGTAGCGAGCCGGTGATTGATCGTGCGACTGGCAAACAGCGCATGGACGGCAAGAAGGCTGTGACGCAAGAGTCGTTTAACTCCATCTACATGATGGCTGACTCTGGTGCGCGGGGTTCTGCGGCTCAGATTCGTCAGTTGGCCGGTATGCGCGGCCTGATGGCGAAGCCGGATGGTTCCATCATCGAGACACCGATCACCGCGAACTTCCGCGAAGGTCTGAACATGTTGCAGTACTTCATCTCCACCCACGGTGCTCGTAAGGGCTTGGCGGATACGGCGTTGAAGACGGCTAACTCGGGTTATCTGACTCGTCGTCTGGTCGATGTGACGCAGGATCTGGTGGTGATCGAAGACGATTGCGGCACGTCGAACGGCACGGCTATGAAGGCGTTGGTCGAAGGCGGTGAGGTGATCGAGGCGCTGCGCGAGCGTATCTTGGGTCGTGCGGTTTCCGCCGACGTGGTGCATCCTGAGACGGGCGAGACCGTGTATGAAGCCGGTACGCTGTTGGATGAAGCGGCGGTCGAGAACATCGAAGCGCTGGGTGTGGACGAAGTGCGCGTGCGTACGCCGCTGACCTGCGAGACTCGCTTCGGCTTGTGCGCCAAGTGTTATGGTCGCGATCTGGGTCGTGGCGGTCTGGTCAATGTGGGCGAGGCAGTTGGCGTGATCGCTGCGCAGTCCATCGGCGAACCAGGTACCCAGTTGACCATGCGTACCTTCCACATCGGCGGCGCGGCTTCGCGTACCGTGGTGGCAAGTCAGGTCGAGAGCAAGTCCAATGGCTTGGTCAAGTACAGTCCGAACATGCGTACCGTCACTACGGCGCGCGGCGAGTTGGTGGTCGTGGCGCGTTCCGGCGAAGTGATGGTCACTGATGATCATGGTCGTGAGCGTGAGCGTCACAAGGTGCCTTACGGCGCAATGCTGACCCAGCGCGAGGGCAATCCCGTGCGCGCAGGCGAAGTGCTGGCGACTTGGGATCCGCACACTCGCCCTATCATCACCGAGTACGCAGGTCGTGTTCGTTTCGAGAACGTGGAAGAAGGCTCGACCGTCGCCAAGCAGATCGATGAAGTCACAGGCTTGTCGACATTGGTGGTTATCGATCCCAAGCGTGCGAGCACGCAAGGTAAGGGGCTGCGTCCCTTGGTTCGCCTGCTGGATGACGAAGGCATCGAGATCAAGCTGGCTGGCACTGACACGGCGATCTCCGTGACCTTCCAGACCGGCTGTATCATCACCGTGGAAGACGGGCAGCACGTGGGCGTGGGTGACGTGCTGGCACGCATCCCGCAAGAGTCTTCCAAGACCCGCGACATCACCGGCGGTCTGCCGCGTGTGGCCGAGTTGTTCGAAGCGCGTTCGCCGAAGGATGCCGGTATGTTGGCAGAAGTCACTGGTACGGCTTCGTTCGGTAAGGATACCAAGGGCAAGCAGCGTCTGGTCATCACCGACGTGGACGGCATCGCGCACGAGTTCCTGATCCCGAAGGACAAGCACGTGCTGGTGCATGACGGTCAGGTGGTGAATCAGGGCGAAATGATCGTCGACGGTCCAGCCGATCCACACGACATCTTGCGTCTGCTCGGCGTGGAAGCGCTGGCGCGTTACATCACTGACGAAGTGCAGGACGTGTATCGCTTGCAGGGCGTGAAGATCAACGACAAGCACATCGAAGTGATCGTGCGCCAGATGCTGCGCCGTGTGCAGATCCGCGATGCGGGCGAGACCAACTTCATCACGGGTGAACAGGTCGAGCGTGCTGACGTGCTGATTGAAAACGAGCGGGTAACTGCTCTGGATAAACAGACTGCCACTTACGACTTCATGTTGTTGGGTATCACCAAGGCGTCGCTGTCTACCGACTCGTTCATCTCGGCGGCTTCCTTCCAGGAAACTACTCGTGTGCTGACCGAAGCAGCGATCATGGGCAAGCGCGACGAACTGCGTGGTTTGAAGGAAAATGTGATCGTGGGTCGCCTGATCCCGGCTGGTACGGGCTTGGCTTTCCACAACACACGTCGCAAGCAGCGCGCAGGTGTGGATCTGGGGGCCGCTCGCGGCCTGATGGAAGCAGAGCCGCAATCCGAAAGCAGCGAACAGTCGGCTTGACATGCGATTGCTTCGTCACTAGAATGCGCGGTCTTTTTATAGCCGCTCCGGCGCGGGTTTCGCGTTAGTCGGGGCGGGTGTTTTTTAACGGTTTGACAGGTAATAATTTTTTAGGACATTTCAGAATGCCAACGATTAACCAGTTAGTGCGCAAGCCTCGTGCTGCCACCCCTGAAAAGAGCAAGGTTCCTGCTCTGGCCAACTGCCCGCAGAAGCGCGGGGTTTGTACTCGTGTTTACACCACGACTCCGAAGAAGCCAAACTCTGCGTTGCGTAAGGTCGCCAAGGTGCGCCTGACCAATGGCTTTGAAGTGATTTCGTATATCGGTGGTGAAGGCCACAATTTGCAAGAGCACAGCGTGGTGTTGATTCGCGGTGGTCGTGTAAAGGATTTGCCGGGTGTGCGTTACCACATGGTTCGCGGTTCTTTGGATACCGCTGGCGTTAAGGATCGTAAGCAGTCCCGCTCCAAGTACGGCGCAAAGCGTCCTAAGAAATAATTAACTGTATTCAGACACGAGGTTAGTAACATGCCAAGACGCAGAGAAGTACCCAAGCGCGAAGTTCTGCCGGACCCAAAGTTCGGAAATCAGGATCTGTCCAAGTTTGTTAATGTGTTGATGACCGCAGGCAAGAAGTCTGTGGCTGAGCGTATCCTTTACGGCGCGCTGGAGCAGGTGGGCAAGAAATCGGGCAAGGATCCGATTGAGGTGTTCAACCAGGCATTGAACAATGCCAAGCCGATGGTCGAGGTGAAGAGTCGCCGCGTTGGTGGTGCAAACTATCAAGTGCCAGTCGAAGTTCGCCCTTCCCGTCGTATGGCGCTGTCCATGCGTTGGCTGAAGGAAGCTGCGCGTAAGCGTGGTGAGAAGTCCATGGGTATGCGTTTGGCAGGTGAGTTGATCGATGCGGCTGAAGGTCGTGGCGGTGCAGTCAAGAAGCGTGAAGAAGTTCATCGTATGGCAGAGGCCAATAAGGCTTTCTCGCACTTCCGTTTCTAAACTAGATCAAGTTAGGTATCTACCGTGGCACGTAAAACACCCATTAGCCGTTATCGCAATATCGGCATCAGCGCGCATATTGATGCGGGCAAGACTACGACGACTGAGCGCATCCTTTACTACACCGGTGTAAGTCATAAGATCGGTGAAGTGCATGATGGTGCGGCTACCATGGACTGGATGGAGCAAGAGCAGGAGCGCGGTATCACCATTACTTCCGCTGCGACGACTTGCTTCTGGAAGGGTATGGAGAATCAGTATCCTGAGCATCGCTTCAATATCATCGACACACCGGGGCACGTCGACTTCACCATTGAGGTGGAGCGCTCCATGCGTGTGCTGGATGGCGCGTGCATGGTGTATTGTGCGGTGGGTGGTGTGCAGCCTCAGTCCGAGACGGTTTGGCGTCAAGCCAATAAGTACAAGGTTCCGCGTCTGGCCTTCGTCAATAAGATGGACCGTTCTGGTGCTAACTTCTTCAAGGTTGTCGAGCAGATGCAGATCCGTCTGAGGGCGAATCCTGTTCCGATTGTGATTCCTATCGGTGCAGAAGATACCTTCGTCGGCGTCGTCGATCTGCTCAAGATGAAGGCGATCTATTGGGATGAGGCGTCGCAGGGTATGAAGTTTGACTATCGCGAAATTCCGGCTGAGTTGGTTGCTGCCGCTCAGGAGTGGCGCGAGAAGATGGTCGAGTCTGCCGCTGAGGCATCTGAAGACCTGATGAACGCATATCTGGAGAATGGTGAGCTGTCGGAAGATCAGATCATCGCGGGTCTGCGTGCCCGCACTCTGGCATGTGAGATTCAGCCTATGTTGTGCGGCTCTGCGTTCAAGAACAAGGGCGTGCAGCGTATGTTGGATGCGGTGATTATGTTGCTGCCTTCGCCAACTGATATTCCTGATGTGACGGGTGAGAGCGAGGAGGGTGAGCCTCTTACTCGCAAGGCTGATGATGGCGAAGCGTTCTCTGCGCTGGCATTCAAGCTGATGACCGATCCATTCGTTGGTCAGCTGACCTTCGTGCGTGTTTATTCCGGCGTGCTGAAGAAGGGTGATACGGTTTACAACCCGATTCGTGGCAAGAAAGAGCGTATCGGTCGTATTGTGCAGATGCACGCTAATAATCGTGAGGAGATCGACGAGATTCTTGCGGGCGACATCGCTGCGTGTATCGGCCTGAAGGATGTGACTACGGGTGAATCGCTGTGTGATCCGAGCAAGCCTATCATTCTTGAGCGCATGGTATTCCCTGAGCCGGTGATTCACGTTGCCGTCGAGCCGAAGACCAAGGTTGATCAGGAAAAGATGGGTATCGCGCTGGGCCGTCTGGCGGCAGAAGATCCTTCTTTCCGCGTTCGTACCGATGAAGAGTCCGGTCAAACCATCATGTCTGGTATGGGCGAGTTGCACCTTGAGATTCTGGTTGATCGCATGAAGCGCGAATTCGGCGTGGAAGCTAACGTGGGCGCGCCTCAGGTTGCCTATCGCGAAGCGATTCGCAAGTCTGTCGAAGTCGAAGGCAAGTACGCCAAGCAAACCGGTGGTCGTGGTCAGTATGGTCACGTGTGGGTCAAGATGGAGCCTAGCGAAGCTGGCAAGGGCTTCGAGTTCGTTGATGCGATCAAGGGCGGTACCGTTCCTCGTGAATTCATCCCGGCCGTTGAGAAGGGCTTGCGCGAGACATTGCCGAATGGTGTTCTGGCTGGCTTCCCTGTAGTGGATGTCAAGGTCACGCTGTTCGATGGTTCTTACCACGATGTGGACTCGAACGAAAATGCCTTTAAGATGGCTGCTTCGATGGCGTTCAAGGACGGTATGCGCAAGGCTAATCCGGTGTTGCTGGAGCCGATGATGTCGGTCGAGGTGGAGACGCCCGAAGACTATGCGGGTACTGTGATGGGTGATCTGTCCTCTCGTCGTGGCATGGTGCAGGGTATGGAAGACATGATGGGGGGCGGCAAGGCGATCAAGGCCGAAGTTCCGCTGTCTGAAATGTTTGGTTACTCCACTGCACTGCGTTCTGCGACTCAGGGGCGTGCGACCTACTCGATGGAATTCAAGCACTACTCCGAAGCTCCGCGCAATGTTGCGGAAGCCGTGATGAACAGCAAGAAGTAACTTAGAGATAATTAACTTAATCTTTGGAGAATAGACATGGCAAAGAGCAAATTTGAACGTACCAAGCCGCACGTAAACGTAGGCACGATTGGCCACGTTGACCACGGCAAGACTACCCTGACAGCGGCGATCACCACCGTACTGTCCAAGAAGTTTGGTGGCGAAGCGAAGGCTTACGACCAGATCGACGCAGCCCCGGAAGAAAAGGCGCGCGGCATCACCATCAACACCGCCCACGTTGAATACGAAACAGCCAATCGCCAC
>JACRAT010000025.1 GCA_016234685.1 Nitrosomonadales bacterium
TCCATCGCCTGCCGGTCCGCTTCGTCCTTCAGGAACCTCAGGTTCAGAATGCTGAACCTCTCCAGCTTCGGCAACGGGCGCCCGCCCACACGGAACTCCACCACGCTCTCCGCCGACGCCGAAGCGAACTCGTCGGCCACGTTTAGCTTCAAACTGGAAATGCCAGACGGACAATGCACTATCAGTGGAACCGTCTGCTTCATCTTTCGCAACCACCCCGATCTTTGTCCCTAACACCTCTGCTGTCTTACCGTACACGGCCCCTTTTTATTGCTGCATGAGGATGATAAGATCCCGTGTGCTGTCTTAGCTTCCGATCAGGGAGTCCACCATGCCCTTCAATAATCGTCAAGACGCGTACCTCAGTCTCCGGAACATCGTAGCGGAGCGCACTTCGCCAATTGTCGCCTGGGTCGGCTCCGGCCTAAGCGCGTCGCTCGGGGTCCCAATGTGGGCGGCCCTGAGGAGACGCCTCGCTGAAGCAATGGAGCGAAAGATCGACACATATTCAGCTGCTGAACGGTCCCACCAAAAGGCAAAACTCGCGAGGGCTGTGTCTGAGCCGAACCCGTGGCTCGCCTTTCAGATGCTCCAAACGCAACTTGGCTCCACCACCTACCGAGATACGATCCGAGAGGCGATCAGGCCGGCCGAAACGGCGCAGGCGCCTGACAGCTATCGTTACCTCTGGAAGATGCGCATACGCGGACTTATCAACTTGAACATCGATCGCCTGGCAACGAAGGCGCTCGTCGAAACCAGCGCTGCGGTTCCCCTTGAATACACCGGCAGGCATCGGGCGCCGTTGGGTCAACTTCTCAAGGAGAACCGGCCTTTCATTCTGAACCTGCACGGCCAGGCCGATGACGCATCAACCTGGGTATTTACCAAGGAAGAGCTCGATGCTCTTCGTAGGGTTCCAGGCTACTCGGATTTCATACGAAGTTGCTTGTTTTCAAACACGATCCTGTTTATGGGTATCACTGTGGACGATGCGGCAGTCGGGGGACACCTTGAAGCACTCCGCACGCAGGGTATCCATTCGGGCACTCATTTCTGGGTAACATCCCGAACCGACCGGTCCACCGATGAATGGGCTGAAGATCTGGGCGTGCGCGTCATCAGATACGATGCGAGCAACGGGGATCATTCAGCCGTTGACGACATGTTCACAGATCTTCTCGCGTATGTGCCTCCTGAGGACGCACCCGTCCACGTACCGGTCGTCTCTCAGTCAAACGTGGCTCCAATCGACACGCTTCCTCCCCCTGCTGAGCTCGCAAAAGAGGATGCGAATGACATCCGCGAGAAACTGAATTCCTATGTGCGCTCACTTCTCAGCAGGGGTAACGACGCCGAACTGCACTATGCGGAGTTTCAACGAACCTACGATGAGGCGATATACCGCGCATGGTACTTGAACACGGACAGGCGCGGGGAGAAGTTGCTGCAATACAAGCTTGACGCCCCAGCGGCCAAGGGCGCCTTCGGAAGGGTCTACCGGGCGACGAATAGCGCCGGTGAGTCCGTGGCCATTAAGGTATTACTTGAAGAAATTCGAAACAACAAAGAATTACTTCAGAGCTTCCGCCGCGGCGTGCGATCCATGAGGATCTTGTCCGACCGTGGAGTACCCGGCGTCGTCACATATCGTGATTCATCTGAGATCCCGGCATTTGTTGTGATGGATTGGGTGGATGGGCCGAGTTTGGAAGAGGCGGTAGAGGCCAGGCACTTTCAGGATTGGAGCACTATTCTAAGGACAGCAAAACATCTGACACGCGTAATTCGCGAAGCGCATGAACTCCCGGAGCGCGTATTGCATCGCGACCTGAGGCCATCAAATGTAATGCTCATGAACTTCTACTCCGAGCCAGATGAGTGGAAAGTGGTGGTGCTGGATTTTGATTTGTCGTGGCACCTTGGAGCCGACGAGAAATCCGTCATTCACGGTTCCACACTTTACGGCTACTTGGCTCCGGAGCAGATTGCGAGACTCGCGGGTGTGTCCACGAGACACTCCGCAGTCGACTCTTTTGGCCTTGGGATGATCATGTTTTTCATGGTGAGTGGCCGTCATCCCCTCCCTGCTCAGCACAGGCACTCCAACTGGCCGGAGGCGGTACACGAAGCCTGTGACCGCCATACTTCAACTGCGTGGACTTCTCTCCCTGAGCGCTTCGCCCGACTCATCATTAATGCCACGCGCGATGAACAATCTAACCGGTGGGACGTAGCTCAAATTCAGACTGAGTTGGACCAATTGTGGATCGCCGGCAGCCGACCAGAATCCGTAATCTCGCCGGAAGTCCTAGCAGAGGAGATAGCAAGCAGGACGGCGACCCTAAGAAAGTATGAGTGGCACCCCGATTATGCGCGTGCAAGCCACCGACTACCAACGGGCCTCCAAGTAACTTTGGCGGGTGACCCAGTGAAACGCCGGTTGGCTCTGAGGGTGGACTGGGAGAATACAGGGGTCCAGCAGCATCGAAAAGTGGGGAAGTTCGTCGGTCCAGCGGCCCAGAACTGCCACGCTATCCTCCGGAGCGGTGGGTGGAACGCCGTCCACTCAGTTGGTGTTCAAACCCTCACGGTCGAGGCGACGATTTCGGCAGACGTCGCCTCCCGTCAGCTCGATCAGTGTGCGTCCACAATTGATCGGGCAATGGACCCTCTCCGATTGGAGTGATGGCACGGCAGATCTGCGTTGCGGCAATCACTCTCGTGAGATCGCCTCCCGCACGGCGGTCCGGTAGTGCTGTTTAGCTATTCATTGCTTCCGATAAGACCCGCTCGAAAGGTGCCTGACTTTGCGTAGATAGGGGCTACACAGGTGAAGAGTCGCCGCTGTGGCCGCCCGGCCCCGCTCTTCTCACTTGGCCACGCTGAAAGTCGCCCTCATCTCCGCCTCGCTTTGCCCCACCTTGTCCCGAGCCTTCACCACCAGTGCATATTCGCCCGCCTGCACCCCGGCGGTCAGGTTCAGCGTCAGCGCGCCGTTCAACAGCCGCCGCGGATAGAAGGGCGCGCCCTCGTCCGCCGCCGCCGCCGGCTGCTCGTACAGCACCTTGCCCGATGCGCTCAGTACCGCCAGGCCGTAGTCCACCTCGAACCGGTTCTTCTCCCCCAGTTGGAAGCCCGCCAGCTCGAACTTCGCCACCAGCGTCTCGCCCGCGCGGTACACTGCCTGTTCCATCGCCTGCCGGTCCGCTTCGTCCTTCAGGAACCTCAGGTTCAGAATGCTGAACCTCTCCAGCTTCGGCAACGGGCGCCCGCCCACACGGAA
>JACRAT010000026.1 GCA_016234685.1 Nitrosomonadales bacterium
CATCAGTTGTTTCTTCTATCTTTTAAGGAACTCCTCTGCCAAACTCTCGCTTCGCATCCGCTGCCTCAGCAGCGAAGAGGTGCGCATTATAGGGACTAATAATTTCCTGTCAATCGCTATATGCTCACACTGCATTTTCTTACCAACACCACCACAAAAATAGAATCAGTTTATTGATTCCTAAGCGATTTCACCCTCAGATGCCGCCTCGTTTTTCGCGTTGCTGCGGCGAAGAGGGGCGGATTATATCGACGAAACTTTTTCAGTCAAGCAAATTACTCCACTTTATTTACCGCACCCGCGCAACTCACTGAAAACGTACAATACGAGCCATGAAAAATCTCAGCCTCCAACTCATACTTGGCATCGAAAGCTCCTGCGACGAGACCGGCATCGCCCTTTACCACCAAGAACGCGGACTGCTGGCGCACGCCTTGCACACCCAAGCCGCCATGCATAACGAATATGGCGGCGTCGTACCTGAGCTCGCATCGCGCGACCATATTCAGCGCGCACTACCCTTGATTCGCCAAGTCTTGGGACAAGCCCAGTGCGAGATGAACGACATTGATGCCATCGCCTATACGCGCGGCCCGGGGCTTTCCGGCGCGCTGTTGGTAGGTGCCAGCATCGGTTGCGCGCTGGCTTACGCCCTCGACATACCCGCCATCGGCATCCATCATCTGGAAGGCCACCTGCTTTCACCACTCCTTTCCGACCCCGCGCCTGAATTTCCCTTCATCGCCCTACTCGTTTCCGGCGGACACACGCAACTCATGCGCGTCGATGGCGTGGGGCGCTACACTTTACTGGGAGAAACGCTGGACGATGCCGCTGGCGAAGCCTTCGACAAAAGCGCGAAACTACTGGGATTGAGCTATCCGGGCGGGCCGGAGCTCGCCAAGCTAGCTACGCGCGGACAAGCCGAGCGATTCAAGCTGCCGCGCCCGATGCTGCACAGCGGTGACTTGGATTTCAGCTTCAGTGGCCTGAAGACCGCCGTACTGACACTGACCAAACAACACAGCCTCGACGACCAGACGCGCGCTGACATCGCCCACGCCGCACAAGCCGCCATCGTGGAAGTGCTGGTCAGCAAAGCGCTTTCCGCACTCAAACAGACTGGCTTGAAGCAACTGGTGATCGCCGGCGGTGTCGGCGCCAATCAACGCTTGCGCAGCCAATTGAATGCCGCCGCCGAACGTAAAGGGATACGGGTGTTCTACCCCGCGCTGGAATTCTGCACCGACAACGGCGCGATGATCGCCTTTGCTGGCGCACTGCGCTTGCGCCAGCAAGCCCCGCAAAAGGGCTACGCCTTCGACATCAAACCACGCTGGGACTTGCAGCAGTTCTGCAACTAGGCTCGCAGCCGAGCCAACAACTTGCCGTGGATACCGCCGAATCCGCCGTTGCTCATTACCAGAATCTGGTCGCCAGCGCGCGCGACGGCAACAATAGCCTCGATCAACTCATTCAGATCGTCCCTCACCACCGCTTTATCGCCCAAGGGAGATAAAGCGCCGCGCGCATCCCAGCCGAGATTCCCTGCGTAGCAGAACACCAGATCGGCATCCTTCAGACTGCCGGGCAGCGCATTCTTCATCACCCCCAGCTTCATGGTATTGGAGCGCGGCTCCAGCACGGCGAGGATACGCGCCGCGCCCACCTTGCGACGCAGCCCCGCGACGGTGGTGTCGATTGCCGTGGGATGATGGGCGAAGTCGTCATAGACAGTAATGCCGTTGACCGTGCCGCGCACTTCCATACGGCGCTTCACATTCTTGAACTCGGCCAGCGCCGCCAAACCCTGCGCCACTGGCACGCCGACGTGGCGAGCGGCAGCCAGCGCCGCCAGCGCGTTCATCCGATTGTGCTCACCGAGCAACTCCCAACGCAACGAGCCCTGCGGCTTGCCGTCGAAGTAGACGCGATCTTCACTGTCGATCCCCCACCCCAACCCTCCCCCGGCGGAAGAGGGAGTTGAAGCGTGGGCGCCAAAGGCTTCCACCGGCGTCCAGCAACCGCGCTGGATGACGCGCGCCAGCGACTCCTCTCGCCCATTACTCACGACCAGCCCATTGCCCGGCACGGTACGAACGAGGTGATGGAACTGCGTCTCGATGGCGGCGAGGTCGGCGAAGATGTCGGCGTGATCGAACTCAAGATTATTGAGAATGGCGGTGCGCGGACGGTAATGCACGAACTTGGAACGCTTGTCGAAGAAGGCGGTGTCGTACTCGTCGGCTTCGATGACAAAGAAACATCCATCGAATCCCCCGCCTGCGGATGAAGGTTGGGGTGAGGGCAAACGTGCCGAAACACCGAAATTCTGCGGCACGCCGCCAATCAGGAACCCCGGATTCAGCCCGGCATACTCCAGCACCCAGGCCAGCATCGAAGTCGTCGTCGTTTTGCCGTGCGTGCCCGCTACCGCCAGCACCCACTTATCGCGCAGCAAAGTGTCTGCCAGCCACTCCGGGCCGGAGGTGTAAGGCAGGCCGCGATTGAGTATTTCCTCCATCAACGGATTGCCTCGCGACACCACATTGCCGACCACGAACACGTCTGGATTGAGCGACAACTGATCGACACTAAAACCCTCGATCAGCTCGATGCCCTGCTCCTCAAGCTGCGTACTCATCGGCGGATAGACATTGGCGTCGCAGCCCGTGACACGATAGCCCGCCTGTTTCGCCAGCACCGCGATGCCGCCCATGAAAGTGCCGCAGATGCCGAGGATGTGGATGTGTTTTGTTTGGCTCATTTGAATCACGCACGAAAGATGAAATACACCGCGCCCAGCAGGCACAGCGCCGCATACAGATAGTCCAGCTTCAACGGCTGCCCCATGTAGAACACCGCGAACGGAACGAACACCGCCAAGGTGATGACTTCCTGCAAGATCTTTAACTGCCCCAGATCCAGCTCGCCGTAGCCGATACGATTGGCTGGTACTTGCAACAGATACTCGAACAGCGCGATGCCCCAACTCAGCAACGCCGCCACATACCAGGGCGATGAAGCAAAATTCTTCAGATGCCCGTACCAAGCGAACGTCATAAAGACGTTGGAGGCGACGAGCAACAGCGTGGTGAGCAAAAGCGGATGCGACATATCAGGAAAGAAAGGCAGACCGCTGCGGATGGTAAAGGGAATCGACGACGCCCGCCAGCCTGTCAGATCGCGATCTTGAAGATCACCTTGCGTATCGTGCCACTACCCACCAGCGGCGCGTGCGCATCCTCCGGGAAGAAGATGCAAAAATGCCCCGGCGGCACCGGTACGTATGAGGCCGGGGCATCGGTGAAGAACTGGATGTCACGCTCCGCACTGAACTCCGCCACCGGGTTGTGGCAATCCGCCAACGGCTTCCACCCCATCGTCTCATCGCCCTCCAACACCAACTGAATGTCGATGTAACGCCGATGACACTCCAGCCGCGCCACTTCTTTTGTTTTGGCTGAAACCTGCTCCACGATAGCGATCAGCTCCTCGCCTTGCAGTGGATAACGACCCGGCGCGAGGGCGTACAGGTCAGTGGCGTGAATGTAGTCGAAAATACGCGGAAAGAGGGGGTGCAACGCGACGTAGCGGGGGGAAAGAGCGCGCGAGGAGAGAATCATGGAAATTCAAGCTTCCCCTGCAGTGCAGAGGCGGGGAGTGGCAAGTCATCTGTTTTAATGACTTTAAGATTTGCTCGGAGGCCGTAACGGGAAATATCTCCGTCATCAGAGTAGATTACAGTCGCGTTATGAGAGGCGGCAATCGCAACAATTTGCCAGTCAAACTTGAACTTGGTTTTCGATACTTGCTTTCGCTCCCCGGTATTTAACGCCTCCTCAAGCAATAATGCGCACTCCATCGCTGCTCTTGAGTCAAATGGGACAATTTGGAACGGAGATTTTACTGACAGCTTTTGATGAATAGCTTCCCGTGCTTTCCCTGCGCGAATCATCAGTTCTGTTAAAGCAGGAGTAGGTATTAATATCTTGGTTCGTTTCTTTTGGAGCTCCGCAACCAGAAAATCCAGCCTTTCCCGCCGATCACCCCTTACGCGTGGGTCAAGCAAATCGACCAATATGGATGCATCAAAAGCGACAGCCATTACTCGCTCCGCAACTTTCTAAGCTCTGCTTGCGGATCATCCATTTCATTCCACAAGTTTCCTTCTAACTGCCGCAATTCGTTTAGGATTTCCGCCAGAGGACTGTCGTCAAGAACCTCAAAGCTATTAATCTTAAAATCTTCTAACTCCCATTTTCTTTCTGGTGTTCGACACCACTGCCCGTTACCCGATACGCGAACTGGGCGATCAAAGAGGTGTGTGGCTAATTGACGAGCAAGTTCCCGATTGGTCTGGCACTTGTAGACAGCTTTACTTTCGCCCTCAATCCAGACGGGTACTGAATCGTCCTTGCCCCCGACTCGAATAACAATACCGTCTAAATCACCCCGCTCGTGAACAATGACCTCATCCACAAGTGGTGTCTTCTTTCCTGGGAAAATCAGAACACTCGCGCCGCGCTTGATCCTCAGCGTGGCCGACGCATTGTCTACACGCAACATACGATTTACTTCGTAATTTGCTCGCTCTAATTCTTGAGGTGCTTCAGGAGTACCCACGAGACGAAGTCGGGCTTCCACTTTGGGGGCAACTTCGTAGTCAACGATGATCTCAGGGATTGCGCTGCCTTTGCGTACTTTTAGGAAATGCACATGTTCCTTATATCCAAACATTGCCGAGAGTTTCGACAAATACTCGGCGAGCCTCATCATTGGGAGCGTTTCTGGCTTCCATGAATCAATGCGAAAGTCATAATGAATCTGCTCACTCATGGCATTGCGGCTGGACGGTTGGAGGTGCTGGAGTTAATTGGAATACGGCTGCATTGTGCATGGAGGCTACATGATCCGTCAACATGCAGAACCCTAAATGAATCGCGCCACCATCCCCCTAGCCATCTCCCCCTGCAACGGTATCCGCACCCGATGGCCGCTGCCCGGTGCCACGGTCAAGGTCTCGCCTTCCATGCTTTTCATCTCGGCCAAGTCGATGATGGCATTGCCTGAGGGGTGGATAATCTCCAGTTTGTCTCCGACGGAGAATCTGTTCTTCACCTCGATCTCGGCCATGCCGTTCGCACAGGCAACGATGTCGCCGACATATTGCTGGCGGAAGCTTTCGGAGTGGCCGCGCAGGTAGTTCTGCTGCTCGTGGGTGTGATGGCGTTCGTAGAAGCCGTCAGTGTAGCCGCGATTGGCAAGGGCATCGAGCGCACCCAGCAGTTGCAGGTTGAACGGGCGACCGGCGACGGCATCGTCGATGGCTTGTCGGTACACCTGCGCGGTGCGCGCCACGTAGTAGATGGACTTGGTGCGGCCTTCGACCTTGAGCGAGTCGATGCCGATCTTGACCAGTTTCTCGACGTGTTCGACGGCGCGCAGATCCTTGGAATTCATGATGTAAGTGCCGTGCTCGTCTTCCATCACCGGCATCAGTTCGCCCGGATGGTCCTGACGCGAGATGACGTAGACCTTGTCCGCTTCAGGATGGCGCGGCTGTGAGCCGCAATCGGAGAGCGGGCTTTCTTTCAAGGCTTTGTCGAAATCAAAGTCGATTTTTTCAATGTGGCCTGTGCCGTCTTCGATGGCGCTATCGACTTTGTAATCCCAGCGGCAGGAGTTGGTGCAAGTGCCCTGATTCGCGTCGCGGTGGTTGAAGTAGCCGGAGAGCAGACAGCGACCGGAATAGGCGATGCACAGCGCGCCATGCACGAACACTTCCAGTTCCATGTCCGGGCATTCCTGGCGAATCTCGGCGATCTCGTCCAGCGACAGCTCGCGTGACAAGATGACGCGGGTCAGCCCCAGCGACTTCCAGAACTTCACCGCTGCGTAGTTGACGGTGTTGGCCTGCACCGACAGATGCACGTCCACCTCTGGCCAGCGTTCGCGCACCAGTGCGATCAGGCCGGGGTCGGCCATGATGAGCGCATCCGGCTGCATCTCGATGACCGGCTGCATGTCTGCCATGTAGGTCTTCACCTTGGCGTTGTGCGGCATCAGGTTGCTGGCGACATAGAGCTTTTTGCCCAGCGCGTGCGCCTCTTGTATGCCTTGCGCTAGCTGCTCCAGCTTGAATTCGTTGTTGCGGGCACGCAGCGAGTAGCGCGGCTGACCGGCGTAGACCGCATCCGCACCAAAGGCGTAAGCGGTGCGCATCTTGTCCAGCGTACCGGCAGGAAGTAAAAGTTCAGGTGTCTTCATGGTGTACCCCTCCCTACCCCGCCCCGATAAGGGCGGAGTTGCAGGGATTTATG
Organism: Nitrosomonadales bacterium; assembly: GCA_016234685.1. Lineage (GTDB taxonomy): Bacteria > Pseudomonadota > Gammaproteobacteria > Burkholderiales > Gallionellaceae > Ferriphaselus. The sequence goes on from JACRAT010000026.1 coordinate 6,324, forward strand.
CGCGATAGCCCAGCCGCTTCAAAATCTCGGCTGATGCTCCAGCTTGGTTCAAGGTGTAGAAATGCAGCCCCGGCACGCCCGCCTTGAGCAGTTGCTCACACAGTTGCGTGACCACATCGCGCCCAAATGCCTGCACAGAGTCGGTGTCGTCGCCATAACCTTCCAGCGTCTTGCGCATCCAGCGCGGGATCTCCGCTCCGCACATCTCGGAGAAGCGCGCCAATTGCGAATACTTCATGATGGGCATGACGCCAGGCACGATGGGCTGGGTCACGCCGAACTTGCGCACCTGTTCGACGAAGTGGAAGTAGGCGTCCGCGTTGTAGAAGTACTGGGTGATGGCGGCGTTTGCGCCAGCGTGCATCTTGCGCTTGAAGTTGAGCATGTCATCACGGGCCGATTTGGCCTGCGGATGCACTTCGGGATAAGCGGCGACTTCCAGATGGAAGTGGTCGCCCGTCTCGGCGCGGATGAACGACACCAACTCGTTGGCGTACTGGAATTCGCCAGTAGTCGCCATGCCGGAGGGCAAATCGCCACGCAACGCGACGATGCGCTTCACGCCGAGGGCCTTATACGTGTGCAGTATCTCGCGGATACCTTCACGAGTGGAGCCGACGCAGGAGAGATGCGGTGCGGCGGCGTAGCCCTGACGCAATATCTGCTCGACCGTAGCCAGCGTACGGTCACGGGTAGAGCCGCCCGCGCCGAAAGTGACGGAGAAATAGTCTGGTTTGAACATCGCCAGTTGCTGGCAAGTATCGGCCAGCTTGCCCAGCCCTTCCGGGGTCTGGGGCGGAAAGAATTCAAAACTGATGGGAGTCTTGTTCATGATTTCCTCACGAGTTGTGCGGCAGCCGAGGTAAGCGCCCACGAAAAAATACTGTACAGCATGGCTCCCGCCATACCATACCAGAAGCCATCCACGACGAAGCCTTTGAGCACCGAGCCAGTGAACCAGAACAGCAGTCCGTTGATCACGAAAATGAACAGACCCAGCGTCAACACGGTGGCAGGCAAAGTCAGAATGACTAACAGCGGACGGATCAGCGCATTGACCAAGCCGAGGAAAAAAGCCGCGATCATGGCATCGGCGAAGCTATCCAGATGGATACCCGGCACGAAGTTGCCCACCGCCAGCAAGGCCAGTGCGTTCAACATCCAGATCAGCAGCAATTGCAGCATTTCAATCCCTCAAGCCAAAAGGGGCGGAAATTCCGCCCCCTTGGATCATACGCCCGACACTACGATTAGTAGCGGTAGTGCTCGGCCTTGTACGGGCCTTCCTTGGGCACGCTGATATAGGCGGCCTGTTGGTCGGTCAGCTCGGTCAATTGCGCATTCAGCTTCTTCAGTTGCAGGCGCGCGACCTTCTCGTCCAAGTGCTTGGGCAGGGTGTAGACGCCCACTGGATACTTGCCGGAACCCTTCTCGGACTCAGTCCACAGTTCGATCTGAGCGATGGTCTGATTGGCAAAGGAGGACGACATCACGTAGGACGGGTGACCCGTACCGCAACCCAGATTCACCAAACGACCCTTGGCCAACAGGATGATGCGACGACCCGTCGGGAAGATAACGTGATCGACTTGCGGCTTGATCTCTTCCCACTGGTATTGCTCCAGCGAAGCGACGTCGATCTCGTTGTCGAAGTGACCGATGTTGCAGACGATGGACTGATCCTTCATCTTGATCATGTGGTCATGGGTGATGACGTGGAAATTGCCGGTGGTGGTGACGAAGATGTCGGCGTGTTCGCAGGCGTAATCCATGGTCACCACGCGATAGCCTTCCATCGCGGCTTGCAGCGCACAGATCGGGTCGATCTCAGTGACCCAGACTTGAGCGGACAGCGCACGTAGCGCTTGAGCCGAGCCCTTACCCACGTCGCCGTAACCGGCAACCACGGCGACCTTGCCCGCGATCATCACGTCGGTAGCGCGCTTGATGCCGTCCACCAGCGATTCGCGGCAACCGTACAGGTTGTCGAACTTGGACTTGGTGACGGAGTCGTTGACATTGATGCCGGGGAACTTCAGTTCGCCGCGTGCATGCATCTGGTACAGGCGGTGCACGCCAGTGGTGGTCTCTTCGGTCACGCCCTTGATCTCAGCCAAGCGCTTGGAGTACCAAGTCGGATCTTTGGTCAGCGTGCTCTTGATCGAGGCGAACAAACAGGTCTCTTCTTCCGAAGTCGGGTTGTTCAGCAACGAAGGATTGGTCTCAGCGCGAGTGCCCAGATGCAGCAACAGGGTCGCATCGCCGCCGTCATCCAGAATCATGTTGGAGTAACCACCGTCCGTCCATTCGAAGATGCGATGGGTGTAGTCCCAGTATTCAGCCAGCGTCTCACCTTTGACGGCGAACACTGGTGTGCCGCCCGCAGCGATCGCCGCAGCAGCGTGGTCTTGCGTGGAGAAGATGTTGCAGGATGCCCAACGCACGTCCGCGCCCAACGCCTTCAGCGTTTCGATCAGCACGGCGGTCTGGATGGTCATGTGCAGACTGCCTGTGATGCGTGCACCACGCAGCGGTTGCGTAGCGGCGAACTCTTCGCGGATGGCCATCAGGCCGGGCATTTCAGTCTCGGCGATTGCGATTTCTTTGCGGCCCCAAGCGGCCAGATTGATGTCAGCGATGACGTAATCTTTGGTCATAACAACTCCATTCACAGAAAATAATGAATGGGCGCCGTTGCTACAGTTGAGCCACCTCCGCCGAGCCTGACAGGTCCACCGATCCGGTGACTGCTGCAGCGCCCCTCGGCGGGGTGGGTGATACAAATGACTTGCTGCTCCTTATCGGTATTTTGGCTACGGCCGCCGCCCTCGCGGCTTAACATCGCAAGCGATGTTAGCCTTCGCCGAAACACTGACAAACCGCTATGCGGTGGGCCTACAGCCCGGCATCCGCGCGAAGCGCAACACTTCATCGGTATTTTGGCTACGGCCGCCGCCCTCGCGGCTTAACATCGCAAGCGATGTTAGCCTTCGCCGAAACACTGACAAACCGCTACGCGGTGGGCCTACAGCCCGGCATCCGCGCGAAGCGCGGCTGCCTTGTCAGTGTTTTCCCAAGTGAAGTCTGGCTCTTCGCGACCAAAATGGCCGTAAGCGGCGGTGTTCTGGTAGATCGGACGCAGCAGATTCAGCATCTGCACGATGCCCTTGGGACGCAAGTCGAAGTGGCGTTTCACCAACTCGGTGATCTGCTCGTCCGAGACCTTGCCCGTACCATAGGTGGTGACCATGATGCTGGTAGGTTGCGCCACGCCGATGGCATAGCTGATCTGCACCAGACACTTGTCGGCCAAGCCTGCGGCGACGATGTTCTTCGCCACATAACGGCCTGCGTAAGCTGCGGAGCGGTCAACCTTTGAGGGATCCTTGCCGGAGAACGCGCCGCCACCGTGGGGAGCTGCGCCGCCGTAGGTGTCGACGATGATCTTACGGCCAGTCAGGCCGGCATCACCGTGCGGGCCGCCGATGACGAAACGACCGGTCGGATTCACCAGATATTTGATCTCGCCCTTGATGAGTTCCTTCGGCAATACCGGCTTGATGACTTCTTCGATGACCGCTTCGCGGATCTGCTCCAGCGTCATCTCTGGCGTGTGCTGAGTCGAGAGCACCACGGTGTCGATGGAGCTAGGCTTGCCGTCGACGTACTTCACGGTGACTTGCGACTTGGCATCCGGGCGCAACCAACTCAAGCGACCATCTCGGCGCAGTTGCGACTGGCGCTCGACGATGCGGTGCGACAGATAGATCGGCAACGGCATCAAGGTATCGGTTTCGCGGCAGGCGTAACCGAACATCAGCCCTTGGTCGCCCGCGCCTTGATTCAGATAGTCGTCAGAAGCGCGATCCACACCCTGCGCGATGTCCGGGCTCTGCGTGCCGTAACACACATGCACCGAACAACCATCCGCATCGAAGCGCAAACTAGGGTCGTCATAACCGATACGACGAATGGTTTCGCGTGCCACTTTGGCGTAATTCACATTAGCACTGGTCGTGATTTCGCCAGCCAGAACAGCCAAACCGGTCGTCACCAGTGTCTCCGCCGCTACCCGCGCATAGGGGTCTTGGGCTAGAATGGCGTCCAGAATGGCGTCAGAGATCTGATCGGCGACCTTATCTGGATGACCTTCGGATACGGACTCGGATGTAAAGAAGTATTCGCTCATGGCACTCCGTTATCGGTTAAGTTGGTTGAAATCAAAAGAGCCGCGATTATAACAAGCCTCTCCTTTTTGTCATTGATAAATGCAGACCCAACTTGCTGTCTGGTTACTCGACCTCTCCGCCCGCTTGCCGCTGAGCTGGCTACACCGTTTTGGCACAGCACTCGGCTGGCTCACCTATCGCTCTTCCGCGCGCTACGCTGAGCGCCTGCGCACGAATCTTGGCCACGAATGGACTAATCAGCCCAAGGATGCTTTCCAGACGGTGCTGAATGCCAGTGTGAGTGAGGCCGGGAAAAGCATCGCCGAGTTGCCATGGATCTGGCGTCGCCCCCTGACCGACATCGTGGCAAGCGTACACCAGTGCGAGGGCTGGGAGCACGTCGATGCAGCACTGTCACGCGGCAAGGGGCTGATCTTCCTCACCCCGCACCTAGGTTGCTTCGAGATCTCCGCGCTGTACACCGCCACCCGCATTCCGCTCACTGTGCTGTATCGCCCTCCCAAGCTGAGTTGGCTGGAGCCACTGATGCGCTCGGGCCGAGAGCGCGGCCAAGTGCGCCTAGCCCGCACCGACATCGGCGGCGTGCGCACGCTGCTCAAAGCACTCAAGCGCGGCGAAGCCATCGGCCTGCTGCCGGATCAAGTGCCCGGCAAGGGAGAAGGCGAATGGGTTGAATTCTTTGGTCGTCCGGCTTACACCATGACGCTGGTAGAGCGGCTGGTCCGCTCCACCGATGCCACCGTGCTGATGACCCATGCCGAACGTCTGCCGCAAGGCGCTGGCTACACCCTACGCTTCTCGCCGCTGAGCTTCGACGTAACCTGCTCTATCACCCGACAGGTGAACGCCGCCGTGGAAGACACCGTGCGCGCCTGTCCCGCGCAATATCTGTGGAGCTACAACCGTTACAAAGTCCCGGCAGGCGTCGAGCCGCCGGCGACAGAAAAGGGCAACTGATGTTAGGCACGTTATTCGCCAAAGTCGGCGTTTCCATCTTATGGCTGATCCACTTTCTACCGCTCTCGGCACAGGCCGCCATCGGCAACGGGCTAGGCCGATTGCTATACGCAGTCGGGCGTGAGCGCCGCCGCGTCGCCACCATCAATCTGCATCTGTGCTTCCCCGAACTGAGCGACGAACAGCGCAACGATCTGGTTAGACAGACTTTTTGCGCCTTTGCCCGAAGTTTCATCGAGCGCGGCATCCTGTGGTGGTCGAGCGCAGAGCGCATCCGTAGCCTGATCCGCGTCGAAGGCCGTGAGCACTTCGAGGCGATCAAGGGACAACCCGCCATCCTTCTCACTCCGCACTTTGTCGGCATGGACGCAGGCGGTCAATGGGTCGCCCAGCACACCGACACTGTCTGCATGTACGCCAACCAGAAGAACCAATACCTGACCCGACTGCTATTGGAGAAACGCTCGCGCTTCGGCAACCAGCACCTGTATTCGCGCCAACAAGGCCTGCGCCCCATCCTCAAGGGGATGCGACAGGGAATGCCCTTCATCTATCCGCCGGATCAGGATCAGGGCGTGAAAGATGGCGCATTCATCCCCTTTTTCGGCGTGTCCGCCGCCACCATGACCAGCGTGCCGCGCATCGCCCAGATGACCGGCGCAAAAGTCGTGCCCAGCCTCACTCGCGTCCTGCCAGGCGGGCAGGGCTATGTGCTGACCTTCTACCCGGCTTGGGATAATTTCCCGAGTGGCGACGACCTCGCCGACACCCGCCGCATGAACGCCTTCATCGAAGACCGCATCCGCGAAATGCCGGAGCAGTATTTCTGGCTGCACAAACGATTCAAGAATCGACCCGAAGGCGCAGAGAAATTCTATTGATAGTCTGGATTTGGTAGTCGTTCGCTGGTGGTGTTCGCCATTCAACTAATGACTGCGCCGAAGGAGCAAACATGAAATACCACGACCTACGCGATTTCATCGCACAACTGGAAAAGATGGGCGAGCTCAAGCGCATTGCCGCACCGATCTCCACCCATCTGGAGATGACCGAGATCGGCGACCGCGTGCTGCGCACGCAAGGTCCGGCGCTGCTGTTCGAGAATGTGGTCGGACACAAAATACCAGTGCTGGCCAACCTGTTCGGCACACCGCGTCGGGTCGCGCTGGGCATGGGCGAAGAGAACATCGGCGCGCTGCGCGAGGTGGGCAAGCTTCTCGCCTACCTGAAAGAACCCGAGCCGCCCAAAGGACTGAAGGACGCGTGGGAGAAATGGCCGCTGCTGAAGCAGGTGCTTACCATGTCGCCCAAGGTGTTGTCTTCCGCACTGTGTCAAGAGATCGTTTGGGAAGGCAAGGATGTCGACCTATCCAGGCTCCCCATCCAGCATTGCTGGCCGGGCGATGTCGCACCGCTCATCACTTGGGGGCTGGTGGTCACGCGCGGGCCGAACAAGCCGCGCCAGAATCTGGGTATCTATCGCCAGCAGGTGATCGCACCGAACAAAGTCATCATGCGCTGGCTCGCGCATCGCGGTGGTGCGCTGGACTATCGCGAGCATTGCGAGAAGAATCCGGGAGTACCGTTTCCCATCGCAGTTGTGATAGGCGCTGATCCGGCCACCATCCTAGGTGCGGTGACACCTGTGCCGGATTCATTGTCCGAATACCAGTTCGCCGGATTGCTGCGCGGCAGCAAGACCGAACTGGTGAAGTGCATCGGCAGCGACCTGCAAGTGCCCGCTTCCGCCGAGATCGTGCTGGAAGGCGTGATCCATCCCGGCGAGACCGCGCTGGAAGGGCCGTACGGCGACCACACCGGTTACTACAACGAGCAGGACAAATTCCCGGTGTTCACCATCCAGCGCATCACCATGCGCCGCGACCCGATTTATCACTCCACCTACACCGGCAAGCCGCCCGACGAACCGGCGATGCTAGGCGTGGCGCTGAACGAAGTGTTCGTGCCGCTGTTGCAAAAACAATTCCCCGAGATCGCCGACTTCTACCTCCCGCCGGAAGGCTGTTCGTATCGCATGGCGGTGGTCAGTATCAAAAAGCAGTACGCCGGACACGCCAAGCGCGTGATGTTCGGCATCTGGAGTTTCCTGCGCCAGTTCATGTATACCAAATTCATCATCGTGGTGGACGACGACATCGACACTCGTGACTGGAAAGAGGTCATCTGGGCGATCACCACCCGCATGGACCCAGCGCGCGACACCCTGCTGGTGGAAAACACGCCCATCGACTACCTCGACTTCGCCAGTCCGGTGTCAGGCTTGGGCGGCAAAATGGGACTGGATGCCACCAACAAATGGCCGGGCGAGACCAACCGTGAGTGGGGCACACCCATCGTGATGGATGCGGCGGTGAAGCAGCGCGTGGACGAAATGTGGAATAATCTCGGGCTATGAACAGGTCAACTATGATTTTCGCCTCGATTGAACTTCTAAGCGTGCATCCATGTCCGACTGCTGAAATGAACGCAGCAGCGGCAGCCGTACTTTTTCATGGCCCGCCGCCCTTCGAACGCAATCCACGCTTGTTGAGCCTATGACTGACACAACCCCCAAAGCGGTGATGACACCGCCCGACATCAAGCCCCACACCGCAACCGCCGAATGGCAAAAAGAGTTGGCGCGTTTCCTCCTTTCTGCGGGGAAAAGCCGTGAATTCAAAGACTGCAACCTCTGCGACACCCTATCCCAGCTGTTCGACCTCATCGCCTGTGAAGGCGAGGATCGCAGACTGACCGAAGAATTCATCCGCGAATGCTTCCGCTCCGCCCATCAGGCAGAGGTCACCACCTTCATGCCGCGCCTGTTCGAACTCGTCACCAAGCGCGGCGAGATGACTGCCGCCTTCGGCGTACGCGGCGCGGACGAAGGTCGTTTGTTCCTTGAGAACTATCTGGATCGCCCCATCGAAGACGAACTGGAAGCCAAACTCGGCATCCGCCCCGCGCGCAACAAGATCGTCGAAGTCGGCAACCTAGCCGCCATCTATCCCGGCGCAGTGCGCTGGTTGATCGTAGCGCTCACTGCCGAGCTGTATCAGGAAGGCTACGAATGGGTAGTGTTCACCGGCACTTCCGAGTTGCGCAACGGTTTCCACCGTCTTGGCCTGCGTCCGACCGTGCTTGCACCCGCATCCATCGAAAGCTTGCCTGCCGATGAGCGCGCACGCTGGGGCTCATATTACGACACGCTGCCCTCGGTGATGGCTGGCAACATCAGCTTCGGCTACAACGAGATCAAGCATTCCTGCCAGTTCCCCAAGGCTGGCATCACCATCCACCCGGCCCATTCCGAAGCATGAGCACACTGTCCCAAGCCCTCGCCAACCACGCCCAGTCACGCCCAGATGCCATCGCCCTACAAGGCCCGGCGGATGCCCTGAGCTACCAGGCGCTGGCCGACAGGCTGGAAAAGCTGCGCGCGGAACTCGCCAGCAGCGGCATCCGCCGCCTCGGCCTGCTGGCCGACAACAGCGTGGACTGGGCCGTGGCAGACTTGGCAGCCCTGTCGGGCGGATTGCTGCTCGTCCCCTTGCCGCCGTTCTTCTCGCCGCAACAACTGCTGCACGCCATCCGCAACAGCGGCCTCGATGCCATCCTGAGCGACCAGCCTGAGCAAGTACTGACCCTGCTGGGCGGGCAAGGCCAGCGCAGCCGCTTGCAACATGCCGGGCGCTTGGAGCTGATCCGACTACCAGCCTCCGCCAGCACCCCAGCCCTGCCGCCGCACACCGCCAAGATCACTTACACCTCCGGCACCACCGGCAATCCCAAAGGCGTGTGCCTCAGCCGCGAAGCGATGGAGACTGTCGCCCAGTCGCTGGCGCAAGTCTCACAGGCCGTGCCGCAAGACCGCCATCTGTGCCTGCTGCCGCTCTCGACCTTGCTGGAGAACATCGGCGGCATCTATGTGCCATTGCTGGCCGGCGCGACCGCCGTCATCCCACCGCTGGCGCAGGTCGGCCTGCGCGGCGCAGCAGCGCTCGACATTCCGACCATGGTGCACGCCCTGCACGTGAACCGCGCCAGCAGCGCCATCATGGTCCCCCAATTGCTGCACGCACTGGTCGCCGCCATCGCACAGGGCGCGCCAGCTCCAGCGGCATTGCGCTTCGTCGCCGTAGGCGGCGCACCGGTATCGCCCAGCTTGCTGGCGCAGGCGCAGCATTTCGGCCTGCCGATCTTTGAAGGCTACGGCCTGTCCGAATGCGCGTCGGTGGTGGCGGTGAACGCACCCGGCGCACGCAAGCCGGGCAGCGTCGGAAAACCGCTGCCGCATGTACGCCTGAAGTTCGCTGCCGATAGCGAGATCTACGCGGGTGGCGCAGTGTTTGAGGGTTATCTGGGGCTGGACGAAAAACCCGATGCCGAAGGATTCTGGGCGACTGGCGACACCGGCCATCTGGATGACGAGGGCTATCTGCACCTGACTGGGCGCAAGAAGAACATGTTCATCACCTCGTTCGGCCGCAACGTCGCGCCGGAATGGGTAGAGCGTGAATTGACCATCCAGCCGGTGATTGCGCAGGCTATGGTCTACGGCGAAGCGCGTCCGTGGAATGTCGCCATCATCGTGCCGCGCCCACTGCCCGGCGTAGACTTGGCGCAAGCCTTGCCGCTAGCCATCGCCGCCGCCAACCAGTCGTTGCCCGACTACGCCAGAATAGGAAAATGGCTGATTGCCAGCGCGCCGTTCACCCCGCAAAATAACTTGCTGACGGCCAATGGCCGCTTGCGCCGTGCCGAGATCTTGACGCAATACGGGCAGACCGTAGACCAATTGTATGAGGAGAGAATCTGATGGCATTCTATGAAGAGTTGCAACAAGCCACCGCCGCCGAGCGCAATGCGCTGCTGTCCGTGCCTATCATTGGCCGCGCACTGCAAGGAAAAGTCACGCGGGACGAGTACATCGCCTTTTTGACTCAGGCCTATCACCACGTCAAACATACCTCGCCGCTGCTGATGACCTGCGGTGGTCGCGTGCCGGAAAGCCACGAGTGGATCCGCGTAGCGCTGGCGCACTACATCGAGGAAGAGATCGGCCATCAGGACTGGATCCTCAGCGACATCACGGCCTGTGGTGGCGATGCCGAAGCGGCGCGCCGCAGCCAGCCCAATCTGCCCACCGAATTGATGGTGGCCTATGCTTACGACACCATCATGCGCAAGAATCCATGCGGCTTCTTCGGCATGGTGTTCGTACTGGAAGGCACCAGCATCCAGCTCGCCACCCATGCGGCGGGCATCATCAAGCAGACCCTAGGCCTGCCGGACAACGCCTTCTCCTACCTCACCAGCCACGGCTCGCTCGATCTGGAGCACATCGACTTCTTCGAGAGCGTGGTCAACCGCCTGACCGAGGAAGAAGACAAGCAGGCGGTGATCCACTGCGCCAAGGTGTTCTTCCACCTGTACGCCAACATCTTCCGCTCACTGGAGGCAACAGCATGAATCTGAAAGACAAACGCATCCTAATCACTGGCGCGGCAGGCGGCATCGGGCGGCTGGTCTGCCTGCTGTTGGCCAACAAGGGCGCAGACCTGCTACTGGCGGATCGCCCAGGCGAAGCGCTGGAGGCGCTGCTGACCGAGATCAATGGCAGCGGCGGCAAGGCGCGCGTGCTGCACACCAATCTGCTGGAACAGGACGCCGGCGAAAGTCTGGCTCAGGCCGCGCAGGAAGCAGGCGGAGTGGACGTACTCATCAATCTAGCGGGCATCCTGAGCTTCCGCCTGTTCCAGAATGAGAACGCCGAGAACATCCAGCGCATGTGGCAGGTCAACGTCATCGCGCCGATGCAGCTCACCCGCGCGCTGCTGCCTGCGATGCTGGCGCGCGGCTCGGGGCGCGTCGTCAACATCGGCTCGATCTTCGGCTCGATCGCCTTCGTCGGCTTCGCCACCTACTCGGCCAACAAGTTCGCCGTGCGCGGCCTGTCCGAAGCACTGCGCCGCGAACTGGATGGCACGGGCGTGGACGTGACCTACATCGCGCCGCGCTACACCAAGACCCCAATCAACGCCGGCGCAGCCGCCCGCATGTCGGAAGCGCTGAAGATGAACATGGACGACCCCGATTTGGTCGCCACCAACATCGTGCGCGCCATCGAAAAGGACGCCAAAGACTATTACATCGGTTTCCCCGAATGCCTGTTCGTGCGCCTCAACGCCATCCTGCCCCGCGTGGTGGATTGCGCGATGCGCAAACAGAACGCCCAGATACGCGAATACGCCCGCAACGAATAACCACTTCAACCACACGAGGAAATAGCAATGCGACTGACACTAAGCAAATGGATACTGGCGATCAGCATGATGGGCGCGACCGGCTTGGTCATGGCCGACGCACTGGGCGATGCCATCGCCGATCTGCAACACGGCTGGGCCAAAGGCTACTACAGCACCCCAGAAAAGCAGCAAGATGAATACTTCACCAGCCTGCAAGCTCGTGCGCATGAAGTCAGCGCCAAGTTCCCCGGCAAGGCCGAAGCGCTGATCTGGGAAGGCATCATCACCAGCACCCACGCCAAATATCAAGGCAAACTGAGTGCGGGCGGCACCGCCAAGGAGGCGCGCGAGCTGCTGCTTGCCGCCGAAAAGATCGACGCCAATGCACTGGATGGTTCTGCACTGACTTCGCTGGGCAGCCTGTACTACAAAGTGCCGCGCTTCATCTCCTTCGGCGACCACGACAAAGCTCGTGAATATCTGGAACGAGCGCTGAAGGTCAATCCGACCGGCATCGACCAAAACTTCTTCTATGGTGAATTCCTTGCCGAAAAGGGCGAAAAAGCCAAAGCCATCGAAGCGCTGAAGAAAGCCCTCGCCGCCCCCGCCCGCACTGGCCGTGAAGATGCCGACACTGGCCGCCGCGCCGAGATCCAAGCTCTGCTGGACAAGCTCTCCAAGTAAGACTGGTTTCAGCCAATAAAAAAGCCCGCCGTGCATCGCGGGCTTTTTTATTGGCCTTTTAATAGATCAGCTCCGGTAGCTAGCGTTGATCTTCACGTAGTCGTAAGAGAAATCGCACGTCCACACGGTGGCGGCGGCATCGCCGCGATCCAGCACGACACGGACGGTGATGTCCTCCTGCTGCATCACGCGCGCACCATCTTCTTCCTGATAACTAGCGGCGCGACCGCCGTTCTCGGCGACCAGTACGTCATCGAGATACAGCTTCAAGCGCGTCACATCAAGGTCTGCCACACCGGCGTAGCCGATGGCAGCGAGGATGCGGCCTAAGTTGGGGTCGGAAGCGAAGAAGGCGGTCTTGACCAGCGGCGAATGGGCTACAGCGTAGCCGATCTGCTTGCACTCGGCGACATCGCGACCGCCCTCGACGGTGATGGTGATGAATTTGGTCGCACCTTCGCCATCGCGCACGATGGCTTGCGCCAAGTGGATGGCGACTTCGTTGAGCGCGGCTTGCAGCAGGGCGCGATTGGCCTCGCCGATGGTCACGCCGCTGTTGCCGCTGGCAATCAGCATCAGTGCGTCGTTGGTCGAGGTGTCGCCGTCCACGGTGATGCTGTTGAACGAGGCATCGGCGGCGGCCTTCACCAGCTCTTGCAGCAGCACTTGCGGCACGGCAGCGTCGGTGGCGATGTAGCCCAGCATGGTCGCCATGTTGGGATGGATCATGCCGCTACCTTTGGCGATGCCGGTCACGGTGACGGTCTGGCCGCCGATGACGATCTGGCGCGACACGCCTTTGGCCACGATATCGGTGGTCATAATGGCGTGGGCGGCGTTGTGCCAGTTGTCAGCCGTGAGGTTGGCCACGGCTTGCGGCAACCCGGCAACGATCTTCTCGACCGGCAACGGCTCCATGATGACGCCCGTGGAGTACGGCAGCACTTGCTCCGGGGCGCAGCCCAGCAGCTTGGCGACTTCGGCACAAGTGGTACGCGCGGCAGCCATGCCTTGCTCTCCCGTTCCGGCATTGGCGTTTCCGGTGTTGACCACCAGTGCGCGGATGCCTTTTCCGGCGGCCAGATGTTCTTTGGCCACCGTCACCGGCGCGGCGCAGAAGCGATTGGTGGTGAACACCCCCGCCACGGTCGCGCCGTCATTCAGACGGATGACCAGCAGATCGCGGCGATTGGGACGTTTGATATTGGCTTCAGCAGTGCCCAGCAAAACGCCGCTGACTGGCAACAGATCAGCGGCGGCAGGCGATGTCAGATTGACCGGCATCGGACAAGCTCCTAGTAACGACCGTGGACACGGTAAAAGTAGTTGTTCATTTCCGCCGATTCGGCGGTCTTGCGACGGGCGACTCCGTGCATGTAACGCACCAGACCGCGCATCACGTAATAGACGATGGCAGGATGACTGTGCAGCAGCGATTCGAAACGGGCGCGATCCAGCAACAGCACCGCGCCGTCTTGCTTGACCTCGACGCGAGCATTGATGGTGGTGGTCTTGCCGCCGACGAAACCGATGATGCTGGCCAAGTCACCCGGCTTACTCAAAGGCAAAGTCATCGGTTCCCCATCCACCACGGCATTGATCTCGGCCTCCCCTTCGGCCAGAATCATCAGCGATTCGCGCAGCGGGTTGACCCCCGGCTCGACGATCACTTCGCCCGCCTTGTAGCGCTGCACGGTGATGATGCTGGCCAGTATTTCGATCTCGGAATCGCGTAACTCTTCCGTCAGAGTCGTGTTGTGCAGTGTTCTCAGAATCAGTTCATCGGTCGTCATTCCGCTGTCTCCCTTATCGTGAAATGGCGTGAAGTCTTAACACGCCCTAAATTTTTCTAGTTGAGCCTGCCGTGGCACTGCTTGAACTTCTTGCCCGAGCCGCAAGGACAAGGATCGTTGCGCCCCACTTTTTGTTCCCCACGTACGAATGTTTTTTGTTCGTCGTCGGTCGTTTCCGCCAGTGCTTCGTCGTAAGCAGCGTGATGATATTGCACATTCTCCACGGCGGGGGCGGCTTCCGCCACTTCTTCGACCTGCGCTTCGCTGCGGATCTGTACGGTCAGCAGGATCTGCGTGACCTCGCGCTTGATGCGTTCCAACATGCTGGCGAACAACTCGAAGGCTTCGCGCTTGTACTCCTGCTTGGGATTCTTCTGCGCATAGCCGCGCAAATGGATGCCCTGACGCAGATGATCCAGCGCCGCCAGATGCTCGCGCCAATGGGTATCCAGACTTTGCAGCATGATGACGCGCTCGTAATGATGCATCACCTCCGCACCGACGATGGCGACCTTGGCCTGATACTGCTCGGTGGCGACCTGCACCACACGGGCGCGCAGGCCGTGCTCGTCGAGCTGTTTTTCTGTCTCCAGCCAGTGCGCCAGCGGCAACTCCAGCAAGAAATCCGCCGCCAAGGCTTTTTCCAGCGCAGGCACGTTCCACTGCTCTTCCATGCTGCCCGGCGTGATGTATTCGCTGATGACTTCGTTCAGCACACCCTCGCTCATCGCGGCGATGGTCTCGGAGATGTCCTGACTTTCCAGCAATTCGTTGCGCTGCTGGTAGATCACCTTGCGCTGATCGTTGGCGACATCATCGTATTCGAGGATCTGCTTGCGGGTATCGAAGTTGCGCGCCTCGACCTTGCGTTGCGCGTTCTCGATGGCGCGCGTCACCCAAGTGTGCTCGATGGCTTCGCCCTCGGGCAGCTTGAACTTGTTCATGATCGCAGAGACCCGATCAGACGCGAAGATGCGCAACAGCGAATCTTCCAGCGAGAGATAGAAACGGCTGGAGCCGGGGTCACCCTGACGGCCTGCGCGACCGCGCAACTGGTTGTCCACCCGGCGCGACTCGTGGCGTTCCGTACCGATGATGTGCAGGCCGCCCGCAGCCAGCACCTGATCGTGCACCGACTGCCATTCAGACTTGAGTTGCTCGATGCGCTGGTCGCGCGCCGCCTCATCCAGCGTGGCATCGGCGTGCAGATGTTCGATCTGCTTCTCCACATTGCCGCCCAGCACGATGTCCGTACCGCGACCGGCCATGTTGGTAGCGATGGTCACCATCTTGGGGCGACCGGCCTGAGCGATGATCTCTGCTTCTCGGGCGTGTTGCTTGGCGTTCAACACCTGATGCGGCAGCTTCACCTTGTTCAGCAGACCGGACAGCAGTTCGGAAGTCTCGATGGAAGTCGTGCCGACCAGCACCGGCTGGCCACGCTCGTAGCAATCCTGAATGTCGGCGATGACCGCTTGATATTTCTCGTTGGCAGTGAGGTAGACCTTGTCCATCAAATCTCTGCGGACGGTGCTACGATGCGGCGGCACGATCACGGTTTCCAAATTGTAGATGGACTGGAACTCGAAGGCCTCGGTGTCCGCCGTCCCCGTCATCCCCGCCAGCTTGTGATACATACGGAAATAATTCTGGAAGGTGATTGAAGCCAGCGTCTGGTTCTCCTTCTGGATCGCCACGCCCTCCTTGGCTTCCACCGCCTGATGCAGGCCGTCCGACCAACGGCGACCGGCCATCAAACGCCCGGTGAACTCATCCACGATCACCACTTCGCTGTTCTGCACCACGTAATGCTGATCGAGGAAGAACAAGTTGTGCGCGCGCAGCGCGGCATACAGATGGTGGATCAGCGTGATGTTGGCGGGATCGTACAAGCTGCCGCCTGCGGGCAACAGGCCATGCTGTTCCAGCAAGGCTTCGGCATGTTCGTGACCGCTCTCGGTCAGCAGGATCTGGTGATTCTTCTCGTCCACACTGAAGTCGCCGGGGCCTTCTTCATCCTGCTGACGCACCAGATGCGGGACCAGCTTGTTCATGCGGTTGTAGATCTCGACGTTGTCTTCGGCCTGACCGGAAATGATCAGCGGCGTGCGCGCCTCGTCGATCAGGATGGAGTCCACCTCATCCACCACAGCGAAGTTGAGCGGACGCTGGAAGCGCTCGCCTGCCTGACTCGCCATGTTGTCGCGCAAGTAGTCGAAACCGAATTCGTTGTTCGTGCCGTAAGTGATGTCGGCGGCGTAAGCGGCCTGCTTATCGGCGGGGTTCATCTGCGACAGGATCGTGCCGACCGACAGACCGAGGAAGCGATACAGCTTGCCCATCCATTCCGAATCGCGCGCGGCCAGATAGTCGTTGACCGTCACCACATGCACACCGCGTCCGGACAGAGCGTTCAGGTAAGCGGGCAGTGTCGCCATCAGCGTCTTGCCTTCGCCAGTGCGCATCTCGGCGATCTTGCCGTAATGCAGCACCATACCGCCTATCATCTGCACATCGTAATGGCGCATCCCGAACACGCGCTTGCCGCCTTCACGCACCACGGCGAACGCTTCCGGCAACAAGGCATCCAGCGATTCCCCTGCGGCGACACGTTCTTTGAACGCGGCGGTCTTAGCGCGCAACTCGTCGTCGGACAAGGCCACGAGGCTGTTCTCCAGCGCATTGATGGCTTGCACTTTCTGGCGATACTGTTTCAACAGCCGATCATTGCGGCTGCCGAATACGCTTTTCAGCAATTTGGAAATCATTTCTGCTTCTTCTTGATGTGAACTGTCATGCCAAAAATAGGGAGGCAACCACCCCGCCTTACGCTCGATCCAGCCTGCCTACAGGGCTTGCACCCGGCTCCCCACGACGGAGGAAATGACAAACAACGCGACTACATGCGGCCCGGCATATTAACATACTGCCCGTATCACCCGACAACACACATCACCCATGTCCAGACCGCTGCAATCCTTCTTCGGCTCCAACCCCAACCTGCGTCCCTTGCTGAACCAGACTCAGCAGTTGCGCCTGTGGCAAAGCCGCTATGAGGAATTCGCCCCAGCTTCGCTGGCTCGATCCAGCCAGGTCGGCCAGATCGACCGGGGACACTTGACTCTGCTGGCGAACAACAGCGCGGTCGCGGCCAAACTGCGGCAGATGGTTCCCGAGCTACTGCGCGAATTCCAAGACCGGGGTTGCCCCATCAACGAACTTTGGGTGCGCGTCCAAGTCGTCCGCCACGCCCCCGTTCGCCCAAGGAGCAGCGCCCCGCTGGGCAACAAGGGACGCAAAGAGGTCAAAGCCTTGGCCGAGTCACTGGAAGAGTCGCCGCTACGAACAGCGCTGGAACATCTGCTGAAGCGCAGCGCCTAGCAAGCGGCTAGACCAGTATCTGCCAGCCCACCAGCACATAGCGTTCGAGCACGAACAATGCGCCGAACACCAGCAGCACGACCCCGACCAGCCGTACCGTCTGCCAGGCGAAACGCAGATAGCGTGTTTTACGGGTGAACAGGTAAAGCGCACCGGAGAGGACGAGGATGAGCGCCGAGCAGATAAGGAACAGGCGCAGGATCAGCATGGCGTTCAGGCCGTTTGCAGTTGCTGACGCAGAAAATCAGGCGCGTCGTCTTCATCCTCGAAGCTGACGTATTCCCACGCCGAATCGTCCGCCAGCAAGGCGCGCAACAAGGCGTTGTTCAAGGCATGGCCGGATTTGTAGCCGGAGAACGCGCCGATCAGCGGATGTCCGATCAGATACAGGTCGCCGATCGCATCCAGCATCTTGTGTTTGACGAACTCGTCGTCGGAACGCAGGCCATCGGGATTGATGACGCGGTACTCGTCCATCACGATGGCGTTGTCCAGATTGCCGCCCAGCGCCAAGCCTTGCGAACGCAGGTACTCGACCTCTTGCATGAAACCGAAGGTGCGGGCGCGACTGACGTCGCGGATGTAGGAATGCTCGCCGAAGTTGACCGTGGCGTGCTGCTTGGTGCTGGTGAACACCGGGTGAGCGAAAGCGATGGTGAAAGTGAGTTTGTAACCGTTGTAGGGATCGAAGCGCACCCATTTGTCTCCGTCACGGACTTCGACGGGCTTGGTGATGCGGATGAATTTCTTGGCTGCGGCCTGCTCGACGATGCCCGCCGATTGCAGCAGAAAGATGAAAGTGCCTGCGCTGCCGTCCATGATGGGGACTTCCGCACTGGTCAGTTCGACGATGGCGTTATCCACCCCAAGGCCAGCGAATGCCGACATCAGATGTTCGACGGTCGCCACGCGCGCCCCCTCTGCTTCCATGCAGGTGGAGAGGCGCGTGTCGTTCACCGTATGCGCTGCGGCGCGAATTTCCGCCACAGGCGACAAATCAACCCGACGAAACACGATGCCGTGATTCACCGGGGCCGGACGCAAAGTCAGATAGACCCTCTCGCCCGTGTGTAGCCCTACCCCTGTCGCCTGCACCGTGCTTTTCAGTGTGCGCTGCTTAACCATGTTCGTCCAAACCTCTGAATCTCAGGCTTCGATTTTAGCACGGCAGCACACCCCTCGATGGCGCGGCGACGCTTGCCAGACTATCAGTCCGCCTGTCTGCGCAGGAACGACGGGATGTCCAGCAAGTCCATGCCCGACTGCTTCAGCGATTCGACAGCGGCCTCGCGGTGACGTGCACTGCGCATCACGGCTGGGGTCTTGTCCAGCTCGTTGTAGTTAACGATGGGCTGATCGTCCGTGCCGGTGCGCAGTTGCTGCTCGAACACCAGAGAAGGCTTGGGTTGACGGCGATTGTTGGGAGTACCCAAGCCAGTCGCGACGATGGTCACGCGGATCGCATCGCCCATCTCCTCGTCGAACACTTGACCGACCACCACGGTGGCGTCGTCTGCTGCCACGTTCTGCACGCACTTCATCACGGCGCGGTATTCGCCCATGGTGAAGCTAGAGCTGGCTGTGATGTTGACCAACACACCGCGTGCGCCGGACAGATCGACATCTTCCAACAGCGGGCTGGACATCGCCTTCTCCGCCGCAATCTGGGCGCGATCCACGCCGATGGCGGTGGCAGAACCCATCATTGCCATGCCGTTCTCTGACATCAAGGTACGCACGTCGGCAAAGTCCACGTTCACCATGCCATCGACATTGATGACTTCAGCGATACCGGCTACAGCACCTTGCAACACCCCATTGGAAGCGCGATAAGCGTCCAGCAAAGTGGTGTCCTCGCCCAGCACGGTCATCAGTTTTTCGTTCGGCACGATGATGAGCGAATCGACATGCTCGGCCAGCGCTTCGATACCGACCTGCGCCAACTGCATACGCTTGCGCTCATGCTCGAACGGCTTGGTCACCACCGCCACCGCCAGGATCCCCATTTCCTTAGCGATCTGCGCCACCACCGGCGCTGCGCCCGTACCTGTACCGCCGCCCATCCCGGCAGTGATGAACACCATGTCCACGCCTCTGAGCATGTCAGCGATGCGTTCACGATCTTCTTCAGCCGCTGCATGGCCGACTTCCGGCTTAGCACCTGCGCCCAAACCCTTGGTCAAAGTACCGCCGATCTGCAATTGCGTGCGTGCCTTGTTGTTACGCAGCGCTTGCGCATCGGTATTGATCGCGACGAAATCCACCCCTTGTACAGACTGCTCGATCATGTGATTGACTGCATTGCCGCCGCAGCCGCCCACACCAATCACCTTGATTACCGCGCCCTGAGGTTGTGCATCTAACAATTCAAACATCGTCTTCTCCCTAAATTAATTACAACCACACCCTGATTAAAACAGTACCGATCTGCTAAAAATTACCTCTGAACCACGAACCCATCTTCTCAAGCACGCTGCCGACAGAACCTGTTTGCTGCCGCTGCTCAGTGCTGTGCTGATGGTTCTCCATCCCGTACAGCAACAGCCCGACACCGGTGGAATAGCGCGGCGTCTTCACCACATCCGACAGTCCGCCCACATAGCGCGGCAATCCCAGCCGCACTGGCATGTGGAATATCTCCTCGCCCAGCTCCACCATGCCCTGCATGGCACTGCTGCCGCCGGTGATGACGATGCCGGACGACAGCAAATCTTCGAATCCGCTACGGCGCAATTCCTGCTGCACCAGCGAATACAACTCTTCCACGCGCGGCTCGATCACTTCGGCCAACGTCTGGCGCGACAACATTCGCGGCCCGCGTTCGCCCACGCCAGGCACTTCGATCGGTGCATCATCGGCCAGTTGGCGCAAAGCGCAGCCGTAGCGCACCTTGATGTCCTCCGCATCCTTGGTCGGGGTGCGCAGCGCCATGGCGATGTCGTTGGTGATCTGGTCGCCTGCGATGGGGATTACCGCCGAGTGGCGGATCGCGCCGCCGGTAAAGATCGCCACGTCGGTGGTACCGCCACCGATGTCCACCAGACACACGCCCAGATCCTTCTCGTCGTCCTCCAGCACCGCCTTGCTAGACGCCAGCGGCTGCAAGATCATCTCGCTCATCTCCAAGCCGCAGCGGTGGACGCACTTGATGATGTTCTGCACCGCCGCCACCGCACCGGTGACGATATGGACTTCCACTTCCAGCTTCATGCCGCTCATGCCCAGCGGCTTCTTCAGTCCTTCCTGTCCGTCGATACTGAACTCCTGTTCGAGGATGTGCAGGATCTGCTGATCGCTAGGTAGGCTGATCGAACTGGCCGTCTCTATCACCCGGTCGATGTCGGCCTGCGTCACTTCCTTATCCTTGATCTTGACCATGCCCTTGGCGTTCGAGCTCTTCACATGGCTACCGGCGATGCCGGTGTAGACCTGATGGATCTTGCAACCCGCCATGAACTCGGCCTCGCCCAAAGCGCGCTGGATCGCCGCCACAGTCGCGTCGATGTTCACCACCATGCCCTTCTTCATGCCGGAGGATTCCTGCATCCCACGTCCGATCACTTCCAACGTACCTTCCGGCTTGACCTCGCCGACGATACAAACGATCTTGGATGTACCGATGTCCAACCCGACGATCAGATCCTTGTGTTCTCTGTTCTTACTCATTACCTGTCTCCCCGCCCCCTAAACCTTGCCATTGGAATTGCGTGCGCCCGTTTTCTCATTCATACCCGGCAAATAGGCCGCGAAGCCATTGCCGTACCGTAGATCCACATAACTCGCCGTAGCTGGCATCGCCGCCAGACTGTAGGGATACACCGCGACGAAGCGCGTCAGGCGCTGCTGTATCTCGTCGCGCCCCAACACCAGCACCAAACCATTCTCCAGCCGCAACCGCCATTGATGGCGCGGCGACAAACTGATCTGTACGATGCGCTGCTGCAAGGGCTTGAGCACCTCGCCCAACTCGCCATACACCTGCTCCATCTCGGCAGCCTTACCCGGCTGCCCCAGAAACACCGGCAACTCCGCCGCATCACTCTCTGCCGGAAACACCTCGCCGTACGTGTTGACCAGCGCGTCCGCACTCCAGCGCGCCAGCGCCACATGCTCTTCCACACTCACCATCAGGCGCCCGGGAAACTGGCGGCGCACACTTACCTTGCGCACCCAAGGCAGCTGCTCCAACGACGCCCGCAGATGTTCCAGATCTGCCGTAAAGAACGTACCCTTCAACTCGCTGCGCACCACCGCATCGATCCACTCGGGATCGACCTGCTGCGGCGCTTTATCCAACTGCACCACCCGCAAAGGGAACAGCGGCAGATGCACCACGACGTGCGCCACCCCGAACAGCACCAGCGCGAAACTGATACCGAACAAGGCATTGGCGAAACGCCGCAGTGAGCGCGCGTTATCCCACATGCGCAGCCTCCAGCACGCGCAGCACCAGCTGCTCGAAGCTCAGCCCTGCCTGACGCGCCGCCATCGGCACCAGACTGTGGTCGGTCATTCCGGGCGAGGTATTGGCTTCCAGCAGATAGGGCTTGCCCGCCTCATCCATCAGAAAATCCACCCGTCCCCAGCCAGCGCCACCTAGCAGCTTGAAGCCCAGCAAGGCCAGCCGCTGCATCTCGGCTTCCTGCTCGGCGCTCAATCCGCACGGGCACAGGTAGCGCGTATCGTCGCGCAGATACTTGGCTTCATAGTCGTAGAACTCGTTGGTCGGCACGATGCGGATCACCGGCAGCGCCACGTCGCCCAAGATCGCGGCGGTGAACTCACCGCCCAGCACTGCGCGCTCGGCAATCACCAGCGCATCGTGCCTAGCCGCTTCGTGGTAGGCAGCAGGCAAGTCTTCCAGCCGTTTCACCTTGCTGATACCCACGCTGGAACCTTCGTTGGCAGGCTTCACGAACAGCGGCAGCCCCAGCCGCTCAGCCACGCTCACCCAATCGCTGTCAGCGGTCAGCATCTCGTACTGCGGCACAGGCAATCCGCCCGCCTGCCAGATCATCTTGCTGCGCCACTTGTCCATCGCCAGCGCCGACGCCATCACCCCGCTGCCGGTGTAGGGGATGCCCAGCAGTTCCAGCGCACCCTGCACCGTGCCGTCTTCGCCATAGCGACCATGCAGCGCGATGAACGCGCGGTCGTAGCCGTCGTCCTTCAACGCCTGCAACTCGCGCACGGCGGGATCGAAGGCGTGCGCGTCCACGCCGCTGCGCTGCAAGGCGGCCAGCACCGCCGCGCCGCTCTTCAGCGACACCTCGCGCTCGGCGGAACGTCCGCCGAACAGCACGGCGATTTTTCCCAAGGAGCTTGCAGCGGGTTGCGGGTTGCGGGTTGCTTGTGTGTTACTCATTTCTTTTCGCCTATGATCCGTACTTCGGGATGCAGCTGGAAGCCGGTCTTGGCCGCCACTTCCGCTTGCACCAGTTCTATCAATCCTTCGATGTCCGCCGCCGTCGCACCGCCTGTGTTGACGATGAAATTGGCGTGTTTTTCCGATACCTGCGCGCCGCCCAAACGATGCCCCTTCAACCCGCACGACTCGATCAGCCGCGCCGCGTAGTCGCCCGGCGGATTGCGGAACACCGAGCCCGCATTGGGTGTACCAATGGGCTGGCTGGCGACGCGCTTCTCCAGCAGCGTCTTGATCGCCTGACGCGAGGCCTCGCCGTCGCCCGACTCGAAGCGCAGCCATGCGCCAACGAACAGCTCGTTCTGGGGAAGGGGGAAGGAGGAAGGGGTAGAACCTTCGCGTACCTGTGCATCCACACCCTTCTCCCTTCCCCCTTCTCCCTTCTCTTTCAACGCCACGCTGCGATAGCCAATCTCATAGTCCGCTGGGGTGCGCTCGACCAGTTCGCCAGCGCGCGTAAGCACCTGCACCCGCGCGACATGCCTCCAAGTCTCGCTGCCGTAGCATCCGGCATTCATCGCCAGCAGTCCGCCGAGCGTGCCAGGGATGCCTGCGCAAAATTCCGCACCGACCAGACCATGCTGTGCCGCAAAACGCGCCAGCTTGGCACCGGGCACACCTGCCTGAACGTAGAGCGACCCATCCGCTTCCACGCGCAACTCGGTCAATGCACCGTGGGTCAGCAGCACCGTGCCGCGCAGACCGCCGTCGCGCACCAGCAGATTGCTGCCCAGCCCGACCATGGTCAGCGGCTCGTCCGTCGGCAGGGTGCACAGGAACAGCGCCATGTCGGCCAAGTCCGCCGCCTGATACATCCGCTCCACCCGACCGCCCGCGCGCCAGCTCACATGGCGGCTCATGTCCACGTCGTGCTGCAATTCGCCGCGCAAGAAATGGGTCGGCTCGCTCATGTTCATGCCTCCGCCCCGCTCTGCTGACGCACCTGCGCCGCCACGCCGCCGATTGAGCCTGCGCCCATGGTCAGCACCACGTCGCCCGGCTGCGCCAAGTTCAAGATCGCCTGCGGCATGTCGGCGATGTTCTCCACGAACACCGCCTCCTTGCCTGCCACGCGCAGCGAACGCATCAGCGCGCGGCCATCCGCCGCCACGATGGCCTGCTCACCTGCGGCATACACCTCGGCCAGCAACAGCACATCCACCGTACCCAGCACCTTCACGAAATCCTCGAACAGGTCGCGGGTGCGGGTGTAACGGTGCGGCTGGAACGCCAGCACCAAGCGCCGACCGGGAAAAGCGCCACGCGCCGCCGCCAGCGTCGCCGCCATCTCGACCGGGTGATGGCCGTAGTCATCCAGAAGTGTGAAAGTCTCCTTGCCGCTTGCGGCAAGGACGTTCGCCCCCTCGCCCGCAAGCGGGAGAGGGTTGGGGTGAGGGGCGTTCAGCACTGGAATCTCCCCATACCGCTGGAACCTCCGCCCCACGCCCTGAAACTCCGCCAGCCCGGCGACGATGGCCTGTTCATCCACGCCCACTTCCAACGCCAGTGCGATCACCGCCAGCGAGTTCAGCACGTTGTGGTTGCCCGCCAGATTCAGCGTCACTTCGAGGTCGATGGGCACGCTGTTGTGGCGGCACAGCGCGGTGTAGCGCATCTTGCCGCCTTCGTGGCGCACGTTGATCGCACGGATCTGCGCATCTTCGCTAAAGCCGTAAGTCGTCACCGGCTTGCTGATGCGTCCCAGCAACTCGCGCACATTGGGATCGTCCACGCACAGCATGGCGCGGCCATAGAACGGCAGGCGCTCCAGAAAATCGACGAAGGCCTGCTTCAATCGGTTGAAGTCGTGACCGTAGGTCTCCATGTGGTCGGCGTCGATATTGGTGACCACCGCCAAAATCGGCGTGAGGTACAGGAAGGACGCATCCGACTCGTCCGCCTCGGCCACTAGGAACTCGCCCGTACCCAGCTTCGCGTTCGTGCCACTGCTGTTGAGCCGCCCGCCGATCACGTAAGTCGGGTCGAAACCGCCCTGCGCCAGCACGCTGGCAGCCAGACTGGTCGTCGTGGTCTTGCCGTGCGTACCGGCGATGGCGATGCCCTGACGCAGCCGCATCAACTCGGCCAGCATCATGGCGCGCGGCACCACCGGGATCTTGCGGGCGCGCGCCTCGACCACTTCCGGGTTGTCTGCTTGCACGGCGGTCGAGGTCACCACCGCGTCGGCATTGCCCAGATGCTCCGCTGAGTGACCACGATGGATGGTCGCACCCAACGATTGCAGACGCTGAGTGGCCGCGTTGTCCGCCAAATCCGAACCGCTCACCTGAAAGCCCAGATTGAGCAGCACCTCGGCGATGCCGTTCATCCCCGAGCCGCCGATGCCGACGAAGTGCAAGTGCTTGATCTTGTGCTTCACGCTGCCAACTCCTTGCAAATGTTCGCCACCTGTTGCGCCGAATCCGGTTTGGCTAGTTTGCGCGCCGCCTCGGCCATCGCCAGTGCGCGCTCGTGCGTCATTTCCTTGAACAGATCCGCCAGTTTTTGCGGTGTCAACTCGGTCTGCGGCAACAAGATCGCAGCACCGTGATCGGCCAAGAATTTCGCGTTGCCGGTCTGGTGGTCGTCCACCGCAAAGGGGAAAGGCACCAGTACGCTGGCCACGCCCGCCGCCGCCAACTCGGCCACGGTCAGCGCACCGGCGCGGCAGATCATCAAATCGGCCTGCGCGTAGAACAGCGCCATGTCATCCAAGAACGGGCGCACCTCGGCACTCACCCCGGCTTGCTGATAGGCGGCTTGCACCCTGGCGAAATGACGCTTGCCGGTCTGGTGCAACACGTCCGGGCGATCCTCTTCGGTCAGCAGCATCAGCGCTTGCGGCAGGCATTCGTTGATCGCTTGCGCGCCCAAGCTACCGCCCACCACCAGCACGTTGAGCTTGCCGCTGCGCGCGGTGTAACGCTGTGCCGGATCGGGCAAGGCGGCGATGCTCTCGCGCACCGGATTGCCCACCCAGTGCGCGCCGGACAACACATCGGGGAAACCGGACAACACTCTGGTCGCCAGCTTAGCCAGCGCCTTGTTGGAGAGCCCTGCCACCGAGTTCTGTTCGTGGATCACCAGCGGACAGCGCAGCAAACTAGCCATCAAACCACCCGGGAAGGTGATGTAGCCGCCCATACCCAGCACCACGTCGGGGCGGTTACGAAAGATGGCGGCGGCGCTCTGCGCCAACGCACGCAACAGATTGAACGGCAGCATCAGCTTGCGCACCAGCCCCTTGCCGCGCAGCCCGCCGAAATTCACCCAGGCCATCGGATAGCCATGCTTGGGCACTAACTCCGCTTCCATGCTGCCCGGCGCACCCAGCCAAGTCACGTTCCAGCCTTCGGCGCGCAGGGCATCAGCCACCGCCAGTCCGGGGTAGATATGTCCGCCAGTGCCTCCGGCCATAATCAAGATGTTGCGGCTCATGCTGGTAGATCCCTCACCTGCCTATAGTTGATCTTCATGCTGGTAGATTCCGCATCAATCGTCGATTTTGGCTATGGCCGCCCGCTTGGGGCTTAACTTGCTGCCGCAAGTTAGCCTCCACCGAAATCGACGATTGCTCATGGTTGATCTTCATGCTGGCAAATTCCGCATCAATCGTCGATTTTCCCAGTCGATGCGCAGCAGGATGGCGACTGCGATGCAGTTCACCACGATGCCGCTACCGCCAAAACTGAGCAGGGGCAGAGTCAAACCCTTGGTCGGCAGCACGCCCATGTTCACGCCGACGTTGATCATCGTCTGCACCGCCAGCCACACCGCGATGCCCTGCGCCACCAGCGCGGCGAAGTTGCGCTCGTGGAAGGCGGCTTGCCGTCCGATGGAATAGGCGCGCACCACCAGTGCAGCGAACAACCCCAGCACAGCGAAAACGCCCATGATGCCCAGTTCTTCCGCCGTCACCGCCATCAGGAAGTCGGTGTGCGCTTCCGGCAGATAGAACAGTTTCTCGACGCTGCCGCCCAAGCCCACGCCCGTCCACTCGCCGCGCCCGAAGGCGATCAGCGCGTGGCTCAGCTGGTAGCCCTTGCCGTAAGGGTCGGACCACGGGTCCATGAAGCCGGTGACGCGCTTCATGCGATATTCCGACGACAGGATCAGCACAGCAAAAGCCAGCGGCAGGGCGATCATCAGCCCGGCGAACACTTTCAAGTTGAATCCGCCCAGCCACAGGATGCACATGGCGATGGCGAGAATCACCACGAACGCCCCCATGTCCGGCTCTAGCAACAACAGCGCACCGACCACGGCCATCACCATGAACATCGGCCAGAACGCCTTGAACAGGTGGTCGCGCAATTCACCCCGACGCACGGTGTAATCCGCTGCGTAAAGCACCGCGAACAGCTTCATCAGCTCCGACGGCTGCAGGTTGATGACCACCAGCGACAACCAGCGCCGACTACCGTAAACCACCTTGCCGATGCCGGGGATCAACACCAGCACCAACAAGCCAACGCCACCCAAGAACAACCAAGGCGCGAGTTTCTGCCAGCCGCGTATCGGCATCTGAAAAGCGATCAGCCCCGCAATAACGCCGATGAAGATGAAGATGCTGTGCCGCACCAGAAAATAGGTCGGCTGGTAATGGGTGAATTTGTTCGCCTCCGCCGTGGCGATAGAGGCCGAATAGACCATCACCAATCCGATCGATAGGAGCGCGATCACCAGCCAAGCCAATACTTCGTCGTAATCGGCGACTGGCGTGTGGCGACGACTGAGGAGGCTGGCTGCGTTCATGCCCCTCCCTGTTGCAATGCCTGCACTGCGACCACATACACTTCGGCGCGATGCTGGTAGTTGCGGAACATATCGAAACTGGCGCAAGCAGGCGACAGCAGCACGGCATCACCGGGCAAGGCCAGCGAGGCGGCCAGCTTCACCGCCTCGGGCAGATCGGCGGCACGCAGCAGTTGCACTCCGCTGTCCCAAAGTGCGGTCTCGATGGTGGGCGCATCACGCCCGATCAACACCACGGCGCGGGCGTGCGCCGCCACCACCGGATGCAGCGGAGTGAAATCCTGCCCCTTGCCATCGCCGCCCGCGATCAGCACGGACTTGCGGCCCAAGCCCTGCAACGCCGCGACAGTCGCGCCGACGTTGGTGCCCTTGGAGTCGTCGTAGTAATCCACCCCATTGATCTCGGCGATCTTTTCCACCCGATGCGGCAAACCTTTGAAATTGCGCAAGGCCTCGACCAAGGGACGCAGCGGAATCCCGACCGCGCGGCACAAGGCCAGCGCCGCCAACGCATTGGCGGCGTTATGCAGGCCGGCGACTTGCAGCTCATCCGAACGCATCGCGTGCTTACTGCCTTGCGTCAGCCACACGCCGTCGTCACTGCTCTCCACGCCCCAGTCCAACTCACTCGTCATCGGCGTACTCAGCCCGAACGTCACTTTGATGCGATCCCGCAGCGCCATCTCCATGCTGTTCGCATCGTCGCGATTGAGCACCTGCACCCCGCGCTGGGCGTAGCTGCGGAAGATGCGCGCTTTCGCCCCGATGTATTCGTTCATGTCGGCATAACGATCCAGATGGTCTTCGCTGATATTGAGCACAGTGGCCGCATCAGCGTCCAGACTGCTGGTCGTCTCCAGCTGAAAGCTGGACAACTCCAGCACCCAGATATCCGGCTGCTTGCCGTCTCTATCCATCAGCACGTCCAGCACCGCAGGCGAGATATTTCCTGCGACCACGGTATCCAGCCCGGCGGCGCGGCACATCGCGCCGACCATGCTGGTGACGGTGGTCTTGCCATTCGCGCCGGTGATGGCGATGACCTTGGTCGGACGCACGGCGCTGTCGGCGATGATCTGACGCGCCAGAATCTCGATGTCGCCCACCACGGGAATCTTGCGCGACAGGGCGCGCTGCACCAACACCTCGGCCATCGGTATGCCAGGGCTGATGGCGATCAGGTCGATGCCATCGAGCAACTCGCTGCGGAACACCCCGCAACGCACGTCCAGATCGGGATACTTTTCCTGCAAGGTCGCCAAGCCGGGGGGAAAGTTGCGACTGTCAGCCACGCGCAAACGCGCGCCCTTGGCATTGAACCAACGCACGAGCGACAACCCGGTCTCTCCCAGACCCAGTACCAGTATGTTTTTACTCGCCCATTCCATTAAAGCCTCCCGAGAATCAGTTGTTAGTTGATAGTCGTAAGTCGTTAGTTGGTCTTGTCCGCTACGCGGCCTTAACTTACGTCTTATGACTTACGTCTACCAACTCCAACTACCTAAGCTTCAAACTCGCCAATCCCAGCAACACCAACAACATGGTGATGATCCAAAACCTCACCACGACTTGCGTCTCTTTCCAGCCCTTCTGCTCATAGTGATGATGCAGCGGGGCCATCAGGAAGATGCGGCGGCCTTCGCCGAACTTCCATTTGGTATATTTGAAGTAGCTCACTTGCGCGGCGACCGACAGTGTCTCGACCACGAACACGCCGCCCATGATGAACAGCACGGCTTCTTGGCGGACGATCACAGCGACCACGCCCAGCGCCGCTCCCAGCGCCAGCGCGCCGACGTCGCCCATGAACACCTCTGCCGGATAAGCGTTGAACCAGAGAAAAGCCAGCCCCGCACCAGCGATGGAAGCGCAGAACACCGCCAACTCGCCCGCGCCCGGCACGTAAGGCACACCCAGATATTTGGCGAACACGGCGTGTCCGGCCACGTAGGAGAAGATCGCCAGCGCACCCGCCACCAGCACGGTAGGCATGATCGCCAGACCGTCCAGTCCGTCGGTCAAGTTCACCGCGTTGCTGCTGCCGACGATCACGAAATAGGTCAGCACCAGAAACCCCACCACGCCGAGCGGAAATACGGCGTACTTGAAGAAGGGAAGGATCACTTCGGTCTGCTGCGGCAAGGTCGCGGTATTCCACAGATAGACGCCCACGGCCAGCGCAATGAGTGACTGCCAGAACATCTTGGCCTTGGCCGACAAACCCTTGGGATTGCGATGCACCACCTTGCGGTAGTCATCCACCCAGCCGATCGCGCCCACGCCCAGCGTGGTGAGCAACACCACCCAGATGTACTGGTTGTGCAAGTCACCCCACAACAAAGTGGTGACGGCGATAGAAGTCAGGATCAGCGCACCGCCCATGGTCGGCGTGCCGGCTTTGACCAGATGGGTCTGCGGGCCGTCGTCGCGCACCGACTGGCCGATCTTCATCGCAGTCAGTTTGCGTATCATCCACGGGCCAACCGCGAACGAGATGAACAGCGCCGTCATCGCAGCCAGCACCGCACGCAGCGTGATGTAGTTGAACACGTTGAACGTGCGTATATCCTGAGCCAGCCATTGAGCTAGTGCGAGCAGCATGTTTCCTCCTGTTGCAGACTATGGGCCACCACCCGCTCCATTTTCATAAAGCGCGAGCCTTTCACCAGCACCGTCACATCGGGTGCGAGTACGGCATCCAGCGCCGATTTCAATTCATCTATGGATGCGAAGTGCTGCGCCCCCGCACCGAACGCCGCCACCGCATGGCGGCTCAACTCGCCCAACGCCATCAGGCGCTGGATACCCGCGCGCTGCGCCGCTGCGCCGATCTCAGCGTGAAAACTGGCTGCGTCATCGCCCAGCTCCCCCATGTCGCCCATCACGAAGATGCGCAGGCCGGGGCGCTGCGCCAGCACCAAAATGGCCGCACGCATCGAAGCGGGATTGGCGTTGTAGGTGTCGTCGATGAGGGTGGCGCCGCAGCGCCCGGCCTTGCGCTGCAAGCGCCCGGCCACGCCGCCGAAGGATTCCAGCCCGGCCTTGATCGCCTCCAGTGACACCCCCACCGCCAGCGCCGCAGCCGTCGCCGCCAGCGCGTTACGGGCGTTGTGCGCACCCGGCGTCTGCAAGCGGATGACCGTCATTCCCGCCGGGGTACTCAGCGCCAACTCCACACCGTAATCGGTGACATCCCAGCAGCAGCCGACCGCCGCTCCAGCATCCAACCCGAAATCCAGCACCCGATGCGGCTGCGCCAGTTCCCGCCACAGCGGGGCGAACTCGTCGTCTGCGTTGATGACCGCCACACCGTGCTCACCCAGCCCGGCAAAGATCTCGCCTTTGGCGCGCGCCACCGCTTCCACCGTGCCCAGCCCGGCCAGATGCGCACCAGACGCATTGTTCACCAGCGCCACGTCGGGCCGACCGATGCAGGTCAGATAGTCGATCTCGCCGGGATGGTTCATGCCCATCTCGATCACTGCATAGCGATGGTGCGCACGCAGCTTGAGCAGCGTCAGCGGCATCCCGATGTCGTTGTTGAGGTTGCCTTGAGTGGCGAGTACGGCATCCGCCTCGCCTGCTGCCACGCGAAGAATCGCTGCCAGCATCTCTTTGACCGAGGTCTTGCCGTTGCTGCCGGTGACGGCGATCAACGGCAAGCGGAACTGTTGCCGCCAGTGCGCCGCCAGCCTGCCCAGCGCCAGCCGGGTGTCGTCCACATAGACGACCGGGATGGGCACGTCGATCAGCGGGCTGTCAGCATTCACCAGCGCCGCCACCGCGCCGTCGCCACCGGCTCCGACGACAAAGGCTGCGCCATCGAAATGCTCGCCACGCAGGGCGACGAACAGGTCGCCCGCCGCGACCTTGCGGCTGTCGGTGGAGACGGCATCGAAGCGCACGTCCGCCCCGACCAGCTCGCCGCCCAGCACCTCTGCGACTTGCGAGAGCATCATCATGCCGCCCTCCTTTGCGCCAAAGCCTGCTCGACCACAGCCAGATCGCTGAACGGATGCTTCACACCCCCGATCTCCTGGAACATCTCATGCCCCTTGCCTGCGATCAGCAGCGTGTCCACCGAGGTCGCGCGCGACACGGCGGCAGATATGGCGGCGGCGCGATCTTCGATGACTTCGTGCCGACCACCACTCATACCGGAAAGAACTTCGCGCAGGATGTCCTGCGGCGCTTCGCTGCGCGGATTGTCGCTGGTGACGATGCTCCAGTCGGCGAACTTCTCCGCCACCCGACCCATCATCGGACGCTTGCCACGATCACGGTCGCCGCCGCAGCCGAACACGCAACCGAGCTTGCCGCCATTGGCCGCGCTGACTTCGCGCAGCGCCAGCAGCACTTTTTCCAGCGCATCCGGGGTGTGGGCGTAATCGACCACCACGGTGGGCTGGTCGCCGCCGCCCAGTCGCTGCATCCGCCCCGCGACCGACTTCACTTCAGCCAGCGCGGCGACGGCTTGCGCCAGCGGGATATCGCTCACCAGCGCCACCGCCAGCACGCCCAGCAGATTGGCGGCATTGAAACGCCCGACCAGTGAGCTCTGCACGCTGGCCGCCCCCCAGCTCGAATGCACTTGCAGCACCATCTGCTGCGTTTCCATGCGCAGGGCGCTGCCGTAGACCATGCGCAGACCGAGCCGCTCGGCCAGCTTCAGCGAACGCTCGGTCAGACCGTAGCCGATCACTTCGACCGCCTCGTCCTGCAACTCCTCGGCTAGGGTCGCGCCGAAAGTGTCGTCCAAATTGATGACGGCGAACTTAAGCCTGTGCCAGTCAAACAAGCGACGCTTGGCGGCGGCGTAACTATCCATGTTGCCGTGATAATCAAGATGGTCGCGGCTGAGATTGGTGAACAGCGCCACGTCGAACTGCACGGCATTGACCCGGCCCTGCTGCAAGGCATGGGATGAGACTTCCATCGCCACCGCTTGCGCGCCTTGCGCCAGATAGTCGGCCAGCAGACCGTGCACGCGGATGGCATCCGGCGTGGTGTTGGGCGAAGGTTCGAGTGCGCCGGGATAGCCATTGCCCAGCGTGCCGATCAGCGCGGTCTTGCGGCCCTGCGCCGCCAGCACCTGAGCGATCCAGTGACAGCACGAGGTCTTGCCGTTGGTGCCGGTGATGCCGACCATCCACAACTTTTGTGAGGGTTGTCCGTACACGGCATCGGCAATCTCGCCCGCCTTCTGGCGCAACTCCGCCACTGCCAGATTCGGCGCTTGCCAGTGTGCATCCCAAGCGCCGTGCTGCGCCTCCCAGATCACCGCATTCGCACCGTTCGCCAGCGCCTGTTCGATGAACCGACGCCCGTCGGCGTGTTCGCCGGGATAGGCTACAAAGGTATCGCCGGGCCGCAGCGCACGGCTGTCGGTGGTCAGATGGACGAGGTTCACACCCAGAGTAGCGAGCTGTTCTCTCACGCTTCCTCCCGGATGATCTCGTTGTTGGACGGCAACATGATGTTGTCGAGCGGCGCGTCATTGGGGATGTTGAGCATCCGCAAGGCGCTGCCCATCACGTTGCTGAACACCGGCGCGGCGACCTGACCACCGTAATAGGCCGCTCCGGCCGGCTCGTTGACCATCACCGCCACGATCAGGCGCGGATTGGAGACCGGCGCGACACCGACGAACGAGGCAATGTAGCGATTGACGTAATGCCCACCTTCCAGCTTATGCGCCGTGCCGGTCTTACCCGCCACGCGATAACCGGGGATCTGCGCCAGCGGGGCAGTCCCACCCGGCATCACCACAGTCTCCATCATCGCCAGCACGGCCCGAGCAGTGGCGGGCGAGAAGACTTTCTTGCCGATGGTGGGCTCGTCCTGCTTGAGCAGGGTGATCGGCTTCAACTCACCGTCGTTGGCATAGATGGTATAGGCGCGGGCCAGTTGCAGCAGATTGACCGAGATGCCGTTGCCGTAGGACATGGTAGCCTGGTCGATAGGGACCCAGCGATGGAAGTCACGCAAGCGGCCCGGTGCTTCGCCGGGGAAGCCACTGCCGGTCAATGCACCGAAACCCGCCTCACTCAGATTGCGCCAAAACACTTCCGGCGTCATCGACAGCGCCATCTTGGCCGCGCCGACGTTGCTGGACTTCTGGATCACTTGCGAAACAGTGAGCGAGGCCTCAGGGTGAGTATCGTGGATCTTGCGCCCGCCCACGCTGTACAGGCCGTTCTCGGTGTTGATGACGGTGTTCGGCTTGACCTTGCCTTCTTCCAGTGCGGCAGCCACAGTGAAAGGCTTCATCGTCGACCCCGGCTCGAACAGATCGGCCACGGCGTGGTTACGCATGGTCTGCGGGTTGAGCCGGCCGCGATTGTTGGGGTTGTAACTGGGCCAGTTGGCCAGCGCCAGCACTTCGCCGGTCTTGGCATCCAGCACCACGATGGAGCCGGCCTTGGCATTATGACTCTCGACCGCCAGCTTGATCTCGCGCGAGGCGAGGTACTGCAATTGGCTATCGAGGCTGAGTGCTATGTCCTTGCCCGGCTTGGGCGCACGCAGGCTGGCGACATCTTCCACGATATGTCCGCGCCTATCTTTGATGACACGCTCACTGCCCGGCTTGCCAGCGAGTTGCTCTTGGTACGCCAACTCCAGACCTTCCTGCCCGTCGTCGTCCACGCTGGTGAAACCCAGCAGGTGTGCCGTCACTTCCGCGCCGGGGTAGTAGCGACGATATTCACGGTGCAGAGCCACACCCTCGACGCCCAGATTCACCACTTTCGCCGCTTCTTCGG
This sequence comes from Nitrosomonadales bacterium, assembly GCA_016234685.1. GTDB lineage: Bacteria > Pseudomonadota > Gammaproteobacteria > Burkholderiales > Gallionellaceae > Ferriphaselus. Next base: position 40,521 of record JACRAT010000026.1, read on the forward strand.
GTGGCAATTGGCGCTTGAGATAGGTGAAATCGTGCGCAGTGTCGGTCAGCTTTTCTTTCAACTCGCGCTCATCCATTGCCAGTGCGCGGGCCAACTGCTTGATCTGCAACGGCGTCGCCTCGACATCCTGTGGGCTGGCCCAGATCGACTCGACCGGCGTGCTGACCGCCAGCGGCTCGCCATTGCGGTCGGTGATCATGCCGCGATGTGCGTTGATCGAGACTTCGCGGCTATAACGAGCATCGCCCTTCTTCTGTAAGAAGTCGTTGTGAAACCCTTGCAGATAGACCGAGCGGGCCATCAGCCCGCCCAAGCCGAGCAGCAACAGCGCAAACAGCAGCTTGGCGCGCCAAGGCGGCAACACCAAGTTTTGCACCGGCTGTTTTCTTTTCGTTGCACGGTTCACGGCTTGACCTCCTGCCCCGCTGCCGGATCAAGATGGATGTAGCGAGTCTGCGCAGGCTTGGGTTGTTGCATCCGCAATTGATTGATGACGATGTTCTCGACACGGGCCGGCATCGACCAAGTGCTTTGTTCGAGTTGCAACTGCCCCCATTCGACTTCCATCTTCTGGGCTCGCTCTTTTTCCTGCTGCATGGCAATGATCAGCTTGCGTGCCTGATGCTGCGAGGTGACCACCCCCAGCGCACACGCGATAGCAATGGCCAGCAACAGGAGATTCACCCGTGTCATGCGCCCACCCTCATGCGCTCGGCCACGCGCATCACGGCGCTGCGCGAACGCGGGTTGGCATCCACTTCTTCAGGCGTGGCGCGCACAGCGCGCCCGATCAGGCGCAGCTCGCCCTGCGGAATCTCGACGGCGCGGATCGGCAGATTGCGCGGCAGCTTGTCGCCCTGCGCGGCGTCACGCATGAAGCGCTTCACGATACGATCTTCCAGTGAATGAAAACTGATGACCACCAGCCGCCCCTCGTTGTTCAGATGCTCCACGCAGTGCGGCAGCACTTGCGCCAACTCGTCGAGTTCGCGGTTGAGATAAATCCGTATAGCCTGAAAGGTGCGGGTTGCCGGGTTCTGGCCGGGCTCGCGGGTACGCACGGTCTGAGCAACGACCTCGCAGAGTTGGCGCGTAGTCTCGATCGGCTGTTTCGCGCGCGCCGCAACAAGCGCTCTTGCAATCTGTGCAGCAAACCGTTCCTCGCCATAATCGCGTATCACCTCTTTTAATAAATCCTCTTCCACCTGCGCCAGCCACTGCGCGGCCGTCAATCCACGACTGGTATCCATGCGCATATCGAGCGGCGCATCGAAGCGAAAACTGAATCCGCGTTGCGCGTCATCCAGTTGCGGCGACGAAACCCCCAGATCGAGCAGCACGCCATCCACCTGCGGAACGGAGAGTTCACGCAGCACCGCATCCAACTCACAAAAACCGCGATGCACAATCTGGAAGCGCGGGTCGTCGATCTCGCGCGCCGCCGCAATCGCCAAGGGATCCTTGTCTAGAGCGACCAAGCGACCTTCCGCCCCCAGCTTTTGCAGGATCAAACGGCTATGCCCGCCGCGTCCGAATGTTCCATCCACATACACGCCAGCAGGCTTGATGTGCAACGCTTCGACCGCTTCTTGCAACAACACCGTGACGTGAGCCAAGCCCTCGTTCACAGGGTAAAGCCCTCCAACCCTGGCGGCAGTTCGCCGTCGCCAAAGCTGATCGTCTCTTCGCTCAACTTGTTCCAGCGCTCCTGATCCCACAACTCGAACTTATTGCCCTGACCGACCAGCACGACTTGCTTGTCCAGCTTGGCGTAATCGCGCAGCGAGGCGGAGACCAGCACACGACCGGCAGCATCCATTTCGATCGCTTCGGCATGACCCAACAGACGGCGCTGCAATTGACGGACCTGGGGGTTGAGCGCGGGCATCTTTTGCAGCTTTTCACTGATCGGAGCCCACTCCGGCTCGGGATAGAACAGCAGACAAGCGTCCTGGTGGTCGGCGGTCAACACCAACTTGCCCGCGCATTGCGCAAGCAGGACATCACGGTGCTTGGCTGGTATCACCAGCCGCCCCTTGCTATCCAAATTGAGTTGAACCGCCCCTTGAAACACCTTGCCCACCCCTTTAACCCACAAAAACCCACTTTTCACCACTTCCGCCCACTATATTGAAAAATAGAGGGTCGGTCAAGCTGGAAAATGGATTTTTTCTTTCTGCGACAAGTAGTTAGCGCAAAAAGCTGAGGTGGCGAGATTTGCCTTGAGAATGAATGAGTTGAGCAAACAAGCTAGAGTTGTTTGTTAGAAGAGATAAACATGGAAGGAAAAAATAGGAAAAGAAGCAAGCCGGTAAGCCGGGTTCTGTCGTGGACAGTCATTCCTCTAGGCGTTTCGTTACCTGACGCTCAAGCAACCTACCCGCAAGCGACGCGAGCAACGTCATAGCCTGCTTATTTGGTCTTGCTCCAGATGGGGTTTACCCTGCCACTGATGTTGCCACCAGCGCGGTGAGCTCTTACCTCGCCGTTTCGCCCTTGCCTGATCTGTTTCAAATAGAGTCCGAGCTTTCGCCCCTCCTCTGATTGAAAGACTTTGCCGCCCTTACGGGCGGCAAAGTCCAGCCATCGGCGGTTTCATTTTGGCTCCGGCACAACCTTAGGGTCACGCCATCAACGCCAAAAAAGGAACTGTCAAGTGGCGGCCAAGCTTGACCCTAAGGTCAGCCCGCACCGAAACTCCACCTCGTTCCGTTTTCTGTGGCACTTTCCATCGCCTCACGGCGTCCGGCCATTAACCGGCATCTTGCTCTATGGAGCCCGGACTTTCCTCTCCGTGCGCAACGCACGCAGCGACTGTCTGGCCTGCTTCGAAGCGGAGTCTAACACAAGGACTACCCTCGCCCTGCCAGACAATTCGCCAGCTCGACTTCCCAAGATGGGCTGGAGAGGCCAAACGTCTGTTGTAACTTTTGATTGGACATGCGGGAATTGGCTGGACGCAGCGCGGGCAGCGGATATTGCTCTGCGGCGATAGGCGTCATCTTGACGCTACGCTCGGGCAAACCCTGACGAACGATCGCCGAGGCGAAGTCGAACCAAGACGCTTCACCTCCCGCCGTCAGATGATAAGTACCCGAACAAGCCGCCGCACTGGCTGCATCACACAATGGAGAATGTAGTTGCGCCAGTATCTGCGCGGTGACTTCGGCGATACCTCGACTCCAAGTAGGCGCCCCCACCTGATCGGCCACTACACGCAGTTCATCGCGCTCACACCCCAAACGCAGCATGGTCAACATAAAGTTGTGACCACGCGCACCATACACCCAACTGGTACGCAAAATGAGGTGTTTGCCGCCCACCGCCCGCACCGCCTCTTCACCCGCCAACTTGGTCTTGCCGTAAACGCCCTGCGGATTGGGCTGATCGTTTTCGACATAAGCATCCGACTTACTGCCGTCAAACACATAATCGGTCGAATAATGCACCAGCCAAACACCCAAGCGCTTCGCCTCCTCGGCGAACACACCGGGCGCGATGCCATTCACCGCCATCGCCATCGCCGGCTCAGACTCAGCCTTGTCCACCGCCGTATAAGCCGCCGGATTGACGATGAGATCAGGCTTCAGTTCCCGCACATAGCGGCGGATGGCATCGGCATTGGAGATGTCCAACTCCGCCATGTCGACGGCGATCACCTGCCCCAGCGGAGCCAGCGTCCGCGCCAACTCCCAGCCGACCTGCCCCTTGACGCCGGTGACCAATATCTTTTTCATGCGAAGACCTCGGCATCCTTAAGCAAGCAGGCCATCCGATCTTTCGCCGACAGCAAAGGCTCTGCGCCCCCCAGATGCCAATCGATCCCGAGTGCAGGATCGCTCCAGAGAATAGCTCGCTCATGCTCGGGTACCCAATAATCGGTAGTCTTATAGAGGAACTCTGCACTTTCAGAGAGCACGACGAAACCGTGCGCAAAACCTTCCGGTATCCAAAACATGCGTTTATTTTCCGCAGACAGGATGTACCCCTCCCACTTACCGAAGGTCGGCGAATCTTTTCGGATATCCACGACCACATCAAACACCTCACCTGCCACGACCCGCACCAGCTTTCCCTGTGGCTGGCGGATCTGGTAGTGCAAGCCGCGCAACACATGGTGCGCAGACTTGGAGTGATTGTCTTGAACGAACGAGGCCGTCACGCCCGTCAACTCGGCGAAACGCTTCTGATTGAAGCTCTCGAAGAAAAAGCCCCGCGCATCGCCGAACACCGTCGGCTCGACGATCAAAAGATCAGGGATACTCGTCTCAATAATCTTCACGGAAAGTAGTCTTCCTTGAGGATGCGCTTGAGATATTTCCCATAGCCATTCTTCGCCAACGGCGCAATCAGTCTCTTAAGTTGCTCGCCATCTATGTAGCCTCGGGTATAGGCGATCTCTTCAGGGCAGGCGATCTTCAAACCCTGACGCTTCTCCAAAGTTTGAATGAACAGCGATGCTTCCAGCAAAGACTCATGCGTGCCGGTGTCCAGCCAGGCGTAGCCGCGCCCCATGACCTGAACATCCAGCCGCCCCTGCTCCAGATAAAGCTGATTGACCGTAGTGATCTCCAACTCGCCTCGCACCGAAGGCTCTATCGACTTGGCGATATCGACCACCTGATTGTCATAGAAATACAGCCCCGTGACGGCATAACTGGACTTCGGCTTGAGGGGCTTTTCCTCCAGACTGATGGCACGTCCCGCGCCATCGAACTCGACCACGCCGTAACGCTCCGGGTCTTGCACGTGATAGGCGAAGACCGTCCCGCCCTCCGTCTTTGCCGCCGCCTCCTGCAACTTCTTCTCGAAACCGTGTCCGTAGAAGATATTATCTCCCAGCACCAGCGCACAGGTATCTTTGCCGATGAACGACTCGCCGATGATGAAAGCCTGCGCCAAACCGTCCGGCGAAGGCTGCACCGCATATGAAAGATTCAGCCCCCATTGCGAACCGTCGCCCAATAGCAACTCAAAGCGAGGCGTGTCTTGTGGCGTAGAGATAATCAGAATGTCGCGTATCCCGGCCAGCATCAACGTGGATAGCGGGTAATAGATCATCGGCTTGTCGTACACCGGCAGCAACTGCTTGGAAACTGCCTGCGTCACTGGATAAAGCCGCGTTCCCGAACCTCCGGCAAGAATGATCCCCTTCATGCTCCTGTCCTTTCGGTGTAATTCTGCTTGATCCAATGCTGGTAATCACCGCTCAACACCCCTGCGACCCAGGCGCTGTTGGCGAGATACCATTCGACCGTCTTGCGCAGCCCGGTCTCGAAGGTCTCCTGCGGCTTCCAGCCGAGATCGCGCTCGATCTTGCTGGCGTCAATGGCATAGCGTTTGTCATGCCCCGGCCTATCCTGCACATAAGTCTTGAGACTTGCGTGCGGCGCACCCTGCGGATGCAGCTCGTCAAGGATGGCACAGATCGCATCGACCACTTCGAGATTGGTCTTCTCGTTCCAGCCGCCGATGTTGTAGGTCTCGCCAAGCACACCTTTTTCCAACACCAAGCACAAGGCACGCGCATGGTCGTCGACATACAGCCAATCGCGGATGTTGTCGCCCTTGCCATAGATGGGCAGCGGCTTGCCATTGACGGCATTCAATATCATCAGCGGAATGAGCTTCTCGGGAAAATGATACGGCCCGTAATTGTTGGAACAATTGGTGGTCACCACTGGCAAACCGTATGTGTGATGCCAAGCGCGCACCAGATGGTCGGACGACGCCTTGCTGGCGGAGTACGGCGAGTTCGGCTCGTAAGCCGTCTCCTCCGTGAAGAAGCCCGCATCGCCCAAGCTGCCATACACCTCGTCGGTCGAGATGTGATGGAAACGGAAGCCGGCCTTCTTCTCTCCAGCCAACCCATTCCAATAGCTGCGCGCCGCCTCCAGCAAGGTGTAAGTTCCGACGATATTGGTCTGGATGAAATCCGCCGGGCCGGTGATGGAACGATCCACATGCGACTCGGCTGCCAAGTGCATCACCGCATCCGGCTGATGCTCACGGAACACCCGCGCTACTTCGACCGCATCGCAAATATCGACCTGCTCGAAACGATAACGCGGACTCGCCGACACCGACTCCAGCGAGGCTAGATTACCCGCATAGGTCAGCTTATCGACATTCACAACGACAGAATCCGTCTCCGCGATCATCTGCCGCACCACAGCCGAGCCGATGAAACCCGCCCCGCCTGTTACCAAAATCACCTTAGCCATAGCCCCCTCGCGTTAGCAACCATCACAACCACTCACTCGCCGGGGCGATTGTAACACCCGCCCTAGCTCAACCCCACCGCAGCCAGCCAGCCTGTCGCAAAGAAACTTGCGGGCAACAACAAACGCATCTTGATCGACAGATGGCGGCTTTCCACTTTTCGGTAGAACCATGCGCCACCAGCAATGCTGACGATGACACCGAGCACCATGCCGCAGGCATGGGCGACGGTATCCCGTGGGAAAAGTTGGGCAAAGGCGGCGTTCACCACCAGCAGTAGCGGGAAGTGAACGAGGAACACAGAGAAGGAGATACGGCCAAGATCGGTCAGCGCACGCGGCATCGGCCAATCGCTCAGTCCTCCGCTGCGGCAGGCCCAGCCGAGCAAGAGCGCTACAGCGCCGGCGACAGCGATACGTTCGCGGAATTCGACCAGCAGGGCCGCTACCACCAGCAAAAGCAGAGTGAGCAGGCCGACCACACTGTAGCGGCTGCGGCCTAGCCAATAGCTCAACATACCCAGACCGTAAGCGCCAAAAAAGTAGAGTGCGGTCTCATCCCACAAAGCATCGCGATTGAAGCCGAACAACGAGACGACGGTCAGCCCGGCGATCAACAGCGGCGCGGCGAGCGCCAACCCTTCAGAAGCGAAGCGGCGCGAGAACCACAACAGGGCTGCGGCAAGAGCGAATAGCTGGAAGTCGATGGCAATGTACCAGACGCCTGCCGACAGCGCATCCTGATCGAGCAAGTCTTGCAACAACAGCAAATGGGCGAGCAACTGCCCCAACTCAGGCGTAGCGGGGATGGAGTCGTGCGTCATCCAGCTACGTGCCAGCGCGGCACAGCCGATGGCCAGTGAGAGTGCGGCCAGATACGGGATGACCAACCGCAGGTAGCGCTGAGTGATGAGCTGGACTGGTTCAGCAACCAGCGCAAGTCCATACGGCGCGAGTTTGCGCGCCACCAAGAATCCGGCGATGACAAAAAAAGCCTGTACCGCCATGCGCCCATATTGGTAGAACCAATCAATCAGCGCGGGAAACAACGGATAAGCCACGTCCGACATCGGGCCGTAGACGGCAAGGTGGTGGAACACGATCATCAAACAGGCGATCGCCTTAAGGGCGTCGACCAAGGGCATACGGGAACGGTCGTTACTCATCTTCAATTCATACATTCAAAATTCGCCACTCCCGCCGACGCGATCAGCGCAGACAAAGTCAGTCCCGGCGGCTAAGCCGCAGGACACCAGACGCGGGAGGCGGAGAGGATTCCAGAGAGGTGCAACGCAAAGCGATTTCGTGCACGGAGCCTCGTACTTTTAGCAGCCGTTTCAATTACAAAAGGCCAACTTTGCACGGGCGCGGATTCTAACGACTTTCTGCAACATTATGAAGCGCTAATGATGCCTCTGCACCGTGCTATCGCGTGACATTTCGCCTCATGCAGGTATCATAGCGACCCATTCCGTTGTAACCATCGTGCCGCTGTGATCCGTTCCCCGCATCCTTTGTGCTGGCTGCTGCCGCTAGTTTTGCTCACAGCCTGCGCATCTGACCCCATCAAGTTCAAGAACGTGACGCCGCCCAAGGCGACACCGATACAGGCACTCCATGCAGATCGTCCGTTGGTGGCGTTGGCACTGGGTAGCGGCGGGGAGCGCGGCTTTTCGCACGTCGGCGTCATCAAGGCTCTGGAGGCGAACAACATCCAGATCGACATCGTGGTGGGAACGAGCGCCGGCAGCATGGTCGGAGCACTCTATGCCGGCGGCTATCGCAGCCGGGAGTTGGAGCAGCTCGCACTGCAACTGGACGAGAGCCAGATCAACGACATCTCGCTCGGCAAGCGCGGCTATATACGCGGCGAATTGTTACAGGATTTCATCAACCGTTCGCTCAAGAACCGCTCCATCGAACAGCTGGAGAAACCCTTTGCAGCCGTCTCGACCGAACTGGCCAGTGGCAAGGCCGTCGCCTTCAATCGAGGCAACACCGGCATGGCGGTGCGCGCATCCAGCAGCATCCCCGGCGTGTTCTATCCCGTCCAGATCGACGGCATCGAATACGTCGATGGCGATCTGAAAGATCCGGTCCCCGTCTCCGTCGCCCGCAAGATGGGGGCCGACCTAGTGATCGCCGTCGACATCTCCGAGCAACCCAAAGACACCCCCGGTGCCAGCGGCATCTTGGATACCTTGACGCAGAGCATCCGCATCATGCGGCAGTCCATCATCAGCAGCGAACTTCAGAACGCTCAGGTCGTCATCCGCCCCATGATAGGGACCACGCCCGACACCATAGATGCGGCGACCAAGCAACGGCTCATCAAGGCCGGGGAAGATGCCGCTTTGGCGGCGCTGCCCAGAATACGCGAATGGCTGCAAAAGAACGGACACAAGAAAAACGACCGCGTGCCGTTCAGATCCAAGTGAGCACGCAGTCGCCCAGCCCGCCATGAGTGCCTGCCACATTCCGCTGCCTTACCGCGCTGACGCCAGCACCTACTTCGCCGTGATCGGCGAACTTCCTTGGGCTGCATGGCTGGACAGCGGCGGACGCGGGCGGCATGACATCCTCACTGCCCAACCGTTTACCACGTTGATTACCGAGGGAGTCTCGACCGCAATCAGCGATATTCACAGTGAGCGCCACTCGAACGACGACCCCTTCGATCTACTGCGCAATCAACTCGGCGCACCGCTGCCCAAGCTACCCGGCATCCCCTTCGCGGGCGGTGCGCTGGGCTACTGGGGCTACGACTTGGCACGGCGCTGGGTCAGCCTGCCCGAGCACACCGAAGATGCCGAACACCTGCCAGAGATGGCGATCGGCCTTTACGACTGGGCACTGGTGGTCGACCATCAGCAGCAGACCGCGCAACTGGTCTCGCACCTGCGCCAGCCGCAGACGGCGGAGTTTTTGGCGCGCTTGGCCGAGCGACTCGTCGCTGATGCCCCGCTCGCCCCCGCCACCTTCCGCGTCAGCGGCGCGATCCGCTCCAACTTCACCCAAGCCAGTTACGCCGCCGCATTCGACACCGTGCAACGCTATCTGCACGCAGGCGACTGCTATCAGGTGAACCTTGCCCAGCGCTTCTCCGCTCCGGCCCAAGGCGATGCCTACGCCGCTTACCTTGCGCTGCGCGAGATCAGCCCCGCGCCGTTCGCCGCCTTCCTCGCACTGCCGCAGGCGCAGATCCTGTGCGCTTCGCCGGAGCGCTTTTTGCGCGTACTCGATGGGCAGGTCGAGACCAAACCGATCAAGGGGACGCGCCCACGCAGCGCGGATGCAGCCACCGATGCCGCGAACCGCGCCGATCTGCGCAGCCACCCGAAAGACCGCGCCGAGAATCTGATGATCGTCGATCTGCTGCGCAACGACCTTGGGCGCTGCTGTGTGCCGGGCAGCGTGCGCACACCAGAGCTGTTCGCGGTGGAAAGCCACGCCAACGTCCACCACTTGGTCAGCACCGTCACCGGCGAACTCGCCGCTGGCGAAGATGCCCTGTCGCTGCTGCGCGCCTGTTTTCCCGGCGGCTCGATCACCGGCGCCCCCAAACAGCGCGCCATGCAAATCATCGAAGAGCTGGAACCACAGCGACGCGGCGTGTATTGCGGGGCGATAGGCTATGTCGGCTTCGATGGCAACATGGACTGCAACATCGCCATCCGTACGCTGGTGTTTTCCGGCAAGGAAGTACGCTGCTGGGCGGGCGGCGGATTGATCGCCGATTCGGTCGCAGCGGCGGAGTATCAGGAGACGCTGGACAAAGCCTCAGGGATGCTGACTTTGTTACGACGAATAGGCGGCTAACTCAGCGATTACGAAAACAAAAAAGCCAGCGTTCGGACACTGGCTTTTTGTTTTTCTACAGGCGACCCTTACTCTGGCAACGCCACCTTGTTATCAATACTGTATTGGTAGTCGCGGAAGATGTGTTCGGCAGACAACACCTGATAGCTGCCGTCGTCCAGCTTGCGCGTGGTGTCTTTCAGGCGGTAAGTGTAATGCCCGCAAGTCCACAGCTTGAAATTGCGCATGTGGGTGCACAGACAGGTCTTGTCCATCACCGAAATCTTCTTGGCATCCGGGTGCAGCTCGACCTCACGGTTGTACGAGTCAATATAAGAACACTTGCCGTTAGCATCGAGGATGTAGCCGTAGGATTCGCAGCCGGGGCGAATGCCTGAGCCGATGGCCGGGCTGGCCTTCAGCATACGCATCGGGTAACCGGTGGGCGACACACCGTTGACTTCGATGTCGTCCTCGCTGGCCTTGAAATATTCCTGCTGCACGTCTTTCGGCAGGCCACATTCGTCTGCCACAGTGAAGCGGGTCGCCACTTGCACGGCGGCAGCACCCATCTCCAGAAAGTCGGTCGCGTCCGTGCCGGTGAAGATACCGCCCGCCGGGATCACCGGGATATCGATCTGTTCAGCCTTGAGGAAATCCAACACTTCCTGCGTAATGGTGGCGAGGTCGTATTGCGCCCAGTCCATGCCGAAACCCAAATGGCCGCCCGCCAGCGGGCCTTCCACCACCACGAAATCGGGCAAACGGTTGGTGCGAGCGTTCTTGCGCAAGAACAGTTGCAACGCGCGCAGGCTGGAAACGATGATACCCAGCTTGGCATCGCGGAAACGCGGGTGGTCTTCGATCAGAGCGAAGGAGCCGAGGTGCAGACCTGCCGCCAGCGTGATGCCGTCGATGCCCGCCGAGAGCGCCTCCCACAGGCGCACTTTCAGCGTTTCTTTGGGCGCGTTCATCGTCAGCTTTTCCATGCAGTTGATGAACACCATGCCGCTGCCGCGCTTGGCTTCCATGGTCTTGCCGACGTGCAAGCGGGTAGATTCAGCGATGTGCCCTAGATCGAACTTGATGTCAGACTTGTCGCTGTTGCCGAGGTTGTATTTGTACTGTTGGAGTTTTTCTTTGACGAATTCAGTGTCATAAAGACGATCAGACACCGTGGGTAGCATAGCATCCGAGATATGGCCGACACCACCGAGGCGGGCGACTTCCAGCGCCAGTTGTGCTGTGGAAATATCAACGCCCATGCCGCCGACCATGATGGGCACCAGCTCCTGCCTGCCAAAGTGCAAGCGGAAATCATCTACTTTTTTAGTCATCTTGCGCCCCGGGAAGCCGGGGTCTCCTCCGTGCGGCTGCATTCGGGTCGAATCGCCCTTTTTTGCGCAGCCTTTATGTGCCAATCGAGGCGTTATATTACCTTGGAATAGCGGGCATGTTCTGTCTTCGTGCGCAGGTAGTGATCGAACGCCATGCAGATATTGCGGATCAACATGCGCCCGCGCGGAGTGACGCGGATGGTCTGCGGCGTCAGCTCGACCAGCCCTTCGGCGACGCGGTCGGCCAGTTCGCCCAGTTCGACAGCGAAATAGCTGTCGAACTGGATGTTCCAGGCGCGCTCCATCCGGGCTTTGTCCAGCTCGAAGTGGCACATCAAGTCTTGGATGATCTCGCGGCGCAATTCGTCGTCGTTGTTCAGTTCCATGCCGCGCATCACCGGCAACTCGCCACGATCCAGCGCGGCGTAGTAGTCATCCAATTCGCGGAAGTTCTGGCTGTAAGTCGCGCCCACCTGACCGATGGAACTGACGCCCAGCGCCAGTAGATCGCAGTCAGAATGGGTGGAGTAGCCTTGGAAGTTGCGGTGCAAACGATGTTCGCGCTGTGCCACCGCCAGTTCGTCGGCCGGCTTGGCGAAGTGATCCATGCCGATGTAGAGATAACCCGCATCGGTCATGGTCTTCACGGCCAGGCCGAGAATCTCCAGCTTCACCTGCGCGATGGGCAGGTCGGCCTCATTGATGCGGCGCTGCGGCATGAACACCGTCGGCAAGTGTGCGTAGTTGTAGATCGACAGACGATCCGGGTCGGCGGCGATCACCTTGTCCAGCGTGCGCTTGAAGCCTGCCACCGTCTGCTTGGGCAAGCCATAGATCAGGTCGATGCTGACCGACTGGAAGCCGTTGGCGCGCGCCGCCTTGATAACGCGCAGCGTCTCTTCTTCGCTCTGGATGCGGTTCACTGCCTGTTGCACGTCCGGCTCGAAATCCTGCACGCCGACACTGATGCGGTTGAAGCCCAACTCGGCCAGCAGCGCGATGGTGTCGTCACCGACCTTGCGCGGGTCGATCTCGATGGAGTATTCGCCGTCACCAGCCAGATCGAACAGCCGACGGGTCGCGCCCATCAGGTCGCGCATCTGCTCGTGGGTCAGGAAGGTCGGCGTACCGCCGCCCCAATGCAGCTGCTCGACGCGCTGGCGGGTCACCATCAGCGCCGCCTGCATCTCCATCTCTTTGATGACGTACTGGATGTATTTCTCGGACTTGCTGAAGTCCTTGGTGATGACCTTGTTGCAGCCGCAGTAGAAACACAGCGTGTTGCAGAATGGGATGTGGAAGTACAGCGACAACGGGCTACGATTCGCATCGCCCCCGCGCTTCTGCAACCACGAGGCGTAATTGCTCGGGCCGAACTCTTTGCTGAACCGATCGGCAGTGGGGTAAGAGGTGTAACGTGGGCCATTTCGATCCAGACGACGGATCAATTCCAGATCTACTTCCAAAGCTGGCAACACGCTCACCCCTTCCTCACCTTTCTTCTCCCTGAAACCCCTCGATTTCTGGGAGCGGACTATGCCAGCGATGCGAGGTCGGAAGTTTGATATATGTCAAAAATCGTGGCATATTCCGCTCCTCCGCCGCCGCCCTCCGAGGAAATCCCTTGCAACAGCCCGTTTCACGCCCCCCGACCAAGATCACTTGCTCCGCCTGCACCCTGCGCGACCTGTGTATGCCGCTGGGCTTGAGCAAGGGCGAGATGATACAACTTGAGCAGCTTTCCAGCGTCAAGCGCGCGTTCAAACGCGGCGACTTCCTCTACCGCAACGGCACGCCGTTCACCTCGCTGTACGCCATCCGCATGGGTTTCTTTAAAACTCAGGTGCTGCATGAGGATGGCCGCGAGCAGGTCACCGGTTTCCAGATGGCGGGCGAGGTGATCGGACTGGACGCCATCAGCGGCGACGTTCACCCCTGCGATGCCATCGCGCTGGAAGATAGCGAAGTCTGTGAGCTACCCTTTGCCCAACTGGAGACACTGAGCCGCGAACTGCCGGTGCTGCAACGCCACCTGCACAAACTGATGAGCCGCGAGATCGTGCGCGACCAAAGCGTCATGCTGCTGCTGGGCTCGATGCGCGCCGAAGAGCGCCTCGCCGCCTTCCTGCTCAACCTGTCGGAACGCTACGCGGCACGCGGCTACTCGCCCACCGCCTTCCAGTTGCGTATGACGCGACAGGAGATCGGCAGCCATCTCGGCCTCAAACTGGAAACCGTCAGCCGCACCTTCTCCGCGTTTCAGGAAAACGGCCTCATCAGCGTACGCAGCAAATCAGTGGAATTGATCGACCTGCCCGGCCTGCGCGCATTCTTCGCGCAACAGACACTTTAAGGGACGGATTCAGGAATTGGAGCGGGCGATGGGAATCGAACCCACGGCACAAGCTTGGGAAGCTTGGGTATTACCATTATACGACGCCCGCTTAGGTGAAAACGCCGCCTGCCCTGATGAAACCTTGGCGGGGCGCATAGCTTTGAACTACACCCGCATGTAAAATGCGGCGCTATCTTAACACGGGCGACAGCAAAAAGTGATTTCAGTCTCCATCAACGGCACAGCAAAGGCCTTGGCAGCGCCCATCAGCGTCGCCGAACTGCTTCAGCAAATGGAACTCACCGGCAAGCGCATCGCGCTCGAACGCAACGGCGAGATCGTTCCGCGCAGCCAATTCGCACAACAGACACTGGCCGACGGCGATCAGCTGGAAATCGTCGGCGCGGTCGGCGGCGGCTGAGCCCCCCTCCCCCGAACGCAACCCACACCAGACATGGATGAAAAAATGAGCAACGACAACCTAATCATCGGCGGCAAAGCCTACAACTCCCGCCTGCTGGTCGGCACTGGCAAATACAAGGATTTCGCCGAGACACGCGCAGCACTGGATGCCAGCGGCGCGGAGATCGTCACCGTGGCGATCCGCCGCACCAACCTCGGCCAGAACGCCAACGAGCCGAATCTGCTGGACGCCGTGCCGATGTCGAAATTCACCTACCTGCCCAACACGGCGGGCTGCTACACGGCGGATGATGCGGTGCGCACCCTGCGCTTGGCGCGCGAACTGCTGGACGGTCACTCCTTGGTCAAACTGGAAGTGCTGGGCGACCCGCAATCGCTGTATCCCAATGTGATCGAGACCCTCGCCGCCGCCAAGACACTGGTTGCCGAAGGCTTCCAAGTGATGGTCTACACCTCGGACGACCCCATCGTGGCAAAGCAACTGGAGGACATCGGCTGCGTCGCCATCATGCCGCTGGCCTCGCTGATTGGCTCGGGCATGGGTATCCTCAATCCGTGGAACCTGCAACTCATCATGGATCGTGTGAGCGTGCCGGTGATCGTGGATGCAGGCGTGGGTACGGCTTCGGATGCCGCCATCGCCATGGAGCTCGGCTGTGACGGCGTGCTGATGAACACCGCCATCGCCTGCGCGCAAAACCCGGTGCTGATGGCTTCGGCGATGAAGAAGGGCGTGGAAGCCGGACGCGAAGCCTATCTGTCCGGACGGATGCCGAGGAAGCTCTACAGCGCCAGCCCCAGTTCGCCGACCGCAGGCATCATCAGTTCGGTACGCAGCTGACCCATGACTGACGACACCAACGACCTCAGCAAACGCCATATCCGCAGCTTCGTGCTGCGCCAAGGGCGCGTCTCGCCCGCCCAACAGCGCCACATCGACACGCTGTTGCCGCGCTTCGGCATCCCTTACGCCGCGCAGCCGCTCGATTTGGAGCAGGCGTTCGGGCGCAGCGCGCCCAAGATCCTAGAGATCGGCTTCGGCATGGGTGACAGCACGGCGGCCATCGCCGCCGCGCATCCCGAGAACGACTATCTGGCACTGGAAGTGCATACGCCCGGCGTGGGCAATCTGCTCAAGCTGATCGACGAACAAGAACTGAGCAACCTCCGCATCATCCAGCACGACGCGGTGGAAGTGCTACGCGACATGATCGCCGATGGCGCGCTGGACGGCGTCCACATCTATTTCCCCGATCCTTGGCACAAGGCGCGCCACAACAAGCGCCGCCTGATCCAGCCAGCATTCATCGCCAAGCTGATGCCCAAGCTCAAGAGCTGCGCTTACTTCCATTCCGCCACCGACTGGGAGGATTACGCCGTGCAGATGCTGGAAGTGCTGTCCGCCGAGCCGTTGCTGGCGAACACCGCCGACGGCTACGCCCCGCGCCCGGAATGGCGACCACTCACCAAATTCGAGCAACGCGGCATCCGGCTCGGACATGGCGTGTGGGACTTGCTGTTCAGGAAGCGATGAAAAAGCCCCGCTGAGCGGGGCTTTTCACTGGACTTCCTGAGGCTCGTAGTTATCCCCGGCTACTCCGGCACGACGTTGTTCGACAGCAAGGTGAACCGACCATCCGCGCCCTGCCGCAGATGATTGACGCGGGCGTTCTCCAAGCCCGGCAGACTATCCCGCTCCACCCCCAGCAACTCAGCCAACAACACCTGACCGGAGTGGTAATGCGCGACGATCAGGATGGTCTTGCCCGAATTGAAGTAGCGCGCCTTGAGCAAGGCGATGGCCTGACGAACCTGCGCCACGCCGTCGGCGTAGCTGCGATTGGCATAGTTGAATTTCGAGTCGGCATCGCGGAAGGTGAATTGCGCCGCGATCTCTGGCGGCAGATAGATACCACCGCTGGTGACCAACTGCCCGCCCTCGGTGTTGCCGCGATCACGCGACCAGCAGCACTCTGCCAGTTCCGGCCAGAGTTCCCCCTGCACGCCGTGATCTTCCAGATACGGCTGGATGGTGCGCAGCACGCGCTCGACCGGACTGACCAACACGGCATCGAATTCGCGGTTGCGGAAGGCGAAAGTGAGTTGGCTCACTTGCGCCTCGCCCATCTCGGAGAAAGTATTCTCACTGACCTTGTCTTTCGGCCCGCCCGCGTTATGCACCGTTTGCGCGTGGCGCACCAGATAGATGTCCAATCCACCCGCCACAGCGGGGAGCGACAGCCCCAGCGCCAGCAGTGCGACACACAACAACTTGCAAGGGGAGATAAGGTTCATGGCGGCGGGTTCGGCGAATGGAGGGAGCGGTAGCCTATCAATCCGCCAAGAAGATTTCCAGCAGATCGTTCAAAAAGCGCCGCCCCAGCTCGGTCGGGGCGATGCGTCCGGCATCGCGCTGCAACAAGCCACGCCGTTCCGCCTCGTCCAGCTCACGGCGGATCAGCAGCAGCGGCAGACTGGTGCGTTCCTCGAACAGCGCAACCTCGAAGCCCGCATTCAGCCGCAGCGCGTTCATCATAAACTCGAAGCTCAGATCGTCGCGGGTGAGCGCGTGCTCGCTTTGCACCGGCGCAGCTTGGGCGACGGCCTCCAGATACGCCTGCGGCTGTTTGTAACGCGCCTGACGGATCACCTTGTCATGGAAACTCAGCTTGCTGTGCGCACCCGCGCCGATGCCGAGATAGTCGCCAAATTGCCAGTAGTTGCGGTTGTGGCGCGATTGCTTGCCGGACTGGGCGTAGGCCGAAGTCTCGTAATGCCGATAACCGCCTGCCGCCAGCAACTCACCGATGTGCTCTTGCATGGCAGCGCTGGCATCGTCGTCCGGCAGGGACGGCGGCTGATGCGCGAACAGCGTGTTCGGCTCCAGCGTCAGGTGGTAGCAGGAAAGATGCGGCGGCGCGAAACCGAGCGCGGCGCGCACATCCGCCTCGGCCTCGGCCAGCGTCTGCTCCGGCAGCGCATACATCAGATCGAGGTTGAAATTGTCGAAATGCCGCTGCGCCAATTCGATGGCGCGGCGTGCCTCGTCGCCGGAGTGGATGCGTCCGAGCGCCTTGAGATGCGTGTCGTTGAAACTCTGGATGCCCATCGACAGCCGATTCACACCCGCGTCGCGGTAAGCCGCGAAGCGCTCCGCCTCCACCGTGCCGGGATTGGCCTCCAGCGTGATCTCGGCGTTCACATCCAGCGGCAGCAACATGCGCACGCCGGTCAGCAATCGCGCCAGCGCCGCGCCGCTCAACAAGCTGGGCGTGCCGCCGCCGATGAACACGCTGTACACCCGCCGCCCCCAGATCAGCGGCAGCGCCAACTCCAAGTCGCGCAACAAGGCATCGACGTAAACGTCTTCCGGCAAGCCGCCGCCCTTAGACAGGCTCAGGACAGGCTTAATCTCATGCGAATTGAAGTCGCAATACGGACACTTGCGCACGCACCAAGGCACGTGGACATACAACGCCAGCGGCGGCGGCGCCTTGAAATTGACGGCATGGGATTTCAGCCCGAAAGGCTGGAGGGGATGGCTGCTCATGCCGACATTCTACCTGCTGGCACGAAATCACCCCAACCCCTCCCAACCTCCCCCTGCTAAGGAGAAGTTAGAGGGGGTTTAGCCTAGCCATTGCGTCAGCGTGTAGATCAGCAGCCCCACCGTGCCGCCCACCAGCGTGCCATTGATGCGGATGAATTGCAGGTCGCGTCCGAGATTAGTCTCCAGTTCGCTCACCAACTCCTCCGTGCCCCAGGCATCCACCCGGCTGGCGATGTGGCGGCGGATGTCTTCACGGTAGCGCGCTATCCATTGCGGGGCGGCAGCGAGGAGCTGCTCGTTGATCCAGCTTTGCATCGCCGCATCGCGCTGGAGCTTCTCGCCCAGCAGCAACGCGGCGCCGCTGACTTTGGCACGGATGCTGGAATCTTCGCGCCCAAGATCGTCGCGCAGCCAGTCCAGCGTATCGCGCCAAAGCTGGCCGACCGCCGCGCTCAACTGCGGATGCGCCAGCAATTGCGTTTTGATCTGCTCACCCTTCAAGCGCAGCGCGGGGTCGTGCTGGAGTCGTTCGACCAGTTCGGCGACATAGTTGTCGAAGCGCTGCCGTAGCGGATGCTGCGGGTCGTGCGCCACTTCATCGAGCAAGCCGGACAAGCCTTTCACCAGCTTCAGCGTGGAGAATTCGCCGCCCCACTCGTCCACGCCCAGCCGCTTCATCGTCCAGCCCAGATACTCCAGATTGCGCAACTCGCCCGCGATGGCTTCGGCCAGCCGCGCTTGCACCTCGGGTGCAGCCAGCGTGTCATCGAGCAGTTGCAGCAACTCGTCGAGCAAAGCCTGATGGCGGCGCTCGCTGGTGAGCATCGCCATCACCTGTCCGCTGAGTTTGGCAAAATCGAGCTGCTCCAGCCGCGCCAATGCGGTGCTGTGGATGAAGTGCTGCACCCGACTATCTTCCAGCGCACTCAGACTGTAGCGCATCGCATCGGCGAACAGGCGCCCCAGCCATTCCGCTTGGCGCGGCTGTGCCAGCCAGCCCGCCAATTTCGCTGCCGGATCGAATTCGCGCACCCGTCCCAGCACCTGCTCGTTGCTCAAGAAATGTTGGCAGATGAAAGCGGCGAGGTTCTCGCCGATGCGCTGTTTGCTTTGCGGGATGATGGCAGTGTGCGGGATGGGCAAGCCGAGCGGATGACGGAACAGCGCGACGACGGCGAACCAGTCAGCGATAGCCCCCACCATCGCCGCCTCGGCGAACGCCGCCAGATAAGCAAAGCCCGGATGCACACCCTGCAACGCCCGCGCCAGCACATACAACCCAGCCGCCCCCAGCAGCAAAGATAGCGCGAGGCGCTTCATCCGTCTCAGTTGCTCCGTCTGCTCGTTGACCTGCGGCATTGCATCTCCCGAATCATGGTTTCTGGCGTTGCCATGATACCCGCCTCGCCCGCAATCTTCAGCCCGCCGTGCCGCGCTTGGGAGCAAGGCGCGGCGGATGGTACAATCCGCGCCACTTGAATCGGGCCAAGCCCTTGTTCGCTCTGGCAAAGCCTACTCCGCTCAGCGCTGCGATGCCGCGCCGACCAGTCGGCAGCCCAACACCACGACCTACGAAGGAATCACCATGAGTTTGAAATGCGGTATCGTCGGCCTGCCCAATGTCGGCAAGTCCACCATGTTCAACGCGCTGACCAAGGCCGGCATCGCCGCCGAGAACTATCCCTTCTGCACCATCGAGCCTAACGTCGGCATCGTCGAAGTGCCGGATGCGCGCATGGACGAGCTGGCCAAGATCGTCAAACCGCAGCGTATGCAATACGCCATCGTCGAGTTCGTCGACATCGCGGGTTTGGTGGCGGGAGCAAGCAAGGGCGAAGGCTTGGGCAACCAGTTCCTCGCCAACATCCGCGAGACCGATGCCATCGTCAACGTGGTGCGCTGCTTCGAGGATGAGAACGTGGTCCACGTCGCCGGTAAAGTCGATCCGCTGGCCGACATCGAAGTCATCCTCACCGAGCTGGCGCTGGCCGACCTCGCTACCGTCGAAAAGGCCATCCAGCGCGATGGCAAAAAAGCCAAGTCCGGCGACAAGGACGCGCAAAAGCTGATCGCCGTGCTGGAAAAGCTGCTGCCGCACCTGAACCAAGGCCAGCCCGCGCGCACCTTCGCCCTGTCCGACGACGACAAGCTCATCATCAAGCCGCTGTGCCTGCTCACCATCAAGCCTGCGATGTACGTCGGCAACGTGCTGGAAGACGGCTTCGAGAACAATCCCTACCTCGACCGCCTGCGTGAACACGCCGCCAAAGAAGGCGCGCCGGTGGTCGCACTGTGCGCCAAGATCGAAGCCGAACTGGCCGACCTCGACGATGCCGACAAGCGCGAATTCCTCGCTGATCTCGGTCTGGACGAACCCGGCCTGAACCGCCTGATCCGCACCGGCTACGAACTGCTGGGCTTGCAGACCTACTTCACCGCTGGCGTGAAGGAAGTGCGCGCCTGGACCATCCACAAGGGCGACACCGCGCCGCAAGCCGCAGGCGTGATCCACACCGACTTCGAGCGCGGCTTCATCCGCGCCCAAACCATCGCCTACGAAGACTTCATCGCCTGCGGCGGCGAGTCTGGCGCCAAGGAAAAAGGCAAGATGCGCGTCGAAGGCAAGGAATACGTGGTGCAAGATGGCGATGTGATGAACTTCCTGTTCAATGTGTAAACCCTCAGTATTTCCGCCCAAGCTCCGATAACTCACTCATAGCAAGCGCGACGCCCATCGGCTGGCGTCGTCGCCCACACCGAGGAGAGCATCATGGACAACTATCAAATCACCTTCAACGGCTCGTTCTGGCTGGTGTTCCGCTCCAACCAGCGCGCCAACCGTTTCGAACTCACGCGCTACACCACCGAACGCGCCGCACGTGAGGCCCTCGAAGCCCTGAGTTCTCACAACTGAAAGCGTCACGATGAAAACAACCGCACTGCTAGTCGCCCTGCTGCCCCTCGCCCTCACCGCCTGCACGCAGGAAAAACAGAACGAGATCAGCCGCAGCATCCAAAACTGGACCGGTACCGACGGCGTGCTCGATGTCTACGCGGGCGACAAGCTGGTGCAACGCTTCATCAAGATCGACAAACTCAGCACCGCCCAAGGCACCAACGACAGTCAGCCGCGCCCCTATCGCTATGGCTACGGCGTGGTAGACGCGAACCTGAACTTCAAGGTAGACGACGGCGAGAAGAAGGTCTATTTCGAGTTCAGCGACTACTCGACGAGCTATGTGTTCTACGAGAATTACGTGAAGTGATGTTTCCCTCTTCACTTGGCAGTTCGCTTCACGGGCTGTTTATTTTGCCGGGATGAAATGGAATCCTAGGTTGCGTGGACTCAATCCGCCGCGCCCAAGCTAGTAGCTACCCGCCAGCAGCTACTAGCTCGCCTCAGATACCCCCAGCCCCTCCCCCCCACTCTGTTACAATCCGCCCGCGCCACCGTTTCAGTCATGTTGGCGCTGCCGATTCCGGCTCGTTGTTTTATCCCCTTCTGCCTTAGACTGGCGCTCCTTAAGAGCGACAGGCCGATGTTTTTCTGAAAGTTATCCATGTCATTTGCAAATCTCGGCTTGTCCGAAGCTATCGTCCGCGCCGTTTCCGAGCGTGGTTACACCGAACCCACGCCGATCCAAGCGCAGGCCATCCCTGTGGTGCTGCAAGGCGGCGACTTGTTGGGCGGGGCGCAGACCGGCACCGGCAAGACCGCCGGTTTTACGCTGCCTATCCTGCAACGCCTGTCTGCCACGCCCGCGAAAGCTGGCACGGGCCGCGCGCCGATCCGTGCGCTGATCCTGACTCCGACGCGCGAACTCGCCGCTCAGGTAGAAGAGAGCGTGCGCGAGTACGGTAAGTATCTGCCGCTCAAATCCATGATGATGTTCGGCGGGGTCAACATCAATCCGCAGATCAAACAACTGCATGGTCGCGTGGATATTCTGGTGGCAACACCGGGACGCCTGCTCGACCACTTGCAGCAAAAGACGGTGGACTTGTCGCACGTCGAGATCCTAGTGCTGGACGAGGCCGACCGTATGCTGGACATGGGCTTCATCCGCGACATCAAGCGCGTGCTGGCGGTGCTGCCCAAGCAGCGCCAGAACCTGCTGTTCTCAGCCACCTTCTCGGACGAGATCAAGCTGCTGGCCGACGGCCTGCTGAACAATCCGGCGCTAATCGAAGTAGCGCGCCGCAATCAGGCCCACGAGCTGATCGAACAGCGCGTGTATCCGGTGGATCGTGAGCGCAAGCGCGAACTGCTGACCCACCTCATCAAGGAGTACAACTGGTTCCAAGTGCTGGTGTTCACCCGCACCAAGCACGGCGCGAACCGTCTGGCCGAGCAGCTGGATAAGGATGGCATCCCGGCGATGGCGATCCACGGCAACAAGAGTCAGGCAGCACGCACCCGCGCTCTGGCGGAATTCAAGTCCGGCACGCTGCAAGTGCTGGTGGCGACCGACATCGCCGCGCGTGGCATCGACATCAGCGAGTTGCCGCATGTGGTGAACTATGAACTGCCGAATGTGCCGGAAGACTACGTCCACCGCATCGGCCGCACTGGCCGCGCGGGGAGTGAAGGCGAGGCGAGTTCGCTGGTGTGCATCGACGAGAAAAAGCTGCTCAACGACATCGAGCGCCTCATCAAGCGCGACATCCCCGTGGTGAACGTGCCCGGCTTCGATGTCGATCCCCGCATCAAGGCCGAGCCTATCCTGAATGGACAGAATCGCGGTCAGGGCGGCGGACAGCGCCGTCCGCAGGGCAACGCACCGCGCACGGGTGGCGGGCAGCCTGGCCGCTCCGGCCCGAAACCCGCTGCCGCACCAGCACGCGGCGGCAATGCCGCGACCCATCGTTCAGGCGGACGCGGACGCTGAGTCTGCGGGGGCGGCGAACCGCCGCCCTCGGTTATAATCCGCATTCGGGCGGCGCCGACCTAGCGCCGCTACTTTTTTCCGGGAGCTAAAAAGTGGGTGACATTTCCGTTCTGAACCAGCAATTCGGCATCGCCGGCCAACTCGAATTCATCGAAGCCGCGCCCGGCATGATCGTCGCGCAGATTAACAACGAGCAAGCCAGCGCCAGCATCGCCCTGCAAGGCGCGCACCTGATGACCTTTCAGGCGCGCGACCAGCAGCCGCTGATCTGGATGAGCCCCGCTGCCAAGCTGGTTCCCGGCAAATCCATCCGGGGCGGCGTGCCGGTGTGCTGGCCATGGTTCGGCGCACATGCCAGTGAAGCCGGTTTCCCGGCGCACGGCTTTGCCCGCACGGTGGGCTGGAAGGTGGTGGACGCGCGTCCGCTGGTCGGCGGCGAGACTTTCATCGCCTTCGAGTTGCCGCAGACCGCCATCCCGCAGGCGCAGTGGCCGCATCCTTGCCGCGTGCGCCTGAACATCACCGTGGGCGCAGTGCTGGAGATGGCGCTGGTCACCGAGAACACTGGCGATGCGGCTTTCCCGCTGGGCGAAGCGCTGCACACTTACTTCCCGATCAGCGATGTGGACAACGTCTGCGTCAGTGGACTGGACGGCGTAGCCTACCGCGACAAGGTGACGGGCATGGATCTGAAGCAGCAGAGCGGCGACATCGGCTTCCCCAGCGAAGTGGATCGCGTCTATCTCGATACCGAGGCGAGCTGTGACATCGTGGACACTGGCGCGAACCGCCGCATCCGCGTCGCCAAGAGCGGCAGCCGCTCCACCGTGGTGTGGAATCCGTGGATCGAAAAAGCCACCAAGATGGGCGACTTCGGCAGCGACACCGGCTACCGCACCATGCTCTGCGTGGAAAGCGCGAACGCCGCCGAGAATGTGCTGACGCTCGCCCCCGGCGAGAGCCATACCCTCAGCGTCACTTACAGCAATGAAGCGCTGTAACACCGCCGCGTGACCGCGCCCGGCTTCGCCCTGCTCACGCCCGACAGCGTACTCAACGCGCTGGAAAGCGTGGGCCTGCGCTGTGACGGGCGCTTGCTGGCGCTCAACAGTTACGAGAATCGCGTCTATCAGGTGGGCATCGAGGACGATGCGCCGCTGGTGGCGAAGTTCTACCGTCCGCAGCGTTGGAGCGATGCGGCCATCCTTGAGGAACATGCTTTCGTGCAGGAACTGGTCGAGCGCGAGATCCCTGTCGTGCCTGCGCTCACCATCGGCGGTACGACCTTGCACCAGTTCGACGACTTCCGCTTTGCGGTGTTTCCCAAGCATGGCGGACGTGCACCGGAGCTGGAGAACCGCGACACGCTGGAATGGCTGGGGCGCTTCATGGGGCGCATCCACGCCGTCGGCCAACTCAAGGGCTACGCGCAGCGCCCCACGCTGGACATCGAGAGCTTCGGCATCGAGCCGCGCGATTATCTGCTCACCAACGGCTTCATCCCGCCCGACCTCGATGCCGCTTACCGCAGCGTGGTGGAGCAGGCGCTGCAAGGCGTGCGGCATTGTTACGAGCGCGCGGGCAAATCACGCCAGCTGCGTCTGCACGGCGACTGCCATGCCGGCAACGTGCTGTGGACCGACGACGGCCCGCACTTCGTCGATTTCGACGACAGTCGCATGGGGCCGGCGGTGCAGGACCTATGGATGCTGCTCTCCGGCGAACGCGAAGACCGCGTGCGCCAATTGGGCGATGTACTGGCGGGTTATGAGGATTTCTGCGAGTTCGACACCCGCGAGCTGCACCTGATCGAAGCACTGCGCACCCTGCGCCTGATCCACTACGCTGCCTGGCTGGCGCGGCGCTGGGACGACCCCGCCTTCAAACAAGCCTTCCCGTGGTTCAATACGCAGATCTACTGGCAGAACCGCATCCTCGAATTGCGCGAGCAGATCGCGCTGATGGACGAAGTGCCGCTGTGGGCGGCGTGACCGCTCAATCCCTCCACCCTGGCTCGCTGCCCCCCGCAAATTATCGCGGTGATGCCGAGCCTGCGGTGATCGTCAACGAACCGCCCCAAGAAAGGCTCCCTATGACTAACGAACCCATCATCGCCGCGACCCAACTCTGGCTGGAAAAGGCCGTCATCGGGCTCAATCTGTGCCCCTTCGCCAAGAGTGTGCATGTCAAAAAGCAGATCCGCTACGTGGTCAGTGCGGCGACGACGCCCGAGGCTTTGCTGGAAGAGTTGATCCGTGAACTGCGCACCCTGCAAGACACCAGCCCCGACGAGATCGACACCACGCTGCTGATCCACCCGAATGTGCTGACAGACTTTCTGGACTTCAACGATTTTCTGGATACGGTAGACCTTGCCACCGCCGAGCCGGAGTTCAATGACGCCTTCCAAGTCGCCAGCCTGCATCCGCAATATCAATTCGCCGGAACGGAACTGGACGACATCGAGAACTACACCAATCGTTCGCCCTACCCCACGCTGCACCTGCTGCGCGAAGACAGCGTAGATCGCGCAGTGGACGCATTCCCGGATGCCGACCACATCGCCGACGTGAACATCAAGACGATGAAAGCCTTGGGGCATGAAGGTTGGAACAAGCTGGGGCTGAGTACGCCCAAGTAAGACTGACGCAGGAGATACGCAAGGGCAGACTTCTGGCTCCCTTGCGCGCCACAAAAAATAAAGCCGCTTTTCAGCGGCTTTGATCTTGGTATAGCTTTATTTTTTGATTTCTGGAATGTTGGTAGGCACGATTGGACTCGAACCAACGACCCCTACCATGTCAAGGTAGTGCTCTAACCAGCTGAGCTACGCGCCTAATGAGGGTGCGGATTGTAACCGAAGTGCCCCTCCGGCTCAAACCGAAATTTCACTTTATTTGCCCATCAAATGCGCATAGAGGTTGCGATAGGCTTGGGCGCTGGCGTTCCAGCCGAAATCTCGGTTCATGCCGTTGGTTTGCAGCGCGTGCCAAGTCGTTTTGTCGCGATAGGCGACGGCGGCGCGCTGCGCGGTGGTCAGCAGCGTGTAGGCGTTCATGTCGTGGAAGACGAATCCGGCGGCTTGCCCATGGGCCAGCGTCTCGGCGTTGCAATCCACCACCGAGTCGATCAGACCGCCCGTGGCGTGGACGATGGGCGGCGTGCCATAGCGCTGGCTGTACATCTGATTCAGGCCGCAAGGCTCGAAGCGCGACGGCATCAGGAACACGTCCGAACCCGCTTCGATCAGGTGCGACAAACCTTCGTCGAACTTCACCTGCACCGCGATCTGTCCGGGGTAGCGATAGGCCAGCTCTTGCGCCCAGCTCTGTATGCCCGCGTCGCCACTGCCCAGCAGCACCAGTTGGGCGGGAAATTCGAGCAACTGTGGCGCGATCTCCAGCACCATGTCCACCCCCTTTTGATGGGTGAAGCGGCTGACCAGCCCGAACAGCGGCACATCCGGCGCAACCGTCAGCCCCACGCGACGTTGCAGCTCGGCCTTGTTGGCGGCTTTGCCCGTCAGATCGCTGCTACTGTAAGGCGCGGCCAGATGCGGATCGGTGGCTGGATTCCACTCGGTGTTGTCGATGCCGTTCAGGATCCCGGTCAGCGCATGTTGCCGATGGCGCAGCAAGCCTTGCAAACCGAAGCCCAGCGCGTCGGTCTGTATCTCACGGGCGTAAGTCGGGCTGACGGTGGTGACGTGATCGGCGTAGAACAAACCTGCCTTGAGAAAAGAAAGGTTGCCGAAGTACTCCACGCCATCGAGCTTGAAGCAATCCCAAGGCAAGCCCAGATGCGGCGTGAGTTGCTGCGGGAACACGCCCTGAAAGGCGATGTTGTGGATGGACATCACGCTGCGCGCAGGCTGCGGCGCGTAGTGCAGATAGGCCGGGGTCAGGCCGCTCTGCCAGTCGTTGCAATGCACCACGTCGGGCCGCCATTCCAGCGGCGAATCGGCACATCCCAGCAAAGCCGCGACCCGCGACAGCAAGCCAAAGCGCTGGGCGTTGTCGCCCCAATCTGCGCCGTACTTGTCTTGATATGGCCCGCCGTCGCGTTGATACAGCGCGGGACAATCCACCAGCCACAGCGGCACGCCGTCCGGCATCACCGCTTCGAGCAACTGCGCAACTGGGAATTCGGCCAAACCGAAGAGGCGCGCGACGACTTGAGTCTGCGGCAAAGCATTGAGCACTTGCGGATAAGCGGGCAGCAGCAACCGCACATCCACCCCCAGATTACGCAGAGCGGCGGGCAACGCACCGCTGACATCGGCGAGGCCACCGGTTTTAATGAGAGGTGCGGCCTCGGAAGAAACAAACAGTATTTTCATTCAGACTTTTTCGTAGTTATAACCAGTGCATCAGCCCCATCTCGAAAGGATGGGTCAACATCGGGTGACGCGGATAGATACGGATGCGGTATTCCAGCTTGCCGCACAGCTTGGGCATAAGATCGAGCACGAACAGGTGTTCGCCCTGCTCGTTGATCTCGCCCTGCACCTCGAAGGTGTAACGGTGCGAGTTATGCAGCTTTTCTTTGCGGATGTGGTGCGCCATCACCAACTCCACCTGCACATCGCTGGCTTGCAGGCCGTTCAAGTTGACGCCGACCTCGATGCGCACGCTGTCTTTGAACATGATGCTGTGCTGCGCACAGTCCAACCGACGCAACGAGACTTGATGCCAAGCCTGCCGCACCGCCGCCTTCCAATCCGCAACGGTACGTGCGCCCTGAAACTCCTCGCCCCAATAGCGGCTATATTGCCGGGTCGCCGGGACATAGGCTTTGGCGACATACTCGCCGACCATGCGCGTGGAATTGAAGCGCGGCAGCAAGGTGGCGATGGCGCGCTTCGACATGGTGACCCACTTAGGCGAGTAGCCCATCTTGTTGCGGGCGTAATAGGTAGGGATGACCTGATCCTGCAACAGTTCGTACAGGGTCTGGCTCTCCTCGCGGTTGCGCTGCGATTCCGGCAGCGATTCGGACACCGGCTTGATGGCCCAGCCGTTCTCGCCGTCGTAGCCCTCGTCCCACCAGCCGTCCAGCACAGAAAGGTTGAGTACGCCGTTCATCGCGGCCTTCATGCCGGACGTGCCGGAGGCTTCCAGCGGATACAGCGGGTTGTTCAGCCACACGTCCACGCCCGCCACCAAGCGGCGCGCCAGACGCAGATCGTAGCCTTCCAGCATCAGGATCTTGCCCTCGAACTCCGGCATCCGCGAGATGTGGGTGATGCGGCGGATCAGATCCTGACCGGGGATGTCCGCCGGATGGGCCTTGCCCGCGAAGATGAACAGCACCGGGCGCTCTTCGTCGCTCAGCAACTGGCGCAACCAGTCCAGATTCTCGAACAGCAACAGCGCACGTTTGTAAGTGGCGAAACGGCGCGCGAAGCCGATGGTCAGCACATTGGGATTGGCCGGATCGGCATATTTCAGGATGCGGTCGATGTGGGCTTCAGAGCCGTGGTTGCGCAGATGCTGCTGCGTCACCAGTTGGCGGATCAGTTGCAGCATCCGCGATTTGAGCGATTCGCGCACGCTCCAGAATTGGTGGTCGGGCACGACCGTCATCTTCTCCCAGAAGCCGACATCAGTCTGGTGCTGCGACCAATCCCAGCCGATGAAACGCTCGAACACCTCAACCCATTCCTTGGCGAGGAACGTCGGCATATGCACCCCGTTGGTGATGTAGCTCATCGGGCTTTCTTCTTCCTCGATCTCGGGCCATAGCTCGCCGCAGATCTCGGAAGAGACACGCCCGTGGATGCGCGACACGCCGTTCTGGAAGCGCGAACAATGGATCGCCAGCGCCGTCATGTTGAAATCGGACGAGTCGGGAGCGTTGCCCAATGCCAGAAAACCATCGCGATCCAGCTTCAACTGCGGGTGGTAGTTCTCAAAGTACGGCAACATCATGCCGTGATTGAAATGGTCGTGCCCGGCAGGGACGGGCGTATGCGTGGTGAAGATGGTGTTGGCTGCGACCGCCTCGTGCGCAGCGGAGAAATCCAGCCCCTGCTCCGTCAGTTGACGGATGCGTTCCAGCAACATGAAGGCTGCATGGCCTTCATTGATGTGCCAGGCCGTCGGCTTGACGCCCATCGCCGCCAGCGCGCGCGCGCCGCCGATGCCGAGGACGATCTCTTGTTCGATGCGCATGGTCTTATCGCCGCCGTACAAACGGTGGGTGATGCCACGGTCATGCAGGGAGTTTTGCGCCAGATCGGTGTCCAGCAGGTACAGGGTGACGTTGCCGATGCGCGCCTGCCAGACCTTGATCTCGACCACACGCCCCGGCATGTCCACGCTGACGTGGATCTCGGAAGCATCTGCACGCAACACCGGCGAGATGGGCAGATTGTCGAATTCGGAATCGGTATAGATGGCGTGCTGATTGCCGTCGCTGTCTATGGTCTGATAGAAGTAGCCCTGCCGGTACAGCAGGCCGACGCCGACAAAGGGCAGATGCATGTCACTGGCCGATTTGCAGTGGTCGCCCGCCAAGATGCCCAGCCCGCCGGAGTAGATGGGAAAGCTCTCGTGAAAACCGAACTCAGCGCAAAAATACGCGATGAGATCGTCCTCGACGAAATCCTCGATATATGGCGAACGTATCGGCTTGGCGTGATAGGTGTCGTAAGCGGAGAGGATGCGGTTGTAGTTAGCGAGGAAGGTAGGATCCTCCGCTGCGTCGATCAGCCTTTGCTCATCCACCCGGCGCAGAAAATCCTTGGGGTTCTGCCCGACCGACTCCCACAGGGTGCGGTGGATGCGCGAGAACAGATCACGCGTCGGCAGATCCCAACCGTACCAAAGATTGTTCGATAATTCTTCCAGCCGGGCAAGGCGCTCGGGAATGCGAGGCGTGACTTCAAGAACGAACGGGGTGCTCTTCTGCATGATTTTCCTGTTGATCCGATTGGAGGGCAGCCACACGGGACGCTGGAACACGGGGCGATTCTGGCAGTGCGACCGATCCTTCTCATTGCGTGACCTCATCGCTTGAGAGCATTATAGCAACCTCTCTCAACCACTGGTGACAGCATGAACAACAACCCGCTCCGCGCACTCGACGCACTCGGCCAGCATGTCTGGTTGGACAATCTTTCTCGCACCTTGCTGCAAGAAGGTGAGCTTGACCGGTATATCGAACAGGATGGCGTCAGCGGCGTCACCTCCAACCCCGCCATCTTTTACAACGCCCTCTCGAAGAGCCCGTATTACCGCGACGAACTGGCGCAGCTCAAGACGAGCGAGCCATCGGCTGAAGCCCGCTACGAGCGGCTGGTGATCGCCGACATCCAAGCCGCTTGCGACCGTCTGCGTGCGGTGTTCGACAAGTCTTCGGGCAACGCCGGCTACGTCAGCCTAGAAGTCTCGCCACATCTGGATCACGACGAAGCTGGCACGCTACTGGCGGCACGCCGCCTCCACGCCGCCGTGGGCCGCCCCAACCTGCTCGTCAAGATCCCGTCCACACCGGAGGGCATCCGCGCCTTTGAACAACTGACCAGCGAAGGCATCAACGTCAACGTCACGCTGATGTTCTCCTTGAGCCATGCCGCTGCGGTCGCACAGGCTTACATCCGGGGCGCGCAGCGTTGGGTCGCCCAAGGCGGCGCACCGACCGCACTGAAATCTGTCGCCAGCATTTTCATGAGCCGCGTCGACACGCTGGTAGACAAAAAACTCGATGCCATCGGCACGCCCGAAGCGCTAGCCTTGCGCGGCAAGAGCGCCGTGGCACTCGGCAAACTGGCTTATCAGCATTATCTAGAGCTGTTTCACGGCGAGACTTTCGCCTCGCTCGCCGCCGTCGGCGTGCGTCCGCAATATCAACTGTGGGCCAGCACGGGAACCAAGAACGCCGCCTACTCGGATGTGCTCTACGTCGAACCGCTGATCGGCCCGGAGACCGTCAACACCCTACCGGATGCCACGCTGATCGCCTTCCGCGACCACGGCAAAGTGGCTGCGACCTTGACCAACGATGTGGCAGATGCGGCAGCGCAAAAAGCCAAGCTCGCCGCGCTGGGGATAGACTTGGACGAAGTGGGAGAGCAGTTGCAGATCGAAGGCCTAGCGCTGTTCGCGCAAGCCTACGACAAGTTGCTCGACATCGTGAGTTGATGCAGTAAGCTCGCCTATAAAAACGGGACGCATCTGCGTCCCGTTTTTATTTCAGCCTGCGTGCTGGATTAGAACGTATACCCCAGCCCCACCGAAGCCACCGGGTAGTAGCGGAAGTTCTTCAGCGAGTTCTTCAAGTCAGCGTTGGCCTGAGCGATGTCGGCCGCCGCGACCCCGGCGATATTGGTCGTGACATTGGAGTTAGGCGTGCCTTGGAACAAGATGCCCAAGTCCGCCGCAAAAGACAGACCGCTATCCTTGGGCGCGCTGCCCCAGCCGAAGCCGACATAAGGAACCAGCTTCTTGAAATCGACCGAGGCGTTCACCGTACCGCCTCCGGTGGCGTAATTGACGCCGCCGATGTTGATGGTTCCGCCAGTCGGAACGCCCGTCATGCTGAGCTTGTTGCCGTTATAGACCAGCCCGGCTGTTACCCGGAATCCGCTCTCCCAAGGATGCCAGTCTGCCAGCATCTCGACGCTGGTCAGATTCAGACTGCCGGTATAGTTAGTCGCCACGCCGTTGGTAGTCGCGGTACGATTGAAACCGTAGTTGTAACCATTCAGGCCGACACGACCGTCGATCGAATCGGTCATCGGGAATGCCACATCCACGCCAAAACCCAGCGTGGAGATCTTTGCTGCGGCGGTGCTATCGGCCAGCGCAGGTACTGCAAGTGCAGCCAAAATGGTCGCCAGTATGATTCTTTGCATATTGAGCCCCTAGTGATTCGTTTAAGTTTAATCGGGAAGAAAAGTACACCGACAACCGAAAAGCGGCAATAGGGGAACAACTGGATTTGCGTGTCTAACTATTGAAGTTTACTTGAATGCCCCCCATCTGCCGGGCATTCGAATTCAATCAGGAGTGCATCATGCGTTTCGACAAGTTCACCACCAAACTGCAACAAGCCCTGTCCGACGCCCAGAGTCTGGCCGTGGGCGGCGACAACCAGTTCATCGAGCCGCAGCACCTGCTGCTGGCGCTGCTCAACGACGCCGACAGCGGCGCAGGCTCACTGCTGGCGCGCGCGGGCGGCAACGTCAATGCGCTCAAGACTGCGCTCGCCGATGCGGTGACTCGATTGCCCAAGGTCGAAGGCCACGGCGGCGAGGTGCAGGTCGGGCGCGATCTGACCAACCTGCTCAACCTCACCGACAAGGAAGCGCAAAAACGCGGCGACCAATTCATTGCGTCCGAGATGTTCCTGCTGGCGCTCACCAGCGACAAGGGCGAGGCCGGACGCTTGCTCAAGCAGCACGGCGTGGCGCGTGCGCCACTGGAAACCGCCATCAACGCGGTGCGCGGCGGCGAATCGGTGGGTTCGCAAGAGGCCGAAGGCCAGCGCGAATCGCTGAAGAAATTCACCCTCGACCTGACCGAACGCGCCCGACTGGGCAAGCTCGACCCGGTCATTGGTCGCGACGACGAGATCCGCCGCGCCATTCAGGTGCTGCAACGCCGCACCAAGAACAATCCGGTGCTGATCGGTGAGCCCGGCGTCGGCAAGACCGCCATCGTGGAAGGTCTGGCGCAGCGCATCATCAACGGCGAAGTGCCTGAATCGCTCAAGGGCAAGAAGGTGCTGTCGCTGGACATGGCCGCCCTGCTGGCCGGAGCCAAGTATCGCGGCGAATTCGAGGAGCGCCTGAAGTCGGTGTTGAACGAGTTGGCCAAGGACGAAGGCAACAACATCGTGTTCATCGACGAGATCCACACCATGGTCGGCGCGGGCAAGGCCGAGGGCGCGATGGATGCGGGCAACATGCTGAAACCGGCGCTGGCACGCGGCGAGCTGCATTGCATAGGCGCGACCACGCTGGACGAATACCGCAAGTACATCGAAAAGGATGCCGCACTGGAGCGCCGCTTCCAGAAGGTGCTGGTGGATGAGCCTTCGGTCGAATCCACCATCGCCATCCTGCGCGGCTTGCAGGAAAAATACGAGCTGCACCACGGCGTGGAGATCACCGACCCGGCCATCGTCGCGGCGGCGGAGCTTTCCAACCGCTACATCACCGACCGCTTTCTGCCCGACAAGGCCATCGACCTGATCGACGAAGCCGCCGCGCGGGTGAAGATGGAGATCGACTCCAAGCCGGAGGTGATGGATAAACTCGACCGCCGCCTCATTCAGCTCAAGATCGAGCGCGAAGCGGTGAAGAAAGAGAAGGACGAAGCCTCGAAGAAGCGCTTCGAGCTGATCGAAATCGAGATCGAAAAACTGTCGCGCGAGTACGCCGACCTAGAAGAGATCTGGAAGGCTGAGAAAGGCGCGGCGCAGGGTGCGGCCAACGTCAAGGAAGAGATCGACCATGTGCGCGCCGAGATGGTCAGGCTGCAACGCGAAGGCAAGCTGGAGAGGGTCGCCGAGCTGCAATACGGCAAGCTGCCCGCTTTGGAGGCCA
Source organism: Nitrosomonadales bacterium (assembly GCA_016234685.1). Classification (GTDB taxonomy): domain Bacteria; phylum Pseudomonadota; class Gammaproteobacteria; order Burkholderiales; family Gallionellaceae; genus Ferriphaselus. Next base: position 73,626 of record JACRAT010000026.1, read on the forward strand.
AGCTGAAAGAAGCCGCGCAGCGCGAAGCCGAGGGCGGCGCGTCCAAGAACAAGCTGCTGCGCACTCAGGTCGGCGCAGAAGAGATCGCTGAAGTAGTGAGCCGCGCTACCGGCATCCCGGTCTCCAAGATGATGACGGGCGAGCGCGACAAACTATTGAAGATGGAAGACAAACTGCACGAGCGCGTGGTGGGGCAGGACGAGGCGGTGCGTCTGGTGTCCGACGCCATCCGCCGCTCGCGTTCCGGCCTCTCCGACCCCAACCGTCCGTACGGCTCGTTCTTGTTCCTTGGACCAACGGGTGTCGGTAAGACCGAGCTGTGCAAGGCGCTGGCTGGTTTCATGTTCGACTCGGAAGACCACCTCATCCGCATCGACATGAGCGAGTACATGGAAAAACACTCCGTCGCCCGCCTGATCGGCGCGCCGCCCGGCTACGTCGGCTATGAAGAAGGCGGCGGGCTGACCGAAGCCGTGCGGCGCAAACCGTACAGCGTCATTCTGCTGGACGAAGTGGAGAAGGCGCATCCCGACGTGTTCAACGTGCTGCTGCAAGCGTTGGACGACGGTCGCATGACCGACGGCCAGGGCCGCACCGTGGACTTCAAGAACACCGTGATCGTGATGACCTCCAACCTCGGCAGCCAGATGATCCAGCAGATGCAAGGCGACGATTATCAGGTGGTGAAGCTGGCGGTGATGGGAGAGGTGAAGAGCTACTTCCGCCCCGAATTCATCAACCGCATCGACGAAGTGGTGGTGTTCCACGCGCTGGACGAAAAGAACATCGCCAGCATCGCGCGCATCCAGTTGCAAGGACTGGAAAAACGCCTGAACGCGATGGAGATGAAACTCGAAGTGACCGAAGCCGCCTTGGCCGAAATCGCCAACGCCGGATTCGACCCGGTCTACGGCGCAAGACCGCTGAAGCGCGCAATACAGGCACAACTGGAGAACCCGCTGGCCAAGTTGATACTGGAAGGCAGATTTATGGCTAAGGACACGATCCACGTCGATTGCAAGTCTGGGGTCATGGGATTCAAGAAAGAGTGATGCGATTTACCCGCAAAGGATAGGCCGTGGTTGTGCAGCCGCTAAAGCGGCAACAACCACGCCCCCTCCGCCAAGGACACCATCCAAGTGGACTGCGAGGGGGATGAAGTTCGATTGATGAACGAGCAGAAAAAAACCTAGGGCAGTCTCCGGTTTTCTCAGTGTCATCACGCCTTAGACTTTTTCGGTTACAGACCCAAGACTGTTCACTTAACCGTTCGTGGCGAGCTTGTCGAACCACCAGCTTCGCAACCAGAGCCCTTCGACAGGCTCAGGACGAACGGATTTTTCTAAAGTGAACCGCATTGATTACAGACCGGCGTTCTTCAGCGAGGCAAGGAACAGTTCGACGTTCTGGAATCCGGTCACGCGGGCATCGCTCTGCTCGGCTCCTTGGTTGTCGAAGAACAGGATGGCAGGCGGGCCGAACAGGGTGTAGCGCTTGAGCAGCGCCTTATCGTCTGCGCTGTTGGCAGTGACATCGGCTTGCAGCAGGACAACATCCTTCAGCCGCGCCTGCACGCGGGCATCAGAGAAGGTGAAGTGCTCCATCTCCTTGCACGCCACGCACCAGTCCGCATAGAAATCCAGCATCACCGGCTTGCCCTGCACCTGCGCGATGCGGGCATCCAGCTCGGCTAGGTTCTTCACCCGCTGGAACGGCAATGCACTGGCTTGCTCCGTCGTCTGCGCCGGCCCGCCCAGTGCTCCCAGCGGACGCAAGATGTCGCGCGCGCCGGACAGCGCACCTATCATGTAGGACACCCCGACCAGCAGCATAAGAATGCTGATGCCCCGGCCCAGCTTGCGACTGCCCTTGGCGTTGGGCGGCAGGCTGTCGAGTGCGCCGAAGAACAGCGAAGACAGGGTGAGCAGCATCCCCCACAGTGCCATCTGCACGAAGATCGGCAGGATGGGCGAGACGATCCAGATCGCCAGACCGATCATCAGCACGCCAAAGGCGCGCTTGACCGTTTCCATCCACGCCCCGGCTTTGGGCAACAGCGCCCCGGCGGATGAGCCGACCAGCAGCAGCGGCAGCCCCATGCCCAGCGCCATCGAGAACAGCGCCGAGCCGCCGAGGAAAGCGTCGTGCGTCTTGCCGATGTAGAGCAGCGCGCCCGCCATCGGCGCGGCCACGCAGGGGCTCATGATGATGGCCGACAGCGCGCCCATGGCGAACACGCCGGAGAGGTGTCCGCCGTGCAGATGGTTGCTGGTCTCGGTCAAACGGCTTTGCAGCGCCGAAGGCAGTTGTAACTCATACAGTCCGAACATGGAGAGTGCCAGCGCCACGAACAGCGCAGCGAACGCGCCCAGCACCCAGGGGGTTTGCAACGCGTTGGAGATCAACTCGCCGGAAAGCCCCGCCGCCACGCCCGCCACTGCGTAAGTGATCGCCATCCCCAGCACGTAAGCCAGTGAAAGAAAGAAGGCGTGGCGATGGGTAATCTGGTGGCCGCGTCCGACGATGATGCCGGAGAGGATGGGTACCATGGGAAACACGCAGGGGGTGAACGCCAGTAGCAGGCCCGCGCCGAAGAAGAAGGAGACGATGAGCCAGAAGTTGCCCGCCTTCAGCACATTGGCGATGCGGCTGTTCTCCGATTCGCCCGATGTCCCGGCATCGCCCGCAGCGGGTGCGGCGCTCATGGTTTGCGCCAGACTCACCGTCAGCGTCTGCGTGGCGGGCGGGTAACACAGGCCTTTCTCGCTACAGCCTTGATAGCCGATCTCCAGCGTCAAGGGCTGGGCGGGGTTCACCTCTTCCAGCGCGACCGCCACCTGAAAGGATTGGTGATATACCTCCAGCTTGCCGAAATTGGCATCGTTCTTCATCTCGCCGGGAGGGAAATCCAGCCGCGCGACGCGGGCGTTGCCGCTGGTGACGTTGACGCTGATCTTGTTGCGGTACAGGTAATAGTCCGGCGCGACGCGGAAGCTGGCCAGCAGGGTGCGGCTGTCACGGCTCTCGATTGCTACGCCGAACGCTTTTTCCGGCGACAGGAAGGTGGGCTGCCCGCCTCCCAGCCCCGCCAGTTTATCCAGCAGCCCCTCGGCTTGGGTCGGAAGGGCGGTGGTGAAAAACAGCAGCAATATCAGCAGAAAACGCATGTTCATTCCTCGTTCAGATAAGTCTCTTGCGCCACCCAGTCCAGATAGGCGGGCAGGCCCGCGCTGATCGGAGTGGCGATGATTTCGGGAAGTTCGTAAGGATGGTGCGCGCGGATGGCGAGCTCCAGTCGCGGGTAGGCGGCCTCGGTGGTCTTCATCAGCAGCGGAACTTCCGTCGCCGTCTCGACCTTGCCCTGCCAGCGATAGACCGAGGTGCATTCGGCCAGAATGTTGGCGCAGGCGGCGGCGCGGCATTCGATCACGGCGCGGGCCACGCGCTCGGCTGCGGCGCGATCCGGCAGATTGGTCAACACCAGCAGTTTGCTCATGGTCGCTTCGCCAAACGTAACCCGAGCTGCTGCAATTCGTCCCACACATCGCCCGCGCGCAGGCCCTTGATGGTCTTGTCGATCAGGGCGGCGTGGCGCAGGGCGCGCTCGATCTGCGGCAGTTTCATCCGCCGCGTCGCGCCTTGCACGCTGTCTTGTCGCGCCCCCCAGACGCGCGCTTCGCGCATCAGATTGGCGAGGTTGCCGCCGCGCTGCAAGCCGCCCAGCAGCTTGCCCAAGGTACGGATCTCCTCGGTCAACGCCCACAGCACCAGCACGGTGGCCGTGCCTTCGGCGCGCAGTCCGTCGAGGATGCGCACGAAGCGGGCGACGTTGCCGCTAAGCATCGCCTCCGACAGCTTGAACACGTCGTAGCGCGCTACGTCCATCACCGCATCCTTGACCTGCTCGAAGCTGAGCGGCCCGGCGGGGTAGAGCAGCGCCAGTTTTTGTATCTCCTGCCAGGCCGCCAACAGATTGCCCTCGACCCGATCCGCCAGAAAATCCAGCGTCTCGCGGTCGGTGGATTGCCCGTGGCGTTTGAGCCGCCCGGCGATCCAGCCCGGCAGCACCGCGCGCGGGATGTCGTCGGCGGCGATGGTCACGCCGTGCTGCTCCAGCGCAGCGAACCATTTACTCTTCATGCCCGTGCCATCCAGTCGCGGCAGGGTGATGATGGTCAGCACATCCGGCGAGAGATGTTTGCAGTATTCCTGCAAAGCCTGTCCGCCCTCAGTGCCCGGCTTGCCGCCGGGGATGCGCAGATCGACGATCTTGCGCGCGCAAAACAGTGACAGGCTTTGCGCGCTGTTCTTCAGCTCCGGCCAACGGAAATCGCGGTCGGCGGTCAGCACGTCGCGCTCCTCGAAACCCGCCGCACGCGCGGCGGCGCGGATGCTGTCCGCCGCTTCCAGCGCCAGCAACTGCGCTTCGCCGTGGATGACGTAGAGCGGTTTCAGGCCCGAGGCCAGATGGCGGGCAAGGTCTTCGCCAGAGAGTTTCATTCCTGTGCGCGGGGCTTGGCGAAAGTGAGGCGACGGATGATCTGCTGCACCATGTCGCTGCGCATGTGCTCATACAGCAGGATCTCTTCTTGCTGCTTGGACAGCACCTTGGTGTCGTCATAGGTGAAATCGCGACGCAGGATCAACTCGTCCGCTGGCAGCCAGTCCACTTGCTTCTGGTCGTGCGCGCGCAACGAGACGCGGTAGACCAGTTGATACTCCAGCACCCGGCCTGTTGCCCCCAGCGAAAGGATCTTGCGCTCAGGCAGCTCGCGGACGATCTCCAGCACCAGTTGCGCCTGTTCCGGGCTCTCGCTGATCTGGATGCCGTTGGCCTCCAGATCGCGCTTCAACTCCAGCACCAGCGGCGCTCGCTCGTTCATCGCCTGCACGTAGACCGAGGTGAACGGCAGCTTGGCCTGCCCGCGCAGGTGGAAGCCGCATGCGCTCAGCGACAGGGCAAACAACAAGATGAAGAAACGACGCATGGGCAACTCCGCTCAAGCCACCACGTTGACCAAGCGACCCGGCACCACGATCACCTTCTTGGGTGCGCCCCCGTTCAACTGCTTCTGCACCACCTCGGACGCCAGCGCCAGTTGCTCGATGGTCGCCTTGTCCGCATCCTTGGCGACGCGGATGCTGCCGCGCAACTTGCCGTTGACTTGGATCATCAACTCGATCTCGTCCTGCACCAGCGCAACTTCGTCCACTTCCGGCCAAGATGCGGCGAGGATGTCGTCGCCATAGCCGAGGTCTTTCCACAGCGTTTGGGTGATGTGTGGGGCGATGGGGGAGAGCAGCCGCAGCAGGATGGACAGGCCTTCGCTCAACACGCCTCGATCTGCACTGGTCTTGGCCTTTTCCAGCGCGTTAAGCATCTTCATCGTAGCCGACACCACGGTGTTGAATTGGAAGCGCGAGAAGTCGAAACTGGCTTGCTTCAGTGCCAGATGGACTTCGCGGCGCAGGTTCTGGTCGTCAGCCGACAATTGTCCGGCCATCCCGGTCTGGCCGATGTCGCTTAGTTCGGCAGACAGATTCCACACTCGGCGCAGGAAACGATATGCACCTTCCACGCCGCTGTCCGACCACTCCAGTTGCTGATCGGGCGGAGCGGCGAACATCATGAACAAGCGCGCGGTGTCGGCGCCGTATTGGTCGATGATGGACTGCGGATCGACGCCATTGTTCTTGGACTTGGACATCTTCTCCGTGCCACCGATGATGACCGGCAAGCCGTCAGACTTCAGCACCGCACCGACAGGGCGACCGCGCTCGTCAGTCGCTACTTCGACATCCGCCGGGTTGATCCACAGCTTCTTGCCGTTAGTCTCTTCACGGAAGAAAGTCGGCGCGACCACCATGCCCTGGGTGAGCAGATTACGGAACGGTTCGTTGAGCTTTTGAGCCGCGTGCAGCGCGCCGTTCGCTCCCTCGCCCGCTGGCGGGAGAGGGGTGGGGAGAGGGTCTTTGCGCACCACCTCCCCGAACACCCCCACATCGCGCATCAGCTTATTGAAGAAGCGCGCGTACAGCAGATGCAGGATGGCGTGCTCGATGCCGCCGATGTATTGATCGACCGGCAACCACTGGCGGGCGCGCTCGTCCACCAAGCCGGTAGTGCAATCCGGGCTGGTGTAGCGGGCGTAGTACCAAGACGATTCCACGAAGGTGTCCATGGTGTCGGTCTCGCGCCGCGCTGCTACGCCGCACTTGGGGCAGCTGCATTGGTAGAACGACGGCATCTTGGCCAGCGGCGAACCGGCGCCGTCCGGCACCACGTCTTCGGGCAATACCACCGGCAACTGGTCATCTGGAACCGGCACATCGCCGCAAGTCGGGCAATGAATGATGGGGATCGGGCAACCCCAGTAGCGTTGGCGCGAGATGCCCCAGTCGCGCAGGCGGAACTGGGTCTTCTTCTCGCCCAAGCCTAGCGCAGCGAGATCGGCGGCGATGGCATCGACAGCTGCGTCATAGCTCAGACCGTCGTACTTGCCGGAGTTGGTGCAAACGCCATCCTTGGTGGCATACCACTCTTGCCAGGCATCTGTGGAGAAGGGGGAAGGGTCAAGAGAGAAGGGTAACTGCGGCTCGGAGGTTTTTCCCTTCTCCCTTCCCTCTTCCCCCTTCCCTGAAATCACCTGTTTGATTGGCAAGCCATACTTCTTGGCAAAGCCAAAATCCCGTTCGTCGTGAGCCGGCACCGCCATCACCGCGCCGTCACCATAACTCATCAGCACATAGTTGCCGACCCACACCGGCACTTGTTCTCCAGTGAGCGGGTGCGCCACTTTCAGGCCGGTGTCCATGCCTTTCTTTTCCATGGTGGCGAGGTCGGCTTCGGCGACGCCGCCTTGTTTGCACTCTTCGATGAAGGCGGCCAGTTCAGGATTATTCTGCGCGGCGCGCAGCGCCAGCGGATGCTCGGCAGCGACAGCGACGAAGGTGACGCCCATGATGGTGTCGGCACGGGTGGTATAGACCCACAATAACTCCCCTCTCCCCTCGGGAGAGGGGCTGGGGGTGAGGGACGGGCTGGGGGTGAGGGACGGACTGGTGGGTGATCCGGTGAAAGTTCCCCCACCCTCAATCCCTCCCCCGGCGGGAGAGGGAAGCGTAGCCTCGCCTGCGGCGACGACCTTAAACGCAAACCGCACGCCGTAGCTCTTGCCTATCCAGTTGCGCTGCATGGTCTTGACCTGCTCCGGCCAGCCATCGAGCTGGTCGAGGTCGGCCAGCAGTTCTTCGGCGTATTGGGTGATGCGGAAGAAGTACATCGGGATCTCACGCTTTTCGACCAGCGCGCCGGAGCGCCAGCCGCGTCCGTCGATGACTTGTTCGTTGGCCAGCACGGTGTTGTCGATGGGATCCCAGTTCACCGTGGAGGTCTTTTTGTAGATCACGCCCATCTCGAACAAGCGGGTGAACAGCCATTGCTCCCAGCGGTAGTAGTCCGGCTTGCAGGTGGCGATCTCGCGCGACCAGTCCACACCCAGACCCAGTGACTTGAGCTGCTGCTTCATGTACTCGATGTTGGAGTAGGTCCAGTCGGCGGGCGGCACGTTGTGCGCCATGGCGGCATTTTCGGCGGGCAGGCCGAACGCGTCCCAGCCCATCGGCTGCATCACGTTGTAGCCCTTCATGCGGTGATAGCGCGACAGCACGTCGCCGATGGTGTAGTTGCGCACATGCCCCATGTGCAATTTGCCCGAGGGATAAGGGAACATCGACAGGCAATAATACTTGGGCTTGTCGCTCACATCGTGGGCGCGGAAGGCTTGCGCGGCTTCCCATTGTTGCTGAACGGCGGATTCGATTTCCTTGGGGGCGTAATTCTGTTGCATCTTCAGGTGGGCAGGTCATTGGATGAGCGCGCATTATAGCGGCTCAGGCCCGCCGCGCGTAATGCGATAGCGTGCGTAAACCGGGGGAATGCGGAGTGGAGGGCAATTTCCGCAAGTAGGGGGTTTCTGTTAGAATCTGGAAAAAATTCATTTATCTATTGAAAACAGGAGAGAGCAAACATGTCGCGCAAGCATCCCGTGATCGCTGTGACCGGATCGTCCGGCGCTGGTACTACCACCGTTAAACGTGCCTTTGAGAACATCTTCCGTCGCGAGAGCATCAGCGCCGCTGTGGTCGAGGGCGATAGCCTGCACAGCTTGGGTCGTCTGGCTTTCCGCGCTGCGGCTGCCGAAGCCGCCAAGGCTGGCAATCACTCTTTCAGCCACTTCGGCCCGGAAGCCAATCACTTTGCCAAGATCGAAGAAACCTTCAAGACTTACGGTGAAACCGGTCAGTGCGAACGTCGCTACTACATCCACAGCGATGCAGAAGCGGTGGACCTGAATGCGCGTTACAACACCAATCTGAAGCCAGGCGAATTCACTCCTTGGGAAACTGTGGGCGAAGGTTCCGACATCCTGTTCTACGAAGGCCTGCATGGTTTGGTCAAGCACGGCGACATCGACGCTTCGCGTTACGTCGACTTGGGCGTGGGCGTGGTGCCTATCGTTAATCTGGAATGGATCCAGAAGATCCATCGTGACAAGGCCGAGCGTGGCTATTCGGCCGAAGCCACCGTTGATACCATCCTGCGTCGTATGCCGGACTACATCAACTACATCACTCCGCAGTTCTCGCGCACCACGGTCAACTTCCAGCGCGTTTCCACCGTGGACACCTCGAATCCGTTCATTGCGCGCGACATCCCTACGCCGGATGAAAGCTTCGTGGTCGTGCATTTCAGTGAGCCCAAGGGTGTGGACTTCCCTTACTTGCAGAACATGGTTCCCGGTGCGTTCATGTCCCGTCCGAACACGCTGGTGGTGCCTGGCGGCAAGATGAACATGACGCTGGAACTGGTTCTCGGCCCGATGATTCACGATCTGATCGAAAACCGGAAGAAGTGATCTTCAGCTAACTGCATCGGCGGGGAACTGGTTAGTCCGGTTCCCCGTTTTCATTTTTATCACGATACGTCATGGATCTGCTCTCCGGTCTCAACCCCGAACAACGCGCTGCGGTCGAACTGCCCGCGCGCTCCGCTCTCATCCTCGCTGGCGCAGGCAGCGGCAAGACGCGCGTGCTGACCACGCGCATCGCCTATCTCATCAGCAACGGACTGGTGTCGCCAGGCGGTGTGCTGGCGGTGACCTTCACCAACAAGGCGTCGAAGGAGATGATGACGCGCCTGTCGGCGATGTTACCGATCAATACCCGCAGCATGTGGATAGGCACCTTCCACGGCCTGTGCAACCGCATGTTGCGCGCGCACTACCGCGAGGCGAACCTGCCGCAGACCTTCCAGATTCTGGATTCGTCCGACCAGCAATCCGCCATCAAGCGGGTGATGAAGGCACTCAATGTGGACGACGAGAAGTATCCGCCGCGCGAGTTGCAGAATTTCATCAGCCGCAACAAGGAACAAGGCCTGCGCGCGCATGAGGTGGAGGCATATGATCCCTATACGCGGCGCAAGGTCGAGGTGTTCGCCGCTTACGACGAGCAGTGCCAGCGCGAAGGCGTGGTGGACTTCTCCGAGTTGCTGCTGCGCTGCTATGAGCTGCTGTCACGCAATCAGATGCTGCGCGAGCATTATCAGGCGCGCTTCAAGCACATCTTGGTGGACGAGTTTCAGGACACCAACCCGCTGCAATATCAATGGCTGAAGCTGTTGGCAGGAAAAGAAAATGCCCTGTTCGCGGTAGGGGACGACGACCAGTCCATCTACGCCTTTCGCGGCGCGAACGTGGGCAACATGCAGGAGTTGCTGCACGATTTCCATGTCGAGAGCGTCATCAAGCTGGAGCAGAACTATCGCTCGCACGGCAATATCTTGGACGCGGCCAACGCGCTCATCAGCCGCAACCGCAACCGCCTCGGTAAAGAACTGTGGACGGCGGAACACAAGGGCGAGCCGCTGCGCGTGTACGAGGCGCCGACCGACATGGACGAGGCGCGCTTCATCGCCGACGAGGTACGCCAGCTGCACCGCGAGGGCGTGGCGCTGTCCGAGATGGCGGTGCTGTATCGCTCCAACGCGCAGTCGCGGGCGCTGGAACATGCGCTGGTCGCGGCGGGTGTCAGCTATCGGGTGTACGGCGGACAGCGCTTCTACGAGCGGCAGGAGATCAAGCACGCGCTGGCCTATCTGCGCCTGCTGGTGAATCAGGACGACGACAACTCGCTGTTGCGCGTCATCAATTTCCCCACGCGCGGCATCGGTGCGCGCAGCATCGAGCAGTTACAGGAAGCGGCCAAGCAATACAACACCACGCTGTATGATGCGGCGGCACGCATGGGCGGCAAGGTCACCGGTTTCGTCGGGCTGATCGAACAGATGCGCCACACTACGGCGAAGTTGCCGCTCCACCCGCAAGGGGTAGGCCGAGGGGTGCCCGGAGCCTCCGGCTCCACCCTCTCGCTCCCCGAGATCGTCGATCACGTGTTGCAGCACAGCGGGCTGATGGCGAACTACCAGAACGAGACCGGCGCGAAGAAGCACGAGGCGCAGGAGCGCATCGACAACCTGAACGAGCTGCTCAACGCCGCGACCCTGTTCGTGCATGAAAACGAGGACGACAGTCTGGTCGCTTTCCTCACCCATGCCACGCTAGAAGCGGGCGAGCATCAGGCCGAGGCGGGCAGCGACGCGCTGCATCTGATGACCGTCCATGCCGCCAAGGGCTTGGAGTTCCACAGCGTGTTCATCACCGGGTTGGAGGACGGCCTGTTCCCGCACCAGAACAGCCAGAACGAGGACGGCGGGCTGGATGAGGAGCGCCGCCTGATGTACGTGGCGCTGACCCGCGCGCGCCGCCGCCTGTATCTGACTTTCGCGCAGAGCCGGATGCTGCACGGGCAGGTCAACTACAACATGATGTCGAGTTTTCTGCGCGAGCTGCCGGACGCGCTGCTGCAATGGCTGTCGCCCAGACTGACGCAGCGCAACCCGTCTTCTTTCGGCAGCTACTCGTCTCCCGCTGCCAGCGCAAAATTGCCGCCAGCGCCCCCCGCTCCAGCGAAGGAAGGCGCTTGGCGCATAGGCCAGCGGGTGTTCCATCAGAAGTTCGGCGAAGGCACGATCACCGGCCTAGAAGGCAACGGCACGGAAGGGCGGGTGCAGGTCAATTTCAAACACGCCGGCAGCAAATGGCTGGCGCTGGAATACGCAAAACTCACGGCGGCTTGAGCAATATCCCGCGAATGCGGACAAAACGGATGGTGCTGGCTACGGGAATCGAACCTGTAATAGCTGATTACGAATCAGCCGTTATGCCATTTAACTAAGCCAGCGATCAGTCCCGCCAAAGGCAGCAAAGACCGGCGCATTATACTGGGCAGGGCGGGATTTGGCGCGACTGATGTGCAGGGCGATGCTCCGCTCATCTACGCGGGCTGCTCCGTTCACACTTCGACAAGCCTGTCTTGAGCGATAGGCTCAGCACGAACGGTGGTGACTCAGTGCGCCGCTTCCCAGTTCGCGCCTTCGCCCAATCCAACTTCCAGCGGCACTTTAAGTTCGGCGACGTTGCACATCAGTTCACGCAGTTTTTCCTTCACCAGCGCCAACTCCGCTTCCGGCACTTCCAGCACCAGTTCGTCGTGTACCTGCATGATGAGTTTGGAGTCTAGCTTTTCCTGCTCTAGCCAACTCTGCACGGCGATCATCGCCAGTTTGATGAGGTCGGCGGCGGTGCCTTGCATGGGGGCATTGATGGCGGCGCGTTCGGCAGCCTGACGTTTGGCACCATTGCTGGATTTGATCTCGGGTAGCCAAAGCCTTCTGCCGAACACGGTCTCGACGTAGCCTTGTTCCTTGGCTTGCAGGCGTGTTTCGTCCATGTAGCGTTTCACGCCAGGGTAACGGGCGAAGTAGCGGTCGATGTATTGCTGGGCGGCGCTGCGTTCGATGTCGAGCTGGCTGGCTAGGCCGAAAGCGGACATGCCGTAGATCAGGCCGAAGTTGATGACCTTGGCGTAGCGACGCTGTTCGCTACTGACGGCATCGAGCGTGACTCCGAACACTTCGGCGGCGGTGGCACGATGGATGTCCTCACCGTTGGCGAAGGCGTTGAGCAAGCCTGCGTCACCGGAGAGATGCGCCATGATGCGCAGCTCGATCTGCGAGTAGTCGGCGGAGATGATGCGGCTGCCCGGCGGGGCGATAAAGGCTTCGCGGATGCGGCGACCTTCGGCGCTGCGCACCGGGATGTTTTGCAGATTCGGATCGCTGGAAGCGAGTCGCCCGGTGACGGCGACCGCCTGCGAGTAGCTGGTATGCACGCGCCCGGTGCGGCGGTTGACCATCAGCGGCAGCTTGTCGGTGTAGGTGGATTTCAGCTTGGACAGGCTGCGATGCTCTAGCAGGATCTTGGGCAACGGGTAGTCCAGCGCCAGTTCCTGCAACACCTCTTCGTCGGTGGAGGGCGCGCCGCTCGGGGTCTTCTTTTTCACCGGCAGGCCGAGCTTGTCGAACAGGATCTCGCCGAGCTGCTTGGGCGAGTTCAGGTTGAACGGCTGACCGGCGGCCTCAAAAGCCTGCGCTTCGATGGCGATCAGCTTCTCGCCCAACTCGCGGCTCTGCACGTTGAGCAGCTTGCTGTCGAGCAACACGCCGTTGCGCTCCATCACATACAGCACCTGGCGCGCGGGCAGCTCGATGTCGCGGTAGACGCTATCCAGCGCACCATGCAGTTGCGGCGCGAGTTGCTGGTAGACGCGCAGGGTGAGGTCGGCGTCCTCGGCGGCGTATTGCGTGGCGGTGTCGAGATCGACCTGATCGAAGCAGATCTGCTTCGCGCCCTTCCCCACCACCTCGGCATAACTGATGCTGGACAGCCCCAGATGGCGTTGGGCGAGCGTCTCCAGATCGTGGCGCAGATGGCTTTCCAGCACATAAGATTGCAGCAGGGTGTCTTCGGCGACGCCCGCCAGCCGGATGCCGTGGTTGGCGAAGATGTGCTGGTCGTACTTGAGATTTTGGCCGACCTTCTTGTACTGCGCGCCTTCCAGCCAAGGGCGCAGCTTCTCCAGCGTCGCGGCGCGATCCAGTTGATCCGGCGCGCCGGGATAGACATGCGCCAGCGGCAGATAAGCCGCCTCGCCGGGGATCAGGCACAGCGAGATGCCGACCAGTTGCGACTCCAGCGGATCGAGGCCGGTGGTTTCGGTGTCAAGTGCAACGAAGTCGGCGGACAGCAGCTTTTCCAGCCAGTGGTCGAGCTGGGCTTGGGTGAGGATGGTTTCGTAATTTACGCGCAACGGAGTGGCGACCGACACCCTCTCCCTCTGGGGGAGGGCTGGGGAGGAGGAATCACTTCGAGTCAGAGAGCCTCCCTCCCCCCCAGCCCCTCCCCTGATGGGGGAGGGGCGCGATTCGGCGGGCGATGACAGCTCCCGTAGCCAACTCTTGAACCCGAACCGTTCCAGTAGCCCGCGCAGTTTCTCCGTATCTTGCAGCGGCGCGGCCAGTTGGTCGTAGCGGGCGGGCAGTTCCACATCACACTTCACCGTCACTAGACGGCGACCTTGCGGCAGCCAGTCCAGCGCCGCGCGCAGGTTGTCACCGACCACGCCCTTGACCTTGCCCGCGCTGGCGATCAGCTCGTCCAGCGTGCCATATTCGGTCAGCCATTTGACTGCCGTTTTAGGCCCGCACTTGGTCACGCCGGGGACGTTGTCCACCGCGTCGCCGACCAGCGTGAGGTAGTCCACGATGCGCTCGGGCGGTACGCCGAACTTGTTCAGCACGCCCGCTTCGTCGAGTATCTCGTTGCTCATGGTGTTGACCAGCCGGACGTGGGCGTTGACCAATTGCGCCAGATCCTTGTCACCGGTGGAGACGATGCAATCCACCCCGGCGTGCGTAGCCTGGCTGGTGAGCGTGCCGATCACATCGTCCGCTTCCACCCCATCCACCATCAGGATATTCCAGCCGCAGGCGGCGACGGCTTCGAGCAGCGGCTCGACCTGTACGCGCAAGTCGTCGGGCATGGGCGGGCGGTGCGCCTTGTAGTCGGGATACCAGTCGTCGCGGAAGGTTTTGCCCTTTGCGTCGAACACGCACGCGCTATAATCGGTCGGGAAATCAGTGCGCAATTTGCGCAGCATATTGAGTACGCCGTAGATCGCACCGGTCGGTTCGCCTTGCGGGCTACGCAGATCGGATTGGGACATGGCGTGGAATGCGCGGTACAGGTAGGACGAGCCGTCCACCAGCAGCAGTGTCTTCATTTTTATTTACAGGATAAGAGATGATCTACAACGCAAAACTGCCGACCTCGCAACTGCCGGATGCGAACATCTCCAAGGAGGCCTGGCGGGTGTTCGGCATTATGTCAGAATTCGTCACCGCGACCGAACGCCTGAGCGCAATCCAGCCCGCCGTGAGTATCTTCGGCAGTGCTCGCACCAAGACCGATCACGCCTATTACCACATCACCGAGGAGATCGCCCGACTGCTGTCGGATGCCGGGTTTTCGGTGATCTCCGGTGGCGGCCCCGGCATCATGGAAGCCGCCAACAAGGGGGCGTTCTATGGCAAATCGCCTAGTGTCGGGCTGAACATCCAGTTGCCGCACGAGCAGCACACCAACGCTTACCAGAACATCAGCCACACCTTCCAGCACTTCTTCTCGCGCAAGGTGATGTTCGTCAAATTCGCCAGTGCTTACGTGGTGATGCCGGGCGGCTTCGGCACGCTGGACGAGTTGATGGAGGCGCTGACCTTGGTGCAGACCGGCAAGACACGCCGCATCCCCATCATTTTGGTCGGCAGCAAGTTCTGGGGCGGGATGCTGGAGTGGTTCAAGTCGGCCCTGCTGGCCGAAGGTATGATCCATGCTGACGACATGGATCTCATCAAGCTCATCGACGAGCCGGAGGCGGTGGTCAGCGCCATCTTCAAGCATTACGAAACGCGCGGCTTCGAACCTTCTGCGGCCGAGATTGAAATGCAGCTCAACCTCTGATGCGCGTATCAGCTAAAATACGCGCCAAATCACCCATCGGACGAACAACCATGCGCATCAAACTCTTCCTTCTGCTCTGCGGACTGAGCAGTGCCGCACTGGCCGCTGACCAGCGTCCAGCCGACCTGCAACCGCTGCCGCCGCCTCCCGCCATGGACACCAGCGCGGACGATGCGCCGGATTCCGACCCGGAAGTGACCATCAAGAAAGAGACCGAGCAGACCGTCGAAGAGTATCGCGTCGGTGGCAGGCTCTACATGATCAAAGTTACGCCCAAGATCGGCAAGCCGTATTACCTCGTCGATGATCGCGGCGACGGCAAGTTCGCTCGTCAGGAATCGTTGGATTCCGGCCTGCGCGTCCCGCGCTGGGTCATCCACCGTTTCTAAAGAAAGCCAGAATGTCTGTTTTTACCCGCGTCACCGAGGCGGAATTGACTGCTTGGCTGAGCGACTACTCGCTCGGCCAGTTGATCTCATTGCAGGGCATCGCCTCGGGCATCGAGAACACCAACTATTTCGTCACCACCAGCAATGGGCGCTTCGTTCTCACCTTGTTCGAAAAGCTCACCGCTGAAGAGCTGCCGTTCTACCTCAATCTGATGTCGCATCTGGCGCAGCACGGCATCCCCTGCCCCAGCCCGGTGTCGAATCGGCACAACCGCTTCCTCGGCGCACTGAATGGCAAGCCCGCCAGCATCGTCAGCCGCTTACCGGGCAAGTCGCTAGTGCAGCCGACCGCCGCCAATTGTGCCGCCGTCGGTGCGATGTTGGCGCAGATGCATACGGCGGGGCAGAGTTTCGCCATCGCCATGCCCAATCCGCGCGGTGCAGCTTGGCGGGCCGAGGCGGCGCAGCAAGTGCGCCCCTTCCTTTCCGATGCCGATGCCGCGCTGCTGCAAGGCGAGATCACCTTCCATACGCAGCAACCGCTGGCGGGTTTGCCGCAGGGCGTGATCCACGCTGACCTGTTCCGCGACAACGTGCTGATCGACGGCACGCGGGTCGGCGGTTTGATCGACTTCTATTTCGCCTGCAACGACGCGCTGCTATACGACGTGGCGATCACCGTGAACGACTGGTGTATGGACACCGCGATCGGCGTGCTGGATGCGGAACGTACTCGCGCGCTGCTTAAGGCTTACCATCGCGTGCGCGCTTTCGCCCCGGAGGAGGCTGCCGCTTGGCCTGTCGCCCTGCGCCTAGCGGCGCTGCGTTTCTGGATTTCTAGGTTGTACGATCTGCATCTGCCGCGCGACGGTGAGCTGATCCACGCCCATGATCCACAGCAGTTCCAGCGCATCCTGCAACAACATATCGCCAGTTTTGGCGATGCCATCTGGCTGGAGTAGAACGATGGAAGCTAGAAAAGTGACCGCCGACCACGGCTGGCAGTGGATCAAACAAGGCTTTGCGATCTTTTTGCAAAGTCCCATCTTGTGGGTGGCATTGGTCGCTATCGGCCTGCTTGCCACAGTGGGCTTGTCGTCGGTTCCTGTCATCGGCGATCCGCTGGCAAGCCTGCTCTTTCCGACCATCCTGATCGGCTATGTCATGGGTTGTCAGGCGCTGGAGCGTGGCGAGGAGTTGGAGCTGGCGCATCTGTTCGCTGGCTTCAAGCAAAACGCACCGGCGCTCATCACCTTGGGCGGCATCAATCTGGTCGGGCAATTCTTCATCCTTGGCGTGATGAAGGTCACCGGCGGCGCAGCCTTGGTCTCCATCATGATGAGCGGGCAACCGGTGGATGATCCCGCCGTGCTGACGCAGGCGATGGACGGAGCAGGCTTTGCTTTGCTGCTGGGCGGCGCACTGTCTGCGGTGCTGTTGCTGGCCGGGCAGTTCGCCCCCATGCTGGCGGCTTTCCACGGTATCGCCCCCATCGAGGCGATGCGCACCAGTCTGCGCACCTGTTTGAGCAACATCGCGCCACTCTCCGCTTATGGTGCGATGATGTTGTTGTTCGCCATCGCGGCCTCCATGCTGGCGATGCTGGGCTGGATCGTGCTGCTGCCGGTGATGCTCACCTCGATCTATGCCGCTTATCGTGATCTGTTCCAGGCCGTGCCGGAGGTGGCGCTTCCTGTCGTCGAGGAAAGCAACGAGCCGGACGTTCCGCCGCAGGTCTGATCGCCTCCTCGTTACAGGATGTGAAAAAGGCGCAACCTTGGGGTTGCGCCTTTTTTGTCAGGGCATCTTTCGATGCCCTGATCTTCTGCTTAAACCCGCTGATAGATGTCTTCGTAACGAATGATGTCGTCTTCGCCCAGATAGCTGCCGGTCTGCACTTCGATCAAGCACAGCGGAGTCTCGCCCACGTTCTCCAGCCGGTGTGTCGCACCTACCGGGATGTAGACTGACTCGTTCGACTCGACCAGACGACGCATCTTGTCGACCGTCACGATGGCCGAGCCATTGACCACGATCCAGTGTTCGGCGCGGTGTTCGTGCGATTGCAGCGAGAGCTTGGCGCGCGGCTTGACCACGATGCGCTTGACCTGATAACGCTCGCCCACATCGACGCTCTCGTAGTAGCCCCAAGGGCGGTAGTTGCGGCTGTGTACCAGATGCTCGGTACGTTCGGCGCGCTTCAGATATTCCACGGCGTTCTTGACGTTCTGGGAGAAATCCTTGTGTGCCACCAGTACCGCGTCGGGGGTCTCCACGATCACCATGTCGTCCAAGCCGATGGCTGCGACTAGCCGACTTTCTGCACGGATGTAGCTGCGTTTGGTTTCCGGCGCGTAAACGTCGCCTCGCACCACGTTGCCTTGTGCATCGGCGGGGACGACTTCAGCCAGCGCGTCCCAAGAGCCGATGTCACCCCAGCCGATGTTGACGGTCACCATAGCGGCAATCTTGGTTTGCTCCATAACGGCGTAGTCAATGGAGTCATCCGGGCAAAGCTCGAAGGCCTCCTTGTCCAAACGGCTGAATTCGTCGCCGTGGCGTCCTTTCTGCCATGCTTGCAGCGAAGCCTCGTACATCGACAACTGATACTTTTGCAGCTCTTCCAGATATGCGGAGGCCTTGAACATGAACATGCCGCTGTTCCAGAAGAACTTGCCTGAGGCGAGGAAGCTTTCTGCGGTTTCAAGCTTGGGCTTCTCGACGAAACGGGCCACGTCGAATGCGCCGTCCATGCCCTCGATCGCGTCGCCTTGCTCGATGTAGCCAAAGCCAGTGCTGGGCTTGGTCGGCTTACAGCCGAAAGTGACCAGCTTGCCCTCGTTCGCCAGCTTCAGCGCAGATTGAATGGAACGATGGAAGGCCAGCACGTCTTGGATCAAGTGATCCGCAGGCAATATCAGCAAGATTGCATCGGCATCGCGCTCCTGTGCGGCCAGTGCCGCTGCCGCCACGGCCGGAGCTGTGTTGCGGCTGATGGGCTCCAGAATCAGCGACAAAGGGTTGATGTCGATGGCACGCAACTGCTCGGCAGCCAAGAAGCGATGCTCGGTATTGCACACCACGACCGGGCTGGCAATGTCGGGAACCCCTCGCAAACGCTGCAAGGTCTCTTGGAACAGCGTCTTTTCCGAGACCAAAGACAAGAATTGCTTGGGAAGCGACTTTCTGGATAAGGGCCACAGGCGTGTGCCGGAGCCGCCGGATAGAATGACTGGATAGATCATGATGATTTACAAGGTTGGTTGTATTGAGTGTAGTGGTCAGGCCTAAGCCGACCACTGGTTTAGCTATTTTTATAATTACTATTGGCGCAGACCTTCAGGATTAGCTGATTCTGATAATCAGCCCCTGCTCATTACGCTCCTCCTAGGAGGCTACATTCTAACCGAGTAAAACAAAAAAATACGGGTTTCCCCGGTAAAAAACTGTAATGTATTTGTGGTATATGAACCACATCTTTGCGATGGTTTCAGGTGGTTTCACGGATACTTCGTTGGCTATCTGAACACGATGGTTTTGTTACCGCACACCAGCACGCGGTCTTCTACGTGGTAGCGCAGGCCGCGCGACAATACGGTTTTTTCGATGTCGCGGCCATAACGCACGAGGTCATCTACCGTGTCGCCATGGTCGATGCGCACCGTGTCTTGTTCGATGATCGGGCCGGCATCCAGCTCGTCGGTAACATAGTGGCAGGTCGCGCCGATCAGCTTCACGCCGCGCTGGTAGGCTTGGTGGTAAGGCTTTGCGCCGACGAAGGACGGCAAAAAACTGTGGTGGATGTTGATGATGCGACCGGGGAAACGCTGGCACAGCATCGGCGGCAATATTTGCATGAAACGCGCCAGCACCATGCTGTCGCCTTGATATTCCTCGAACAGCTCGGCGATGCGCTCGAAAGCGGCGGCCTTGTCGCTCATGTCTACATGGATGTATGGAATGCCGTGCCACTCGACGAAACTGCGCAGGTCTTCGTGGTTGGAGATCACGCAGGGGATTTCGACTTGCAACTCGCCGCTGCGCCAACGGTGCAGCAAGTCGTCCAGACAATGGTCCTGCTTGCTGACCAGCACCACCAGCCGCTTTTTGATGGCGGAATCGGAAAGTTGCCAGTCCATGCCAAACTCATGTGCCAGCCGCGCAAAACGTCGCCCGAACTCATTTGCATCGATGGGCAGCGAGTCGGCACGTATCTCTTGCCGCATGAAGAAGCGCTGCGCCTCCTGTTCGGTGTGATAACTCGCCTCGACAATGAAGCCACCATGCTGGGCGATGAAACTGGAGACGGCGGCGATGATGCCTGCTCGGTCAGGGCAGGCGATGGTCAGTGTGTAATGGCGGGTGGTCATGCGGCGATCCTCAGTTTAGTGCGAGGATTTTACCGGATAACCCCACCGAAACCGAGGCGGAATCGGCAGGGGCGAGGAGGAGGCTCAGTAGTCGGTGTAGCCCTGCGCACCCGGAGTGTAGAAGGTGTTGAAATCCGGCGCCGTCAGCGCCGCACCGGATTGTAGCTTCTGCACCAAGTCGGGGTTGGAGATGAAGTTGCGCCCGAACGCCACCAAGTCGCCGCGTCCTGCATCCAGATCGGCGTTGGCGCGGGCTGCGTCGTAGCCGCCGGAAAGGATATAGCGTCCCTTGAAGTCCGAACGCAGCCGGGCTTTCAGGCTGGGGCTGACTTCCGGCGCCCCCATGGCACTGTGATCGACGACGTGGAGGTAGACCAAGCCGATCTGGTTCAACTCGGCGATCAGCGCTACATACAGCGCATCCATCTCGGCATCGGGCGCCATGCCGTTGAACACGCCGTATGGTGAGATGCGCATCCCGACACGTTCCGCGCCGATGGCCGCCGCCGTGGCGCGGGCGATCTCGACGGCGAAGCGGATACGGTTCGCCACGCTGCCGCCCCAACGGTCGTTGCGTTGGTTGGAGGCGGTGTTGAAGAACTGGTCGATCAGATAGCCGTTCGCGCCGTGGATCTCCACGCCGTCGAAACCAGCGGCGATGGCGTTCTGCGCGCCACGGACGAACTCGGCGATGGTCTGCGTGATGTCGTCTTCGCTCATCACCGTGGGCACGGGATGCGCTTGCTGGCCGCTGCTATCCGTCCACAGTTCGCCCGGTGCGGCGATGGCGGAAGGTGCCAGCACGCGCGCACCATCCGGCATGTTGGCCGGATGGCTGACGCGGCCAGTGTGCATCAATTGTACGAACATCTTGCCGCCCGCCTCATGTACACCGCTGGTGACTGGCTGCCAGCCCTGCACCTGCGTCACGCTGAACAAACCCGGCATCCGGGCGTAGCCCAAACCGTTGGGCGAGGGCGACGTGCCTTCGGCAATGATGAGTCCGGCACTGGCGCGCTGGCGGTAATAGGTCGCCACCAGCTCGTTCGGCACATTGCCGATGGCGCGGCAGCGCGTCAGCGGTGCCATCACGATGCGATTCTTGAGTTCGAGCTTGCCCAGTGTGAGGGGCGTGAACAGAGTGATACTCATGATTGCTCCTGGAAGTTGACGATTACTGCTTGATCGACTCGACCGGGATGGTCAGCGTCACTTCATCGCTGACATACGGTGCGTGCTTGCCCATATTGAAATCCGAGCGCTTGACCTTGGCGGTAGCGGTCGCGCCGCAGGCATCCTTTTTCAGCATCGGGTGCGGCATACACAGCAGCGAATTCACTGTCAGTGTCACCGGCTTGGTGATGCCTTTTACGGTCAGCTCGCCCTCCACCGCGACCAGTTTGTCGCCCTCGAAGCGCAGCGTGTTCGACTTGTAGGTGAGGGTCGGATATTTGGCGGTGTCGAAGAAGTCTTCGCCTTGGATATGGCCGTTGAACAGCGCCGAGCCGGTGTTCACCGACTTCGCGTCGATGGTGATGTCCACCGAGCCCGTCTTGGCGGCGCGATCCAGCGTGATCTTGCCCGAGGTGGAGTCGAAGCGGCTGAGTTGCACCGAATAGCCGAAGTGGCTGTATTCGAAGCGCGGCATCGAGTGGCTCGGCTCGATGAGGTAAGTCTCCGGTGCGGCATAAGCGGCGGAAGACAGTGCGGCGGCGAGGGTCAGGGCGGCGAATCTTTGCATGGTGTTCTCCTTTGAGGTTGGGTTACTTCTTGCTGGGTGCTGCATTCACGATGAAGTGGAATCTGATCTGGATCTCGTTGGCGACGGTGGTGACATCCGCCCACTCGCCTTCGCCGATGGCGTAATCGAGGCGCTTGAGGATGAAGCTGCCGTCGAACACGCCGCGCGCGCCGCTTTGCTGGAAGCTCACCGGCGCGATCACGTCCAGCGTGCGCCCCTTGATGCTGAGTTTGCCGCTGGCTTCATAGCGATTGCCGCCCAGCGCCTTGATGCTGCTGGCGACAAAGCTGGCAGTCGGATAAGTCTTGGCGTTGAACCACTTTTTGCCGACCACTTCCTCGTCCGCCTCGGTCGAGCCGGTGTCGATGCTGGCGAGCTCGATCTCGATGCGTGCTTGCGCGCTGCCCAGCTTGGCCGGGTCGAAGCTCACCTGCGCGTTGTAGCGTTTGAACTTACCATCCAGCAACACCCCCATCTGCTTGTAGGCGAAGGTCAGAGTATTTTCGCTGGGCTGTACTTGATCGAACACCAGCGCGGACGCCGGGTTGCACAGCAAGCCGAGGACAAGGGCGAACAGCGTCTTCATGGGCGATTCCCTTTGGGTAACATGCGCGACAGGATGTCGTCGCGGTCGATGAACTGGTGTTTCACCACCGCCGCCAGGTGCAGTGCCACCAGCACCAGCAGCACGATGTTCAGCCCCTCATGCAGCTCCGCCAACGCCACGCCCAATTCCTTGTTCTTTTCGACCAAATCGGGCAGCGGCAGCACGCCCAGCCACACGGTCTGAAACCCTTTGGCGGAACTCATCAGCCAGCCCGACATCGGCACGGCGACCAGCAGCAGATACAACAGGTGATGGGTGGCCGCGCTGGCGCGCTTCTGCCAATCCGGCATCTGCTCGGGCAAGGGCGGCGGCGCATGGCGCAAGCGCCAGACGATGCGCAGCACGATCAGCCCCAGCAGCGTGACGCCGATCCACTTGTGATAGCTGTAGAGCTGGAGTTTGGTCGGCGACAGCGGCAGCTCGTGCATGTACACGCCGAGCGGAAAGGCGGCGAAGATCAGCAGCGCCATCAGCCAGTGCAGCGTCATGGCAGTGCGAGTATAGCGTGTGGGCTTGCTCATATCGCTTTCCTCGTTTCAGGCGAAACGTCCGCTGCGAAAATCATCCAGCGCGCGGTGTATCTCTTCCTGCGTGTTCATCACGAACGGGCCGTATTGCACGATGGGCTCGTTGAGAGGTTTGCCTGCGACCAAGATCAGGCGCGCGTCCTGCTCGGCATGGAGGCTCACGCCGTCCGCCCCGACGCTGTTGCTCAAGATGCCCATGCGTTGTGCCTGCACCGTGCAGTCGCCGACCGTCACCGCGCCGCGATAGACGTAGATAAAGGCATTATGCGTCGCGGGTAGCGCGGTCGCGAAATCCGCTCCGACGGGCAGATGGATGTCGAGATAGATCGGCTCGGTGACTTCACGGCTGACCGCGCCTGCCACGCCATTGCTGCTCCCGGCTATCACCCGCACCGTGATGCCCTCCGGCGTGAGGTATTCGGGGATGGCTGCACTCGGAAAGTCCTGATACCAAGGCTCGGTCATCTTGTTCTGTGCGGGCAGGTTCAGCCAGAGCTGAAAACCTTCCATCACGCCACCTTGCTGCTCGGGGATCTCGGAGTGGATCACGCCGCGCCCGGCGGTCATCCATTGCACGCCGCCATCGTTCAGCAAGCCCTCGTGTCCGGCGCTGTCGCGGTGGCGCATCCGCCCGACCAGCATGTAGGTGACGGTCTCGAAGCCACGATGCGGGTGGTCGGGGAAGCCGGCGATGTAATCGTCCGGGTCATCGCTGCCGAAAGCGTCCAGCATCAGAAAAGGGTCGAGGCGGCGTTGCAGCTTGCCGGTAAGTACGCGGGTCAGCTTCACGCCTGCGCCATCCGAGGTGGCAATGCCTTCAACGAAGCGTTCGATGCTGCGGGATTGTCGGATATTGTCCATGATTCGCCTTGTTTCAGTTACCCAGCCAGATCAATTCGATACGGATGCCGCTCGGGTCGTAACACATCATGTGCCTAGCCGGCCCCACCCCCAATGGCTCGGGAGCGAATTCGATCACTACCTTGTCGCCGACCAGCCGGTCATATGCGCGGTTCAGTTCGCTCTCGCTGGCGACCCGGAAAGCCAGATGATGCAGGCCGACGTTTTTGCGCCGGTCGAAGGCGGCGGACGGCTCTTCCTTGATCGCCCATAGTGTGACCATGATCGTTCCGTCACTGACATAGATCGCCGGATAGTCCGGTCGGCGGCGCACTTCTTTCCAGCCGAGCAGGTCGGTGAAAAAGCGAGCGCTCTCTTCAAGGCTGGAAACCGTTAGCCCGATGTGGTGTGCGCCGGAGGTGATGGGTGTATCCATGGTCGAGTCGGTTGGGGATGAACAAGATGTGACGCATGGTAAGCGTCTCGAAAAGATAGATAAAGCCATTCGTTCGAGATAGACTGTTCCGCAAATGGAACAAAAGAACCTCTCTGCTGATGATATGACCCTATTCGCCACTATCGTCGAACAGGATAGCTTGGTGCGCGCCGCCGAATTCCTTGGGATGCCCAAGGCCACGGTGTCGCGCCGATTGAGCAATCTGGAAGAATTGCTCGGCCAGCGTTTACTGATCCGCACCACGCGCCGATTGACGCTGACCGAGTTCGGGCAAGAGTTCCTCGACCACAGTCGGCGCGTCGCCGAGGACGTGGCCACGGTGCAGGATTTCGTGCGTAGTCAGGACGCGCAGCCGCGCGGGCGCTTGCGAGTGTCGATGCCGGACGACTATGCCAAGCAGCGTCTGTCGTGCGCCATCGCCACCTTCATCGAGAAGTTCCCCGAAGTTCAGCTCGACCTCGATCTGTCGTCGCGTCGCGTGGACATCATCGGCGAGCGCTTCGATCTCGCCATCCGTATGGGGGCGCTGGACGACGATGCCACTCTGGTCGCTCGCAAGATCGACGAACAAAGCTTTGGCTTGTACGCCAGCCCGATCTACCTTGCCCTGCATCCCGCGCCGCAACATCCCGACGACCTCGCCCATCATGTCGCGCTGCGGCTGTTGTCAGCGCGCGGTACGGCGCTGCCTTGGGCGCTGATGCACGGTAAGGAAAGCTGGGAAGGCGTGCCGCCCGGCAGGCTGGCAGTGAATTCGATGAGCACCATCCAGCAGTTGCTATTGGATGGCGCAGGTATCGGCAAGCTGCCGGAATTATTCGCGGCAGAAGATGTGCGCCAGAAGCGACTGGTGCGCGTACTGCCGGACTGGGCGCATCCCATCGTCCCGGCGTGGGCGGTGACGCCGATGCGGCGCTATCTACCGGCCAAGACGCGCGCATTCCTGACGCATCTTGAGCAGTTCTTGACAGTGATCTGAGCGCCCTTGGGCGCGCGACATGCGATTTTCATGCCATCCATGGCGCACCATATCCGATCCACCTCATTCATACCCGCCATATTTGACGCAACCCGAGGGATATGAGTGCCAGCCAGATGTCACCTTGAAATAGAATCTCATTTCCTATCAATAAAATACAACAATTACCACACAACGTGGCACACATGCTGCTAAGCTGTGTACGAAGCGGCAGCCTTTCTGTCGCAACAGAGCGAGGAGTGGTCATGGATATGAAGGTGGCAATCATGGTGGGATTCGTTGTTGGAATCGTCTTGTTCTTTGTGCTCGAGCGCAGCGGCCTCTTGTACAAATGGTTCAACAAGTGAGATAGCCGATGCTCCGGGCTGACCGGTCGAGTCGCCTAGTGCGTAGGGAGTGGGGCGTCTGTCGGCGCAGCCAGCGCGAATAGGCGTCGAGTGTCAGGTTTGGCGTGCGCGGCGTTCCCGGATGAGGATCAGAGCTTACTCGCCCTGCACCGTCACCACGATGCGGCGACTGCCGCCGTGATCGCGGTGCTCGCACAGATAGATGCCCTGCCAAGTGCCTAGCGCCGGGCGGCCATTCGTTATGGGGATGTTTACGCTCGCGCCCAGCAGACTGGCCTTGATGTGCGCAGGCAGATCGTCCGAACCTTCGTCCTGATGCCGGTAATACGGCTCGTCCTCCGCCACCGCGCGATTGAACCAACTTTCGAAATCCAGCCGCACCGTCGGATCGGCGTTTTCGTTCAGCGTCAGCGAGGCCGAAGTGTGCTGGATGAACACATCCATCATGCCGACTTTGAACTGGCGCAACTCCGGTAGCTCGCGCAACACCTCATCGGTGATGAGGTGAAAACCGCGCGGCTTCGGTGTCAGGCGTATCTCTTTTTGTAGCCACATAGACGTATCACTTGCAGTAGAACTGTTCGTCCTGAGCGAGTCGAAGGGCGAACGGAGAGCCGATCAGCGCCGCTTTTCCTCGATCCGTACCGACTCGCCCTCGATGATCTCGCCTTCATAGACATTGCCGCGAAATGCCTCGCTTTGCGGCGCGGCATCGTGCGGCGGCGGGAAACCTTGCATCTGCTGCATCTGTTCCCGCATCTGACGGAACTGCTCCCGCACCTTGCGCGTCCGCCACCACAGATACGCGACACCTACCAGGATGAAGGGTAACAACATCGCCGAGAACATCAGCGCCAAGCCGCCCAGCGTTACCGCGCCGACAATCATGCCGGTCTTGCGCAATAGGCTGGGCGGCTTGTCCGAAGAGGGGGAAATGAATTTGATCTGCATGACGCAAGTTTAGCGCATCCGCGCAGAGAGCAGGTACAGCAGCACGGTCAGCTTGATGCGGCGGTCTGAGTCCAGATTAATAACTGGGGTTGGCCCAACCCCTACCTTCCGAGCGGAGACTTGGTTGGACACTGACCTTTTTGCCGCGTATGGCTTGCTCTCCCCGCTATAATCCCGCCCCTGAAGCGTAACTGGATTCCATCGTGTCTGATCGTCTAGCCGTATTGCCGCAATACCTGATGCCCAAGCAGTTGCTCACCGAACTGGCGGGCAAGTTCGCCAACGCCCGTCTGGGTGGATTGACCACGGCGGTGATCCGCCGTTTCGTGGCGCGCTACGGCGTGGACATGCAGGAAGCCGCCAACCCGGACATCGCCAGTTACGCCAGCTTCAACGAATTCTTCACCCGTCCCTTGCGTGTAGGCGCGCGTCCGTTGGCCGATGCCGCTTTCATCTGCCCGGTGGATGGCGCGATCAGCCAGTTCGGCACGATCGAGTGCGACAGCATCTTCCAAGCCAAAGGCCACAGTTACACTACCACCGCGCTGGTCGGCGGCGATGCGGCGCTGGCGGCGCAGTTCGACAACGGCAGCTTCGCCACCCTCTACCTCAGCCCCAAGGATTACCACCGCATCCACATGCCCTGCGCGGGACGCTTGCGCCGCATGATCCACGTGCCGGGCGAGCTGTTCTCGGTCAACCCCACCACCGCGCGCGGTGTGCCCGGCCTGTTCGCCCGCAACGAGCGCGTGGTCTGCGTGTTCGACGGCGAATCCGGCCCCTTCGTGCTGACCTTGGTCGGCGCCACCATCGTCGGCAGCATGGCCACCGTTTGGCACGGCATCGTCAACCCACCGCGCCCCGGCACCGTGCGCGAATGGCGCTACGACAATCAGGAAATCCAGCTGCAAAAGGGCGAAGAGATGGGCCGCTTCCTGCTCGGCTCCACCGTCGTGATGCTGTTCCCGCAGGAGGGACTGGATTTCAACCCGGCTTGGCAACCTGCCAAACCGCTACGCATGGGCGAAGCGATGGGGAACAAGTCAGCCTGACTAGCTTCGCTTACGAGAAAAGCCCGACGCCGCTACGTCGGGCTTTTTGTTTCCTCTGTCGTTCTTGGTGCTGAGGCGGCGGGGTAAGCTATTAATGAGCGGGGTTGCCGGGACTCATCCGGCGCGATAACAATGATTGCCCTGCCTTGCTGCGCTTAGGTTTAACGATAAAGACTAACGAGTGAAATGATCGCACACTTTCCCTCACGGCATCAGAGTGACAAAGTCGCAATCCCTGTTTTCACTGACTTAATCCTTGAGGGGAGTCAGCGTCTCCCTAGGCCAACGCCTTCAGCAGCATCTTGCTAGCCAGCAGGATGAGCACCCCGGCAAAGAGTTTGCGCAACACGCCCAGCGGCAGATGGTGCGCCGCCTTTGCGCCCATCGGCGCAGTGATGGTGCTGGCCAGCGCCAGTCCTAGCAGGGCGGGCAGGTAGATGAATCCCAGCGTGTGCGGCGGCAAGGCCGGGGCGACCGAAAGCCCGGTGAGGATGTAACCGATGCTGCCGCCGATGGCGATGGGCAGGCCGATGGCGGAGGCGGTTCCGATGGCATGACGCAGCGGGATGTTGCACCAGAGCAAGAAGGGGACGACCAGCGTGCCGCCGCCGATGGAAACTAGGCTACTCAACCAGCCGGTGAACGCACCCATGCCCGTCATGCCTAGCTTGCCGGGCAGCGTCCGTAACGCATGGGGACGCATGTCCAGCAACATCTGGGCGGCGGCAAAGTAGACGAAGCAGGCGAAGAATCCGAACAGGAATTTAGGCGAGATGCTGAGTGCGGTCATCGCGCCGAATGCCGTGCCCAACAGGATGCCGGGGGTGATGGCTTTCACCACGGCCCAATTCACCGCGCCATGCTCATGGTGTTTACGCAGGCTGGCGATGGCGGTGAACACGATGCAGCCCATGCCCGTGCCCAAAGCCAGATGCATCACGTGCGCCTCGGGGAATTGCTGGGCCTCGAACAGAAACACCAGCACCGGGACCAGCACCGTGCCGCCGCCGATGCCGAACGTACCGCCGAGGAATCCGGCGACCGCTCCCAGCAGCAGATACGCCACCAGACCATCCATCAGCCGCGCACCAGTCGCTCGGTGATGAAGCGCCAGTCTGCCGGGTCTAGCGGCGTGATGGAGAGGTGATTGCCGCGTTGCAGGATGCGCATCTGCTCCAGTTCGGGAGTGGTGCGCAGCGTCGCCAGCGAGACCAGTTCGATCTTTTTCACCAGTTGCACGTCCACATTGAACCAGCGCGGCGTCTCCGGCGTGGCCTTGGGATCGAAATATTTGCCGTCGCGCTGGAATTGGGTGGCATCGGGATAGGCTGTGCTGGCCACCCGCGCGATGCCAGCGATGCCGGGCTGAGCACAGTTGGAGTGGTAGAACAACACGCCGTCGCCGATCTGCATCTGGTCACGCATGAAGTTGCGCGCCTGATAGTTGCGCACGCCATACCAAGCCACAGTCTGCTCGGGCAGGGCGGCAAGGTCGTCGATGCCGACATCGGCGGGTTCTGATTTCATCAGCCAGTAACGCATGGTCATCCTTCAAAACAAAAATGCGACCGAAGTCGCATTTTGATGGGCATCTTGCGATACCCGGAGTAGAAGTCCCCCGCCTGTGCCGTTGACTCAATATCTTGAACCTGAGTTCAAGATGGTCGCTTCCCGGTTACATCAGGAACATCCGACTAGGGACGCTCACAACAGTAACTTAGTGGGTTGCAACCGTAAGCAGCGCTTATTGGTTCAAAGAATTATGAGCCTGACAAACACCGCAGGGGACAAACCTTAAAACTTAGAACAGAGCATCCTGATCTGCCAAACTGGCGTCGATGCTTGCTTCCATGGATTTCATTCTACGCTTGAACTCGGACAAGTCAAACCCTCCGCCCAAGCGAGTTTTCAGCAGTTCGTGGGAGATGTTCAGCGCCGCCATGATGGCGATACGCTCGATAGAGGCGATCTTGCCTGCCGCGCTGATCTCGCGCATCTTCTTGTCGACATAGGCGACAGCCTCAAGCAATGCAGCGGCTTCGTCCTCGGGACAAGCGACGCGGAATTCGCGGTCTAGGATGCTGACATCCAGTGTCTTGGTCACGGTGTTTTCGCTCATGGCTGTTCTGGCAATTGGGTGAGCAGATCTTCCAGCCTGCCGGTGACAGCGTCGATCTTGTCGCTGTATTGACGGTTCTGGCTATGGGCGCTGGCAAGCTCCTGACGCAAGCGGAGATTCTCCGCGCGCAGTCGCGCCGTCAGATCAGTCAGTTGCGCCAGCTTGCGCTCAAGGGAGTCGAATTCGATTTGCATGGCCCGTACTATAGTTTAGAAAAATCAGGAAAGTCAAACGCTAAGCGTAATTTTTGCAGGTGATGCCAGAAGCACGGGATTTATTGTTAAAATGCGCCCGCTTCGAGGTGCCGGGCGAGTAATCGTCCGGTTAAACGGGAATCAGGTGTAATGCCTGAGCTGCCCCCGCAACGGTAAACAAGGACGGACGCATCAACATGCCACTGTGAGCGATCATGGGAAGGCGATGCGGCCAACGTCAGCGATGACGACCTTGCGAGCCCGGATACCGGCCTGGAAGTTCGGTCAGGAAATGCAGCGGGAGGCGCATGGACGGTCGCTCCCGGCATTTCTCCGCCGCGCCCGCCATGCCCTCTCGCCGTATTTCCTGTGTTTACAAGTTCCAACGGGGACGCTTGGAATCTACTCAGGAAACTCACTATGAAACAAAAACGACTCTTGGCTGCGCTGCTGTGCAGCCTGCCTTCCTTCTCTTACGCGAACAACGATCTCGGCGAAGAAATCACCGTCACCGCCACTCGCTCCGAGCAACCACTCAATCAGGCGCTATCGCACACCACCGTGCTGAATACCTCGCAAATCGCCGCTTCCGGCGCAGCCGACTTACCTACCCTGCTGCGCAAACAAGCTGGCGTGGAAATCACCCAGTCCGGCGGCATCGGCGCACAAAGCAGCTTGTTCTTACGCGGCAGTAACTCGACGCACACCTTGGTATTGCTCGACGGCGTGCGTCTCGGCTCGGCCACCACCGGCGCGACCGCCATCGACCAGATCATGCTCGACCAGGTCGAGCGTATCGAGATCGTGCGCGGCAACGTCAGCAGCTTGTACGGCTCGGATGCCATCGGCGGCGTGATCCAGATCTTCACCAAGCGCGGCCACGGTGCGCCCGCCTTCAACGCCAGCACTCAGATCGGCTCGCACAACACCCAGCGCGCCAGCGCCGGATTGGGCGGCGAGAGCGGGGAAAACGCCTACGGCCTGCAACTTTCCAGCTTCAAGACCAACGGCGTGTCGGCAATCAACCCCGCGATCCGCCCGGCCCCGTTCCCCGGCTTCCCGGCTTTAGGCGCAAACCCCAACAACAACGGCTACGATAACCAGAGCGTGTCCGGCAACCTGAGCCACCGTTTCAATGCCGACCACAGCCTGAGCGCCTCGCTGTTCGCCAGCCAAGGCCGCCTCAGTACCGACAACGCCTTCGGCCTGCCGACTGACATCAACAACAGCCGCGACTCGTTGAGCAAGTTTGCGCTGGCTTCGGACAACCATTTCAGCGAACGCTGGGTCAGCCACATGCAACTCTCCCAAGGCGGCGACGACCTGAAGAGCTACACCAATGGCGTAAACAGTTCCAGCTTCCGCACCGCCAACCGCGAGCTCGGCTGGCAAAACGACATCACGCTGGACGAAACCAGCAAGCTGCTGCTAGGCGCAAATACGCTGGAACAAAAAGTCGCCAGTAGCACCGCCTATAGCCGCACCAGCCGCCGAGTGAACTCGCTCTACGGCGGCTACACCGGCCTGTTCGGTGCGCACCAGTTGCAAGCCAACCTGCGGCAGGATCGCTATTCTGATTTCGGCACAGCCAACACCGGCCTGCTCGGCTACGGCTACAGCTTCGACGATAACTGGCGCGCCTCGGCCAGCTACAGCACCGCGTTCAAGGCCCCGATCATTAACGACTTGTTCTGGCCGTTCCAGAATTTCGGCGGCCCCACTTATGTAGGCAACCCGAACCTGCAACCGGAGAAATCCCATAACCTAGAAGCGGGATTGCATTACACAAGCAGAAACCAGCACCTCGATCTGACCTATTTCGACAATCGCATCTCCAA
Organism: Nitrosomonadales bacterium; assembly: GCA_016234685.1. GTDB lineage: Bacteria > Pseudomonadota > Gammaproteobacteria > Burkholderiales > Gallionellaceae > Ferriphaselus. The sequence continues at coordinate 105,018 of JACRAT010000026.1, forward strand.
CCTGATCGTCTACAACAACCAGCTTGCCGGCACCATGATCAACTTGGGCAAAGCGCACATCACCGGTATCGAGTTAGGTTATAGCGCACAGTTCGGCGACACCGCTGTTTCCGCTGCACTCACCGTGCAGAATCCGCGCGACGCCCTCACCGGCCAGCGCCTGCTGCGGCGTGCCAGAACTTACGGAAATCTTGGCCTGACTCAAGCCTTGGGCGCATGGAAGCTGGGCGGCGAGGTGCAGTTCAGCGATGCGCGCCCGGACAATCACTTGGTGAACTCTACCCCCGTCGCGCTAGACGGCTACAAGCTGCTCAACCTCAGCGCCGCTTACGCGCTGGACAAGCAGTTGAACGTCGCCCTGCGCGCCGACAATCTGACCAACCGCAACTACGCCCTGCTGCACGGCTACAATACGCTGGGCCGTACGGTGTCGATCAATCTGAACTGGCAGCAATAAGCCGCTTCGCGGTGATATTGAGGGGCGGCCTAGGCCGCCCTTTTCTTTGGCGACAACGGCTTGGCGCGGATCTGTGGCAAAATCGCCGCCCTCAGGAACGACATAAAACGATATGGATACTCGAAACCCAGCTCGCTCGCCGCTGGCGCTGCTGACTTGGATCGCCGTCGCGGTGCTGGGAGCATCGGCGCTCGGCGGCATCGCGCTCAATCGCGGCGAATCGGTCAATGCGCTGTGGTTCATCACCGCCGCGCTGTGCGTGTACGCGCTGGCCTACCGTTTCTACGCGGCATGGATCGCCGCCCGGGTGTTGTGCGTGGACGAGACGCGAGCGACACCCGCCGAGCGGCTGAACAACGGACGCGACTTCGTGCCGACCAACCGCTGGGTGGTGTTCGGCCACCATTTCGCCGCCATCGCCGGGCCGGGGCCGCTGGTCGGGCCGACGCTGGCGGCGCAGTTCGGCTATCTGCCGGGAACGCTGTGGATCTTGATCGGCGGCGTGCTGGGCGGCGCAGTACAGGACATGGTGACGCTGTTCTTCTCCATCCGTCGCAACGGTCGCAGTCTGGGCCAGATGGCGCGTGACGAACTCGGCCCCATCGGCGGCGTAGCGGCACTGCTCGCCACCTTCCTCATCATGGTGATCCTGATCGCAGTGCTGGGGCTGGTGGTGGTCAACGCCATGAAGAACAGCCCGTGGGCGACCTCCACCGTGGCCGCCACCATTCCCATCGCCATGATCGTCGGCCTGTACATGCGCAACATCCGCCCCGGTCGCGTGCTGGAAGGCTCGTTGCTCGGCATCGTGCTGCTATTGCTGGCGGTGGCGGGCGGCGGTTGGATCGACCAGCAGCCGGGCCTGCGCGACTGGTTCGATCACCCCGGCCTGCCGCTGGCTTACGCCGTGATCGCCTACGGCTTCGCCGCCGCGATTCTGCCGGTGTGGCTGCTGCTGGCCCCGCGCGACTACCTTTCTACTTACATGAAGCTGGGCACGGTACTGCTACTGGCAGCGGCCATAGTGTGGATGCACCCGGAGGTGAAGATGCCTGCGCTGACGCAGTTCGTCGATGGTAGCGGGCCGATCTTCGGCGGCGCGCTGTTCCCCTTCGTGTTCATCACCATCGCCTGCGGCGCCATCTCCGGCTTCCACTCGCTGATCGCCTCCGGCACGACACCCAAACTACTGTCCAACGAGCGCGACATCCGCATGATCGGCTACGGCGGCATGTTGCTGGAATCCTTCGTCGCGGTGATGGCGATGGTGGCCGCCACCGTGCTCGACCCCGGCGTGTTTTTTGCCATCAACTCCTCGGCAGGCGTGGTCGGCAAGGAGGCGGCGGACGCCGTCGCCAAGATCTCGTCCTGGGGTTTCCCGGTCACAGTCGAGCAGATGAGCCTGCTGGCGCAGCAGATGGGCGAGGCCACGCTGTTCGCCCGCACCGGCGGTGCACCCTCGCTGGCGGTAGGCATGGCCAGCATCTTCGGCAGCGCCTTCGGTCAGGGGATGCTGGCGCTGTGGTATCACTTCGCCATCATGTTCGAGGCCATCTTCATCCTCACCACGCTGGACGCAGGCACGCGCGTGGGCCGCTTCATGTTGCAGGACATGCTGGGCAACCTCTGGCCAAAACTAGGGCAGACTTCCTGGTATCCCTCGGTGCTGCTGACCAGCGGGCTGGTGGTCACGGCTTGGGGCTACTTCCTCTACATCGGCGTGATCGACCCCAACGGCGGGGTCAACATCCTGTGGCCGCTGTTCGGCATCTCCAACCAGATCCTCGCCGCCATCGCGCTGTGCGTGGCGACCGGCATTCTGGTCAAATCGGGCAAACTCAAGCAGGCCTGGATCACCGCGCTGCCGCTGCTCTGGCTGATCGTCATCACCAGCACGGCGGTGTGGGAGAAACTCAGCAGCAACGATGTGCGCATCGGCTTCCTCGCAGCGGCCCGCAGCCTGTCCGACAAACTGGCCGCCGGGACGCTGCCGCCGGAAAAGGCGGCCATCGCGCCGACGCTGATCTTCAATCAGCAACTGGATGCGGCACTGGCGCTGTTCTTCGTCTGCCTGCTCTGGCTGATCGTCGCCGACATGCTGCGCGTTTGTTACCGTCATCTGGCGCAACAGCCCGTACCTCCGCTTTCTGAAGCTCCTCACCAACTCACCCGCCTGGAGGAAGCATGGCAACGCGACTGACCGCGCAGCTCGACAAAGTCTGGCGCATCGTCCGCCAGCTTTCCGGCGACGACGCCTACGAACGCTATCTGGCGCACCACGCCACCCATCATGCCGACACGCCGCCGCTGTCGCGCGCCGAGTACTTCCGTCGCCGCGAACAGGAAAAATGGGAGGGCGTGCGCAGGTGTTGCTAATTGCCCGTCCTTAATGGATAATCCGCGCCCTTATGTGCGCGTACTTCGCCGCGCCAGAATTTTTATAGGAAAAGACATGAAAGCCGATACCCATCCAAAGTACGAAGAAATCGCAGTGAATTGCAGCTGCGGCCATAGCTTCAAGACCAAGTCCACCATGAGCAAGCCACTGCACGTTGAAGTCTGCTCGGAGTGCCACCCGTTCTACACCGGCACCCAGAAGATCGTGGATACCGCTGGCCGTATCGAAAAGTTCAACCAGAAGTACGGCAAGGCCGGTGCCAAAGCTGCCGCTTAAGGGAACTTTGCTTCGGGCGACACTCAAAAGGCAGCACTCGCTGCCTTTTTTGTTTTTACGATGCTTGGGAGATTGATCTGATGAATACGCTGCTGCGCTCCTGCTTGCTGGCCCCTGTTCTGCTTGCGCTCTCCAGTTGTGCGCAAAACCCGGTCACGGGAGGACAGGATTTTGTGATGATGTCCGAGTCGCAAGAGATCAACCTCGGTATGCGCAACGATGCGCTGGTGCGACAGCAGTACAAGATCTACCCTTCCAAGCCCTTGCAGGATTACGTCAATCGCGTCGGGCAGAAACTGGCCGAGAAAAGCCATCGCCCCAATCTGAAATACCACTACACCGTCGTCGATTCACCCGAGATCAACGCCTTCGCCCTGCCCGGCGGCTATGTCTACATCACGCGCGGCATCCTCGCCTATCTCAATTCCGAAGCCGAACTGGCAGCAGTGCTGGGCCACGAGACCGGCCACGTCACCGCCCGCCACGGCGTGCGCCAGCAAAGCGCCGCTCAGGCAGCGCAGGTCGGGCTGACCATCGCCTCGATCTTCGTCCCGGAACTGAACACCAATGTCGGCTACAACCTGTCCAACCTGATGGGCGGCGCACTGCTCTCCGGCTACGGACGCGACCACGAACTGGAAGCCGACCGACTGGGCGCGGAATATCTGGCGCGCACCGGCTACGATCCCCACGCCATGATTAAGGTCGTCGGCGTGTTGAAGAATCAGGAGTTGTTCGACATCGAGCAAGCCAAGCGCGAAGGCCGCGAGCCGCGCCGCTACCACGGCGTGTTCGCCTCCCACCCCGATGCCGACACTCGTTTGCAACAAGTCGTCGGCGAATCGGCCCACCTAGAAGTCGCCAAACCTTACGAGGGACGCGACGCCTACCTGCGCCAGATCGAGGGCGTGGTGTTCAACGACAGCAGCGACCAAGGCGTGGTGCGCAACAACACCTTCCTGCACGCCGAACTCGGCATTGCACTGAGCTTCCCGTCGAGCTGGCGCGTACAGAATCTGGCGGACAAGCTGACCGCCACCGCCCCCAACTCCGAAGCCACGCTTCAGATGAAGATGGATCCCAACCCGCAGGGCACACCCGCCGAATACGCCCGCAAACTGAGCGGAACCGGGTATAACGCGCCCGTCGAGTTGCACGACATCAACCATCTGCCCGGCGCGATCGTCACACTGCCGACTGCGCTGATCGGCGTGGTGTTCTTCGACGGCAAGGCGTTCATCATCCAGAGCAACGCCAAGACCACGGCCGCGCTGGAGGCGCATCGCCAAGCAATCCTAGACTGCATCCGCAGCTTCCACGCCCTGAGCGAAGCCGAACGCAAGCAAGCCCGTCCCCTCAGCATCCACGTCATCACCGCGAAGGCCAGCGACACCTATGCCAAGCTGGCGCAAGAATCCCCGCTGGGCAAACAGGCCGAAAGCTATCTGCGCCTCATCAACGCACAATACCCGAGCGGTGAACCCACGCCTGGGCAAGCCCTCAAGATCGTGGACTGATGTTCAGCTATCCCGAGACCCAGCGCGAGCATCCGATCACCCCGGCCAAAGCCGGGTTGCTCGCTTTGCTGTGTCTGGTGTGGATAGGGACGGGGCTGATCGGGCATGACCCGTGGAAACCGGACGAGGCTTACAGCTTCGGGCTGGTCTACTCCATCCTGCAAAGCGGCGACTGGCTGGTTCCCATACTCGCCGGCGAGCCGTTCATGGACAAGCCGCCACTGTTCTACATCACCGCAGCCGCCTTCGCCAAACTATTCTCGCCCTGGTTGCCGCTGCACGATGGCGCACGGCTGGCCAGCGGCTTCTACACCGCGTTGACCTTGCTGTTCACTGGCTTGGCCGGACGCGAGTTGTTCGGCAAGGCTGGCAGCTGGTCTTCCGCCGTCATCCTGATCGGCTGCCTAGGGCTGCTGGTACGCGCGCATCAGCTCATCACCGACTTAGCTCTTGTCGCCGGCTGCGCCATGATGCTCTACGGCTATGCGCTGATACTACGCCACAGCAGTAAGGCAGGATTGTGGATAGGCACAGGCATGGGCGTGGGCTTCATGGCCAAGGGCTTCATCGCGCCGATATTCTTTTTGCTGATCAGCGCAGGGCTGCTCGCCTTCCAGTTCTGGCGCAACCGTCACTACCTCGTCACACTGGGCGTAGCCCTGCTGTTCGCCCTGCCCTGGCTGACCGTCTGGCCGACGCTGTTGTATCTGCGCTCCCCCGCCCTGTTCGCCGAATGGGCCTGGACGCTGAACATCGGCCACTGGTTTCTGTACGCTACGGCAGGCCACTACACCGAGGCGTTCTACTACGTAAAAAGCCTGCCCTGGCTGGCTTGGCCCGCGTTGCCGCTGGCAGCTTGGGCGGTGTGGCAGGCGCGCCGCAAGGTGATGCGCGAACCGGAATTCCAGTTACCGCTGGTCACCTTCGCCGTGATGCTGATGACGCTGAGCCTCGTCCCCAACATCAAGGAAGTGTTCGCCCTGCCCATGCTGCTGCCGCTCACCCTGCTGGCGACCGCCTCGCTCGCCACGCTGCGGCGCGGTGCGGCCAATGCGCTGGACTGGTTCGGCATCATGACCTTCGGCCTGATCGCCATTCTGCTGTGGTGGGGCTGGGCGGGCTTGCTGCTGGACAACCACGCCAAGATCACCTTTTGGCTGAAAGACTACCAGCCCGGCTTCGAGCCTGCCTTCCATGAGCGCCCGTTCTGGATCGCACTGGTGTTCAGCGTGCTGTGGGTGCTACTGGTCTGGCGCGTGGGTCGCTCGATGCGCCGCGCCATCATCAACTGGGCCAGCGGCGTGACGCTGATCTGGATCCTCGCCATGACCTTGTGGCTGCCCTGGCTGGACAGCGGCAAGAGCTACCGCAACATGGTCGTCTCGCTCAAGCAAGCCTTACCCGCCCAATACGACTGCATCGCCGCCACCCATCTGGGCGATGGCCAGCGCGCCATGCTGCATTACTTCGGCGACATCCTCGTCGCCAGCAAAGACAGCCAGCGCTGCGAACTACTGCTGGTGCAGGAAGACCGCAAGCTGCACCCCGTCACCGACGAAACGCGCTGGGAAAAGATCTGGGAGGGAGGCCGCACCGGTGACCGCAACGAGCACTATCGGCTGTATCGCAAGATCTCAACATCGGCAGAGAGCTAAGGGATCACAGATTTAGCTCAGATGGTGCTTGAGGGGAAATCCCCCTCAGCCCAGCGTCGCCCCACTCGCCAACAGCACATCGAATACCTCCGCTGGCATCGGCCTAGAATACAGATAACCCTGAACGTAGTCACAACCGGCCGCCGCCAGCATGTCGCGCTGCTCGGAGGTCTCCACGCCTTCGGCGATGACTTTCAGCCCCAGCTTGTGGGCCATCACGATGATGGCTTCAGACAGGGCGAGGTCGTTGGGATCGGTGGCGAGGTCGCGCACGAAAGAGCGGTCGATCTTGAGGAAGTCGATGTCGAATTTCTTCAGATAGGCCAATGAGGAATAGCCGGTACCAAAGTCGTCGATGGCAACCAGAATACCCGCATCGCGGAATTGCAACAGCTTGGCGGTGATCTCGCTACGTTCGTTGAGCAGCAGCCCTTCGGTGATCTCGATGACGATGCATTCACCGGGCAAGCCCAGCTCCCTCAGATACTCCAGCCAAGCCTCCTCTCGCACCGTCACCAAAAACTGGTTAGGCGATTTGTTCACGCTGACTTGCCCGCAGATGCGGCCTTGCTGATGCCAGCGCTGCATCCAGCGCGCCGATTCTCGGAACACCCAGTCACCTATATCGCCGATCAAGCCGACCTCTTCTGCCAGCGGTATGAATTCCATCGGCGGAACCAGCCCGCGCTCCGGGTGCTGCCAGCGGATCAGCGCCTCGGCCTTGACGATCTGTCCGCTGCTCAACTCCACGATGGGTTGAAAGTACAAGCGAAACTCTTGGGCGGCGAGCGCGTTGCGCAGATCTTTGATGAGATGCAGACGCCGCTGCGCGCTTGCCTGCATCTGGCTGGTGAAGTAGCTGAAGCAGTTGCGCCCGCTGTTCTTGGCGACATACATCGCCTGATCGGCGTTCTTCAGTAGATCTTCCACCTCAGTGGCATCGTTGGGGTAAAGCGTGATGCCCACGCTGGCAGAGATGTAGACGACCTCGTTGCCCAAGCGGAACGGCTGCGAGAGGGCTTCGATGATGTTATCCGCGACTTGTTCGACGCGGCTGGCTTCGTCCAGATTCGGCAGGATGACGGTGAACTCATCGCCGCCGATGCGCGCCACGGTATCCGAGCCACGCACGCTGATGCTGACGCGCCGCGCGGCATCGACCAGCAACTGGTCGCCGACATCGTGACCCAGCGTATCGTTCACTTCCTTGAAGCGATCCAGATCTATGAACAGCAGGGCCAGTATTTTCTGGCTGCGCCCGGTCTTGCGTATCTCTTGTTGCAAACGGTCGCGGAACAAACGCCGGTTGGGCAACTGCGTGACCGGATCGTAATTGGCCTGTTGCCAGATCAAATCTTCCGCACGTTTGCGCTCGATGGCGATACTGGCGAGATTGGCCGCCTGCTGGATCAGTTCGATGTCTGCCGCGTTCGGTCGTGCCGGTTTGCGCTGGTAGATACCGAACGTACCCAGCACCTCGCCCTTGGCCGAGCAGATCGGCTCCGACCAGCAAGAGACCAGCCCGGCGCGGGCCACCAACTCTCGGTAATCTGCCCAATACGGGTCGGTCTGCAAGTTTTCGGCGACCACTCGCTCGTTGCGGCAAGCGGCGGTCCCACACGCGCCCACGCCGTCGCCGATCTGCAAGCCTTCCACGGTTTGATTGTAAAAATCGGGCAAGCTGGGTGCAGCGCCCAGTCGCAGGTGCTGCCCGCTCTCGTCGAGCAGCAGCACGGAACAGAGCAGATCGCTGCGCGATTGCTCGACGTAGCTGACGATCTGCCCGAGGATGTCGCTCATCGCCGCGCCCCGTGCCAGCATCTCGAAGGTGCGGTTGCGCGCACGCTCCTGCTCGCCTTGCCGATGCCGCTGCGTGATGTCGCGTCCTATGCCGGTCAGCCCGATCACCTCGCCGTGTGCGCCATAGAACGGCGTCTTCAACACCTCCATCAGCGCCTGCCGCCCGTCAGGATAGGTGAGCCATTCCTCGTCGCGGCGCGGTTGTTCGCTGGCGAAGGTCTGCGCATCCTGTTCGCGGAACAGACGCGCCTGCGATTCCGGCATCAACTCGGCATCGCTCTTGCCGATGATCTCGCTCCCCGGCTTGCCCATCCACACCTCGAATGCCTTGTTGCAGCCGGAATAGATGCCGTTGCGGTCTTTGTAGAAGAACAGGTCGGGCAAAGTGTCTATCATCGCTTGCAGCCTTTGGCCCATCGCATCCAGCGCTTGGGCCTGAGCGTCATCCCGCTCTTGTCGCATCACATTGATGCGGTCTGCCAGCGCAAAGGAAAGTAACAACATCTCCAATGCCGAGCCGATCTGGATCGAATAGAGCGTGAGGAAGTTGGTCGGCAGCCAGCCGATGTTGCGCGCCGCCATCAGGAATACGCCCGTCATCAGCAGCGCCCATGCCAGCAGGAAGTAGCGCGCACCGGGATGGTTGCGCCGCAAGCAGGCGATACCGGTGCTGATGACCACCAATGAACTGATCGCCCCCAGCAGCGACACTGCCAGCGCCGACCAGCGATAAGAGAACAACTGCGGCATCAGTGCCGTGCACAGAAACAGGCCGATCAACAGCAGCAGCACGCGGTCGTAACCCGGCGTCATCACGCGGGTATTCAGAAAGCCCCGCGTAAACATCGTGCCGAAAGCACCGCCGACGGCGAAACCGATGGGCAGCGCCACATTGCCCCACGCCGTCCAGCCACGCCACAGAAACTGATTGCCCAAGCCACTCAGCGAAAGCAGGCCGACCGCAAGACTAGCGACAAAGCAGACATAGGTCAGATAGATGCGATCGCGCAGCGAGAGGTAGAGCAGCAGGTTGTACAACATCAGCGCCAGCAACATACCGAAGTACAACGCCAGTGAGGCGTAAGTCAGCAGGTTGTGGTCACGGAAGCTATCGGCTTGCCACAAGCGCAGCGGCACGGTGAGCGTGCCTTCCGACTGGATGCGCAGGTAGAAAGTCTGCGCTTCGCCACCCAGCTGCACCGGGAAGACGAAATTGCGATGCGAGATAGGTCGCGAGGAGAACGGCAGCAGATCGCCCGTCTCCCGCGCCCCCCAGCCATGCGGGGAATGTTCGTATAGCGTCACATGATCCAGCGAGGGGAAAGCGACTTCCAGCAGCATCCGTTCGGATGCCGCTGGGCTGGCCGCAATCTCCAAGCGCAGCCAATAGGTCGAAGCGGAATAGCCGAAGTTCAGCTCGTCGCGCAGCCCTGTGCCGCTTGCCGTCAGCGCAGTTCGAAATGCAGCACGCCGCTCAGCGGCATCGACTTGGGTGATGTTGAGTCTACCTGTAGGGTCTTCCAACACCTCGATATGTGTGGCCAGCGCGAAGAATGGCGTCGCCCCATCCAACTGCAACGGAGCGGCGTTAACCAGCAGCGGCAGTAGCAGCAAGCAACTCCCCCATCTGCCAAGGCGAGTGAAGATAGTCAGGGCGCGCGAAATGGTGTGGAGTGCAGCCGTAAGGCAAAAGCACAAAACCCGCCGATGGCGGGTTTTGCTTGGAACCGGAAACATCACCTGACTCAGGCAGCAACCGCTGCCGTAGTGTAATTGGCGATGTGTACCAGCAGGTCTTCTTCCTGGAACGGCTTGCCCAGATAATGGTTCACACCGAGCTGCATCGCGTGATCGCGGTGCTTGTCCGCTGTCCGCGAGGTAATCATGATGATAGGCAGTTCGCGGGTCTTAGCGTCGCGGCGCAACTGCTTGGTCAACTCGAAGCCATCCATACGCGGCATTTCGATGTCCAGCAGCATGACGTTCGGCATCGCCCCGGCGGCAAGTTGCTCCAGTGCATCCACCCCATCCTTGGCGGTAATCACCTGATAACCGGCACGCATCAGGAAACGGGTGGTGATCTTGCGCACGGTGAGCGAATCATCCACCACCATGACGATCGGTTGCAGTTTCTGCGGCTCGACCACCACCGGCTTGACCACCTTGCGTATCGTCAGGTTGCGCTGCGCCAGTTGCGGCGGATTCAGAATCAGCGCGATCTGGCCGTTACCCAACAGTGTCGCTCCGGCGATACCTTGCATCCGGGCCAACTGCGGGCCGATGTTCTTCACCACGACTTCCTGCTTACCCGCCATACTGTCCACGTGCAGTGCGATACGCAGATCGCCGCTACGCAACAGCAGGATAGGCGTGTGCGGACGCACCTCAGGCACACGATCATAGTCGCCCAAAAGGTGTGGCAGATAGTGCAACGGATAGGTGCGGCCCATCCACTCCACACTACGCTGCGCGTAGATGGCTTCCAGCGCACCAGTACGGTGTTGCTGAACCTGCTCCACCATGGTGGACGGGATCGCATACAGATCGTCGCCGGAATGCACCATCACCGACTGCATCACCGCCAGAGTCAACGGCAAGTGGATGGTGAAACGCGTACCTTTGCCGGGTTCGGTGGTGACGCTGATCTGACCGCCCAAGGCGATCACCTCACTGCGCACCACGTCCATGCCCACACCTCGACCGGCGACTTCCGTCACGGTCTCGGCGGTAGACAGGCCCGAAGCAAAGATCAACTGGATGATCTGGTCGTCAGCGACCTGTTCGCCCGGCTGCACCAAGCCGAGTTCCAAGCCCTTGCGGCGCAGACGTGCCATATCCAAGCCCGCACCGTCATCGCTGAATTCGAACACCACTTCGTTGCTTTCCTGACGCAACGAAAGACGAATATCGCCGAGAGGCGGTTTGCCGCCCAGATCACGCGCTTCGGGAGACTCCAGACCATGCACCATCGAGTTACGCAGCAAGTGCTCGAACGGCGCGGTCATCTTTTCAAGCATGGAACGGTCAAGCTCCAACTCCGTACCGCTCAGTTCCAAGTTGGCCTTTTTGCCCAGCTCCTTGCCGGTCTGACGCACGATGCGATAGAGACGTTCGGAGATGCTGGCGAACGGAACCATGCGGATCGACATCAGACCTTCTTGCAGTTCTCGGTTCATGTGGGCTTGCGCCGTCAGCGCGCCAGCGGTCTCGTCCAGATTCTTCAGCAGCGTCTGTTGTACGGTTTGAACGTCATGCACGCTTTCGTTCATGAAGCGCGTCAGTTCTTGGAAGCGGGTGAAGCGGTCGAACTCCAGCGGATCGAACTTCTCGGCGGTATCCTCGGACAAGGACACCCGCGCCTGCATCTGGCTTTCCGCTTGGATCTCGATCTCGCGCAGCTGCTTACGCAGACGATTCACACTTTCTGTCAGTTCCAGCAGGCCGTTCTTGAACGTGCGCAACTCAGCTTCGATGTGCGAACGGGTCACCCCGATTTCGCCAGCCTCGTTCACCAGACGGTCGACGATGTCCGAACGCACACGCAGCATATTGGTGAGTGCGGCACGCTCCGCGCCGATCTCCAACAAAGGCTGCTGCACACCTGCGGCCTGGGTCTCTTCGGCCTCGCCCTTCTCTCCGGCAACTTCTTGCAGCGGGTTCTTGTATTCGCCGCTACGCAACTGCTCCAGCAGAACGCCAAGGTAATCGAAGTAGTCTTCCAGTTCGTCCCAGAACGCTGCGGTCTGTCCGCCGTGAGCCTCATCGGACATCACGCGGTCTTCCATCTTGTGCGTCAGTTCGCCGATACGCATCGCACCGGCCATCCGCGCGCCGCCCTTGATGGTATGCAGGGTTCGACGCAGATTGCGGGCAAACTGCTCGGAATCCGGCTGCTCACGCCATGCGCGCAAACCGTTACCGATCTGCGGGAAGAGATCGTTGGATTCTTCAAGGAACACCGGCAGCAACTGTTCATCCACGTCATCGCGGACTTCCAGCACGATCTGGTCAGGCGCAACGTGATCGGCCAAAGCAGCTGCGATCTCTTGCTCGATCAGCGGTGGAGCTTCAGCCACAGGCGCAGCTTCGACCTCCTGCTTGGCTTCCGGCGAAGTCGCGACAGGCGCAGCAGGTTCTTCAACGGCGACAGCGGGGAGCGCTTGCACTTGATCCGCTTGCAGGGCCTCGACGACATCGGCACGATCTTCCGGCGTTTGTTTGCCGCTGACCGCTTGCGTCATCTCGTCCAGCGCACCAACACAGCGTTCGAGCAAAGCCAGTTGTGCATCGCTCAGCGTCAGCGGCAAATCTATGCGGGCTTGCAGCCATTGCTCCAGCGCGTAGGAAAGATCGGAGATGCTGGTGAAACCTATCGTCCGATTGATCCCGGCCAGCGTATGGGCCGCGCGCATGAAATCGAAGTGGATGACCGACGGCACCGATACGCGCAACGCTTCCAGTTGTCGCCACAAGGCGGCGATATGCTGGGCCGCCTCTTCGGTGGCGATGCCGAACATGGTCGCAGACAAAGTGACCGGACCGATCTTCACTTCCGTTGGCACGGCTGGCTCGGCGGCTTGCACCGGAGCAGGCGCTTCGACAGGCGATGCGACAACTTCTGGCACTGCCACCTTGGCCGGCGCATTCAGCACGGCATCAGGATCCAGACCAGCTTCGACCTGATTCGCCAGACTCACCAACTCAGCAGCGTCGATCTCGGTGTCGCCGTGTACAGCCAGCTCACCGACCCAGTAATTGAAGGCAGCTTCGGCGCGAGCAATGAATGCCAGCAAACCGGGCGTCGCTGCTTTGCCTTCTTGCAGCCACTGATTCATCATCCGCTCGATGGCCCAAGCCACGTCGCCCAATTCCTTCAGACCGACCATGCGACCGCTGCCCTTGAGGGTGTGGAAACCGCGACGAACGGTGACCAAAGGCTCAGGGCTATCGGGATGTTGATGGCTGATGTCCAGATTGGCGGAGATGGTCTCCAGCACTTCGCGGGCTTCTTCCAAGAAGATTTCGAGCAGCTCATTGATCGGTGCGCTGCTGGCTTTGCGCTCGGTTGCGGCAGGCGTGGCGACAGGTTTCTTCAAGCCTTTCAGCTCTTCCATCGCGGCATCGGTCAGATGCCCTTCGTGCTTGTGCCCGTTAGCCAGATTCTGCGCCACGCTCTGCAAGGCGCTCGAAGCAAAGGCTAGGGCTTGCATCTCGGCCTCTTGCGGCGCGCTGCGTTCACGCACCAAGCGGGAGAGTGCTTCGCGCAGAGCATCCAGCACGCGCAAGGCGCGCGGCAGCGAAAGCAGATGCAGACCGCCACGCACTTGGGCCAGCAAACGATCCAGCGGCAACAACTCGTCGTGCTTGTTCGGCTCGGCAAAGAAAGTGTTCAGGCCTTGCTCGACCAGTTGCAGATTGCTCAGCATCTCGTCGGCTAGGGGTGCCAGCGCACTTCTTTCCTCGGTTTGAGATTGCATCGTGACCAGCTCATCCAACTCATCGCTGTCGCCCGCCTCACTGCGCAAGGTCGCGCGGATGCGCTTGATAACGATCTCGGCCTGTTCTTGATAACCGTGATCGAGGTTGGCATAGTGGTCGATGCCGTTTTGCAGCAACAACAACGCCATCGCCATATCCATCGCTATGCGCTGGATGCCGTCGATCTCGGCCTCGTCCACGATGGACTGGATCTGCTCACACAGATAGTGCAGCGTGTCCTGACCCAGCTGTTGCGAAAGCCCGCTCAACTTGGCGATCTGCTCGGCGAACACACCACCAGCTGCCAAGTCCCCCTCGGCAGCGAACTTTTCCCAGCTAGATTCGACTTGGCGGAAAGCCACGCGCATCTCGGCCAGCACCTGACCGGTCTGCTCTTCCGGCATGGTGTTGGCCTTGGGCAGATAGACGTCCAGCGCGTAAGCCTGCTTGATCGCCTCGACGGTCTCGCTGACCGGCTGACTGCGGGCGATCAGATAGAGCATCTCGGACAACACTTCCTTGACTTCACTCGCCGTTCCTTCGAACAACGACTTCATCTGTAGATCCATCCGGCCCAGCAGACGCTTGGCGTTCAACTCGGGCGGCAGACCGTCATGCAGCAGGCAATCCAGCAAGGCCGACGAGACCCACCAGAAAGCGCGCTGGTTATCCTGCGGTGCATAATCCAGCACCTGACGCACAGCACTGCGCATGGTTTCCAGTGCGGCGGCGGGTTGATCGTTGCGCAGCCATTTCAGCAGCGCGTGCTGGTATTTGCCGCGTTCGCCGCGTATCAATTCGTTCGCCCCCTCGGGCGGAACCGACTCCAGCAACTCGGCGGGCAATTCGATGTTCAATGCGGGAAAGAACAGATCGGACTCGGCAGACTGTTCCAGCCCGCGCGCCTGACGCAACTCTTGGTAGCGATTGAATAGCTTGAGTGCCGCGTTATCCGCCCCATTCGCCAGCGAGTCGAGATAACGGGTCAACGCCTTCAGCGCGCGGCCCACCACTTCGCCCTGCACCGGGGTGAAAGGCAGTGCACCATCGGCGAGTTCTTGCAGCAGATTCTCCAGCTCGCCGCTGAACACCGCCAAGCCTTCCAGGCCGAACATACGCAACACACCGCGCACGCGATGCAACTCAGCCAGAGCTTTAAGCAGCAACCCATTGGCGCTGGCGGGCGCATTGAAATAGCCCTCCAAGTCCGCACTGACGGTCGCCAGTGTTGCATCCAGACTAGGCTTGATCGCCAGCAGTGGAACCAGATTCGATTGAGGAGACGATGCCATGCTCTGCGACCTAGAGTCGGAAGCCCGCCACCGATCCCCCCAAGTCAGCCGCAAGTGCAGACAACTGGGCGACCGACTTAGCGGTAAGTTCCGTACCTTCTGTGGTCTGTCCGGTGATCTTCAGAATGTCGGCCATGGCTGCGGCCACTTCCTGCACCATGTCCGTTTGCACTTGGGTGGACACCGAGATCGAGCTCACCAGATTGGTCAGTTCCTGTGTTGCGGCTTCAATTTCAACCAGCACCTTACCGGCTTCATCGGACAGCTTCGCCCCTTCCACCACACCCTGCGTACTCTTTTCCATAGCGGCCACGGCCTCTTGGGTATCGCCCTGAATGGTCTTCACGATCACGCCGATCTGCTTGGTAGCTTCTGCGGAGCGTTCCGCCAGTCGCTGAACTTCTTCCGCCACCACCGAGAAGCCCCGGCCCGCTTCACCGGCTGACGCCGCCTGAATAGCCGCGTTCAACGCCAGCACGTTGGTTTGTTCAGTAATGTCCGAGATCAGGTCCACGATTTCACCGATCTGTTGCGAGCTTTCGCCCAGACGCTTGATTCGCTTCGAGGTCTCTTGGATCTGCTCACGGATCGAGTCCATACCTGCGATGGAGTTCTGCACCGCCTGCGAGCCCTGCGTGGTCACCGACAAAGTGTGGTTCGCCACCTCGGCAGACTGAGCCGCCGAGGAGTCAACCTCCTGAATCGAGCGCGAGATCAACTCGACGGCCTCGCCGGCCATCTGGATCTCATCCGCCTGTTTCTTGGCGGCAGAGAGCAGTTGCGCGGAAACCGGTTGCGCTTCGCGGGTCGCAACAGCCACCTGCTCCGACGCCTCAGTGATTCGAGACACCAACTTCCGCAGCTCCTCGATCGTGTAGTTCACCGTATCGGCGATCGCCCCGGTGATCTCTTCCGACACCGTCGCTTGAATGGTCAAATCACCGTCCGCCAAGTCGCTCAGTTCGTTCATCAGCAGCAGTACCGCACTTTGGTTACGGCGGTTGGCCGATTCCGCTTCCGCCGCACGGCGACGCGATTCGTCCAAGTACACCTTACCCAAGAACAACACCATCAACAGCACCAGCACCGCAGACGCGATCAAGGTGTAGGTCGTCCAGCGACCCTGCAAAGACTGTTGGTAGTTTGCATCCAGAGCCAGCGCCTGCTCCAACAGCAAGTCGGAATCTTCCACGATGTTGCGACCGGCCTTCTTCGAAGCAAACAGGTTTTGTGCCTGACTCACGATGGTTTCCACCGCCACCTGATAAGTACCAAACAGGTCTCGAATCTTGTCGGTCAACTCGCTTTGCGGAAAGCTGGCCAGCAACTCTTCGGCTTCCTGAGTATCGATACCGATGGCAGCCACCTGCTCGGTAGACACATCCACGCCCTGGAACGCACCCGCGTCTTTCGCCATACGTTCACCCAACAGCATGAAACGCACCGCACGTTCTTTTTGCGCACCGTCCGAGCGTGCCACCAGTTGCTCCGAAGCCGCCCGCAACTCTTCACCCACCAGCCCGAAAGCCTGCAAAGAACGCGCCACCGCCACCAGACCGATACGGCCCGCTTCCAAGGCATTCACATCCTCAATGGCTTTCGCGCCACTACCCAACAAGGGGGTCAGTGCATCGCGAGGCGCACCGGAAGTGGCCGGCAGATCGTCATCGCCCTTGTCCAGCAATGCCAACAGGCCCGCAAATTCGCCACGCGCGGCAGTCAGATTATCAAAGCCGGCCACGTTACCGCTCAATGCCTGCTCCGCCTGACCCGCCAGGCGTTGGCTCAACATCTGCAATTTAACGGAGGCTTCCAGATAACGCGCGCCGTGTGCGGCTGCTCGATTATCGAGGTACATGGATGCCAGCGTGGTGAGCAGGAATACCATCAGCCCCGTTGTCAGGATTTGCAACTGACGGCCAGCAGGCAGCCCTCCGATCAACGGAACCTTGAAATCGCCCAGCTTACTTAGGCCTTGCCCGAGACCGGGTAATTTGAGTGCTTTTGCCATTATTATTCCTTCCCTTGCTGAAGACTTAAATTCCTACTTGCATAAAATCTGGACGCTCAAGCAACTGGCTCATATTGAGTTTGCGCCATGCCTGCCCCTGATCGTCGGTATAGACCAACTGCCCATTCTCTTCTTGCTTCTTCCAGTCGCGCGTATTGCGCAAACCCAAGACCCGCGTCACCACCAGACCAGTACTGAAACCGTAGCGCGGCGAGATCAGCAACACCCGGCTAGATCCGCCCCGCTCGGTTCCGCCGCCACCCTCGAATTCGCCGAGATCGACCAAACTGTACAAGTTCCCCCGCACGTTCGCCAGCCCCCAGTACCAACTGTGCGTCAGCGCAACGGGCGCGAGAATGGGAACGGGAAGTACTTCGCTGATGTCGGCCATGTCGACCAGCCAGAACGCGTCGCCCACCTGCACGCCCAGCGTCGAGGCGCGCTCACCGGCCTTGGCACTCGCTTGCAGGCGGTCAATTACGTTCTGCTGGAATTCCCGCAGGTTGAGACGCTTGGACATGGATTAGCCCAGTGCTGCGATCTTGCTTAGCAGATCTGCGCCGTTGACGGGCTTGACCAGATAATCCTTAGCGCCTTGACGCATCCCCCACACCTTGTCGGTCTCCTGCCCCTTGGTGGTGCAGATGATGACGGGGATATGCTTGGTTTCGTCGTCATGGGTGATGGCACGGGTCGCCTGAAAGCCGTTCAGGCCGGGCATCACCACATCCATCAGCACCAGATCAGGCTTGTCGGCCTTGGCTTTCTTCACCCCGGATTCGCCATCTTCAGCGAAGCTGACGTCGAACCCTTGCCCGGTCAGAATCTCGCCCATGAAATGGCGCTCAGTTGCGGAATCATCCACGATCAGAATTTTCTTGATTGGCATAGCGAATATCTTTCCTATTGTTGCGATTGAGTATGGTTAATAACGGCTTCGATCAATGTTTCCTTGCTGAAAGGCTTAATCAGATAGAGATCCGCCCCGACCAACTTGCCGCGCGCACGATCAAACAAACTATCCTTGCTGGTCAACATGACGACGGGGGTCTTCTTGAACTGCGGGTGACTTTTAATCAGTGCGCAGGTCTGATAACCATCTAGTCGCGGCATCATGACATCCACAAAAACGATGTGCGGATTGGTATCAACCACTTTGGAAAGACCATCGAATCCGTCTTCCGCCAAGGCCACTTGGCCGCCCGCCCGAGACAGGAAAATCTCGCCGCTCCGACGTATGGTGTTGCTGTCATCGATCAGCACCACCCGGACGCCAGTTAAGGGTGAACTTTCACTCACGTGCTGCCCTCCGCTTCATAGTTTTTGCCTTCGACAGGGTAAACAGGGATTTACCGCTCATTTTGGACGCCGAACAATAACTCAATTTTCTGGCCTTGTGTACAGTTTTTATCTACGCCAGAAGGCTGGCGTGAACACGATAATCAGGGTAAATATCTCCAGCCGCCCCGCCAGCATGGCCAAGGTACAGATCCACGTCTGAAAGTCGCTCAGCCCGGAATAATTGCTGGCGGGCCCGACACTTCCCAAGCCCGGCCCACAGTTATTGATGGAAGCCAACACCGCCGTGAAGGCCGAGATAAAGTCCATCCCACTGATAAGCAACACGAAGACGAAGCTGGCGATAATCACAAAATACAGGAAGATAAAGCCCAGCACCGAAACCACAATGTTGTCGGGAATAACCTGCCCACCGATCTTCATGGGATTGACCACGCTGGGATGGAGCAATTTGAGCAGCTCGCGCCCCGCCTGTTTGACCAGAATCAGCGTGCGTATCATCTTGATGCCGCCGCCAGTCGAGCCAGAGCACGCCACGATGGCGGTGAGCAACATCATCCACAGCGGGGCGAAGATCGGCCATTGCGCGTAATCGACGCTGGCATAACCGGAACTGGTGGCGATGGAAACCAGATTGAAGCTGGCATGGCGCAACGCCGTCCAGAACGAGGGATACACGCCCTGCCACCAAAGGAATACGGCGATCCCAAGACAGCTCAGCAGGATCAAACCGATAGAGGCCTTCGCCTCCGTATCGCGCAGATACACACCGAAGGTGCGCCCGCGCCAAGCCATAAAATGCGTGGCGAAGTTGATGACCGCGACCAGCATGAACACGATGAGGATGAATTCGATCAGAGGAG
This sequence comes from Nitrosomonadales bacterium, assembly GCA_016234685.1. Lineage (GTDB taxonomy): Bacteria > Pseudomonadota > Gammaproteobacteria > Burkholderiales > Gallionellaceae > Ferriphaselus. The sequence goes on from JACRAT010000026.1 coordinate 124,064, forward strand.
AATCGAAATAGCCCACGCTGGCATCGTGCGTCGAGAAACCACCCAAGCCCATCGCCGAAAAAGCATGGCAAATCGCATCCAGCCAAGTCATTCCTGCCAGCTTGAGTATAGCGATGCAAACCAAGGTGATGGCGACATACACCACCCACAGATTGCGCGCGGTATCAGCGATGCGCGGAGTCAATGCGGCATCCTTCATCGGGCCAGGCGTCTCCGCCTTGTACAACTGACGACCGCCCACACCCAGCAGCGGCAGAATGGCGACAACCAGCACGATGATGCCCAAGCCGCCCAGCCAGTTCAGCTCGTGCCGCCAGATATTCAGCGCCGGAGGCAGATTGTCCAGCCCGACCAGCACGGTAGCGCCCGTGGTAGTGATGCCTGACATAGCCTCGAAATATGCGTCGGTGAAGGACAAGCCGTCGATCACCAGCAACAGCGGCAGGGTCGCCACGGCGGGCATCGCCGTCCACATGCCGATCACCAGCAGATAGCCGTGACGGATGGATAGCTCGGCCTTGAAGCGCCGCGTCAGCCCCCACATCAGCGTGCCGGTGATCGCAGTCATCCCCATCGCCAGCACGAAGTCGATCAGCGTGCCGTCATTGTAGATATACGAGGCGACCACCGGCATCAAATAAGCCAGACTGAACGAGACCAGCATCAGCCCCAGTGCGTTGAAGACCGTGAATACGCGATGCATTTAGAAGAATCCGATGCCGACTTGGAACAGTTTCTCGATCTTGCGCACCATCTGCTTGTTCAACACGAAGATGACGACGTGATCCTCCGCCTCGATGACGGTATCGTGGTGAGCAATGATGACGGTATCACCGCGCACCAACGCGCCGATGGTCGCGCCCTTGGGTAGATCGATCTCTTCGATGCGCCGCCCCACCACGCGGGAAGAATGACGATCGCCGTGCGCCACCAGTTCCAGCGCCTCGGCTGCGCCGCGCCGCAAAGCGTGAACCACCGCCACATCACCCCGCCGCACATGCGCCAGCAAAGAACCGATGGTGACGCTGGCGGGCGAGAGCGCGATGTCGATCTTGCCGCCCTGCACCAGCCCAACGTAGGCGTTGCGATTGATGAGCGAAATGACCTTGCGTGCGCCCGCCCGCTTGGCCAGCAGAGCTGCCATGATGTTGTTCTCGTCGTCGTTGGTGAGCGCGCAGAACACGTCCACCTCGTCGATATGCTCCGCCAACATCAAAGTCTCGTCGGTGGCATCACCATTCAGCACCAGCGTACGCGACAACTCGCTCGCCAGACTTTCGCAGGTCTTCTTGTTGTGCTCGATCAGCTTGACCTGATAATCGCACTCCAGCGACTTGGCCAGCCTGCGCCCGATGTTGCCGCCGCCGACGATCATCACCCGTTTGGCGGGGCGATCCATGCGGCGCAACTCCTTCAGCACGGTGCGGATGTTGCCGGTCGCCGCAATAAAAAAGATCTCGTCGCCATCCTGAATGACGGTATCGCCCTCCGGGATGATGGGCCGGTCATGGCGGAAGATGGCGGCGACGCGGGTGTCGATATGCGGCAGATTGGTGCGCAGATAGCGCAGTTCGCGCCCGACCAGCGGGCCGCCCTCGAAGGCCTTCACCGCCACCATCGAGGCGCGCCCTCCGGCGAATTCCAGCACCTGCAAGGCTTCGGGGAATTCGATCAGCTTGCCGATGTAGTCGGTCAGGATCTGCTCCGGGCAGATCGCCACATCGACGCAGAAATTGTCGGTCGTAAAGAGCTCTGGATGATTCAAAAAGTCGGTGGCGCGGATACGGGCGATGCGCGTCGGCGTGTTGTACAAACTGGCGGCGAGCTTGCAGGCCAGCATGTTCACCTCGTCGCTCTGCGTCACCGCCAGCAGCATGTCCGCATCGGCGATGCCCGCCTGCTCCAGCACGGAAGGATGCGAAGCACTGCCGACCACCGTGCGCAGGTCCAGCCTGTCCTGCATCAGCTTGAGCTTTTCTGTGTCGGTATCGACCACGGTAATGTCGTTGGCTTAGCCGACCAAGCTCTCAGCCACAGTGGAGCCGACCTGACCGGCCCCGAGTATCAGTATCTTCAAGGGAGTTGCCTCTCGTTAATGCTGGCTGCGCAGCCAGCTCTTCCATTCGTCGAACAGCTTGGCATCCAGCGCGGCGATGACCGAGCGCTGCCAGATGTCGCCCTGATGGAAGTCGTCGTTATCCAGGCAGCAGGCCAGCCCGCCCGCTTCCGCCATGATGAGCGAACCGGCGGCGTAGTCCCACAGCTTTTGCCCCCCGTGCAGATAAGCGTCAAATCGACCTGCTGCGGTGTAACACCAGTCCAGCGTACATGCGCCGAAATTGCGCTGCGAACTGAACGGCGGCCTAGTCGCCAGACGTCCGGCCAGACTGGCATCGAGCCGTTTTAGATCGACGTTCGCCAGCGCCGCTTCCAGGGTATTCACCGTGACCCGACTTTGCAGCCGCTCACCGTTGAGGAATGCGCCGCGCCCTTGCTCCGCCGCAAAGGTCTCTTCGCCGACCGGATCATAGACCACGCCCAGCACGCTACGCCCGTTGCGGATGAGCGCGACGGAGACGGCAAAGTACGGCAAACCGCGCACGAAGTTGGAAGTCCCGTCGATGGGGTCGATGCACCACAAGCCCTGCGCCAAGCCTTGCTCCCACAGCGCGTGCTGCTGCGCACTCTCCATCTCCTCGCCCACTACCGGCACATTGAGGATGGCTTGCAGCTTGCGCGTCAGCGCCTCTTGCGTCGCCAGATCGGCCTCGGTGCACAAGCTGCCGTCGGCCTTGCGTTGATGCGTCACCTTCAGGTAGCGCGGCATGATCTCTTCAGCAGCGACCAGCTTGACCGCCGCCGTCACCGCCTTGAGCGTCGCACTCATGCCTGAAGGCGCGCGCTTCATGCCTCGTCTTTCCATTTGATCGAGCAGCCCATACTGGCGAGTTGCTCCTGCGGGCCGTGGCCGGTGCGAGCAACTTGCAACATGGCATGAAACAGGTCGCGCTCGGCATCCGGCGCGGCTTCCTTGCGCGAAGCGTCCAGACGACCACGGTATTGCAACTCAAGGTCGGCGTTGAAGCCGAAGAAATCCGGCGTACAGACCGCACCGTAATCCTTGGCGATCTGCTGAGTCTCGTCCAGCACGTAAGGGAAGGGGTAGCCGTACTGTTCAGCGACCAGCTTCATGTTATCGAAGCTATCTTCGGCATAGTCTGCCGGGTCGTTGGACATGATGGCGATGCTGTTGATGCCGTACTGCTGCAACTCACGGGTGTCGCGGATGATGCGGTCACGGATGGATTTGACGTAAGGGCAATGATTGCAGATAAACATCACCAACAAGCCCCGAGGCCCACGTGCAGATTCCAAAGTATGGCGCTTGCCGTCCACGCCCAACAACTCGAACTCCCGCGCCTTCCAGCCGAAATCACATAGCGGCGGCTGCAAACTTACCATTGCTGACTCCTGACAATCCATAGACTGCGGGTATATTATCACGCCGCCCCATCCATACCGAACCCTGCGATGCCTCGTTTCTACTGCCCTGCTCCGCTGCCTTCCGGCGACACCTGCGAACTTCCGCCCGAAGCCGCCCACCACGCCAGCCGCGTGCTGCGCCTGCGCGTACACGATGCCGTGCAGATCTTCGACGGCGCGGGCCATGCGCTCGATGCCCGCATCAGCGAGATCAGCGGCAAGCACGTCTGGCTGGATCGGCTCCACCCGTGCCCCGTCGAAGCTGCGCCGCCGCTGCACATCGTGCTGGCGCAAGCCATGTCCAGCAGCGACAAGATGGACTGGGTGGTGCAAAAAGCCACAGAACTGGGCGCCGCCGAGATCCAGCCGGTGCAGACCCAGCGCAGCGTCGCCAAACTCACCGCCGAACGCGCCGAAAAGCGCACCGAACACTGGCGCGGCGTGATCCTCGCCGCCTGCGAACAATGCGGACGCGACCGCCTGCCGCAAGTCCACGCCCCGCTGGAGCTCAGCCACTGGCTGGCGCAGGAGAAGGATGCGCCCGGCAGCAAATTCATCCTACTACCCGACGGCGCGACCGGCCTGCCCAGCCAGCCCAGACCGCAAGTCCGCGTCACCCTGCTGATCGGCCCGGAAGGCGGCTTCAGCCCGGACGAAGCGCAGATGGCGCAACTAGCGGGCTACCAGCCCATCCTGCTCGGCCCGCGCGTGCTCCGCACCGAGACTGCCGCCGTAGCGGGCCTCACCGCGCTGCAACTGCTATGGGGAGATTTGGGCGAGTAGCTCGTCCGACCTACCTCTTGGCCGCCGCCTTGCACTGCACCGTCTTAACGTCGCTCCCGGCGAACTGCTTGGGCAAGGCGCCCACCTTCCCAGCCGTAGCCGCATCCAGATCTTTGAGCGCGAAGCGCACGAATTCGATGCGGCTCATGTATTCGCCCACTGTCGCATCGGCAACGCCTTTACCGGCTTTCAACTGACTCAACTGCGTCTGCGCCATCGTCTTGGTTTTGAACATGCCCAGCGAGATCGCGCCCTGCCACTTGCCGCCGTCCTGCACCACGAAGTAATCGGTGATGCCGCTGGCCTTGAGTTGGGCGACGCGATTGGTCAGCGCCTGATTGTGCAGCGGAGGCACATAGACCCAATAGCCTTCGAGATGCTCGACCGGGCGACGCGCCAGATGCTCCGCCGACACCATCCCGGCCAGCGACTTGCTGGCACGCACCAGTTCATCGCCGGAGAAATCGCCCCACTCCAGACAGACGTGCGGAGCAGCCGGTGCTGGCGGGCGCGCAGCTGCGACGACAGGACTCGGCGTAGCGACCGGCTTCGCCGCAACGGGAGCGGCGACAGAAGATGCCGCCGGACTGGAGGCCGGAGCAGCAGCGGAAGCCGCCGTCACGCCTGTCACCAGCTTGATCTTTTGCGGGTTGATCGCCTCCAGCTCCAGCGATTCGCGGCTGTCTTCAGTCAGTGCACCGCCCCACTGCATGACTGCAAAGAACACCAGATTGATCGCCAGCAACGCCCAAAACACCGCCCTCATCGTGCCTCCCGTGAAATGAAATGCAAACCTTGCAACACTAGATCGTCCACCCGTTCCAGCGGCAGACCAAGATGCATCGCGATACTGCCTACCGCCCCGCCGCTCAGGATACACACTGCGTCCGGCTGACGCAGCCTGGCGTGTTGCAGCCGGATCGCACCGACCGTAGCCTGGATCGCACCGCTGAAGATAGCGTCTGCCGTGTTGCGTGGAAAGTCGGTATATGCGCCGGTGGCATCCTTAAGTTGCGCCGTGCCGCCCAGCAAGCTGGACTGCATCAGCCCGATGCCGGGCAGGATCAGCCCACCCAAGAATTCGCCGCTCCCAGACAAGGCATCCACCGTCGTGGCCGTGCCGCAATTGACTACCAGACAGGCGCGGCTCTGGAGCTGCCTAGCGGCGATCAGCGCCGCCCAGCGATCGCTGCCAAGCTGGCTGGGGCGCTCGTAGGTGTTGCGTATGCCGCACTGCTCCGCTTGCGCGACGATGAACTCCGGCTCGACCCGCCAAAGCGCGCACGCCGCCGACAGTTGCTCGGCCACCGCCGCGCCCGCCACATTGGAGACCAGCACCCGCTCCGGTGGCTCACATCCGGCGAACTGCGCCGCCAGCACCGCCGCCTGCGCCGTGTCGAGCGCACCTCGCTGCCTATCCTCGGGCCAGCACCATTTGATGCGCGAGTTGCCCGCGTCGATCAGTAGGAGGAAGCTCATTGCACCATCCGCAGGCTGACTTCGCCTGAGTTGATCTGGCGTTCGCCATTGGCGGTCTCCAACCTTAGCGCGCCGTCGGCGGCCACGCCCCGGGCGATGCCGGGCAAGCTCACGCCATCCGGCATCAGCATCCGCACCTCGCCGTCCTGCGCAGCATGGCGGCGCTCCCACTCGGCGCGGAACGGCGTAAAGCCGTGTGCGGCGAAGCCATCGAGCACCTCGGCCAACTCGCGCAGAACAACGGCGAGCAGCCGGTTGCGCTCGGGCCGCGCGCCCATCCGGCTCAGACAAGTCACCGGCTGATCGACCTGCCGCAGCACGTCTTCCGGCAGAGAAAGGTTGAGGCCGATGCCGATGATGACGGCGGACGGCCCGAGCATGTCGCCCTGCGCTTCGATCAGGATACCGGCGAGTTTGGCACGATCCGGCCCCAGCACATCGTTCGGCCATTTCAACCGCGCGTCAGCGATGCCCAGTCTCTCCAGCGCACGGGCGACGGCAAGGCCCGCCGCCAGACTCAGGCCGGAAAGCGCCGCCAGCCCGCAGTCGAAACGCCAGAGCAGCGAAAAGGTCAGCGCGTTGCCCAGCCCAGAATGCCAAGTGCGCCCCAGCCGCCCGCGCCCGGCGCTCTGCCACTCGACCGCCAACACCGAGCCGGAAGGCGCGCCCTGCGCCGCCCGCCGGGTGAGCAGCGAATTGCTGGAGGCAGCGCCGTCGAGTATCTCGACACTGAAACGGCAAGCCACATCACCGAGTTCGGCGCGCAGCTTGTCGATCTCCAGCCATTGCGGCGGCTCGGGTAGGCGGTAGCCGCGCCCGCGCACCCGATACAGCGTCAGGCCGAAGCCCGCTGCATCGCTCAAAGCATTGTGGACGCTGGCGCGCGAGACGCCGAACTGCGCCGCCATCCGTTCGCCGGAATGGAACTCGCCATCCGCCAGCAAACGCAGTAGGGCGAAGGTGAGAGGTTTCGGGGCAAGGGTGGCGGCGCTCATCGAGCGGGATCTAGGCGAGGACAGCGATGGCGAAGCACGGGCCGAGGCAGCATCGTGTCGGCCCGAAGATCATTATTCGCCCGCAGGCAGAGCGGCGCTCACGCTGTCGAGCGCGTCTTTCAGCGATTCTTCCGGCAGATCGTTCACCAGCTTGGAAAGCAGCTCCGCCGCTTCCGCCGCCTCGTCCGGCAGGTCGCGCCCATCGGTGTTGGCGACGAAGACGGCAGCAGCGCCGACCACCTTGAGCAAGCTGGCGCGCTCCTGCATCAACATCTCGACCTCTTCGCGCAGCATGGCGACTTCTTGTTGGTTCAACTGGTGTGGCATGGTGTTTCTCCTAGTGTGTCTTGACGCCCGCGACGGCCAGCGCACTCATGTTGACGATGCGGCGCACAGTGGCTGACGAAGTCAGGACGTGGACGGATTTATTGGCTCCGAGCAGGATGGGGCCGATGGCGATGCCGTCGCCCGCCACCGTCTTGAGCAGGTTGTAGGCAATGTTCGCTGCATCCAAGTTAGGCATGATGAGTAGATTGGCATCGCCCTTGAGGCGCGAGTTCTGCAACAGCTCGGCGCGTATGCTTTCGGTCAGGGCGGCGTCGCCGTGCATCTCGCCTTCCACTTCCAGTTCGGGTGCGAGTTGCTCCAGCAGTACGCGGGCCTGCGCCATCTTGCGGGCGGAAGCGTCGCTGAAACTGCCGAAATTGGAGTGCGACAGCAATGCCACGCGCGGCTCGATACCAAAACGGCGTACCTCGTCTGCCGCCAGCAAGGCCATTCTGGCGATCTCTTCGGCGGAAGGATCGAGATTGATGTGGGTGTCGCAGATGAACAGATTGCGCTTGGGCAACAGCAGGATGTTCATCGCCGCGAAGACGCTGGCATCCGGTGCTAGGCCGATCACGTCACGCACAGCGGGCAGATGCTCCAGTGGCTGACCGACCGTGCCGCACAACATCGCATCGGCCGCGCCCATGTGTACCAGCATGGCGGCGATCAGCGTGGTGTCGTGACGCAGCGCATATTTCGCCGCTTCCACGGTGACGCCCTGACGCTCGGCCAGAGCATGGTAGGCCTCCCAGTAATCGCGATAGCGCGGGTCATCTTCGGGGTTGACCACCTCGAAGTGCTCGCTGGCGCGGATGCGCAGCCCGAGTTTCTTGATGCGCATGTCGATCACGAAGGGCCGACCGACTAGGATCGGGCGCGCCAGACCTTCGTCCACCACGGTCTGCACGGCATGCAGCACGCGCGCATCCTCACCTTCGGCGTAGACTAGGCGTTTGGGCGCGCGCTTGGCGGCATCGAACACCGGCTTCATCAACATACCGGACTGGTGGATGAAGTAGGAGAGCTGTTCGCGGTAGGCATCCATGTCGGCGATGGGGCGCTCGGCCACGCCGCTGTCCATCGCCGCCTGCGCCACAGCGGGTGCGATGCGGGTGATGAGGCGCGGATCGAAAGGCTTGGGGATCAGCGAATCCTGCCCGAAGCCCGCCGACTCTTCGCCGTACACGGCGGCTACTGCGTCGGACTGTTCTGCCTCAGCCAATTCGGCGATGGCGTGGACGGCAGCCAGCTTCATCTCCTCGTTGATGGTGGATGCACCCACGTCCAGCGCCCCCCGGAAGATGTAAGGGAAGCACAGCGCGTTGTTGACCTGATTCGGATAGTCCGAACGCCCGGTCGCTAGGATCGCATCGGGGCGCACCGCGCGCGCCACGTCAGGCAGGATCTCGGGATGCGGGTTCGCCAGCGCGAAGATCAGCGGACGCTGCGCCATCTCCAGCACCATCTCGGGCTTGAGCACACCGCCTGCCGAGAGGCCGAGGAACACGTCCGCCCCGGCGATGACCTCGCCCAGCGTGCGGGCAGAAGTCTCGATGGCGTAGCGCGCCTTGTTGTCATCCATTTCTTCGGTGCGGCCCTGATAGACCACACCCTTGATGTCGGTAACGGTGATGTTCTCCATCCTCACGCCCAGCGCCACCAGCATATCGAGACAAGCCAAAGCAGCAGCGCCCGCGCCGCTCACCACCAGTTTGATCTTGGCGATGTCTTTCTCGACGACCTTCAGGCCATTCAGCAAAGCCGCGCCGACGATGATCGCCGTGCCGTGCTGGTCGTCATGGAACACCGGGATGGACATGCGTTCGCGCAGCTTGCGCTCGATGTAGAAGCATTCCGGCGCTTTGATGTCTTCGAGGTTGATGCCGCCGAAGGTCGGCTCCAGCGCGGCGATGATGTCCACCAGCTTATCAGGGTCGTTCTCGGCGATCTCGATGTCGAACACGTCGATGCCGGCGAATTTCTTGAACAGTACGCCCTTGCCTTCCATCACCGGCTTGCCCGCCAAGGGGCCGATGTTGCCCAGACCCAGCACGGCGGTGCCGTTGGAGATGACCGCGACCAGATTGCCGCGCGCAGTGAGCGTGCGCGCCTCGCCGGGATCGCGCACGATCTCCTCGCAAGCTGCGGCGACGCCGGGGGAATAAGCCAGCGCGAGATCGCGTTGGGTCAACATCGGTTTGCTAGCGGTGACGGTGATCTTGCCGGGGGGATTTTGGCGGTGGTATTGCAGCGCCGCCTGCCGCAGTTGCTCGTCCATGATGTACTCATTCAACAGAATGGGCCGGATTATACCTGAGGGAATCCCTGATTCGTCCTATCTGGGGGGCGTGTTAAATATCACTCATGGCAGGGAACCAAGTCGGCTTTGCTATAATCAGACTTACACCGATAAACCGCTGGCATCACCTCTAAAAGACTCAAGCAATGAAACCCATGGAATTCCACGCCGGGGAGCACGCCGTACTGCTGGTACACGGCCTCTCCAGCACCCCCGTCGAGATGCAGCCGCTGGCGAAGCGTCTGCACAAAGCTGGTTACAGCGTCCGCGTGCCTTACTTCAAAGGCTACAGCTACGAGGCGGGCTACGATGCGCACTCCGTCACCGCTTGGCGCGACTGGCAGAATCAAGTGATGCTGGAACTGCGCGACATGAAACGCCAATACAAGACTGTCGCCGTCGGCGGACTATGCATGGGCGCGGTGCTGTCGCTCAGTGTGGCGATCGAAGCCAGCAAAGAGATCAGCGGGCTTTCGCTGCTCGCCACCACCCTGTATTACGACGGCTGGAGCATCCCTTGGTATCGCTTCCTGCTGCCGCTGGGCTATTACACCCCGTTCCGTTACTGGTACGCCTACCGCGAACGCGAACCGTTCGGCCTGAAGAACGAGGCGCTACGCACTTGGGTGGCGCGCGAGATGGCATCCAAGACCTCGTCCATCGCGGGCGCATCCAAGCTGACTCTGCCCGCCATCCATGAGGGCGAATTGCTCATCAAGCATGTGCGCCGCAATCTGCACCGGGTCTCCGCGCCGACGCTGCTGATCCACGCCGAGGAAGATGACGTCTCCACCCCGCGCAGCGCCGAACTGGTCGCCAACACCATCAGCTCGGACAAGATACAAAAGATCATGCTGCACAACAGCTATCACATGATTACGCTGGATAACGAACGCGAACGCGTCGCCGACGAGACCATCTCCTTCTTCAATGGCCTTACTGGCAACGGCACAAATTCGGAAAATCAAGCACCTGTGGTATCATCGCCGCGCCGCCTGAGCTTGGTACGTTCAGCTTAGGTCAGTCAGACCGCAAACAGGATATTCAATGAGCACACTGCAAACCATACAGCGCATGATTTCCGAGCAATTCGAGCTCAAGCTCGAAGACCTCGTGCCCCAAGCCACACTGGAATCCTTGGGACTGGATTCACTCTCCGTGATCGAATTCATGTTCAACCTCGAAGACGAATTCAAGATCAAGCTCTCCAACGAACTGCTGGAAAACATCAAGACCCTGCAAGACGTGGTCGACATCATCGAAAAGCAGGTTGCGGAGCAACACGGCAAGGCAGAATAATCCGATGGCACGGCGCGTCGTCATCACCGGGCTCGGCATCCTTTCGCCTGTCGGCAAGAACCCCGACGAATTCTTCGGCAATCTGATGGCGGGGCATTCCGGCATCCGCCGTTTGCAACTGCCCTTCATCGACAAGCTCGACATCCGCATCGGCGCGCAAGTGCCCGATTTCAACCCGGCGGATCACTTCTCCAAGATCAAACTCTCCGGCATCGAACGCTTCAGCCAGTTCGCGCTGATCGCTGCTGCCCAAGCGGTCGCCGATGCCAAGCTGGAACTGGCCCCGCACGAACACCCGCGTGCAGGCGTGTTCATGGGTACGGGACTGGGCGGTGCGAGCACGCTGGAAGAGGGCTACGAGCAAGTGTTCCTGCGCAACGAGCCGCGCATCAAGCCGCTGTCCGTGCTGTTGTCGATGAACAACGCTGCCGCCTCACACCTTTCACTGGCTTACAAACTGCAAGGCGCGAACGTCACTTATTCCACCGCCTGTGCCTCCTCGGCCATCGCCATCGGCGAAGCCTATCGGCAGATCAAGCACGGCTACGCCGACGTGATGCTGGCGGGTGGCGCCGAAGCCATGCTGACCTTCGGCGCGATGAAAGCCTGGGAAGCGCTGCGCACACTGGCGACCGAAGACGCCAACGACCCCGGCGCATCCTGCAAACCGTTCGCCAAAGATCGCAACGGACTGGTGCTGGGCGAAGGCGCAGCCGTGTTCGTGCTGGAAGATGCCGAACGTGCGCTGGCGCGCGGCGCGACGATCTACGCCGAACTGGCCGGTTACGACTGCGCTTCGGATGCCAGCCACATCACCAAGCCAGACTCTGCGGGGCAAACGCGCGCCATCCTGAATGCGCTGCGCGATGCCGGAATGCAGCCGGAAGAAATCCACTACATCAACGCCCACGGCACGGCCACCCACGCCGGCGACATCGAAGAGACGCGCGCCATCAAGGCCGCCTTCGGCGAGCACGCCTACCGCCTGCCGGTCAGCTCGACCAAATCCATGCACGGCCACGTGATGGGCGCGACGGGCGCGGTCGAATTCATGGCCTCGGTGCTGGCGCTGCAACAGCGAGCCATCCCGCCGACCATCAACCTGCACCAGCCCGACCCCGAGTGCGACCTCGATTACGTGCCCAACGTCGGGCGGCGCGATGTGCCGCTGAACGCCGTGATGTCCAACTCCTTCGCCTTCGGTGGGACCAACGCAGTGCTGATCGCCCGGCGCTTCGACGACCGTTGAGCGCCACTTAAGCGCTCGCCACTCATCATGCAGATCCTTCGCGGCCTCCACTCCCCCGACCACCAACCCGTCGTACTCACCGTCGGCAACTTCGACGGCGTGCATCTAGGCCACCAAGCGGTACTCGCCCGCCTGCGCCAGATCGCCGAAGCACGCGGCGGACAGACCGCAGCGGTGATCTTCGAACCGCAGCCGCGCGAATTCTTCACCCCGGACACCGCCCCTGCCCGACTCACCAGCCTGCGCGAAAAACTGGAAGTGTTCGCCTCGCTGGGCGTGGATCGCGTGCATATCTGCCGCTTCAACCGCCAGTTGGCGCAAATGAGCGCGGGCGATTTCATCCAGACCCTGCACGACGCCGTCGGCGCACGCTATGTGCTGATCGGCGATGATTTCCGCTTCGGTAGCGGACGCACCGGCGATTTCGCCATGATGGAAAAGATCGGCGAGCGCGTCGGCTTCGAGGTCGCCGCCATGCACAGCGTGCTGCACGACGGCCTGCGCGTCTCCAGCACCGCTGTCCGCTTGGCGCTGGCGCGCGGCGACCTTGGGCTGGCGCAACGCTATCTCGGCCGCGCCTACAGCATCAGCGGGCGCGTAGTGCATGGGGACGGCATAGGGCAAGAACTGGGCTACCCCACCGCCAACATCAAGATGCAGCACAACCGCCCGCCGTTTTCCGGCGTGTTCGTGGTGCAAGCACGGTTGCCTGATGGTCGCCGCATCGACGGCGTCGCCAGTCTGGGCGTGCGCCCCACCGTGAACATGGAAGGCAGACTGGTACTGGAAGCGCACCTGCTCGACTTCGCCCAAGACCTTTACGGCGCGCACCTGCATCTGGATTTTCTGCACAAACTGCGCGACGAAGCGAAGTTTCCCGATTTCGAAAGCTTGACCCGACAAATCGCACTCGATGTCGAGCGCGCCCAACATTGGTTCAGACAACATCATGGCTGACAACAAATACCCGCTCAATCTTCCCGACACCACCTTCCCGATGCGCGGCGACCTCGCAAAACGCGAGCCGCTGATGCTTGCCCAATGGCAGGCGCAGCAACGCTACCAGCGCATCCGCAAGGTGGCGGCCGGTCGCCCCAAGTTCATCCTGCACGACGGCCCGCCCTACGCCAACGGCGACATCCACATCGGCCATGCGGTGAACAAGATTCTCAAGGACATCATCATCAAGTCCAAAACGCTTTCCGGCTTCGACGCGCCCTACGTGCCGGGCTGGGATTGCCACGGCCTGCCGATCGAGTTGCAGGTGGAAAAACTGCACGGTAAGAACATCCCGGCAGCTCAGTTTCGTGAGTTGTGCCGTAGCTACGCCGCCGAGCAAGTCGAGCGCCAGAAGAAGGATTTTATCCGCCTCGGCGTGCTGGGCGATTGGGACAATCCCTATCTGACCATGGCCTACAAGACCGAAGCCGACATCATTCGTGCGCTTGGCAAGGTCTTCGAGCAAGGCTATCTGTACCAAGGCAAGAAGCCGGTGAACTGGTGTCTGGATTGCTGCTCGGCGCTGGCTGAAGCTGAAGTCGAGTACGAAGACAAGGTGTCGCCTGCCATCGACGTGGGTTTCGAGGTGAAAGACAAGCTGGCGCTGGACAAAGCGTTCGGCGTGTCGCTGCCCGGCGAAGCCAAGGTCTACGCCGTGATCTGGACGACCACGCCGTGGACGCTGCCTGCGAATCAGGCGGTAAGCATCCATCCCGAGTTCGACTATCACCTAATCCACACCAGCAAGGGTTATCTGCTGCTGGCGGCGGAATTGGCCGAGTCTTGCCTGACTCGCTACGGACTAGCCGAAGGTGCAGTGGTGGCGGGTGTCGCCAAGGGTGCGACACTGGAGAATCTGCCGCTGCAACACCCGTTCTACGAGCGCATCGTGTCGCTGATCTGCGGTGAACACGTCACGCTGGAAGCGGGCACCGGGTTGGTACACACTGCGCCCGCACACGGCGTGGACGACTATGTGGTCGGCCAGAAGTACAACCTGCCGACCGACAACCCGGTGGGCGACGATGGTCGTTTCTTTGCCAGCGTGCTGCCGGTGGGCGAGCACGCCATCGCCGGACTCTCGGTGTGGCAGGCCAACCCGCTGGTGCTGCAAACGCTGGAAGCCAGCGGCCACCTGCTGCACAGCGAAAAACTCAAGCACAGCTACCCGCACTGCTGGCGGCACAAAACGCCGATCATCTTCCGGGCGACACCGCAATGGTTCATCGGCATGGAGCAGCTGGGAAGGGAGAAGGGGGAAGAGGGAAGGGAAGAAAACCTGCGCTCGCTCGCCAACCAAGCGGTTGCCGACACGCAGTTCTTTCCCGCCTGGGGCCGCGCTCGCTTAGAGGCGATGATCCGCAATCGTCCCGACTGGTGCGTGTCGCGCCAGCGTAACTGGGGCGTGCCAATGACTTTGTTCATCCACAAGGAAACCGGCCTGCCGCACCCGAACAGCCCGGCGTTGCTGGAAAAAGTCGCCAAGCAAGTGGAGCAGCGCGGCATCGAGGCGTGGTTCAGTCTGGATTTTGCCGACTTCCCGGAAGTGGACACGACGCAGTACAAGAAAGTGACCGACACGCTGGACGTGTGGTTCGACTCGGGGGCGACGCACTACGCCGTGCTGCGTCAGCGCGCCGACTTGCAGCACCCCGCCGACCTGTATTTGGAAGGCTCCGACCAGCATCGCGGCTGGTTCCAGTCGTCCTTGCTGACCGGCTGTGCCATCGACGGACGCGCGCCGTACAAGGCACTGCTGACGCATGGTTTCGTGGTGGACGGCAAGGGACTGAAGATGTCCAAGTCCAAGGGGAATGTCATCGCACCGCAGAAGGTGATGGACAGCAACGGCGCGGATATTTTGCGCCTGTGGGTGGCGGCAACGGATTACTCCGGCGAGCTGTCCATCTCGGACGAAATCTTGAAGCGCGTGGTCGAGAGCTATCGCCGCATCCGCAACACCCTGCGCTTCCTGCTGGCCAATACCTCGGACTTCGACCCGGCGCAACACGCGCTGCCGGTAGCGCAATGGCTGGAGATCGACCGCTACGCGCTGGCGCTGACGCAAAAACTGCAAGCCGAAGTCCGCGCCGACTACGACCGCTACGAGTTCCATCTGGTGGTGCAGAAGCTGACTTCGTTCTGTTCGGAAGACCTAGGCGGCTTCTACCTCGATATTTTGAAGGATAGGCTGTACACCGCAGGCGCGGATTCCGTCGCGCGTCGCTCGGCGCAGAATGCGCTGTACCACCTGACCCACGCGCTGATCCGTTTGATGTCGCCAATTTTGAGCTTTACTGGCGAAGAAGGCTGGAGTGCGCTGACCGGAAAAACGGAAGAAGGCGTGTTCGAACAGACCTGGTATGAATTGCCGGACTTGAACCAGACGAATACATTTGAAAACGACTGGGCTCATCTCACTCTAGGTAACTGGCCGATCATTCGTGACTGGCGGACAAAGGTAAACAAGCATCTGGAGGATGCTCGCAGTGCTGGAACGATAGGCTCTGCATTGCAAGCCGAGGTTGACCTCTACGTTTCCGATGACCAGAGCACCTCCCTTTCTGACTATTCACTGCTGGCCCGTCTGGGCGACGACCTGCGTTTCGTCCTCATCACCTCCCGCGCCACGGTGCATCGCGTCGCCAGTGAAGCCGAGCAGCGCATCGAAGTCACTCCCAGCGCCCACGCCAAGTGCGACCGCTGCTGGCACTACCGCGAGGAAGTTGGCTCGAATGCCGAGCATCCGACGCTGTGCGGGCGTTGCGTGTCTAATCTTTACGGCGCAGGCGAGGCGCGGAAGTATGCCTAACGTGTTCCGTTGGCTGGCGCTGGCCGCTGTGGTGATCCTCCTCGATCAATGGAGCAAGTCTGCCATCACTCAGCACTTCCTCTACGGCGAAAGTCTGCCGGTGACGGATTTCTTCAATCTGGTATTGGCGCATAACGAGGGGGCGGCGTTCAGCATGTTGAGCGATGCGGGTGGCTGGCAGCGTTGGTTCTTCACCGCCATCGCGCTGGGGGCTTCGGTTTGGATCATTTCCATGTTGCGCAAACACGCGGCGCAGACGCTGTTCTGCTTTGCCCTGACCATGATCTTGGGCGGCGCGCTGGGCAATCTGATCGACCGCATCCAGCTTGGCTACGTGGTGGATTTTCTGAATTTCCACTGGAACGAACATCATTTCCCCGCCTTCAATCTGGCGGACTCGGCCATCACGCTGGGAGCGGTCTTGCTACTGTGGGAGAGTTTCACTCAACCAAAGGAAGCCAAGTAAATGGACATCCTGCTCGCCAATCCACGCGGTTTTTGCGCTGGGGTCGATCGCGCCATCGCCATCGTCGTACGGGCGCTGGCGTTGCTTGGCGCGCCGATCTACGTGCGCCATGAGGTCGTCCACAACAAGTTCGTGGTCGATGGCCTCAAGGCCAAGGGCGCGATCTTCATCGAAGACCTAGCTGATGTACCGCCCGGCAGCATCCTGATCTTCAGCGCGCACGGCGTGTCGCAGGCAGTGCGGCAAGAGGCCGAGTCGCGCGGCTTGACGGTGTTCGACGCGACCTGTCCGCTGGTGACCAAGGTGCATCTGGAAGTGGTGCGCAAACATGCGTTAGGCAGGGAAGTGGTGATGATAGGCCACGCCGGACACCCGGAAGTGGAAGGCACGATGGGGCAGGTGAGCGGCGGCGTACATCTGGTGGAGTCGCCGGAGGATGTACCCGGCTTGCTGGTGCAGGACGAGAACAACCTCGCCTTCGTCACCCAGACCACGCTGTCGGTGGACGATGCCAGCCGCATCATCGACGCGCTCAAGGCACGCTTCCCCAACATCGTCGGGCCTAAGAAGGATGACATCTGCTACGCCACCCAGAACCGTCAGGATGCGGTGAAGCTGCTGGCGCAGCAGTGCGATCTAGTGATCGTGGTCGGCTCGCCCAACAGCTCCAACTCCAATCGCCTGCGCGAGGTGGCGAAGAACCTCGGCGTCCCGGCCTATCTGGTGGACAACGCCAGCGAGTTGCAGGCTGAATGGCTGCAAGACAAACGACAGGTAGGGCTGAGTGCAGGAGCATCCGCACCGGAAGTACTGGTGCAGGAAGTCATCGCTCGCCTCAAAGAACTGGGAGCGAGCAGCGTGCGCAATTTACAAGGCGCGGAAGAGCACGTCGTCTTCCCCCTGCCCCGTGCGCTGAACTCCGGGAAGTAGCCGCCACTCATCGCCCCTCCGCAGCCACCCATCCAGAAAACCTTGCCTTGAGGCTAAAGTCGGCCAGAATGCGAATCTGGCCCAATCTCTATTTGGCAAGGACTCGCGATGAAACAACAATCCGGCTTCACCCTCGTAGAACTGCTGATCGCAGTGGTGATCGTTTCCATCTTGGGTGCGGTGGCGATCCCGGCTTATACCGACTACACCAAGCGTGGAAAAATCTCTGAAGCGACGAGCAACCTCGCCAGCGTGCGCGTAGCGATGGAGCAGTATTACCAAGACAACCGCAGCTATCTGAACGGCGGGGCTTGTGGCGCAACCCTGCCCGCTGCGCCGACCGTACAGTATTTCACCTTTACCTGCGCCGCGACGGCCAGCACCTACACCGTCACCGCCACCGGCAGCGGCGCGATGGCCGGTTTCGCCTACACCATCAACGAAGCCAACACCAAAGCCAGCACTGTCACAGGAGCTACCGGCTGGAGTGGCAACAATGCCTGCTGGGTAACCAAACCGGGCGGCGCATGTTGACTCACCGACAATCGGGCTTTTCGCTGGTCGAGCTGATGATCGCCATCACCATCGTCGGCCTGCTGCTCACCGCCGGGGTCTCGGTGTTCGGTCGCTGGACGCAGAACCAGCAGATCCGCGTCGCGGCGGAATCCATCCTCAACGGTATGCAACTCGCCCGCGCCGAGGCGGTGAAGCGCAATGGAGGCGTGCAGTTCGTGCTGGGCACGCAGTCGGCCTGGACGGTCACCGAGAATGGCGGCGGGACGCAACTTCAGGCACGCTCCGAGCAAGAAGGCTCGCGCAACGCCACCGTCACCGTCACGCCGAATGGCGCAACCACGCTGACTTTCAACAGCTTGGGCCGCGTCACCGCCAATACCGGCGGCAGCGCGTCGATCACCCAGATCGACATCACCAACGCACTCGGCGACCGCCCCTTGCGTATCACCATCAACCTCGGTGGAACCCTGCGCATGTGCGATCCCTCGCCCAGCCTGCCAGCGGGCGACCCGCGCGCCTGTTGATGAGGATGCCATGCGAACCTCCCCTCCCAGCTCAAAGCAGACCGGCTCGGTGATCCTTGAAGCGCTGATCGCCATTCTGATCTTCTCCATCGGCATCCTCGCACTGGTGGGGATGCAAGTGACCACCATCAACACCGTGTCGGACGCGAAATACCGCGCCGATGCAAGCTTTCTGACCGATCAGATCATCGGCGTGATGTGGGCCAGCCGCACCAGCACCACCAACGCTTCCGGCGTCGTCTCGTTCTCGCCGGACACCACCTTCGCCTGCAACCCTTGCTCGGCGGCCAACGGCAATGCGGCCACTCAGGCTTGGGCCGCCAGCAATGTGGCGGGCTTGTTGCCGGGCGCGACTTCCGCCATCGCCGTGTCGGGCGCGCAAGTCACCGTCACGCTGAGCTGGCAGCCGCCGCAGGCCACCACCGCACACCGCCACACGGCGGTGGCTTACATCAACTGATGCCATGAAACACATCCGCCGCCAATCCGGTTTCAGCATCGTCGATGTGATGGTCGGGATGTTGCTCAGCCTGATCGGAACCATCGTCATCTTTCAGGTGTTCTCCGTCTCGGAGAGCATCAAGCGCACCAGCACCAACGGCAGCGATGCCCAGCAGAACGGTGCGGTGGCTTTGTTCTCAATACAGCGCGCGCTGAAGGAAGCGGGCTACGGACTGAACGTCAGCGACGTGAATCCGGTTCCGGCGCAGATCACCGTCAACGCCGCCAGCACACCCGACAGCCTCGCCATCACCTATCGCCGCAACTGGGATTTCGGTCCGTTCCTGTCGGCCAGCCCGGCTTTCGCTTCCGCCGTGCCCCCCGCCCCCACAGTGGAGACGTTCTCGATCAACGCACAGGCGCAACTGGTCTCCAGCGTCAGCGGCGCGATAGCCGATGGCATCGTGCAACTCAAGGCGGAATACGGCGTGGATGCGGATGGCAACAGCATCGTCGAATCCTGGCAGACGGCGCTGCCCGCCAACCCGCAGACCACGGTGCTGGCGGTGCGCCTAGCCGTGGTGGCACGCAGCGCGCAGCCGGAAAAACCGCGTAGCGGCAATCTCACTGATGCCTGCGACGCCACCGCCGCTGCGCCGATATGGAGCGGCGGTTCGCTGAGCCTCGCGGGCAACCTCGCGCTGGCCAACTCGGACAGCTGGCAGTGTTATCGCCACAAGACATTCGAAGTCACCGTGCCCTTGCGCAATGTGCTCTGGAGACCATGATGCGTAGCCGCGCCCTTCCCCGCTCCGCCCTACCCCGCCGACAACGCGGGGTGGTGCTGCTGATCGCCCTGATCGTGCTGGTGGCGATGACGCTGGCAGGCATCGGCATGATGCGCTCGGTGGATACCGGCACTCTGGTGGCGGGCAATCTCGCCTTCAAACAAAGCACCACCCAAGCTGGCGACCGGGGAACCAACGACGGCTACAACGCGCTGATGGCGATCGCCGCCAACACCACCGACAAGCAAGTGCTGGCGCTGGCCAGCGGCTCGGCTTGCCCGGCGGGCGTAACGGCCAGCCTGTGTCCCGGCGGCAACGTCAACGTCACCGGTTACTCACCCACCCCGCTCAACGCCTGCGAAGTGACCAACACCTGCACGCTGGCCCAGCAGCAATGGTGGGATACGGCGGCGAACTGGGCGGCAGCGCCCGCGACCACGCTCACCGATGCCAATGGCGCGACCATCGCCACCGTCTCCTATCTGATCCACCGCATGTGTACGGCGGCTGGCGCATCGGCCAACACCACCTGTTTGACTTCCGCCGGGATCAGTTCGTCGGGCAACAGCATGAAGCACGACGCCCCCAATCTCACCACCAATACGGTGTATTACCGCATCACCTCGCGCTCGGCTGGGCCGCGCGGGACGGTCAGCGTGACGCAGACCATGGCGCTGGTGAGCGAGTAGCGAATGGAGAGCCTGATGAACATCCTGCGCAAGATACCGCCAAACAGGGCGGGCTTTAGCCCGAAGGACAGCGTCGGGCCAAAGCCCGACCTACGCATCGCCTCAAGAGTGCTGGCGCTGCTACTGCTCAGCACCAACCCGGCGATGGCGGCCCTCACCGATCTCGGCACGGTTCCGATGGCGAATGCTTCCGACACCGTGGTGAAGCCGAACGTGCTGTTCATTCTGGATGACTCGGGCAGCATGGCCTGGGAATACCTGCCGGACTCGGTGAACAATAACAACAGCAAATTCTGCTACCGCAACAATTCCTACAATGGCGCGTATTACAACCCGTCCATCACCTACGCCTTGCCGGTGGATTCGACCGGGGCAAGCTACCCCAATGCCAGTTTTACCGCCGCCAGCACCGATGGCTTCACCGTGGGCGCTACGACGACAAATCTGATCACCGGATTCCAGACAGGCAACGACAACGCCGGCACATCGGCTTATTACTACAGCTACAAGGCCACCAACACCCCCTCCACCCCGGTGGTCGGCACATGTTATTCCGATGCCAGCTACAGCAAAGTGACGATCTCGCCGCCGCTCTCGACTCTCACCGTCAGCGGCAACAAAGCCACCACGGTAACGGGCATCACAGTCAACGGCCTTCAGATCATGGCCGCCTCCACCGGTGCGACGACGACTAGCTCGACGACACTGGCCACCCGCATCGCCGCTCAGATCAACCTTTGCACCACCACGATCTCGGGCGCTTGCGGTGTCACGGGCTATAGCGCCTCGCGGGCTGGCAGCATCGTCACCATCATCGGGCCGAATGGGGCGGCGACCTTCACCCCGGTCATCACCAAAAACACCGGCACGACCATGACGGTGACCGCGACGGCATTCACCGCCGCCAGCAACACCGACCAGATGCAGAACTTCGCCAACTGGTACGCCTATTACCGCGACCGGATGCTGATGATGAAATCCGCCGCCGGGCTGGCTTTCAAACAACTGGACAGCAAGTTCCGCGTCGGTTTCATCACCATCAATCCGGGGACGAACACCAGCAACCCTGTGACTTCCTCCAATCAGGTCTCCGCCAGCCGGTATCTGGCGATCAGCGACTTCACCACCAGCCAGAAGGCGGCTTGGTACACCAAGCTGTATGCCACGCCGGGAGCCGTGGCGGGCACGCCGCTGCGCACCGCACTGGCGCGTGCGGGCCGCTATTTTGGCGGCAAGCACGACGGCATCAACTCGGGCATGGCCGACGATCCGACGCAGTACTCCTGCCAGCAGAATTTCACCATCCTGACCACCGATGGCTATTGGAACACCATGAACGACGCCAATCTGCCGGTGCAACTGAACGGCACGAGCAGCATCGACGATCAGGACAATGTCGATCAGACCACCGCGCCGATCTACTCCAGCCGCGCAACGGGGACTTACGATGGCGGCGTCGGTGGCGGCAACACCCTAGCGGATGTGGCGATGTATTACTACAGGACCGATCTGCGCCCGACAGGATCGCTCAATCTGGCAGGCTCGAATGTATCAGCCGACGATGTGCTCTATTCCGACAAGGATTTCGCCCGCCATCAGCACATGACCACCTTCACCCTGGGGCTGGCCAACGGGCAGATGATCTATCAGGCCGATTACGAGACGGCGACTAGCGGCGCGTTCTACAACATCACCCAAGGTACGGCGGACTGGCCGACACCGGTCTCCGGCGCCGCCACCGCACTGGATGACTTGTGGCACGCCGCTGTCAACGGGCGCGGCAGTTACTACAATGCGCGCGATCCCGGTTCGCTGGCAGACGGTTTAGTGGGTGCACTCAACGGCATCATGGCGCGGCTGGGTTCAGGCTCGGCCTCTGCCGTGAGCAATCCTAAATTGGCCGCCAGCGGCAACAACTTCAGCTACGGCACGACCTACCACACCAGCAACTGGATAGGCGAAGTACAAGCCCGCGCGCTCGACCCGGCCACCGGCGCGGAATCGACCACCATCACCTGGTCGGCACAAGCGCAGTTGAATGCCAAGGCGCTGTCCGCCAGCGACACGCGCACCATCTACACCTTCAGCTCGACCGCGCCTAACAGGCTGAAGGCGTTCCTGTGGGCCAATCTCACCGTGGCGGAGCAGGCGTATTTTGCCAACAAATGCTCGACTTGGAGTCAGTGTACGACACTCAATCTGACCACCGCCGACATCGCCGTGGGCAACAGCGGGCAGAATCTCAGCAACTATCTGCGCGGGCAGTATCAGTACGAGATGCGCGCGACCAGCACCAATCCGGTGTTCCGCAAGCGCGATGCGGTGCTGGGCGACATCGCCAACGCCCAGCCCAAATATGTGAAAGCGCCGGAGTGGAGCTACAACGACAACGTCACGCCCAGCTATTCCACCTTCAAGAGCAATAACGCCAGCCGTCAGGGCGTGGTCTATGTCGCCGCCAACGACGGCATGTTACACGCCTTCAATGCCGACACCGGCGCGGAACTGTGGGCCTATCTGCCCAAGATGGTGATGCCGAACCTGTATCTTCTGGCGGAGCAGAACTACGCCGTCAACCACCGCTATTTCGTCGATGGCTCACCGGCGGTGATGGATGTCTACGACAGCAGCGCCTCCGCATGGAAGACGGTGCTGGTGGGCGGGCTGGGCGGCGGCGGACGCGGCTGGTATGCGCTGGATGTGACCGACCCTGCCGCCCCCAAGGCACTGTGGGAGATCTGCTCGGACAGCGCACTGTGCGCCATCTCCGACGCCGACATGGGCTACAGCTACGGCAATCCGGTCATCACCAAACGCGCCTCGGACGGCCACTGGATCGTAGCGCTCACTTCTGGCTACAACAACGTCAGCACTGGCACTGGGCGCGGCTATCTGTATGTGCTGGATGCGCTCAGCGGCAGCGTGCTGAACAAGCTGGATACCGCTTCCGGCAACACCACCACACCGAGCGGACTCACCAAGATCAGCGCTTGGGTGGACAACTCATCGACCGACAACACCGCCAAGTGGATCTACGGCGGCGATCTGAACGGCGATGTCTGGCGCTTCGATCTGACCACGACAACACCCAGCGTGACGCAGATCGCCGCGCTCAAGGATGCCGCCGGGGTGGGCCAGCCCATCACCGTGCAGCCCGAGATCGGCACGGTGAACGGCTACCATGCGGTGTTCATCGGCACGGGCCGTTATCTGGGGGTGGGTGATCTGAGCGACACCCAGCAACAGAGCGTCTACGCTTTCCGCGACACCGGGGCGAATCTCGGCAACTTGCGCGCCCGCAACGACATGGTGGTGCAGACGCTGACACAGGCCTCGTCCACCGCCACCACGCGCACCATCAGCAACAACGCGGTGGACTGGAGCCAGAAAAAAGGCTGGTACGTCGACCTGAACCCCGGCAGCTATTCACCCGGCGAGCGCGTCAGCATCGACCCCATCCTAGTCAACGGCGTGCTGGAGATCACCGCCAACGTGCCCGTCTCCAGCGCCTGCACCACCGGCGGCGTGGGCTGGACGTATCTGTTCGATTTCAGCACCGGCGCAGCCCCGATCTCGCTGGGCGGCACGGCAATGGGCCAGAAGAACAACACCTCGGTGTACGTCGGCGCGACCGCCGTCCTGCTACCGGACGGACGCATCGTGTTCATGTTCAAGGATGCCACCGGCGGCAGCAGCCAAGTCATCCCCCCCAACACCAACGCGACCTCGGGGCGGCGCGTTTCCTGGCGTGAACTGACGCCGTAACCGTTATACTCTCGGGCAGATACAGAACGGCGGGCGATCCCCGCTGTTTTGTTTGGTGAATGGAACTGGAGAATATGGATTTCGTCGTCATCGGCGCAGGTGTCAATGGCCTCGCCGCCGCAGAGCGTCTGCTACAACAAGGGGCCAGCGTCACCGTGCTGGAGCAGGGTCAGGTCGGACGCGAATCTTCCTGGGCCGGGGGCGGCATCCTGTCGCCGCTGTGTCCGTGGGACTACCCCGATGAAGTCACCCGCCTCGCCAACCGAGGCATGGCGCTGTTCGGCGATTACGCCGCCGCCCTGTACGTCGCCACCGGCATCGACCCCGAATATCAGCGCAGCGGGATGCTGGTGCTGCCGCCCGTCGAGGCGGAGTCTGCCCGAAGCTGGTGTACCGCCCGGGGCATGGCGCTGCAAACCGTTCTAGCTGCGGATACGCTCCCCGGCGTGAGCGGCGATGCGCTGCTGCTGCCGGAGGTGGCGCAGGCGCGCAATCCCCGCTTGATGCAAGCGCTGAAGAAGCAGGTGGAGTTGCTGGGTGGCCGCATCGTCGAGCATTGCGCGGTGCAAGGCATCGAAGCCAGCGACGACCGGGTAACGGCGCTCGCCACCGCCGCCGGGAGTTTCTCCGCCGAGCGCTACATCGTCACCACCGGGGCCTGGAGTCGCCAAGTGTTGGGGAAATACGCGCTGCATCTGGACATCAAGCCGGTGCGCGGGCAGATGCTGCTGTTCAAATTCGACGCACCGCCGCTGCCACACATCGTGTTGCAAGACGGGTTGTATCTGATCCCGCGCCGCGACGGACATCTGCTGGTGGGCAGCACGCTGGAAGATGTCGGCTTCGATAAATCCACCACAGCCAGCGCACGCGACGAGTTGCTACGCCGCGCACTGGCCTTGCTGCCCGCGCTGCGCGAGATGCCCATCGTCCAGCACTGGGCAGGCCTGCGCCCCGCTTCGCCGCACAACCTGCCGACCATCTGCCGCCATCCTGCGCTGGAGAATCTCTACCTGAACAGCGGCCACTTCCGCTACGGCGTGACCATGTCGCCCGCCAGCACCGAGATCCTGCTCAACGAACTGAACGGCACACCGCAGCCCTTCGACGTGACACCTTACCGCGTCGGCTGGAACGGATTGAGCTTGAACGCCGCTCGTGCTGAGCCTGCCTGAGCACAAGAATCCATCCGCATTTCGACCAGCTCAATGCGAACGGACTCTTGGATACTGTGCCTGGCCGTTAGTCGCGCAGAACCCCTCTCCCCTCGGGAGAGGGGTTGGGGTGAGGGGCGCACTATTTCCCTCCGCCCAAACAAAAAGGGAGTTGCTCTCGCAACTCCCTTCCCGTTAACCGCCTAGCTTGGCGCTGGCTTAAGCCTTGGTCTTGGCGGTAGACAGCTCAAGCGCGACGTTGGAGAAGAACCCAACCAAGCCGACCACCAAGCTGCCCATCGCCATCGCGCTGATGACCAGCAGATCCTGCGCGGCAGAAGCCGCTGCGACCACCGAACTCAAAATGATGTCAGCGACAAAGAAAGCCATACGGTTCACATCAGCAAACAAAGTCTTCAAGCGGTTCATATCCATCTCCTTACAAATTGCGACATCGGGTCACACGTCAGCATCGCTTCATTCATGACCCAATCTGGAGAGTCTGACCGGTGGTCATTAAATTGGTTCAACTTATTCGCAGATATTTTTCAGCAGCCCGCTCAAGGCTGCCCGGTTTCGTCGGATCGCCAAGGCGCGATCTTGACCAGCAACGCCATGCCCGGCACGGCCAGCAGTGCGCACAGCAGGAAGAAGTTGGTCCAGCCCAGCCCTTCCACCAGCCAGCCGGTGGTGGCGTTGGCGAAGGTGCGCGGCACGGCAGCCAGACTGGTGAACAGGGCGAACTGCGTCGCGGTGTAAGCCGGGTGGGTGGAGCGGGCGATGAAGGCGACGAAGGCCGCCGTGCCGACACCGACACCAAAGGATTCCAGCCCGATGACGAAAGCCAGATCGAGACGCTGCACCGCGCCGATCTCGGCCTGTTGCCCGAGCGAGGCCAGCCAGGCGAAGCCGAAGATCGCCAGCAACTGCACCGCGCCGAACAGCCACAGCGCACGGTTGATGCCGATCTTCACCATCCACAGCCCGCCCAGCAGCCCGCCGATCACCGCTGGCCACAGCCCGGCGTTCTTGGCGATCAGGCCGATGTCCGATTTGCTATAACCCATGTCCAGATAGAACGGCGTCGCCAGCGCGGTGCACAGACTGTCGCCGAGTTTGTAGAGGAAGATGAAGGCGAGGATGAACAGCGCACTGCGCCAGCCTTGTCGCCCGATGAACTCGCGGAACGGCTCGACCACCGCCGCACGCAAGGTCTTGGGTACGACTGCCGCATTCGGCTCGCGCACCAGCAAAGTCATGGCGATGCCCGGCAACATGAACAGCGCCGTAACCATGAACACCGTATCCCAGGCAAAATGATCGGCCAAGATCAGCGACAACGACCCTGGCACCAACCCGGCGATGCGGTAGGCGTTGACGTGCACCGAGTTGCCCAGCCCCAGCTCGGCGTCGGACAGGATCTCGCGGCGAAAAGCATCCAACGCGATGTCCTGCGTCGCCGACAGCAGCGCCAGCAAGGTGGCGAACAGCACGATGGTGGAAAGCTCGGTCTGCGGCGAGAAGCCGCCCAGCGTGGCGATGCTCACCAACAGGCCGACCTGAGTCAAAAACATCCAGCCACGCCGCCGCCCCAGCAAAGGCAAGGCATAGCGGTCAAGCAAGGGCGACCAGAGGAACTTCCACGTGTAGGGAAACTGGATCAGCGCGAACAGGCCGATGGTCTTGAGATCGAGATGCTCGCTGCGCAACCAAGCTGGGACGAGGTTGAGCAGCAGATACAGCGGCAGCCCAGAAGCGAAACCGGTGAATACGCAAATCGCCATGCGGCGGGTGAAAAGTTGTTGCCAGACGGACATATCAGCCCCGGATCAAATTCATAATCAGATGAATCATCAGTTGTTTTTGTGCCGGGTCGCTTTGCGCCACCAGCAACGCGATCGCGGCTAGCGCATTGTCATTGATCTTCAGTTCGCCGTCGGTCTTCAGGTGGTGCTGGTTCCGCTGCAAGAACCAGATGAACAGGAAAGCCCCGATGCGCTTGTTGCCGTCCGAGAAGGGATGGTTCTTGATGACGAAATACAGCAGATGCGCCGCCTGCTCCTCGATGCTGGGATAGACAAACTCCCCGTCGAACGATTGCAGGATGTTGCCGAGGATGCCCGCAAAACTGTCGTCTTTCTGATTGCCGAACAAGGCCGATGCCTCGTCGCGCCCAATCAAATCCGCCTTCAGCGCGGCAATGCCCGTCAGGGCCTCATCCTCGCGGATCTCGTAATGGATGGTGGTGGCAAAATCCCCCAGCGGTAGCCGCTCACTGTCGAACTGGTTGAGCAGCACGAAGGTGCGCGCATAGCCTGCGATCACACTCACCAGCCCGCGCGCCTCCGGCAGGCTGGCCTGCTCGATCAGGTTTTGCTGGAACAGCGTCAGCGTGCGTTCGAGCTGCTTGATGTTTTCCTGCTGTGCCTCAAGGCGCTGCTTGTTCAGTGAGTAGCCTTGCACCAGATGTTGCCTCAGTACATTGCTTGCCCAACGCCTGAATTGCACACCTCGTTCCGATTTGATGCGATAACCCACCGAAATGACAACATCAAGGTCATAGAAAACGACTGGCCTGTCGGAAAGTGCAATTTGCACTTTTTGCAAATTGCTTTTTTCGGAAATTTCCCCTTCAGTTAAAGCATTGCGAATATGCCGAGAAATAACCGAAACATCTCGCCCAAACAACTCGACCATCTGCCCTTGAGATAGCCATACCGTATCCCGCTCAAGCGTCACCTCGATCTGTACTTGACCATCTGCGGCCTGATAAATAGCGACTTGTGCGCTTGTTTGGCTCATAGCATCACCTCACTGCGGGGCAACCATACGGAAATTCGAAATATGCAAATATTGCACTTTGCTTTCTCCGTCAATGTTGCGCCTCGAAAGGGACGTTCGCAGGAGCGAGAGACGGAATGTTCACGCCCGCTTGAACCGATACATCGCCGTTGCGCCCAGCAGGTTAGGCAGCAGGTGGACTTCGTTGCCTTCGGTCATCACTCGGCGTTCAAGAATACTGATCTGGTATTTGTCGCAGAACATTTCGAAGTCGTCCAGTGTGCATAGGTGGACGTTGGGTGTGTCGTACCACTGGTAGGGCAACACGTCGGACACCGGCATGTGGCCGCGCAACACGTTGAGACGCGCTTTCCAGTAGCCGAAGTTGGGGAAGCTGACAATGCCTTCGTGCCCTACGCGCAACATCTCGCGCACCAGCGGTTCGGTGTGACGAGTAGCTTGCAGGGTCTGCGATAGGACGACGTAATCGAAGGCGTGATCCTCGAAACCAGACAGGCCGGACTCCAGATTGCTCTGGATCACGTTCACGCCGTTCTTGATGCAGGCGACGATATTGTCGTCGGCGATCTCGACGCCATAGCCGCGCACTTGGCGGGCTTCGGCCAGATAGCGCAGCAGGCTGCCGTCGCCGCAACCCAGATCGAGTACCGAAGCGCCTTGCGGTATCCAGCGCGCAATGGCGGCGAAGTCGGGGCGGGTGTTGATGATCGTACTCATTTCAACTCCTCCGCGACGCGTTCAAGATAGGCGTGCATCACGGCCATGTATTGCGCGTCTTCCATCAGGAACGAGTCGTGGCCGTGCGCCGAGGCGATCTCGGCATAGCTCACGTTGCGACGGTTATGCAGCAGCGCGTCGGCGATTTCACGCGAGCGTTCCGGCGCAAAGCGCCAGTCGGTGCTGAACGACACCACCAGAAAATTGGCCTGAGCGCGGGCAAACGCGCGATTGAGGTCATGTTCAAAATCGTGCGCTGGGTCGAAATAGTCCAGCGCCTTGGTCATCAGCATATAGGTGTTGGCATCGAAGTAGCCAGCGAATTTATCGCCCTGATAGCGCAGGTAGGATTCGATCTGGAACTCGATGTCGTAGCCGTAGTTCACCTTGCCGTGACGCAACTCGCGGCCAAATTTGTTGGCCATCGCGTCGTCGGAAAGATAGGTGATGTGCCCCAGCATCCGCGCCAACCGCAGACCACGCTTGGGTACGGTGTGGTGCTGGTAATAGTCGCCGCCGTGGAAATCCGGGTCAGTGAGGATGGCATTGCGGGCCACGTCGTTGAAGGCGATGTTCTGCGCGGTGAGCTTGGGCGCGGCGGCAATCACCAGCACATGGCGGGCGCGCTCCGGGTAAGACAGCGACCATTGCAACGCCTGCATTCCGCCCAAGCTGCCGCCGACGATGGCGGCGAATTGCCAGATGCCGAGCCAGTCGGCCAGCCGCGCTTGCGACTCCACCCAGTCTTCCACCGTCAGCACCGGGAAGGCCGCGCCGTAAGGATGGCCGGTGGCCGGGTTCTGGCTGGAAGGCCCGGTCGAGCCATGACAGCCGCCGAGATTGTTCAGGCCGATGACGAAGAACTTATCAGTGTCCAGCGGCTTGCCGGGCCCGACCATGTTGTCCCACCAGCCCAAGTTCTTAGGCTCATCGGCATACACGCCTGCGACGTGATGATGGCCGGACAATGCGTGGCAGATCAGGATGGCGTTGGACTTGTCGGCATTCAGTGTGCCGTAAGTCTCGTAGACCAGATCATAGTGCGGCAACACCGCGCCGCTCTTCAAGGTGAACGGGGTGTCGAAGTGCGCGCGCTGCGCGCTGACGATGCCGACGGAAGTATTCAATTGACGCCTCAAAAATCAAAAACCCGTTCAGCTTGCGCGGAGCGGGTCTCCTCGCTTTAGCTGGTATGTTTAACGTGCCCCGCAAGCTGAACTCAAATCGGCACGGGACGCAGTTTCCCGGTTTTGCTGGGTGGTGTCAATCGCGGAGGGGGTGATGGCGATGCGCTGCATCAAGGGTGAACGGGACGCGGCAATCAAGTAAGCACTCTGTAGCTCAACAAAAACGACCTTCGGGCGCTTTTTAGCGGCAACCTATGCGGGCGGTATATCGGCCTGAGCCACCAGTGATGTATGCCGTCGCTCAAGTCCGCTTACGACCCGTTGCAGACATTCGCACATACAGAAAAGCAGCCGTTCAACATTCCGGTTATGCGACACGTAACATGCTCCAGTTGGTTCGCCTTCAACCAATGAATCTGCGCGGGTAAATCATCGAATGACCTTGCCCGCGAAAAACGTATTTCTTAACTGTGGTTTAATTTCAAGTTAAGGAGACGGAGCGATGATAAAGGAAAAAGGCAAGAGGGCGGCATACACACTGGAGTACAAGCTGGAAGCTGTGCGACTGGTTCAGGGAG
>JACRAT010000009.1 GCA_016234685.1 Nitrosomonadales bacterium
CACCGAAGTGCGCAACCTCGCCCAACGCTCCGCCGCTGCCGCGAAAGAGATCAAAGGCCTGATCGGCGACTCAGTGGACAAAGTCAAAGTCGGCACCGACCTAGTCGACAAAGCGGGCAAGACCATGGAAGAGGTCGTCACCGCAGTCAAGCGCGTGACCGACATCATGGCCGAGATCAGCGCCGCCTCGACCGAACAAAGCGCCGGCATCGAACAAGTCAACCAAGCCATCAGCCAGATGGACGACGTGACCCAGCAGAACGCCGCCTTGGTCGAACAAGCCGCAGCCGCAGCCGAGTCGATGGAGGAGCAGGCGCAAACGATGAATGCGTTAATGGCGACCTTCCGTTTGCCCGGCGGTTCATCGGCCAGACCAGCGCTGAGTGCGCCGCGCAAGCAGTTGGCGAGCCGCGCAAGCAGTGCGTCGCCATCCCGTTCCAGCAAGGCGTTGCCAGCCAAGCCGAGTGGACAAAGCGATGAGGAGTGGGAAGAATTCTGAAGTTGAGTAAATTGGTAAGAAAATTATGACACGTCAGGATGAGGCGATAACCGCCGGGCGCGAATTTCATTTTACGTCGCAAGATTTTCAGCGCGTGCGCAAACTGATCTACGATCATGCCGGTATCTCGCTTTCGGAGAGCAAGCAGGAGTTGGTCTACAGTCGTTTGTCGCGCCGTTTGCGGGCGACCGGGATCAAGACTTTTGCGGAATATCTGAATCGCCTTGAGAAAGGTGACGAGGAGGAGTGGGAGGCGTTCACCAATTCGTTGACGACCAATCTGACGGCGTTCTTCCGCGAGGCGCATCACTTCCCGATGCTGGCGGATTATCTGCGTGCGCATCGGGGGCATCCTATCGTGCTGTGGTGTTCGGCAGCTTCCACCGGGGAGGAGCCGTATTCGATGGCGATCACCGCCGCCGAGGTGTTCGGCACGCTGACGCCGCCGGTCACCATCATCGCTAGCGATCTGGATACGCATGTGCTGGAGCAGGCGCGGATGGGCGTCTATCCCGAAGAGCGGGTGAGCAAGATGGACCCGGATCTGGTGAAGCGCTATTTTCTGCGCGGAACCGGCAGCCACGCCGGAAAAGTGCGGGTGCGGGAGGAGTTGCGCAACCTCATCACCTTCCGGCAGATCAATCTGTTGCATGACGATTGGCCGCTCAGGTCGCCGCTGGACATCATTTTTTGCCGCAATGTGATGATCTATTTCGATAAGCCGACGCAACTCCAGATCCTGAAGAAGTTCGTGCCCTTGCTTCGTAGCGATGGTTTGATGTTCGCCGGGCATTCGGAGAATTTCTATCATGCCGAGGACTTGTTCAAGCTGCGCAGCAAGACGGTCTATGAACTGGCTCCGAAACTGAAGGCGCAGCGTCACCACGAGGAAAGCCGGGCGCGCGGGGGGCATCATGCGGACAGACCATAGCTACGAGGAGACTCGTTCGCCCAATCTGTATTTCGATAGGAACTTCAATATCGAATCAGTCAAGATCCTGCCTGGCGAGTTTTATGTGACGGCGCGCGACATGGCGCTGGTGACGGTGTTGGGTTCCTGCGTGGCGGCATGTATCCGGGATCGTGAAAGCGGCATCGGCGGCATGAACCATTTTATGTTGCCTGACGTGAAGAACGACGCTGGCAGTCCGGTGGGAACCTCGGCCCGCTATGGCACCTACGCCATGGAAATGATGATTAACCAGTTGCTCAAGATCGGTGCGCGCCGCTCCAATCTGCAAGCCAAGGTGTTCGGTGGCGGCAGCGTGTTGCGCGGGTTCACGGTGGCGAATGTGGGTGAGCGCAACGCTGAGTTCGTGCAGGATTATCTGCGCACCGAGGGTATTAGCCTCGTCGCGCAGGATATGCTCGACGTCTATCCGCGCAAGGTATATTTCTTTCCGCGTACCGGGAAAGTACTGGTGAAAAAGCTCAAAGACGTGCATAACGATACGATCATTGAACGTGAACAAACTTACAGCTCTCGCCTCAAGGCGGCAGATGTGCAAGGCGAAGTGGAGTTGTTTTAATGCTGGATAACACAGTCCCCAAACGTAAAATCAAGGTGTTGATCGTCGATGATTCGGCACTGGTGCGTAGCATCCTCAAGGAAGTGGTCAATAGTCATACGGACATGGAGGCCGTGGCGGTCGCCAGCAATCCTTTGCAGGCGCGCGAACTCATCAAGGCTCTCAACCCCGATGTGTTGACGCTGGATGTGGAAATGCCACAGATGGATGGTCTGACCTTCCTAGAAAAACTGATGCGGTTGCGTCCCATGCCGGTGTTGATGATCTCCAGTTTGACCGAGCGTAGCTCCGAAGCGGCCTTGCGGGCACTGGAACTAGGCGCGGTGGACTTTCTTCCCAAGCCCAAGCTGGGCGTGGCCGATGGTCTGCGTGCTTATGCCGACGAGATCGCCGAAAAGATACGCGCCGCATATGCGACGCATCCTGCCCGTCGCTCCGGTACGGCGAAGGAGGCGACCAAGGTCTTGCCTCTGGTGGGCAGTCGCATCACTTCTACAGAAAAGCTGATCCTTGTCGGTGCCTCGACGGGGGGGACGGAGGCGATACGCGCTTTCCTCGAACCCATGCCTGCCGATGCTCCGGCCATCCTCATCACTCAGCACATGCCGGAGGCGTTCACCAAGTCGTTCGCTGCGCGCCTGAACGGGTTGTGCCGCATTACGGTGAAAGAGGCGGAAGACAACGAACGGGTGCTGCCGGGCCATGCTTATATTGCGCCGGGGTACTCTCATCTACTGCTCAAACGCAGCGGGGCGAACTATGTCACCGAACTGAGTCAAGCGCCGCCGGTCAATCATCACCGGCCTTCGGTGGAGGTGCTGTTCCGTTCGGCGGCGCAACAGGCCGGAAAGAGCGTCATCGGTGTGATGCTGACCGGCATGGGCAAGGACGGCGCCAATGCCATGCTGGAGATGCGTCAGGCGGGAGCCTACAATTTTGCTCAGGACGAGGCGACCTGTGTAGTATTCGGTATGCCACGCGAGGCCATCGCCGTGGGCGCGGTCGATGAGATCGTGCCGATACAGGAAATGACGAAACATGTGCTGGATCGGCTGTCGCTGACAGGCGGTTTGAATACGCGGGTTTGAACGGGAGAAAATCATGGAAACCAATGTAAAGATTGCAAGCAACATCGCTACCATCGAAGTGCGTGGCCGTTTCGATTTCAGTACCCACCGCAATTTTCGCGAGATGTACGAACACATTTTGCAGAATCCGCAGATCGCCTCCATCGATGTCAACTTGGCGGGCGTGGATTACATGGACAGTTCGGCCTTGGGGATGCTGCTGATGTTGCGTGAACGGGCGCAAGCCGCCAAAAAGGAAGTCGTGCTGTGCAAGCCGAACTCCACGGTCGCTCAGATTCTGGACATCGCCAACTTTCCCAAGCTATTCACAATCAGAAACTGAGCGGCGCAGACACGGAGCAAAAATGATGGAAGATCAGGGCCTGCGCATATTGGTGGTGGACGATACACGCTCCAATCGTGTGGTGCTTCAGGCCATGCTGAGCAAGATGGGGCATCAGTCCATCCTCGCGGAAAGTGGCGAGGAGGCGCTGGCTCTGTTCCGTGAGAGTCAGCCGGATTTGGCGCTGGTGGATGTGATGATGCCGGGTATGGATGGCTATCAGACGGTACAAGCGATGCGCCGGCTGGCGGACACTTGGGTTCCGGTCATCTTCGTCAGTGCGATGGGGCAGAACGAGGACATCGTGCGCGGCATCC
The DNA here is from genome assembly GCA_016234685.1 of Nitrosomonadales bacterium. Taxonomy (GTDB): domain Bacteria; phylum Pseudomonadota; class Gammaproteobacteria; order Burkholderiales; family Gallionellaceae; genus Ferriphaselus. The sequence goes on from JACRAT010000009.1 coordinate 3,756, forward strand.
AAGCCGGGGCGGACGACTATCTGACCAAGCCGGTGAATTACGGCATTTTGCAGGCCAAGATCGACGCGCTGCACGAACGTATCAAAATGTCGCGCCAATTGGCCAAGCAGAATCGACTGCTGCTCGACTACCACGACAAGACGCGCGAAGAGGGGGCGATCGCGCTGGATTTCATGCGTCGCTTGGCTGCGCTGGACAAGATCAACGATCCGCTGGTGAATTTTCACCTGCAACCCGCCGAAGACTTCAGCGGCGACTTGATCGCCGTGGCGCGTACGCCGGCTGGTCAGTTGCATGTGCTGCTGGCCGATAGCACAGGGCATGGGCTGACGGCTGCGCTGGCGGTGATGCCGGTGTTGCAGCCATTCCATACCATGTCCTCCAAGGGTTTTAGCTTGGCTGCCATTGCTGCCGAGATCAATCGCAAGGTCAAGGAATATCTGCCGCAGAATCGCTTCGTTGCGGCCAGCATTCTGGCGCTGGACATCGAAGACCGGATGATCGGGGTGTGGAACGGCGGTTGTCCGCCGGTTGTGGTGCTGGATCAGCAGGGAGAGATCGCCTGGCAGTTCAAATCCAGTCACGTGCCGATGGGGATATTCCGTCCCGACGATTTCGACGACAAGATCGAATGGTATTACTACGGCGATACGCCTTGTCAGGTGCTGATGTCGTCGGACGGCGCGGTCGATTGCGCGGACCACCGGAGCTTGGAAGCCGGGATGGGGCTGATGCTGGATTCGATGAAGTCCGGGGCGAGTGCAGGCCGCTTGGGACAGCTAGTCAATATGTTGCAAACCAAGCTGGGTGATGGGTCGGCATTGGACGACATCGCATTGATTCTGGTTGATTGCCCGCTGGATGAGTTTGATAGCCGCGACCAACAGTCGTCCCGGCAGATTCCACAGCAAGGGCAGATGGTCGCTGCGCTGACGGATAGCAGTTGGCAGTTCTCGCTCAAGCTGACGGCTGCGCAATTGAAGCGGCTGGATGCTGTGCCGCTGTTGCTCAATCTCATCAATCAGATCGAGCCGGATAACAGCGACGTGGCGGGCAAGCTGTTCCTCATCATGTCGGAGCTGTTCAATAACGCGCTGGATCACGGCGTGCTCAAGCTCGATTCTTCGTTGAAGCACGACCCCGAAGGCATGGAGCGTTATTTCGATGAGCGCGCTGCCCGGTTGAAGCAACTGGAGGTCGGTGAGATCGAGATCGGTCTGGCGCGGGCAGAATACGCCGGGCGTCCGTGCATCCGGGTTCGAGTCAAGGATAGTGGGCAAGGTTTCGATGTCAGTGTGCTGCATCTGGATATCGAGGTGAGTACGCGTCGTCATGGTCGCGGCGTCGCCCTCGTGCGCAGTCTGGTCAGCGAACTGCATTTCAACAGCAACGGCACTGAGGTCGAGGCCAGTTTGGTTTTGTAAATAAGTCATAAATCCCGCCTTATTCGTCCGATTGATTTGACGACGAATTCTGATAATGGCCATGGTGAGTGGAGTCGGACATGGCCGAAGATAGCGATCTAGAAAAAACAGAACAGCCCTCAGAACGACGACTTGAGAAAGCGCGTGAAGAGGGACAGATAGCTCGCTCGCGCGAGCTATCGACGTTCGCGATTCTGCTGGCGGGCGGTGCGGGCATCTGGCTGATGGGTGGGATGCTGACCGACAACATGATTCGCTTGCTGCGCACAGGGCTGACGCTGGATTCCACTCTGGCTTTTCACACCGAGTTGCTGTTGCCGCATCTCTATAATCTTTCCTCCCATGCACTGCTGGCTTTCTTGCCGCTGTTGACTCTGCTGCTAGCCGTGGCGGCTTTCGCGCCCATGTTGTTGAGTGGCTGGATGTTCAGCGCTCAAGCGTTGCAACCCAAATTCTCCCGCCTGAATCCTGCCTCTGGTTTGGGGCGGATGTTCTCCTCGCATGGCTTGATCGAATTGGCCAAGGCTGTTCTGAAATCGCTGCTGGTGGGCGGTATCGGTGCGTGGGTGATTTGGCACAACAAAGATACGGTGATGTTGCTGGCGACCGAGCCGGTCAGCGCATCCATCGCGCATTTGGGCAGTTTGGTGTGGAGTTGCTTCGCTGCCATCATGGCGGGCATGTTGCTTATCGCCATGATAGATGTGCCGTTCCAGATGTACGAGCACACCAAGCGTCTGAAGATGACCAAGGAAGAGGTGCGTCAGGAAGCCAAGGAGACCGAGGGCGATCCTCAGGTCAAGGGCCGCATCCGCAGTATGCAGCGCGAGATCGCTCGCCGTCGCATGATGGCCGCGATCCCGACCGCCGATGTCGTGGTCACCAACCCGACGCATTTTGCCGTGGCCTTGCGCTACGCTGAGGACGGAATGCGTGCCCCTATCGTGGTCGCTAAGGGGACTGAGCTGACGGCGGCGCGCATCCGCGAGATCGCCAAGGAGCACAACATCCCCATCCTAGAAGCGCCACCATTGGCACGTGCGCTGTACAAACATTGCGAACTTGAGCAGTCCATCCCCGAGGCGCTTTATACTGCGGTCGCCGAGGTGCTGGCTTATGTCTACCAGCTACGTCGCTATCAGAAAGTCGGGGGGGTACTGCCGCAGGAACCCGGAGAATTGCAAGTTCCTGTCGAGTTAGACCCGCTGCATAACGTACAAGGACGTGCTTGATGGATCTGTTGTTGAAGTTGCAAAACCTGATTAAGCGTGCCGGGCTGCGCACGCTGGCAGGGCCGGTGCTGATCGTGATGATCCTCGGCATGATGGTGTTGCCGCTGCCGCCGTTCCTGCTCGACATCCTGTTCACCTTCAACATCGCCATCGCTATCATGGTGCTGCTGGTCAGCATGAATACCACCAAGCCGCTGGATTTCGCAGTGTTCCCGACTGTGCTGCTGATTACTACGCTGCTGCGTTTGTCGCTGAACGTGGCTTCTACCCGGATCGTGCTGTTGGAAGGCCACACCGGCCCGGATGCGGCGGGCAAGGTGATCGAGTCGTTCGGTCACTTCTTGGTCGGCGGCAACTATGCCGTCGGCATCGTGGTGTTCTCGATTCTGGTGGTCATCAATTTCGTGGTCATCACCAAGGGCGCTGGGCGTATCGCCGAAGTGGGCGCACGGTTCACTCTGGATGCGATGCCGGGCAAGCAGATGGCGATTGACGCCGACCTCAACGCCGGGCTGATCGGCGAGGACGTGGCGCGCAAGCGCCGTGCCGAGATCGCGCAGGAAGCCGATTTCTACGGGGCGATGGATGGTGCATCGAAGTTCGTGCGCGGCGATGCCGTGGCCGGCATCATCATTCTGCTCATCAATATCATCGGCGGTTTCGTGGTCGGCGTGTTGCAGCACGATCTGGATGTGGCGACCGCCGCCAAGTATTACACCTTGCTCACCATCGGCGACGGGCTGGTGGCGCAGATCCCTGCGCTGGTGATCTCCACCGCAGCTGGTATCGTGGTCAGCCGGGTGGCATCGGAAGAGAACATCGGGCAGCAGCTCATCGGGCAGTTGTTCAGCCAGCCGCAGGTGCTGGTGCTGACCGGTGTCATCATTATCATGATGGGCATGATCCCGGGGATGCCGCACTTCGCCTTCTTGCTGTTGGGCGGTGCACTGTCCGGTCTGGCTTGGCATCTATATCAGCGGGCGGAGAAAGCCCAAGCGCCTCAGCAGGCCGCGCCGCCGCAAGCGGCTGTCTCGTCTGAGTCTCCCGAGGCGAGTTGGGAGGATGTGGCGCAGGTGGATGTGCTGGGGCTAGAGGTCGGCTACCGGCTGATCGCCATGGTGGACAAGACGCAGGACGGCGACTTGCTGCGTCGCATCAAGGGTATCCGCAAGAAATTCACTCAAGACATCGGCTTTTTGCCACCGCCGGTGCATATCCGCGATAACTTGGATCTGCGCCCCAATGGCTATCGCATTACGCTGAAAGGGGCGGAGATCGGTTCGGGCGAGGCTTATCCGCAGATGTTTCTGGCGATCAATCCCGGCAATGTGATGGGTGATCTGCCCGGCACGCCGACCAAAGACCCGGCCTTTGGTCTGCCTGCTGTCTGGGTGGATGCGGCGATGCGTGAGCAGGCGCAGGGTTTCGGCTATACCGTGGTCGATGCCAGCACGGTGGTGGCGACCCATCTCAGCCATCTGATCCACCTGAATTCCGCCGAGTTGCTGGGGCGTCAGGAAGTGCAGCAGTTGCTGGATCATTTGGCCAAGATCGCGCCCAAGTTGGCGGAAGACTTGATCCCCAAACTGTTGCCGCTCTCCAGTGTGCAGAAAGTGATGCAGAATCTGCTCGACGAGGGGATGCACATCCGCGATATGCGCACCATCATCGAGACGCTGGCGGAGTACGCGCCGCAGACGCAGGACACCCAGCACCTCACCGCGCTGGTGCGCATCGCGCTTGGGCCAGCCATCGTCCAGCAATATTGCTCGTCGGCGCCGGAGTTGCAGGTCATCGGTATGGACAAGGAGCTGGAGTACATCCTGATGCAGGCGATGCAGTCCGGCGGCGGCAATTCGGCCATCGAGCCGGGGTTGGCCGATACCTTGTTGCGCGAGGCCCGTTCGGCGACCCAGTTGCAGGAGCAGATGGGTTTACCCACCGTGCTGCTGGTTCCGGGGGCGATCCGTGACCTGATGGCGCGCTTTCTGAAACGGGCCTTGCCGCAACTGCGGGTGATCTCGCACGAGGAAGTCCCCGGCTTCAAATCGGTGCGTGTCACAGCGACGGTCGGCGGTCGCGGCTGACGCCTTCCCCATATTCGGGCGCGAGTTCTGCGCGCTTTCGACTCGTCTGCGCTGGCTTGCTGCCGAATAGCGCGGGAAACCCCCCCTTAATCGTTGCAATGGTTTGACGACGATTCCTGATAATGACCACAACTGCAAGAAGTCGTGGCAGCCGCATCGGTGGATGCAAGCTGCCGTAACTCAAAATGGTGGAGGTGGAACATGAACGCAAGAAAGTTTGTCGCAGCAACATCCCGTGAAGCGTTGCGTCTAGTGCGAGATGGCTTGGGGGCAGATGCCGTCATCCTATCGAACCGCAAGGTGGTCAACGGCGTCGAGATCGTCGCGCTGGGTTCTGCTGACTTGTCCCGCCTGACCGAGATGCGTGCACAGCCCGTTGCTGCCGCCGCGCCACCCAAGATGCCGTCTCCCGCCGTGCAGCAACTAGTCACGGCGCTCGCGCCCAAGCCTGTGGCCGCACCAGCCGCCAGACCGGTTGCGACGCCTGCACCTGTGGCGAAGCCTGTCGCGATGGCAGCTAAGCCCGTTGCCGCCAAATCTTCGGTCAAACCGGTGGCTTCGGCTCATCCGGCTGCGGCGCAAGATCAAGGCATCCTCAGCGAGATCAAATCCATGCGCAATATGCTGCAAGAGCAGTTGTCGTGCATCGGCTGGAATGAGATGCAGCAACGTAATCCGGCGCAATCCAAGCTGCTGCGAGAGTTGCTGAATGCGGGCTTCAGCCCGGCGCTGTCGCGCCAGTTGCTGGACAAGATGCCGGAAAAGGCCGATTCGAGCTGGGTGCGTCAGGTGCTGGGCCACAATCTGCGTCTGGTGAAGCAAGAAGACAATCTGATCACGCGCGGCGGCATCTATGCGCTGGTCGGCCCGACCGGGGTGGGCAAGACCACCACCACCGCCAAGTTGGCCGCTCATGCGGTGGTGCGCTACGGTGCGAAGAAGGTGGCGCTCATCAGTTGCGATAGCTACCGGATCGGCGCTCACGAGCAGTTGAATATCTATGCCAAGATGTTGGGCGTGGCGATCTATCCGGCGCGTGATGCAGCGGAATTGAAGCGCACGCTGTCGGCGCTGAAAGACAAGCACTTGGTGTTGATCGACACCATCGGCATGGGGCAGCGCGACAGTCGCGTGGCGGCGCAGGCCGAGATGTTCGATGCTTGCGGCGTGCGCCGTCTGCTGTTGCTCAACGCCAGCAGTGGCGGCGAGACGCTGGAAGAAGTGGTGCGCAAATACCGCAGCGTTGGTGTGGTCGGCTGCATCGCCACCAAGCTGGACGAAGCTGTGACGCTGGGTACGGTGCTGGATGTGGCGGTGCGTCATAAACTGGCGCTGCACTACATCGCCAATGGTCAGCGCGTCCCGGAAGATCTGCACGAGGTGAATCTGGACTATCTGATGCATCGTGCTTTCAAACCGGCAGCGCAGGTGACATCTTTCGCCATGGGTGAGCTGGAGGTGCCCGCCATGATGGCCGGACAAAAGCCGGTGATGCACACTGCGCGTGCGGCTTAATTCGAGTAGGGGATAGTGTAGCAGTGGTTCTGGGCGGCTGAGACTGGAATTCTGGTTGATGAAACGCCTGAACGTGCGCCACAATCACGTCCGCATGGTTTTTCGATGCTTGGTCGCAGCGGGCTAAAATAATAGAAACTGGGTTATGTATACCTCATCTGGATTGACCGACAAAGAGCAGTGCCTCAAGGAGTACGCCCCGCTGGTGAAGCGGATCGCGCACCACATGATGGCGAAACTGCCGTCGAGTGTCGAAGTGAACGATATAATCCAAGCTGGGATGATGGGGTTGTTGGAGGCGGCGGGGCGCTATGATGAATTGCGCGGTGCGCAGTTCGAGACCTATGCCGCCCAACGCATCCGTGGTTCTATGCTGGATGAGTTGCGTGCGGCTGACTGGTTGCCGCGCAGTTTGCGCCGCGATATGCGGCGTATCGAGTCGGGAGTCAATCGCTTGCAGCAGCGTCTGGGCAGGCCACCATCCGAGGCGGAGATCGCCAAAGAGCTCAGTATGTCGCTGCTGGAATACCAGCAGTTGCTTCAGGATTCGCGTGGCGCACAACTGGTTTATTACGAGGATTTCCACGAGGAAGGCGAAGAGGATTTCTTCGAGCGCCACGAATTCGGCACGGAAGCTGATCCGCTGGAGTTGATTCAGGATGACCGCTTCCGGGGGGCGCTGATTCGAGCCATCGAGAATCTGCCCGAGCGGGAGAAGATGTTGATGGGGATGCATTACGAGCAAGAGATGAATCTGCGTGAGATCGGCGAGGTGCTGGGCGTCAGTGAGTCCCGCGTCTGCCAGTTGCATAGTCAGGCAGTGGCCCGGTTGCGGGCTTCGTTGAAAGGTCATTGATGGATAAACTGAGTTTCTTTGGGCTGTTGATCGCGCTGACGGGGGTGATTGGCGGCCAATTGTTGGAAGGTGGAGCGGTCGTTGTCCTGATGCAGGCGGCGGCTTTTTTTATTGTCTTCGGCGGAACTTTGGGCGCGGTGATGTTGCAAAGCACGCGACCAGTGTTCTTCAAGGGGATTCGGATGGGGGGCTGGGCCTTCGTTCCGCCAAAGTCCGATTTCGAACAAACGATTCAGCAGATCGTTGACTGGAGCGTACTGGCCCGCCGTGACGGCGTGTTGATGCTGGATGGACTGATTGACGGCATCAGCGACCCCTTTGTGAAACGAGGGGTGCAGTTGCTGGTGGACGGTAATAGCGCAGAAAAAATACGCGATGTATTGGAGGTGGATATCGACACATATGAGCAATTGCATTGGCAGTCGGCGCGCGTATGGGAATCAGCGGGTGGTTATGCGCCGACCATAGGCATCATCGGTGCGGTGCTGGGCTTGGTGCATGTGATGCAGAGCTTGGGGGAACCGTCTAAGTTGGGAGCGGGTATCGCTGTGGCGTTCATCTCGACGATTTATGGCGTGGGGCTGGCGAACCTAGTGTTTTTGCCGATTGCCAATAAACTCAAGTCCATCCTGATGGGGCAGGTGAAGCGGCGGACGATGATTATCGACGGGCTGACCATGTTGGCGAATGGTGAGCATCCTCGTTTCATCGAGATCAAACTGCGCGGCTACTTAGATTAAATCATGCGTTTGCGTCGCCAAAGAAGACGGGAGCACGAGAACCATGATCGGTGGGTGATCTCTTATGCCGACTTCGTCACCTTGCTGTTCGCGTTCTTTGTGGTGATGTATGGCATCTCATCGGTGAGTGAGAGCAAATTCAAGATGTTCAGCGCTTCGCTGTCGAGTGCCTTTAGTTCCCATGGTGCACAACCCACCATCGTGCCGATGACGCAGGAGGAGATGTTCCTGAAGTCTATCGTGGACAGGCGGAATGCGCGGCTGGCGGAGTTGCAGCTTAAGCGCAGCGCCTTCATCCAGAAGGTGACTAGCGACCTCAATCGAGTATTGGCGGCGTTGATCAGGACGGGTTTGGTGAAGCTGTCGCAGAATGCGCGCGGGGTAGAGATTGAGATCAATGCCAGTGCTTTGTTCGAGACTGGGCGGGCAGAGATACAACCGGCTTCAGCCGGGATATTGGTTGAAGTGGCTCGGGTGCTTGCCCCCGACGACCATCCTCTCGAAGTGGACGGCTATACCGATGACATACCGATCAGTACGACGCAATTTCCTTCGAACTGGGAGCTCTCGTCCGCTCGTGCCAGTAGTGTGGCCAGAATGTTCATCGAGCATGGTGTGTCGTCATCGCGGCTGACAGTAGTGGGTTTGGCGGATAATCGTCCTGTGGATTCAAATGCCACGCCAGAAGGACGCGCCCACAATCGGCGGATCACGATCACTATCGTCGCGCCACAGGCGGATCGAGTGCTGGATGGCGCGCCCGCAGTAAACTAGGTTTTATCGGGTGAGTTTAGACCGAGCCGAGAGTGCGGCCGGAGCCTGAGAGATTGTGCTGGCCGTCAGGGCCATACAAGGCTGCGTTGTTGGAGGCGTTACGAAGTGCGACCAGCGCCTGCTGGTTGTGACGCAGCCGAACCTGTATCAGCTCTCCGTTGGTGTTGTTGAGGCGCTGCGCCTCCTGAGCTAATTTCTGAATCTCGTTCCAAATCGGGAGTGCGCCTGATTTACGCTCTTTCAGCCAACTTTCCATGAGGGTAGAACTCGGGTCGGGGAGGACTTCTCGGCGCTTGCTGGCCAGATTAACCAGCGCGGAGGCTAATTGGGACTTCTCGTCGGATAATCCCAGCAACTGTTCGACATCGCCGCCGACCAAAGCCCGCTGCTCGGTTTCAAGCAAGGTGACGAAGTTCCGCAGCGTGTTGCATTCTTCTTCAAGGCGAGTACGTAGTGCGGACATTGCGTATTCCAATAGCTATTTAGCGCAATCAGCCCCGGCTGCCGCTGCCGGCAGGAAACATATCCTTTACAGAGGCGATCAGCCTGTCTGCAACGACGCCAGTATTAATTTGGAAATGGCCCTCGCTGATGGCTTGCTTGATCTCGGCTACTTTCGCCGCGTTGACCAAAGGCGCGCCAGCCATGCTGCTTTCCATGCTGCGCAGTTGTGCGGCAGTCGAACCCAGCGTTACATTGGTGCTGGTTGTTGCGCCCGACGGGGATGCTCCGTTTCCGGTTTTTGCTGCGGGAGCGCGACCCGACCCATCGCCTGCTTGGCTGGCTGGTAACGAACTGGTGGTTTTGTCGATTTTCATGGGAGTCCCCTTAGTCTAAGTCGTTCAACTCTCACATCGGCAGTCTGTGGAGGAACTTTAGGGCGATATTCGAATTCAGTGTCGGCGTTATACACTAGATGTCGATTTGCGTACAACTTGGGGTATGGGGGATTCGGATGGAGGTAATCATGGCAACTGGTGATAGAATTCCTGCTCGTTTTTGTGCGGCCAACAGTAGTGAATATGCAGAATCTCTCGTCTCGCCCTCCCGCTGATTCTCAGGTGGATCAAATCAAATTGCCGCCACACTCGGTTGAGGCGGAGCAATCCGTGCTGGGTGGGCTGCTGCTCGATGCGAGTGCTTGGGACAAGATCGCCGACATGGTGAATCGGGATGACTTCTATCGGCATGAGCATAAGCTGATCTTTGAACACATCGTGCGTCTGACCGAGCGAGCCAAGCCGGTGGATGTGATTACCGTCGCAGAATCCTTGGAGGGGTCGGCCAAGCTGGATGAGGTGGGTGGTCTGACATATCTTGGTGCGCTGGCTCAAAATGTGCCGTCTGCGGCCAACGTTAAGCGCTATGCCGAGATCGTGCGCGAGCGCGCCATCATGCGCAAGCTGGTGGAGGTCGGTAATGACATCGCAGCCAGTGCCTTCAGTCCGACGGGTCGCGATGCGGGGCAGTTGCTCGACGAGGCAGAGAGTCGGGTGTTCGAGATCGCTGAAGCAGGTTCGCGTGGCAAGCAGGGATTTCTGTCTATGCCGCCGCTGCTGACGCAGGTGGTGGAACGTATCGAGACCCTATATGCGCGTGACAATCACAGCGAAGTGACGGGGGTGGCGACGGGTTTTGCCGATCTGGATCGGATGACGTCCGGTTTGCAGCCGGGAGATATGGTCGTGGTAGCGGGGCGGCCGAGTATGGGTAAAACGGCTTTCTCCATCAATATCGCCGAGAACGTAGCGCTGGATTCGGCCAAACCGGTGGCGGTGTTCAGTATGGAAATGGGCGGCGCCCAACTGGCGATGCGTATGCTGGGTTCGGTTGGGCGACTCAATCAGCATGCTTTGCGTACCGGCAAGCTGGAAGATGATGACTGGGGGCGGCTGACTCATGCGCTGGGCAGACTGAATGATGCGCCGATCTTCATCGACGAGACGCCGGGCCTGAACGTGTTGGAATTGCGTGCCCGATCGCGCCGTCTGCATCGTCAGCATGGCGAGCTGGGCTTGATTGTGATCGACTATTTGCAGTTGATGAGTTCCCCGTCGGGCAAGGCCAGTGAGAACCGTGCCACCGAGATTTCGGAAATCTCCCGCTCTCTGAAAGCGCTGGCCAAGGAGTTGCATGTGCCGGTGATCGCACTGTCGCAGCTCAATCGTAGTTTGGAGCAACGCCCGAATAAACGGCCTGTGATGTCTGACTTGCGCGAGTCTGGCGCTATCGAACAGGACGCTGACTTGATTTTGTTTATCTATCGGGACGAAGTTTATAACCCGGATACGCCAGACAAGGGGCGGGCGGAGATCATCATCGGCAAGCAGCGTAACGGCCCAATCGGCACAGTTTCGCTGACGTTCCGGGGGGAATACACTCGCTTTGAGAATTACGCTCCGGGCTAGTTTTGATATAGCCCGAGTGGAGGTATTTCAGTAAACTCTTACATTACTCTTGCGGGTTGACCATATTGCAGGCTCTCGGTGATAATCAGCTCCCTGAGCTTTAGTTTAGTGTTTCAGTCGAACAAGCGAGGTGGCCCGGGATCGGGATTTCTCGGGCAACAAGTAATCTGGCTGGAAGTCACGCTTTCGGTCTAAGAATAAAATCAGGCAGGCGCTCTAGCATTGCCGAAGAGTTACGCAGAGGAGAGTTCTTGATGTTGGAAAATTATTTTCCAGTGCTGCTGTTCGTCGTCATCGGTATCGCCGTTGGTGTCGCGCCGCTGGTGTTGGGACGATTGGTTTCCCCGCACCGCCCGGATAGCGCAAAGCTATCTCCCTACGAGTGTGGTTTCGAGGCGTTCGAAGATGCGCGCATGAAGTTCGATGTGCGCTACTACCTCGTTGCGATCCTGTTTATCCTGTTCGATCTTGAAATTGCGTTCCTGTTTCCTTGGGCTGTCGTCATCAAGGAGATCGGCACATTCGGTTTCGTTTCCATGATGATCTTCTTGGCCATCCTAGTGGTCGGTTTTGTGTATGAGTGGATGAAGGGAGCTTTGGAATGGGAATAGAAGGCATTCTGGAGAAGGGGTTCGTTACCACCACGTTGGATACGGTGATTAATTACGCCCGTACCGGCTCGCTGTGGCCGATGACCTTTGGCTTGGCTTGCTGTGCGGTGGAAATGATGGAGGCGGGCGCTGCGCGTTACGACCTTGATCGTTTCGGTATCGTTTTTCGTCCCAGCCCGCGTCAATCCGATGTGATGATCGTGGCGGGCACGCTCTGCAACAAGATGGCTCCCGCTCTGCGCAAAGTTTACGATCAGATGGCCGAGCCGCGTTGGGTGGTGTCGATGGGTTCCTGCGCCAATGGCGGCGGTTACTATCACTACTCTTACTCCGTCGTGCGCGGCTGTGATCGCATCGTGCCGGTGGATGTCTATGTGCCGGGCTGCCCGCCAACGGCGGAGGCCTTGCTCTACGGCCTCATCCAGTTGCAAAACAAGATCAAACGTACCAACACCATCGCACGTTAGGACGAAAATGGCTGCTGACTTGAATGTATTGGCCTCTCGGCTGAGTGAGGCGTTTGGCGATGCGCTGCTGGGTAGCGTGCAACACTTGGGCGAACTGACTGTCGAGGTGAGGGCATCCGAACTTTTGGGGGTGATGACTCGTCTGGCTGGCGATCCTGATTTTGCCTTCGAGCAACTCATTGACCTGTGTGGCATGGACTATTCCACCTATGGCGGCACGGAATCGGAGGGTGGCCGCTATCTGAAGTCTGATGATGCGACGCGTGTCTTTCCGGCTCGTTTCGCGGTGGTGTATCACTTGCTGTCGCTGGCGCACAATGTTCGTTTGCGTGTGCGAGTGTTCGCTGAGGACGAAGAGATGCCGCTGCTGGAGTCGGTGAACGACATCTGGCCGGCTGCGAACTGGTTCGAGCGCGAGGCCTTCGATCTGTTCGGTATCGTTTTCTCCGGTCATCCCGACTTGCGCCGCATCCTTACGGATTACGGTTTCGTCGGCAATCCGTTCCGCAAGGACTTTCCGCTGTCTGGGCATGTCGAGATGCGTTACGACGTCGAACAGGGACGAGTGGTTTATCAGCCAGTCACGATTGAGCCACGCGAGATTACGCCGCGCATCATTCGTGAAGAAAACTTTGGCCGTAATTGATAGGCGGGGCTATGTCTGAAATTAAAAACTACACCATGAATTTTGGCCCGCAGCACCCGTCGGCGCACGGGGTGTTGCGGCTGGTGCTGGAGCTGGATGGCGAAGTCGTCGAACGTGCCGACCCGCACATCGGCCTGCTGCATCGGGCGACGGAGAAGTTGGCGGAACACAAGACTTTCCTGCAATCCGTGCCCTATATGGATCGCTTGGACTATGTGTCCATCCTGAGCAACGAGCACGCTTATGTGATGGCCATCGAAAAACTGGCGGGCATCGAAGTGCCGATCCGCGCCCAGTACATCCGTGTGATGTTCGACGAGATCACCCGCCTGCTGAACCATCTGCTCTGGTTGGGCGCGCACAGTTTGGACGTGGGCGCGATGACCACTTTCCTGTACTGCTTCCGCGAGCGCGAAGATTTGATTGATGCCTACGAGGCGGTCTCTGGTGCTCGTATGCACGCCGCTTACTATCGCCCCGGCGGGGTCTATCGCGATCTGCCAGATACCATGCCGCAGTATCAGGCTTCCAAGGTTCACAATGCAGCCCGCGTCAAGGAGATGAACGAGAACCGTCAGGGTTCGCTGCTCGACTTCCTTGAAGACTTCACCAATCGCTTTCCCAAATATGTCGATGAGTACGAGACACTGCTGACCGACAACCGTATCTGGAAGCAACGTCTGGTCGGCATCGGCGTGGTGTCGCCGGAGCGCGCGCTGGCGCTGGGCTTCACTGGTCCGATGTTGCGCGGTTCAGGCATCGCTTGGGATTTGCGCAAGAAACAGCCTTACGAAATCTATGATCGTCTGGATTTCGATATTCCTATCGGTACGGAGGGAGACTCTTACGATCGCTATCTGGTGCGCGTGGAAGAGATGCGTCAATCCAATCGCATCATCAAGCAATGTATCAATTGGCTGCGCCACAATCCCGGCCCGGTCATCACCGACAACCGCAAGTTCGCACCGCCCAAGCGCGACGAGGTGAAGAGCAACATGGAAGCCTTGATTCATCACTTCAAGCTGTTCACTGAAGGGATGCACGTCCCCGAGGGCGAAGCTTACGCGGCGATCGAGCATCCCAAGGGCGAATTCGGCATCTATCTGGTGTCGGATGGTGCAAACAAACCTTATCGCATGAAGATTCGCGCGCCCGGCTTTCCGCACATGGCGGGGTTGGATGAGATGTGTCGCGGACACATGATCGCAGACGTGGTGACGATTATCGGCACACAGGACATCGTATTTGGGGAGGTAGACCGCTGATGTTATCGGAACAGGTTCAAGCCAAGATCGAGCACGAGCTGAAGAAATATCCGGCAGACCAGAAACAGTCTGCGGTGATGGCGGCTTTGCGCTTCGTTCAGGATGAGAAGGGCTGGATCTCCAGCGACGATATGGCCGATGTCGCCATCTATCTGGGGATGCCCAAGATGGCCGTGTACGAGGTCGCCACCTTCTATCACATGTACAAGCTTCAGCCTATGGGCCAACACACGCTCACGGTCTGCACCAATCTTTCCTGTCAGTTGATGGGTTCGAACGAGACGCTGGATTACATCAAGAGCAAGCTCGGTATCGGTCTGAACGAAGTGACGGCCGACGGCAAGTTCGGCCTGCGCGAAGCAGAATGTATGGGCGCGTGTATCGACGCGCCCCTGATGACGGTGAACAACCGCCGCCTGTGCGCGCGGCTGACGCCGGAGAAGATCGACCGCATCTTGACCAAGCTCTCGGCTGGCGGTGAATTGGCTTCCGGCGAGGAGAACGTGCGATGAGCGGCCCGGTGATTTTCAATACCCTGCAATTCGATCAGCCTTGGACGCTGGAGAATTATCTGAAAGTCGGCGGCTATCAGGCGCTGCGCAAGATACTCGCGGAGAAGACTCCGCCCGAGGCGATCATCGCCGAGGTGAAGACTTCCGCCCTGCGTGGTCGTGGCGGTGCGGGCTTTCCCACCGGCCTGAAGTGGAGCTTCATGCCCCGCAACTATCAGGGCGACAAATACATCGTCTGCAACACCGACGAAGGCGAGCCGGGAACTTGCAAAGACTGGTACATCCTGCGTTTCAATCCTCACGCACTGATCGAGGGCATGGCTATCGCCGCCTACACCATGAGTGTGAAGACTGGTTACAACTACGTCCACGGCGAGATTTTCGAAGCCTATGAGCGCATGGAGGCCGCTTGCGAAGAGGCGCGCGCAGCTGGGTATCTGGGCAAGGGCATCTTGGGTTCGGATTTCGAATTCGATCTGCACAACCATCTGGGCTACGGCGCTTATGTCTGCGGCGAAGAAACTGCGCTGCTGGAGTCCATCGAAGGCAAAAAAGGCCAGCCGCGCTTCAAGCCGCCGTTCCCTGCTAGCTTCGGTTTGTACGGCAAACCGACCACTATCAATAACACCGAGACTTTTGCCAGTATCCCTTACATCATTCGTGAAAGCGGGCAGAAATTTCTGGAATTGGGCAAACCCAACAGCGGCGGTACCAAGTTGTTCTCGGTCTCCGGTCACGTCAACAATCCTGGCAACTTCGAGTTGCCGATGGGCACGCCGTTCGCCAAGCTGTTGGAACTGGCCGGTGGCGTGCGTCATGGTCACAAGCTGAAGGCAGTCATCCCCGGCGGTTCGTCCATGCCGGTGTTGCCGGGCGAGATCATGATGGAAACCGACATGGACTACGACTCGATCCAGAAGGCCGGCTCCTACTTGGGCAGCGGCGCCGTGATCGTGATGGACGATACGGTTTGTATGGTCAAGGCGCTGGAGCGGTTGTCCTATTTCTACTTCGAAGAATCCTGCGGTCAATGTACGCCGTGCCGTGAAGGTACGGGCTGGTTGTATCGCATCGTTCACCGCATCGAGCAGGGCGAAGGTCGTCCTGAAGACTTGGATCTGTTGCTCAGCCTGTGCGACAACATCGCCGGACGCACCATCTGTGCGCTGGGGGATGCCGCAGCTTGGCCGGTGCAGGGGATGCTCAAACATTATCGCCATGAGTTCGAGTACCACATCGAACACAAGCGTTGTCTGGTGTAAGGCGGAACAGCATGATTAACATCGAGATAGACGGCAGAAAAGTCGAAGTGGAAAACGGCCTGACGGTGATGGATGCAGCTCATCACGTCGGTTTGCATATCCCGCATTTCTGTTATCACAAGAAACTCTCCATCGCAGCCAGCTGCCGCATGTGTCTGGTGCAAGTGGAAAAGGCCCCCAAGCCTTTGCCGGCTTGCGCGACCCCAGTGGTCGAGGGGATGAGGATTCATACCAACTCTGATTACGCCGTCACTGCGCAGAAGTCCGTGATGGAGTTCTTGCTCATCAACCATCCGCTGGATTGCCCGATCTGCGATCAAGGTGGTGAGTGCGAGTTGCAGGACGTGGCGATGGGCTACGGCGGCATGACCTCGCGCTTCAACGAAGCCAAGCACGTCGTCGCTGGCAAGCCGATGGGTGCGTTGATCTCTGCCGAAGAGATGAGCCGCTGCATCCATTGCACACGCTGCGTGCGTTTCGGCCAAGAGATCGCCGGTGTCATGGAGATCGGCATGGCCTTCCGTGGCGAACACTCCGCAATCATGACTTTCGTGCAAAATACGGTGGATTCCGAACTGTCCGGCAATATGATCGACCTGTGTCCGGTCGGCGCGCTCACCAGCAAGCCGTTCCGCTACAAGGCCCGCTCTTGGGAGTTGTCCCGCCGTCGCTCGGTCAGTCCGCACGATGGCTTGTGTTCCAATCTGGCCATCCACACCAAGGCCGACCGTGTCGTTCGCGTGTTACCGCTGGAGAACGAAGCTATCAACGAATGCTGGATCTCGGACCGTGATCGCTTCAGCTACGAAGGTTTGAACGCCGCCGATCGTCTGACTCGCCCGATGCTGAAACAAGGCGGCGAGTGGGTCGAAGTGGAATGGCAGACTGCGCTGGAATATGTGGCGAACGCGTTGCGTCAGGTCAAGACTTCCGCTGGGGCAGAGCAGATCGGCGCATTGGCCACCGGTGGCTCTACGCTGGAAGAGCAATATCTGCTGCAAAAACTGCTGCGCGGCTTGGGCAGCGATAACGTCGATTTCCGCCTGCGTCAGTCCGACTTTTCGGCGGATGGCAAGCAGGCTGGCGCACCTTGGCTAGGCATGGCGGTCGCGGACTTGGATCGTGCCGATCGTTTCTTGGTCGTGGGCAGTTTCTTGCGCAAGGATCATCCGCTGTTGGCGGCTCGTGTCCGTCAGGCGGTCAAGAAGGGCGCGCAGTTCAATCTGCTTCATGCCGCCGCTGACGACCTGCTGTTGAAGGTGGCGAATCGTGCCATCGTCGCCCCCAGCGAATTCGGCAATATGCTGGCGCAGGTCTTGGCAGCACTGACCGAGAGCAAACAGGCGGCGCTGTCCGATGATGTCAAAGCGGTCGTGGCGCGTGCCACTCTGGAG
The DNA here is from genome assembly GCA_016234685.1 of Nitrosomonadales bacterium. Taxonomy (GTDB): domain Bacteria; phylum Pseudomonadota; class Gammaproteobacteria; order Burkholderiales; family Gallionellaceae; genus Ferriphaselus. The sequence goes on from JACRAT010000009.1 coordinate 20,949, forward strand.
GGGATTGGCAACGACGCACGTGCTATCGCCGCCAGCTTGGCTGGCGGCGAGCGAGTCGCCGTCCTGCTGGGTAACTTCGCCCAACAACATCCTCAAGCCGCACAGTTACAGCGCTTGGCACAAGAGGTTGCCGCCCTCACCGGGGCGAAGTTCGGTTTCCTAGGCGAAGCCGCCAATAGCGTCGGTGCTTATCTGGCTAATGCCGTGCCCGGTGCGAACGGTCTGAATGCCGCAGCGATGCTGGCACAGCCGCGCAAGGCATACATCCTGCTGAACGTCGAGGCTGAACTGGATTGCGCGAATCCGCAGCAGGCGCTGGCGGCGCTCGGCGCTGCCGATCTGGTCGTCGCTTTGTCCTCTTACAAGCACGGTGCGACGGAGTACGCCGATGTGCTGTTGCCGATCACACCGTTCACCGAGACTTCCGGTACTTACGTCAATACCGAGGGCAGGGCGCAGAGCTTCAAGGGCGCGGTCAAGCCGCTAGGCGAATCGCGTCCGGCATGGAAGGTGTTGCGCGTGTTGGGTAATCTGCTGGAACAGGAAGGTTTTGGCTACGAAAACAGCGAAAGCGTGCGCGACGAGGTGTTGGCGGGCGACTTGGCGGAGCGGCTGAATAACCGATTGAGCGGCCTAACGGTCAGTGCTGCCGCCACATCCGCTGGCTTGCAGCGTGTGGCCGATGTGCCGATCTATTCGACCGACTCCATCGTGCGCCGAGCCAACTCTTTGCAGAAGACGCACGATGCAGCTACGCCGATGGTGTCATTGAATGGTGCGGAACTGGCCAAGCTGGGCCTCAAGTCAGGTGATGCCGTCACGGTCAGTCAAGGGCAGGGCAGGGCAACGCTGATCGCTCAATGCGATGATGGTTTGCCACAAGGCGTGGCTCGCGTGGCGGCGGGTCATGCGGCGACCGCTGCGCTGGGCGCGATGTTTGGAACGATTACAGTGGAGCGCGCATGATGACGGAGTTGCTGCAAACCCTACAAAACTTGCTCGGCCCGGCATGGGTTCCGGTCTGGACTGCGGTCAAGATCGTCGCCATCGTCGTGCCCATCATGCTTTCTGTGGCTTATCTGACGCTGGCTGAACGCTGGGTGATCGGCTGGGTGCAAGTGCGTATCGGCCCGAATCGCGTCGGCCCCTTGGGCTTGCTGCAACCGCTGGCCGACGGTGTCAAGCTCTTGCTCAAAGAGATCGTCATCCCCACCGGGGCGAACAAGTTCCTGTTCGTGCTGGCCCCGGTGCTGACCTTGTTGCCTGCGCTGGTGGCTTGGGCGGTGATCCCGTTCAGCCCTGAAATTGTGCTGGCGAACGTCGATGCCGGTCTGCTATTCATTCTGGCAGTCACGTCGGTGGGCGTGTACGGCATCATTCTGGCGGGGTGGGCCTCCAACTCCAAGTACGCTTTCCTTGGCGCTTTGCGTTCTGCGGCTCAGATCGTTTCGTATGAGATCGCCATGGGTTTCGCGCTGGTCACGGTGTTGATGGCGGCAGGTAGCTTGAATCTGGGCGACATCGTCAAGGGGCAGCAAGGTGCGGGCGCATTGAGCTGGTACTGGATTCCGTTGTTCCCGATGTTCATCGTCTACTTCCTTTCCGGGGTGGCGGAGACTAACCGCGCGCCGTTCGATATGGCCGAGGGTGAATCCGAGATCGTGGCCGGTTTCCACGTCGAATATTCCGGCATGGCTTTCGCGTTGTTCTTCTTGGCCGAATACGCCAACATGATTTTGATCGCCTTCCTGACGGCGCTGATGTTCTTGGGTGGGTGGTTGTCGCCCGTGCCGTTCTTGCCGGACAGCTTCTTGTGGCTGCTCGCCAAGGCAGGGTTCTTCCTGTTCGTGTTCCTGTGGTTCCGCGCGACGTTTCCGCGTTATCGCTATGACCAGTTGATGCGCTTGGGTTGGAAGGTGTTCATCCCCGTGTCGCTGATCTGGGTGGTCGTGGTCGGGCTGTGGATGCAGACGCCGTTGTGGTTGTGGTAAGCGGGTGAGGATTTAGAGATGGGAAAAATCCAGAGTTTTTTCAAGACGTACCTGCTGATCGAATTGGTCAAGGGTTTGGCGTTGACCGGGCGATATATGTTCGCCCGCAAGATCACGGTGCAGTTCCCGGAAGAGAAGACTCCGCAGAGTTTCCGCTTCCGTGGCTTGCACGCACAGCGTCGCTACGCTAACGGCGAAGAGCGCTGCATCGCCTGCAAACTGTGCGAAGCCGTGTGCCCGTCGCTGGCGATCAACATCGAGGTGGCGCAGCGTGAGGACGGTACTCGCCGCACCACGCGCTACGACATCGACTTGGTGAAGTGCATCTACTGCGGTTTCTGCGAAGAATCCTGCCCGGTGGACGCCATCGTCGAGACGCGCAACTTCGAGTATCACGGCGAGAGCCGCAGCGACTTGTTCTATACCAAGTCGATGTTGCTGGCTGTGGGGGATCGCTGCGAAGAGCAGATCGCCCGCGACCGCGCAGCCGATGCCAAGTATCGATAACGGCCAGATGGCGCTAACGGAAGGAAGAGTTTGATGAATCTGGAAACCTTGGTTTTTTATCTGTTCGGAGCGATCACGCTGCTGGCGGGGCTGCGCGTGATCACCGCGCGCAACCCGGTTCACGCTGCGATGTTCCTCGTGCTGGCGTTCTGCTCATCGGCGGGCATCTGGTTGCTGCTGGAGGCTGAGTTCCTTGCGGTGACGCTGATTCTGGTCTACGTCGGCGCGGTGATGGTGTTGTTCCTGTTCGTGGTGATGATGCTGGATATCAATCTGGATCAGTTGCGTGAGGGTTTCTGGCGCTGGTTCCCGTTCGGGGCTGCGTTGGCGCTCATCATGGTGGCCGAGATGGTCTGGGTGCTGGGTAGTCGCACCACGGCTGATACAGTGGGCGCGGTGCAACATGCGGCGAACTACAGCAATACCAAAGAATTGGGCCGTTTGTTGTACACCGATTATGTCTACCCATTTGAATTGGCGGCCGTTTTGCTGCTGGTGGCGATGGTGGCGGCGATCGCGCTGACTCTGCGTCGTCGCATCGGGGTGAAGTCTCAGGACATCGCCAAGCAGGTGCAAGTCAAGAAGGCGGATCGCTTGCGCATCATCACGGACGAGTCCGAGCGCAAGACTGACGCACAGTCGGGAAGTTGAGGGGAGAGAGCATGTTGACCTTGTCGCATTATCTGGTGCTGAGCGCCTTGTTGTTCGCCATCAGCGTGGTGGGGATTTTCCTCAACCGCAAGAACGTCATCATCCTGCTGATGTCCATCGAAATGATGCTGCTGGCGGTGAATACCAATTTCATCGCGTTCTCGCACTACATGAACGATGTCGCCGGACAGATATTCGTGTTCTTCATCCTGACCGTCGCTGCGGCTGAAGCGGCCATCGGTCTGGCTATTCTGGTGGTGCTGTTCCGCAATCTGCGTACCATCAATGTGGACGATCTCGAAAGTTTGAAAGGCTGAGCCGATGAGTATGCAATCTCTGTATCTGCTGGTTCCCATCGCGCCCCTGATTGGTGCGATCGTGGCCGGAGTGTTCGGCAACGCGCTGGGCCGCAACTGGTCGCACCGCATCACCATCGCTTTGGTGGCGCTGGCCTTCGGTGCCTCGGTGGCGATCTATCAGGATGTGATGGCGGGTCACAATTTCAATGGCTCGGTCTACACTTGGCTGATCGCCGGCGACACCCGCTTCGAGATCGGCTTCCTGATCGACCGTCTGACGGTGATGATGATGCTGGTGGTGACCTTCGTCTCGCTGATGGTGCACATCTACACCATCGGTTACATGAAGGAAGACGCAGGCTACCAGCGCTTCTTCAGCTATATCTCGCTGTTCACCTTCTCCATGCTGATGCTGGTGATGGCCAACAACTTCATGCAGCTGTTCTTCGGCTGGGAGGCGGTGGGCTTGGTTTCCTACCTCTTGATCGGTTTCTGGTACACCCGCGAGACCGCTATCTACGCCAACCTCAAGGCCTTTTTGGTCAATCGCGTGGGTGACTTCGGCTTCCTGCTCGGCATCGCTTTGGTGCTGATGGTGTTCGGCACGCTGGATTACGCCACTGTGTTCGCCACGGCGGCCCAACATGCCAACGAGATGGCGCCTATCTCGGGCATGTCGGTCAACCTCATCACCGCCATCTGTATCCTGCTGTTCATTGGCGCGATGGGCAAGTCGGCGCAATTCCCCTTGCATGTGTGGCTGCCTGATTCTATGGAAGGCCCGACCCCGATCTCCGCGCTGATCCACGCCGCGACCATGGTGACCGCCGGTATCTTCATGGTGGCGCGCATGTCGCCGCTGTATGAACTCTCCGAATCCGCCCTGGCTTTCGTGATGGTCATCGGTGCGATCACCGCCTTGTTCATGGGCTTCCTCGGCATCATCCAGAACGACATCAAGCGCGTGGTGGCGTATTCCACGTTGTCGCAATTGGGGTATATGACGGCTGCGCTGGGCGCTTCGGCCTACTCGGCGGCGATCTTCCATCTGATGACGCACGCGTTTTTCAAGGCGCTGCTGTTCTTGGCTGCGGGCTCGGTCATCATCGCGATGCACCACGACCAAGACATCCGTCGCATGGGCGGCCTGCGTAAGTACATGCCGTTGACTTGGATCGCAGCTTTGATCGGTTCGCTGGCATTGATCGGTACGCCGTTCTTCTCCGGCTTCTACTCCAAGGACAGCATCATCGAAGCAGTGGGCCTGTCGACGCTGCCAGGTTCCGGCTTCGCCTACTTTGCGCTGGTGTTGGGGGTGTTCGTGACGGCGTTCTACTCCTTCCGTATGTACTTCCTCGTGTTCCACGGCGAAGAACGCTTCGGCAAGCCACATCACCATGACGCTGCCCATTCGACAGAAGAGCATCATGGCTTGGCTCCCGGCGAGAAGCCGCATGAGAGCTCTTGGGTCGTGACGCTGCCGCTGATGTTGCTGGCGATCCCGTCCGTCATCATTGGTTTCATCGCTATCGAGCCTATGCTGTTCGGTGATTTCTTCGGTACGGCGATCTTCGTCGGCGAGAACCATCACGTCATCGCCGAGATGCAGCAAGAGTTCCACGGTGCTGTCGAGATGGCGTTGCACTCGCTGACCAGTTTGCCGTTCCTGTTGGCGCTGGCCGGTGTGTTCACCGCGTGGTTCTTCTACATGAAGCGCCCGGATATTCCCGAAGCGATCAAGCAGCGCTTCTCGTCGGTTTACACATTGTTCGATAACGCTTACTTCTTCGACCGCTTCAACGACTGGTTCTTCGCCGGTGGCGCTCGTGGAACCAGCGGATTTTTGTGGCGTGTCGCGGATGCCCGTGTGATCGACGGTCTGATGGTGAATGGCAGTGCCAAGCTGGTGAACATGACTGCATACGTGGTGCGACGTTTCCAGACGGGGTACATCTATCACTACGCCTTCGCCATGATCACCGGGGTTTTCATCCTGCTGACCATCCGTGGCTGGTTTGAATAAGCGCAAGACTAAAGGAACAACAGCATGATTTTTGGACTTCCCGCATTAAGTGTCGCCATCTGGTTGCCGATCATCTTCGGCTTGCTGGTCATGGCGACCGGAGACGACCGTAACGCGCCGCTGGCGCGCATCATCGCCTTGGTCGGCGCGGTGCTCGGTTTCCTAGTGACGATCCCGCTTTACATCGGCTTCGACAAGGCGAGCAGCGCCATGCAGTTCGTCGAGATGAAGGACTGGATCGTCCGCTTCCATATCCATTACTACCTAGGCGTGGACGGTATCTCGGTACTGTTCGTGATGCTGAACAGCCTTTTCACCGCCATCGTGGTGATCGCCGGTTGGAAAGTGATCGAGAAGCGCGTGGCGCAATACATGGCTGCTTTCCTCATCATGTCCGGCATGATCAACGGCGTGTTCGCTGCGCTGGATGCGGTGCTGTTCTACGTGTTCTGGGAAGCGATGCTGATCCCGATGTTCGTCATTATCGGCGTGTGGGGCGGCGCGAACCGGGTTTACTCCTCGATCAAGTTCTTCCTCTACACCCTGTTCGGTTCCTTGTTGATGCTGGTCGCCTTGCTGTATCTGTACCTACAGTCCAACGGCAGCTTCAACATTCTGGACTACCACCAGATGCCGATCCCGATGGAGGCGCAGACCTTGGTGTTCCTAGCCTTCCTGATCGCCTTCGCAGTGAAAGTCCCGATGTTCCCGGTACACACTTGGTTGCCTGATGCTCACGTGGATGCGCCTACCGGCGGCTCGGTGATTCTGGCGGCGATCATGCTGAAGATCGGTGCCTACGGTTTCCTGCGTTTCTCGCTGCCGATCACGCCGGACGCGAGCCACGCCATGGCGGGGATGATGATTACCCTGTCGCTGATCGCGGTGGTCTACATCGGCTTGGTGGCTTTGACTCAGACCGACATGAAGAAACTGGTGGCATATTCCTCCATCTCGCACATGGGTTTCGTCACGCTGGGTTTCTTCATCTTCAACACTTACGGGGTCGAAGGCGCGCTGGTGCAGATGATCTCGCACGGCTTTGTCTCGGGTGCGCTGTTCCTGTGTATCGGCGTGTTGTATGACCGTATGCACACGCGCCGCATCTCTGATTATGGCGGCGTAGCCAACACCATGCCGGTGTTCGCAGCCTTCTTCATGTTGTTCGCCATGGCTAACTCCGGCCTGCCGGGAACCAGCGGCTTCGTCGGCGAGTTCATGGTGATTCTGGGCGCGATCAAGACTAACTTCTGGTACGCCTTCATGGCGGCAACCGCACTGGTCTTCGGTGCGGCTTATACCCTGTGGATGTACAAACGGGTCATCTTCGGTGCTATCGCCAACGAGCGCGTGGCGTCACTGAAAGATCTTTCGCTGCGTGAGTCCTTCATTCTGGGCTTGCTCGCAGTCGCTGTGCTTGGCATGGGGGTCTATCCTTTGCCGATCACGGAAATCATGCACGCATCGGTGAACGACTTGCTGGTGCATGTCGCCCGTTCGAAGTTGTAGGTCATCGTTACTGAGGTTGATATGAATTTGGCTACTGATCTGATCCACGCTGGCGCGGAAATCTTCTTGCTGGTGATGGTGAGCATAATCCTCATCGCTGACTTGTTCGTGACCGGGCGCAGCAAAATGTTCACCTATCTATTGGTGCAACTCACGCTGCTGGGCTGCGCGCTCATCACCGTAAGCACCCATGAGCCGGGCGTAGCGGTGACCGCGTTCAACGGTATGTTCGTCGATGATCTGATGGCGGATGTACTCAAGCTGCTGAGCTACTTGGCTGTGTCTGCCTTGCTGATCTATTCGCGTGGCTACCTGCTGGCGCGCGGCCTGTTCAGCGGCGAGTTCATGGTGCTGACGCTGTTCGCTCTGCTCGGGATGATGGTGATGATCTCCGCCTGCAACTTTGTCACGCTCTACATTGGTTTGGAATTGCTGGCGCTGAGCTTGTATGCCTTGGTCGCTTTGCAACGTGACTCTGCCGTGGCGACTGAGGCGGCGATGAAATACTTCGTGTTGGGTGCGCTGGCTTCTGGCCTGCTGCTGTACGGCATGTCCATGTTGTATGGTGCGACCGGCACACTGGACATCTACAAGATGTCTGTCGCCATCGAGCTCGGGGTGAACAACAAGGCGCTGCTGGTGTTCGGCCTCGTGTTCATCGTCGCCGGACTGGCCTTCAAGCTGGGGGTGGTTCCTTTCCATATGTGGGTTCCTGACGTGTATCACGGCGCACCGACCGCAATGACCATGCTCATCAGCACCGCGCCCAAGCTGGCCGCTTTCGCCTTCACTATGCGTATTCTGGCCGACGGCTTGCAGCCGCTGATGATCCACTGGTCGGGGATGCTGGTGATACTGGCCATGCTCTCCATCGCGCTGGGCAATGTCGCAGCTATCGCGCAGACCAACCTCAAGCGCATGTTCGCCTACTCGACCATCGCCCACATGGGTTTCCTGCTGCTGGGCGTGTTGAGCGGTGGCATCGAAGGTTACGGCTCAGCGATGTTCTACGCCGTGGTCTATGTGTTGATGTCGATGGGCGGCTTCGGCATGATCCTGCTGTTGTCGCGTGAAGGTTTCGAGGCGGATAAACTGTCCGACTTCAAGGGGCTGAACCAACGCAGCCCTTGGCTCGCATTCATGATGTTGCTGCTGATGTTCGCCATGGCCGGGGTTCCGCCTACCGTCGGCTTCTACGCTAAGTTCGCCGTGCTGGAAGCAGTGGTTCAGACCGGACACATCCCATTGGCCATCTTTGCCGTGATGTTCTCGCTGATCGGTGCGTTCTTCTACTTGCGCATCGTCAAACTGATGTATTTCGATACCCCGGAAAGCCATGAGCCGATCAACATGCAGCCAGATACCGCCCTGCTGATCTCCATCAACAGCATTGCCGTACTGTTGCTGGGTATCTTGCCCGGTACGCTGATGTCGGTCTGCGCAGTCTCGGTGCAACAATCGCTGCTGCTGCATTGAAGTTGAAACTTTGAACCCGACACTCCCGCTGCGTGCGGGAGTGTTTTTTTGTGGAGCCACAATGGAACTGAAGGAGACGCGCCTCAGCACGTCGCTGGTGTACGACGGCGATTTTCTCAAGGTGTACAAAGACAGCGCTAGGATGCCGGATGGCAGCACCAGCACGCGCGAATTCATCACTCATCCCGGTGCAGTGGCCGTACTGGCGATATTGGACAATGGCAAATTGCTGTTCGAGCGCCAGTTCCGCTACGCGCCGCAGCGGGAATTCATTGAGATCCCCGCAGGCAAGATTGACCAAGGCGAAGCGATCCTACTCACCGCCAAGCGTGAGCTGCTGGAGGAGACCGGCTACACCGCTACGGAGTGGACGCATCTCCATACCGTCTGGCCATGCATAGGCTATGCCGATGAGCGCATGGAATATTTTCTCGCCCGAGGGCTGCGCCACGAAGGGCATCGTCTGGATGAGGGCGAGTTTCTGGAAGTCTTCGATCTTACCTTGAACGAGGCGATGGATTGGGTAAGGTCGGGGCGTATCAATGACTCCAAGACCATGCTCGGGTTGCTATTGCTGGAAAAACATCTCGCAGAATGGGCGCGGTGATTTCCCGCTTCTAGGCACGGGAAGTCGAAAGGGGGTGGCGGAATCTTTGCTGGCGCAGTAATTAGTGAAAAAATAGTTCATCCCGAGATTGACGGCAGGGGGGGCAATCCGTAGAATCCGCGCTTCAATTTTGGGACGTTAGCTCAGCCGGTAGAGCAGCGGACTTTTAATCCGTTGGTCGCCAGTTCGAATCTGGCACGTCCTACCAAATTGTCAAAGGCTTGCAGCGATGCGAGCCTTTTTCTTTGTTTCCACCTTAGCCGAATCGTAGCTCATTGACATCGGATTGTAGCGCGGCGCGATATTCGGGACAGATTTGCGCGATATTTGGAAACTGTCTTGGTTTAAGAATACGAAACCGCCAGACGCTCACGCAGGGTGTACCCTCCAGTGTCCAGACTTTCTGCTTGGCGTTGTCGAGGGTGATCTTGCGGCCTAGATCGACCTCGAAGTTCGCCTAGCTGGAGCAGGCGCTCTCGCCGGTGAACAGTGAAGCCGGTCGGTCAGCGTGAGGCAGCACACGGTCAGGGTGATGCCGAGGAAGACGTGGTAGCCGCGCGTTCCGAGGAGGCTGCGACCGGACACGGCGCTTCGGGGGCAAAAACAAGAAGCCCGCGAAAGCGGGCTTCTTGTTTTTACAACATCGTAAGTCGAACGCTTACGCCTTACCCACTAATTCCTTCAACACACACGGCAGAATCCCGCCATTCTTGTAGTAGTCCACTTCAATCGGCGTGTCGATGCGCAGCAGCAGGGCGACGTTTTGTTTGCTGCCGTCTTTGCGTGTGATGGTGAGCGTCACGTCCTGTTGCGGCTTCAGGTTGTCGTTGATGCCGATCAGGTCGAAGGTTTCGTCGCCGGTCAGGTTGAGGGTAGCCTGCGAGTCGCTGCCTTTGAACTGCAAGGGCAGCACGCCCATGCCCACCAGGTTGCTGCGGTGGATGCGTTCGTAGCTTTTCGCAATCACGGCTTTTACGCCCAGCAGTTGTGTGCCTTTCGCGGCCCAGTCGCGGCTGGAACCCGTGCCGTATTCTTCACCTGCAAAGATTACGGTCGCTGTGCCGTCGGCGATGTGTTTCATCGCGGCGTCGTAGATGGACATCTGTTCGCCCTTGTACAGGGTGTAGCCGCCTTCGATGCGGCTGCCGTCCGCGTTGGCGGGCAGCATGAGGTTTTTCACGCGCACGTTGGCGAAGGTGCCGCGCATCATCACTTCGTGGTTGCCGCGACGCGAGCCGTAGCTGTTGAAGTCTTTGATCTCGACCTTGTGCGCTTGCAGATACTTGCCTGCGGGCGTGGTGGGCTTGAAGCTGCCTGCGGGGCTGATATGGTCGGTGGTGACGGAATCGCCGAACAGCGCGAGCGCTTTTGCGTTGCGGATGTCTCCAATGGATTCCCTCACCCCAGCCCTCTCCCGGGGGGAGAGGGAGTCGTCGGTGAAGTCATCGAAGAACGGCGGACGCGCGATGTAGGTGGAGTCGTCCCACTGGTACAGATTTCCGGTGGGTGCTTGGATCGCGTTCCACAGCGGCAGGTCTTTGGTCAGGTCGGAATACAAACGCTGGTACACCACCGGGTCGGCGGCGAACTTCATCACGGTCTGCACTTCTGCGCTGTTCGGCCAGATGTCTTTCAGGAATACGGGTTGGCCGTCTTTGCCTGTGCCCAGCGGTTCGGTGTCGAGGTTGATATTCATCTTGCCCGCGATGGCGTAAGCAACCACCAGAGGAGGCGAGGCGAGGAAGTTGGCCTTCAGGTTCGGGTGGATGCGCGCTTCGAAGTTGCGGTTGCCGGAGAGCACGGCAGCGCAGACCAGACCATTGTCGGTGATGGTCTTGTCGATGTCTTCGCGCAGCGGGCCGGCGTTACCGATACAGGTGGTGCAGCCGTAAGCCGCCACGCTGAAGCCCAGTTGTTCCAGCGATTGCAGCAGTCCGGCGTTGGTCAGGTACTCGGTCACCACGCGCGATCCGGGCGCGAGCGAGGTCTTGATGTGCGGTGCGACCTTCAGACCTTTCGCCACGGCCTTCTTCGCCAGCAGACCGGCGGCCAGCAGCACGCCGGGGTTGGAGGTGTTGGTGCAAGACGTAATCGCGGCGATCAGCACGTCGCCGTTGCCAACCTCAAGTCCATCCTTTCCTGTGGCGTAACGCTTGCCCAGATTCTCTGCGGGCTGGTTGAAACCGTTCTCGGCGATGGGCTTGCTGAACAGGGTGTTGAAGGTGTCCTTCATCGCGGGCAAAGCGATGCGGTCTTGCGGGCGCTTGGGGCCGGCCAGCGAGGGGACGATGCTGTTCAAGTCGAGTTCCACCACGCTGCTGTAGTCGATGCTGCCCGCTTGCGGAATGCCGAATAAACCTTGTGCTTTGAAGTAGGACTCGAAGGCATCCACTTCGTCGGCGGTGCGGCCAGTGTTCTTCATGAACTGCACGGTCACATCGTCCACAGGGAAGAAGCCCATGGTCGCGCCGTATTCGGGGGCCATGTTGGCGATCGTGGCGCGGTCGGGCAGGGTGAGGGCGGCGGTGCCTTCGCCGAAGAATTCGACGAACTTGCCGACCACCTTCTGTTTGCGCAGCAACTCGGTGACGGTCAGCACCAGGTCGGTGGCGGTGACGCCTTCCTTGAGTTTGCCTTTGAGGTGCACGCCGACGACATCCGGGGTCAGGAAGTACACGGGCTGGCCCAGCATGCCAGCCTCGGCCTCGATGCCGCCTACGCCCCAGCCGACCACGCCGATGCCGTTGATCATGGTGGTGTGCGAGTCAGTTCCAACCAAAGTGTCGGGATAAGTGACGCCATCCTTCTGCAGCACACCCCGTGCCAGGTATTCCAGGTTCACCTGGTGCACGATGCCGATGCCGGGCGGCACGACCTTGAATGTATCGAATGCCTGCATGCCCCATTTCATGAAGCGATAGCGCTCGGTGTTGCGCTCGAACTCCAGTTCCATGTTCATCTTGAGCGCGTCGGGACGGTTGAAGTAGTCGATCTGCACCGAGTGGTCCACCACCAGGTTCACCGGCACC